>JBCBBY010000078.1:0-17060 GCA_038531195.1 Pseudomonadota bacterium
GACCACTGTTGCGACGCCCGCATAGGTCCTATGGCCAACGTATCAGTTCTCTGACCAATATTTGTGGCTACATACCAAACTGAAAAGGAGCATGCCCATGAAACAGTTTGGCGAAATCGCGTTCACGGACCACGTCAAAGCGGAACAAACGGCTCATGGATCGCGGGAAATGTATGAAGGGATGACGGCCCGCCCAGCGCCAGAAGCGTTTGGTGAACGCGAGGCCGGGTTCATTGCCATGCGCGATAGCTTCTACATGGCCACGGTTTCAGAAACCGGCTGGCCCTACATTCAACATCGCGGTGGCCCACGTGGTTTCTTAAGACTGTTATCGCCGACGCAGCTTGGATTTGCGGATTATCGCGGCAATCGGCAATATGTCTCGGTCGGCAATCTGCAGACCGATCAACGCGTGTCTTTGTTTTTGATGGACTACCCCAATCGCGCGCGGCTAAAACTATTGGGGCATGCGCGCGTGCAAAACGCCGAAAGCGATCCTGCGCTTGCCGAGCGGTTAGCGATGCCCGGGCAAGGCACTGTCGAGCGGCTCTTCACCTTGGATATTGAAGCCTTCGATTGGAATTGCCCGCAATTCATCACGCCGCGTTTTACAGAAGCTGAACTCTCAGCGAGTCTTAGCCCAATTGTGGAAGAATTGCAGACGCTCCGCCAAGAGAACGCCTTTCTCAAGCAGGAACTCGGACGCTAATTCAGCCTGAACTCGCCGTTCACGGGTCGAATTTCCGATGGCCCGACCCAATCGGCGTGGGCAATTCGGATCGAGTGGATCACGGCGTCAATCTCGTGGCGCCAATGCTCTAAGAACCGGGCCAAGCGTGGAAACCGCGGCGCAACATCCATGGTTTGCCAGATAAAACTCTGCAGCAAGGAACGATAATCAGGCCGATAGTAAAGAATTTCAGTGGTTAAGACCCCTTTTCCGCTCATTTGCGCTGCAAAATCGCTGTCTATTTTCATTAAATCTGCGCTCCGTTCTTGAAGTCAACAGAAACGATGCCAAATGCCGGTGAACTGTCAATTAACAAACAAAAACAATGACTTATCAGCAGACCTTGAAGAGTGCTGCTAAATCCAACAAAACCCCTCCTTTAGCGGCGTGCTTTTTTTCGAAAATTTCATAGTCCGCTTGTTGACGTGCGAGCCCGCGGAACCTAATTGCACTCCATCGTTAGCAGACAGGAGGTGCGAGTGCTAAACGCTCAAATCTTGCTGACGAGACAGACATCAATCTGACGAACAAGAGGGTATAACTCATGAAGTTCCGTCCACTTGGCGACCGCGTATTGGTTCGCCGTGTTGAAGAAGCCACCAAAACCGCTGGCGGCATTATCATTCCAGATACCGCTGCTGAAAAGCCACAAGAAGGCGAAGTCCTTGCTGTCGGCAATGGCGCAATCGGTGACGACAATGAGCGCGTGCCGCTCGACGTTAAGCCAGGCGACAAAATCCTGTTCGGCAAATGGGGCGGCACCGAAGTCAAAATCGACGGTGAAGACCTGCTGATCATGAAAGAAAGCGACGTCATGGGTGTGATCGAGGCGTAAGCCCTCTCACGCCTTTTTTGTATTAACTTGTAATTTGAAAGGTACCTGAAAATGGCTGCCAAACACGTACATTTCGGCGCGACAGCGCGCGAGCGGATGCTGGCGGGTGTTGATACCCTTGCTGACGCCGTAAAAGTCACCCTCGGCCCAAAAGGCCGTAACGTTGTCATCGAGAAGTCTTTCGGCGCGCCGCGCACCACGAAAGACGGTGTCACCGTCGCAAAAGAAATCGAACTTGAAGATAAGTTCGAAAATATGGGCGCACAAATGCTACGCGAAGTGGCTTCTAAAGCTAACGACGTTGCTGGTGACGGCACCACGACGGCGACCGTTCTGGCCCAAGCCATCGTTCGCGAAGGCATGAAGCGCGTTGCTGCTGGCATGAACCCAATGGACCTGAAGCGCGGCATCGAAAAAGCCTCTGCTGAAGTCGTCAAGGATCTCGCCCATCACTCACGTAAAGTGAAAGACAACTCTGAAATCGCAATGGTTGGCTCTATTTCTGCCAATGGCGACAAAGAGATTGGCGACATGATTGCTCAGGCGATGGAAAAAGTCGGCAATGAAGGCGTCATCACTGTTGAAGAAGCCAAGTCTCTCGAGACTGAGCTCGACGTTGTTGAAGGTATGCAGTTCGACCGCGGTTACCTGTCACCTTACTTCGTCACCAATGCAGACAAAATGACGGCTGAGCTCGATGATCCATTCATCCTGCTGCACGAGAAGAAACTGTCTTCGCTACAGCCAATGCTGCCAATCCTGGAATCTGTTGTTCAGTCTCAGCGTCCGCTACTGATCATCGCAGAAGATGTCGACGGCGAAGCGCTGGCCACTCTGGTTGTCAACAAACTGCGCGGCGGTCTGAAAATCGCTGCTGTAAAGGCACCAGGCTTTGGCGATCGTCGTAAAGCCATGCTGCAGGACATTGCGATCCTGACCGGCGGCCAAGTGATCTCTGAAGATCTCGGCATCAAGCTGGAAAACGTTGCCCTCGACATGCTCGGCACCGCGAAGCGCGTGAACATCTCTAAAGATGACACAACCATCGTAGATGGTGTTGGCACCAAAGCCGACATCGAAGCGCGCGTTGGCCAGATCCGTAAGCAAATCGAAGACACGTCTTCTGATTATGACCGTGAGAAGCTGCAAGAGCGTCTCGCGAAACTGGCTGGCGGTGTTGCTGTGATCAAAGTTGGCGGCGCCACAGAGATCGAAGTGAAAGAGCGTAAAGACCGCGTCGATGACGCCCTGAACGCAACCCGCGCTGCGGTTGAAGAAGGCATCCTGGCAGGCGGCGGTACTGCCCTGCTCGCAGCGGCTGGCAACATTGACGTCACCGGCGACAATGATGACGAGCAAGCTGGTATCGACATCGTTCGCAAAGCTCTGGAAGCGCCTGTGCGCCAGATCTCTGAGAATGCTGGTGTCGAAGGTTCTGTCGTCGTCAACACGATCCGCAACGGCGAAGGCAAAGGCTACGGCTTTAACGCTCAGACTGAAGAGTATGGCAACCTGATCGACATGGGCGTTATCGACCCTGCGAAAGTGGTTCGCTCTGCGCTTCAGAATGCGGCCTCTGTTGCTGGTCTTCTGATCACCACCGAAGCTGGTATCGCCGAAGCGCCTAAAGCTGAAGCGCCTGCTATGCCAGGCGGCGGCGGCATGCCAGACATGGGTGGTATGGGCTTCTAGCCCAGTCGCCTCCGGCGAAAAATCGATCCGGTGGATCGATTTTAGGGCTAGAAGGCCGCGGCAGCGGCTGGCACGGTCCGAAAGAACAGAAAAGGGCGGCTCGTTCGAGCCGCCCTTTTTTGTTTCTCTTCACACAAAACGCTTAAGCGAAAATCGCTGAAACATCTTGCGGCTGAGCAACCTTCTGCCGCACCGTTGACCCTCCCACGAAGTCGTGCACGCATTTGCGCTTTTCGTTCGAGAGCGCAATCCAATAACCGATGTACAGGGGGATGATATTCGTGATCACGCGCCCAATCGTGTTGCGCAGAATAATCGAAAGTAGGCTCGCTTTGCCGCCATCATTGTTGGCCACAACAATTCCCATCACCATTTTTCCAACGGTCGCTGCCTTCCAATTCTCCATTGAGATAGAATAGATGGCACGGATCATCCCATGCATGAGCCCCCATTTGATGACCATGAGCTGCACTTGTAAGTCATACCGATCAGGATCAATGTTCGCGAGCGCTGCATTGGCCTCAAGCTCCGCCCAAAGCGAGGGGAACATGATCATGAAGAATGGGACCGAAATCAGCAGCGTATCAATGAGAAAGGCGATGAATCGTCGCCCAAATATGGGCTTACCTCCAACCACATCGGTGCGTCCGGTTGTCGTCTCCCCAGCATAAGCTGGTTTCTCTTTGCGATTTCGCTCAAGATCCAAAAAGGCCATGGCTTCGGCCGAGAGCGCGTCTTTTGCGCGCGACTTGCCGCGCCCCGGCGTCGCGCCGCGCACAGGCTTACGCTTTCCAAACCCTGTATTTGCTGGCTTTTTCCCAAACGTCGTCATCGCTGAACTCCCCCCGACTTGAGACGCTCGGATAGAGTAAAGAGATTAAAATACTCGCGACAAACCGCTCAAATTTCACTGAAATTCGCGCAACAAAAAAGGACGGTCCCTGCGAAGACCGTCCTTATAGGAGGAAAGAGCGGGCGCTTGATGGAGAGTTTCGCGTGCAACGAAGAAGGGCGCCCACCCGTTTCGCTACTTAAGGCCTTGTGGATAACACCTGTCCGTGACGCGCGTCACGTAAGCCATTAGTTTTGCGTCGTTTTTGATGAATTTCGTGAGTTCCTTCTCAATAGGTGTCACAATTGAAGCCCGTAACATTGGCACGACGCTGTAATCAGCCGCGGTCGGCCGATCCCCAAATAGAAAATCTTGATCGCCGAGAATCTCTCGTAAGGCGATAATATCGCGCCTTACGCGATCAAAACGTTCTTCACGGGTCAGTCGGCCAATGCCCTGCCCTTCCAGATTGCGGAGCGCTTGCTTGCGAATGAAGCTAGTCACCACACCCCGAACAAGTGCTGGGATCTGACCAAAGAACACCTCACGGACGTGAACCCAATTGTCATCTTCGCCCCAGCGATCGGCAACAATCGCAAAATAGACATGCTCTTCGACCATTCGAATGACAGATCTGGAAATCGCACGGTCGCGTTCGTTCAGGCCTTCGTCGAAGTCGAAATCGGCAGCCTCCTCGATATAGCCGCGGATCACATCGCTATCGGCAATCACTTTTCCGTCTACTTCGATAACGGGTAGTTTAGCTTTTGGGGCCTTGCGAGGATCAGGGGTTTCAATAATCTCATAAGGCAGGTTGGCCGCCTCCATCATGCACAAGGTCTTCATACAAAACGGACTAGCCGTGGGTTCTCCGAAGGCGGGCGGGTAAAGCAAAAGTTTAATCATCAAGGCGGTGTCCTTTCGTTGACAGCGGCCTAGCACGATGCTCCTGTCACTTTTTGTCACTAGTGTTTGAATATGGTCCGGACATGGCTAAGAGCGATCGCCTGCTGCAATTGATGCAATGTCTTCGGACGTTTCCGCCGCCGGTGAAAGCGCATGCGTTGAGTGAAGAACTCGGGGTCTCTCTGCGCACCATCTATCGCGATATCGAATCCTTGCGCCGCTCTGGCGCGCTGATCGATGGCGAGGCGGGATATGGCTACACGCTGCAGGAAGACCCTGCCCTGCCGCCCATGATGTTCAGTCGCGATGAGATGGAAGCCCTGGTCTTAGGCCTTCGAGAAGTCGTCCAAGTGGCCGATCCCGTGCTCGCCAAAGCGGCTGAAAACGCGCTCTCTAAACTAAAGGCCTCGCTGCCAGAGCGGATGCGGGCCGAGTTTGAACACGCCGTTCTCTATGCCAAGCGCTTTTATTGCCGCCCCGAGATCCGTATTGATATCGAACAGCTGCGGCATGCCACGCGCAACGAGCAGGTGATTGAGCTCGATTATACGGATGCAGAAGAACGTCGCACCATCCGCACGGTGCAACCGCTCGCCATTGTGTTTTTTGATCGATCTTTGGTGGTCATGGCGTGGTGCGAACTGCGTGAAGACTATCGCTCCTTCCGAATTGACCGCATCCGAGAGATGACCGTCACAGAGCGCTCATTCCGGCCGCGACGCGTCGCGATGTTGCGCGAATATCTTGATCGACTCGAGCAGAATGACCCGGCAGAGAGTGGCTGAGCGAAAAGGGACACTCCCCTCAGCGGATTGAGCGGATTGAACCCTTGTCTTTGCAACTATCCCTTCGTAACGAGAGGTCATGAGCAAAGTCTATGATAGTGCCGCTGCAGCGCTTGAAGGTGTCTTGTTCGACGGCATGAAAATCGCTGCCGGCGGATTTGGCCTATGCGGTATCCCCGAACTCTCCATCGCGGCCATTCGCGCCGCCGGGACGAAGGACCTGACCGTCTATTCCAACAATGCCGGGGTCGACGATTTCGGCTTAGGTTTGCTTCTGGAAACCAAGCAGATCAAAAAGATGTGCTCGTCTTATGTCGGCGAGAATGATCTTTTCATGCAGCAATATCTCTCCGGCGAACTGGAACTCGAGTTCAATCCGCAAGGCACGCTCGCCGAACGCATGCGGGCCGGCGGCGCAGGCATACCAGGCTTCTATACGAAGACGGGCGTTGGCACGGTCATCGCGGAGGGCAAAGACCACAAGGACTTTAATGGCGAGACCTATATTATGGAGGAAGGGATCTTCGCCGACCTCGCTATCGTTAAAGCGTGGAAGGCCGACACGACCGGTAATGCGATCTTCCGCAAGACGGCGCGAAACTTCAATCAGCCGGCCGCCACATGTGGCAAAGTCTGTGTGATGGAAGTCGAAGAGATCGTAGAGCCCGGCGCGCTAGATCCAGATGCGATCCATATTCCGGGGATTTACGTGCACCGCCTTGTGCAAGGCGAGTTCGAAAAACGCATCGAGCAGCGCACGGTAAGGGAGAGAGCCTAATGCCCTGGGACAGAAATCAAATGGCCGCCCGCGCCGCACAAGAGTTAGAAGACGGCATGTATGTCAATCTTGGCATCGGCATTCCGACCTTAGTCGCGAATCACATCCCTGACGGGATGACCGTTACCCTACAATCTGAGAATGGCATGCTCGGCATGGGCCCATTCCCGTTTGAAGGCGATGAAGACCCTGACCTGATCAATGCCGGTAAACAGACCATCACGGAGCTACCGAACACAGCCTATTTCGATAGCGCCACCAGTTTTGGCATGATCCGCGGCGGTAAGATCGCAATGGCTATCCTTGGCGCGATGGAAGTCGCAGAGAATGGCGATCTCGCCAATTGGATGATCCCTGGCAAACTGGTCAAAGGCATGGGCGGCGCGATGGACCTCGTCGCGGGCGTCGGCCGCGTCGTCGTCATCACCGACCACAATAATAAGAAAGGCGCCGCAAAGCTCCTCAAAGAATGCACCTTGCCGCTCACGGGCAAGGGCGTGGTCGATCGGATCATCACCGACCTTGGCGTGTTTGACGTGGTCGAAGGGGGCCTCAAAACCGTTGAGCTTGCACCAGACGTCACCCAAGAGATGGTCGAAGACCGGACGGAAGCCGCGCTCGTCTGATGCGGGGGTTTGGGCCATCCACGTTCGGTGAACATTATGCCGACGAGTATGACGCCCTCCATAATCCAGGAACAACAGAGGCTTGCGTCGATCTGGTCAGCACCCTCGCAGGAGAGGGCCGCATTCTTGAACTCGCGATTGGGACGGGTCGTATCGCCCTGCCTCTGTCAGAACGGGGTCATGACGTTTCTGGATTTGATGCCTCCCCTCACATGCTCGAAAAATTGCGAGAGAAGCCGGGCGGCGCCGAGCTCAACACGTGGGTCGCTGATATGGCGCGTTTCGACGTCGATGACCAATTCGATTTCGCGTTCTTAGTGTTCAACACACTCTACAATCTGACGACCCAAGCCGACCAAATGCAGTGCTTTTGTCAGGTCTCCAAACATCTCAATCCCGGCGGAAAATTCTTAGTCGAAGCGTTCATGCCGAACCGTGAAACCTTCGAGAACAATCAAGCGGTGCGGACCAAACATGTTAGCTTCGACAAAGTTTGGCTCGAAGCGGTCAAACATGATCCGGTGCGCCAGCGTTTGGACTATCAGCGCATTCGCATTTCCGAGGATGGAACGACGCTGCACCCGCTGCCGATGCGCTATGTTTGGCCATCCGAGATGGACTTGATGGCGGAGCGGGCCGGTCTGCACTTGGTTGAGCGCTGGGGCAACTGGCACCGCGCCCCCATCAGCGCTGAGAGTGAGATGCAGATCGCTTTGTATGAACGTATCGGCGATTGACCCTAGGAGCGCTGCCGCCACGGCAAGGATTGAACCTTGACCCTGACGCGATAACCCTTCGGCAGAATTCAGACTGGGAGAAAAGCGATGCCTAAAGGCGCAATACCCGTACTCGTTGGGGTTGGACAAGTCACCAACCATTGGGATGGGACGTCAGGTGCAGACGGCGCGCCCTCGCCGCATAGCCTTTGCGTTTCAGCTAGCCAGATCGCGCTGGAGAATGCTGGTATCGCCGCAAGCGAGATTGATACGATTACTGTCGTCAGAATTTTTGAAGACAGCGTCCCGGGAGATCGCCATCCACACGGTCATAATACCAATCTGCCAGGCACCATCGCCCGCGATATCGGCGCCAAACCTGAGCGCGCCATCTATGCTGCGGTTGGTGGACAAAGCCCGCAACAGCTCGCCAATGAAATGGCGAACCGCATTCACGCAGGTGAGATCGAGTGTGCCTTGGTGACGGGCTCTGAAGCCAACAAAGCTTCAAAAGCAGCGCGCAAGCATGGCGTCGACATCAGTTGGGCCGATAGCGATGACCTGGAGGTCGAGGATCGCGGCATGGGCGAAATGCTCTTGTCCCGTCCCGAGATCAAACACGGCATCGTCGCCCCCGCTTATTTCTATGCTTTGTTCGAAAACGCGATGGCCGCACGTGAGGACCAAACGCGGACAGAGCGGCGCAGAAAGATGTCTGATCTCTTTGCGAGATTTGCCGCTGTCGCGGCTGACCACCCGCATGCGCAGTTTGACACCAAATCGTTCGATGCAGACTTCCTCGCGACGCCCAGCAAAGCCAATTATCCGTTCGCGGATCCTTTTCTGAAATGGCACATCGCACAAGACGCTGTGAACCAGGGCGCAGCGTTCATTATGATGTCTGACGAAAAGGCCGACGCATTAGGCATTGCCGCGGACAAACGGATCTACCTTCACGGCGGCGGCGAAGCGAGTGATGACTATATTTCCGAACGTCCTGTCATAGATGGGTCTTGGGCGATGAAAGTCGCCATTGAGCGGGCTTTGGCTCAAGCGAACAAAAGCGCGGACGACATTGCGGCCTTTGATTTGTATTCTTGTTTCCCGTGCGCCGTCTTTAGCTCAATGTCGGTGCTCGGCATCGATTACCAAACGGAGACTCGGCCCCTCACTGTGACGGGCGGCTTGCCATTTTTCGGCGGTCCCGGGAACAATTATTCCATGCATGGGATTGTGAGCCTGACGGAGTGGCTGCGCGACCATCAGGGGGAGTTTGGATTGGTGCTTGCGAATGGTGGTTGGATGACGAAGGAAGCGGTCGGTATTTGGTCGACCGCCAATCCTGACCGTTTCTCTCCGGTAGAGCCGATGGCAAAGCCAGACACCCAGGTCACGCTTGCAGCCGACGCTGAGGCCGGGACAATCGAGACGTATACAGTGACGTATGGCAGAGACGGCCCGACCGGCGGGATTATATTCGCCCGCACGGATGACGGGCAGCGCTTTATCGCGGTGGCCAAATCCGACGCCATGCCGCGGCTCTTAGAAGAAGAGAGCCCGGTCGGCCTAAGAGTGACGGTGGAGAGCGAGAACGAAACCAATCGTTTCAGCTTTACGTAGGCTTCTGCCGCGGAGCAGCGTGATCAGCCTTTGCGTGTTGGTTGACGACGACGAATAAGCCGACATTATCCACCCGTAAACGGATATGATCATTGTTTATGGCGCAGCAGTAGCGTCGGTGCGGGGAGGTAAGATGTTGAGAGCGCTCGTTTTAACGGTGACTCTGTGCGGCCTGGTCGCTTGCCAACCGGAGGCGGTGGAAGACTTCACGGACGTGGGATCAAAACGGATTGCGCTGTCTTATGATGACGCGCCGCTTGGGGACGGCCCGCGATACACCGGCGCCGAGCGCACCAAAGCCATGCTCGACCAGTTCGAGACAGCTCAAACCGGTCCAGTGGCAATTTTCGTCACAACCAGAGGCATGGAGCTGCCGGACGGCGAACCCCGTATTGCCAGCTATGCCACCGCTGGCCACCGGATTGCCAATCACAGCGACCAGCATGCCTGGGCCAGCCGGACCCCGACAGATGCGTACATCGCTGACATTGACCGCGCTGAAGCGAAACTTGCCAGCTTCGAAAATCGCCGCCCTTGGTTCAAATTTCCATTCTTAGATGAAGGCGGCCAAGGTGAAGAGAACCAGGATGGCACCAAACGCGATGCCTTACGTGCCGCGCTCGCTGAGCGTGATCTGATCAGTGGCTATGTCACGATTGATACATATGACTGGCATCTCGATCGGCTTTGGAGCCGCGCCGTTCGGGCCGATCATGAGGTGGATATGCAGAAGCTTTCCGAGGTCTATGTCTCTATGGTTGTCGACGCGGCGGCGCATTATGATGCGCTCAGTCTGCGCGTTTTGGATCGCCGCCCGGCTCAAGTGTTGCTGCTGCATGAAAATGATCTGGCGGCGAGCTTCACAGTGGATCTGGTGGATGCCTTAAGGGCAGATGGATGGACGATTATCGATCCAGACGAGGCTTTCGCTGATCCTATTGTCGACCAATTGCCAGAGACCCGCTTTTCCGGGATGGGACGCATCTCAGCTTTGGCGTTCGATGCGGGTCTCACCACACGCGGCGATCTCGACCATTGGGCGGTCAGCGAAAAAGCGATCGACGATAAAGTTGCGGCCTATCAAGTCTTCACCCCGAGCGCCGAAACGCAATAAACGGCTGCGGCCATCCATATGTGCACACCTTGCCTGTATGGAACCTATTCCGAAATTCATGGCCATCAGGGCTGGTCCAAGCCCATTAATCTCGCTACAGGACCGCCATGACAGCGCTAGACACTTCTGCCCCGAGCCTCACCGATGCCCGCGCGGCCTTACGCCATCACGCCGAACGCATTGCCACAGATCCCCGCACCAATTCGGTGTTCGCTTATGCCCAAGACCTTTTCAGAGGGTTAGAGGCAGGCGAGCTCTCGCTGGCAGACCTCAAGGGGATGGCGCAATCGGTCTACGCAGACCTCATCATGGCGCGCGCCGACCGATTCCGCCGTCAACATGAAGATGGTCCGGATGTCACAGCACGGTTAAGCGCGCTCACGTCCGACGGATGGGAGAGCTTCCGAGCAGCCATGGAAACCCCGGCGGGCGGGATTGTCTTCACCGCGCACCCGACATTTGCGCTATCGCGAGACGTGCGTGCCGCCTTCGCGGCGCATGCGAGCACGATGACAGCGACCAGCGCAAACGCACTCCAGGCAGCAATCCAAGAGGATGGCCGAGCATGGTCACAATCGATTTCGCTGCTCGGCGAGCACGAAGAAGCGCAAGACACCATTACGCATGCGCAAACCGCAATGGAGAACTATACCCGCCGTGTGTTCGATGCGGCTGAGCGCGCGTTTCCGGATCAATGGCGGACGCTGCAGCCCAGTGTTCCGACGCTCGCTTCGTGGGTCGGATACGATTTGGATGGCCGGACCGATATTCACTGGTCACAATCCTTCGCGTTGCGCCTACAAGAAAAAGCCGTTCAACTCAGCCGTTATGTCCAAGATCTGCAGAAATTGATCGAAAGGGCCGATGGCGAAACGAGAGCGAGCCTAATTACGCTCAGCGACCAGCTAGAAGCCGCCGCCACGTTGACGGAAGCCGAAGCCGAGATCTTCAGCGCTGATCTGACCAAACCTGATAACCTTGTGCACGCCGCAAACCAGCTCACCACAGAGCAACCTGACCGGCTGACCAAAGCGCAACCGATCACCGATCAATTGCGCGCGATTGGCTCGCGCGAAGCTGACGCGTCTCTCGCAAAAGACATTCTCGTGCTGGCAACCAAAGTGGATGCACTGAAACTCGGCACGGCGCGGATCCATTTACGTTTAAATGCAGAGCAGATCCGCACGGTGATTAGCCGCGACCTCGGCTTGGAAACAGAGAACCGAGATATCGGCCGCAGCGCCCTCAAGAAGCTCTCTGAGCTCGCGTCAGTGAAAGAGCCGCATCCGGTGAACTTCGCAGACTTGTTCTTAGAGCAATCCACGGCGCGCCGTCAGTTCATGATGTGCGCCCAATTGCTGAAGCACATTGATGCAGATTCGACGATCCGCTTCCTGATCGCCGAGAGTGAGAACCCCGCGACCGTGATGGGCGCGCTTTACCTCGCCCGCCAATACGGGGTCGACCATCAGCTTGACATCTCGCCTCTGTTTGAAACGCCTGAAGCGCTCGAGACCGGCGGTCGTTTCATCGAGCAATTGCTCGAAGAACCGCAATATATGGCCTACCTCAAGCATCGGGGATATCTGTCTGTACAATTGGGCTTTTCAGATGCCGGGCGATTTATTGGCCAAGTCTCAGCTGACATGGCGATTGAGCGTATCCATAATTTGATCAGCCGCGCGGTTTCGAAAGCCGATGCAGGCCTGTCGCTCCTGATCTTCAACACGCACGGCGAGTCGATGGGCCGCGGCGCTTGGCCGGGCACCTTTGATCAGCGCTTTGATCACTTACTCAGCCACTGGACGCGAGAGCAGTCTAACGCCCGCGGTGTGCCCCTGCGCCACGAAGTCAGCTTCCAAGGCGGTGATGGCTATCTGCATTTTGCCAACGAGACGCTAGCCATCGCGACCTATGACGCCTTTGCAGACCACCTCTTATCGGCGCCAAATGATACAAGCGAAGACCCCTTCTATCAGCGCACCGACCTGGTTTGGGACTTCTATCGCGCGCTCCGCCGTTGGCATGAGCGCCTCTTCGCCAACCCCGACTACGGTCACTTGCTCAACGATTTCGCGACCAATTTCTTGATCAAAGCCGGGTCACGCCAACGCCGCCGCAGCTCAGGTCCTGCGGGGCCCCGGTCATTGCGTGCCATCTCTCACAATGCAACGCTGCAACAACTCGGCGTGCCGGTGAACACAGCCGCTGGCATCGGTTCGGCGCTGCGCCGGGAACGCGATCAAGTCATCGATCTGATCAAAGAGTCGCCGCGAATGCGCGGCTTGATGAAACTCGCCTCAATGGCCCGTTCGGCCACGAGTGTCCCTGTCTTACGGGCTTATGCCAGCGTCTATGACCCGACTTTCTGGGTCGCGCTCTCTAAAGCGACCGATGATCCAGACGAGTCGCTTGCCTATCGCCGGATTTACTATCTCCTGCAGGACCGGCAGACGAGTACGGCGATCGAAAAGATCGCCAACACATTCACCATCGATTTCAGCAAGTTCGACCCCATGCTCGACCACATGGATCGCGTACCGAGCCCAGAAGCCCGCCGCGAAGCCCGATTGGATGTGCATGTGCTGCATGCCATTCGCCAAGCGATGATGATGAAAGCGCTCTCTCTCGCAGGTAAACTCCCGACTGTCTCGCGCCGCCATGAATCGACGGTGGAAGACATCATGCACTTGATCCGCACGATGCAGATCGGAGATGCGGTGGCGCTGCTCTGCGAGATCTTCCCTGCCTCCCGGGAAGAAGAAACCCATCTCGCAGGTCTCACAGAGCAAGGCCATATGACGGGCAATCCAGCCAACGGGTATGACCAATTGCATTCTGATGTGATCGGACCGCTCGAGGAGATCGACAAGATGATGCATCTCACCACTTTGGCGATTTGCCAGGCCTATGGGGCCTACGGGTAAGCCTAAAAAAGTCGACCCTCCCGTTACGGTCATCCTTGTCTCAATCCGGAAGTGCTGACATCCTCTGAGAAAATTCGGAGGAATGAATGAGCGCATCTGATACCCGCACCGGCCCGCTCGCTGGCGTTAAGATTATCGATATGTCTTCGGTCGTGCTCGGCCCGTTCGCGACGCTCATATTCGGCGATCTCGGCGCCGATGTGATTAAGATCGAAGCGGGACAAAAAGGCAAAGCCGGCGACATGATGCGCTATGCGGGAAAATCTCCGACGGGAGATCTCGGGCCAATCTATACGAGCCTCAACCGCAATAAGCGCTCCGTGCAACTCGATGCGAAAACTGAGGACGGAAAAGCCGCCCTTGTTGCAATGTTGAAAGAGGCGGATGTCTTCTTCCACAATGTCCGCCTGGCGGGCATGGGCCGGCTCGGGCTTGATTATAAGAGCGTGAAGGCGATCAACCCGAGCATTATCTATGTCCATTGCGCGGGGTTTGGTGCGGGCGGGCCTTATGAAAAGCGCCAGGCCTATGATGACCTGATCCAAGGCGCTTCCGGATTCGCGGCGCTCAACGCCATGCGCTCGGGCGGCGATCCGGAATATGCGCCCAGCTTGGTTGCCGACAAGACCGTCGGTCTGTTTGCAACCTATGCCACGCTGGCAGCGCTGTATCACAAAGAAAAAACCGGTGAAGGTCAGTTCGTGTCTGTGCCCATGTTAGAGAGCTTCACCTTCTTCAACATGGTCGAAAACCTCTATGGCGAGACCTTCCTGCCGGGCAATGGCAAGCTCGCTTATACCCGCTCGATCAATGCCAATCGCAAGCCCTATAAGACCAAAGACGGCTATATTGGCCTCGTTCCCTATTCTGATCAGCAATGGGAATTGTTCTTCGAAATGGGCGGCAAAAAGGGCGTGTTCGAAGACCCGCGTTTCTCAACCTATTCTGCCCGCACCGAGAATATTACAGAACTCTACGCCATTATCGGTGAAGTGGCCTTGCTGAAGACGACCGATGAATGGCTCTCTCTTCTGGATGAAGCCAACATTCCCGCCATGCGGTACAATCAGATGAGCGACGTGTTGAAAGACCCGCATTTGTCCGCCGTCGAGTTTTTCCAAACCCGTGAGCATCCAGACGCGGGCGCTTATCGCGCGATGAAACATCCCGTCGAATTTAGCGCCACGCCCGCCGATATCGCGATTGATCCACCGCGCCTGGGTGCAGATACAGAAACCGTATTGGCGAGCTTAGGTCTATAGCCTGCGCAAACGCCAAAAGTGTAGACGATTAGGATAGCGCTGCGCCCTCGACATAGACTGATATTCTAAAATTCTCGTGATTTTGGGCAAATCGTCGCTTGAGCCTGGCGCGCCGCCTGTTTACCAAATGACGATCTAAGGAGTTGGAATATGGCAATCAATAAGACACTCGCGGCCGCGTCATGCGGGATGATGGTCACCTTTGGATCCTGCGTCTCGGCGCAAACCCCAACAAGCGGTGATGCATTGGTCAATGAGGATGAAAGCTGGTTCCGCAATCCAGCAATCTCTCCAGATGGTCGCTCGATTGTCTTTCAGGCCTATGGTGATCTTTGGGCGGTTTCGAGTGCCGGCGGCACCGCAACTGCATTGACCCGTGACGCGGGGTGGGACGGGATGCCCGTCTGGTCGCGCGACGGTTCACAAATCGCCTTTGCGTCAGACCGCAATGGCGACCTCGATGTCTATGTGATGATGTCCGACGGCACCGCGCTCCGCCGCCTGACGCATCATGATGCCAATGATTATCCCAGCGATTTTTCGCCAGACGGATCGCGCGTCTTATTCGCCTCCGCCCGCGCGCAGACCGCTGCCTCAAGCTATTTCCCAACCGGCGCCTTGCCACAAATGTATGACGTGGCGACCGCCGGCGGCACACCGCGCCTTGTGACCACTGTTCCTGGCATGGAGGGCCGCTACAGTCCGGACGGAACGCAAATCGTCTATCGCGATGAAAAAGCCTATGAGAATGAATGGCGCCAGCGCGATGTCAGCTCATTTGCCCGCGACATCTGGATCTACACGCCGGAGACCGGTGAGCATCGCAAAGTCACTTCGAACCCTGGCGGTGACCATGCGCCGAACTGGTCACCAGATGGGAACAGCCTGTTGATGCAGTCCGAGATTGGCGGCGCGAGCTTCAATCTCCGCCGCGTCGATCTGACCACCGGCGAGAGCGAGCAGCTCAGCCAGCATGGGCCGCATGCGGCGCGTGGATCGTCCGTCAGCTCAGCGGGCGATGTCGTTTACAGCTATCATGGCGACCTACATGTCGTTCGCCCGGGCGCCGCGCCAGAAAAGCTATCGATCACAGTCCCCGCCGGACGCATTGGCGGCGACGTCAATCCGATCCCAGCAAACAGCGCCATCTCTGAATTTGCGATCGCGCCTGATGGGTCAGAAATCGCCTACATCTTCCGGGGCGAAGTGTTTGTCACCGACATGGAGTTCGCGGACACGGTGCGCGTCACCGACACGCCAGGACAAGAACGCTCCATCTCCTTCTCGCCGGACGGCAAGACATTGCTTTATGCGGCTGAGCAGGATGAGGGCTGGGGGATTTACGAAACCAGCATTGCCGAAGCAAACGCTCCGCGCTTCTCACTCTCCGTTCAGTTTGAGACGAAAGAAGTCTACAAGCCTAGTACTGGCAACGCGTTTCAGCCCGCTTACAATCCGGACGGCGAGACGATCGGCTATATCCAAAACCGCGACGCGATTGCTGTGATGGATCGCGAGGGTGGCAATCAGCGCGTCTTATTCACACGCGAGCAAAACTACTCCTACGCCGACGGCGATATCAGCTTCCATTTCTCACCCGATTCTAAGTGGGTGGCGGCGAGCTATTCTCCGCGCGGCTACTACTTCTACGCTGATATCGGGCTCGCCCCTGTCGATGGTTCAGCGCCGCCGCGGGATATTTCAATCAATGGCTATCACGATGGCGCGCCCATCTGGCACCCTGGTGGTGATGTCGTCTACTGGTATACCGACCGATATGGCGAACGCACCCATGGCTCTTGGGGCTCAGAAGGGGATGTCGTTGCAACCTTCCTCAATGAAGCCAGCTGGACCCGCTTCAACCTGACGGATCAAGAACGCGCTGTGCTCGCCACAGCCGGCGACGGCGGCGATGAGGCTAAAGACGAAGATGAAGACGAAAGCGAGAGTGAAGAGGATGAGAGCGACGATCTCGACATCAATGCGCTCCTCAATCTCGCAGATGCCCGCGATGAAGACGCCGATGTCGTTATCGACTTTGACGCTGTCCTCGACCGGACGGTTCGTCTGACCCCGAAATCCTCGGACCTTGCAGGCGCTGTCTTAGGCAAGGACCTTGAGAAGCTTTATTATCTCGCCGCGTTCGAAGGCGGCTACGACCTTTGGGTGCACGATCTAAAGGAAGGCGAGGCAAAGAAACTTGCACCAAGTGGCGCGACCTTCTTTGCCTCGCCTTC
>JBCBBY010000079.1:0-8886 GCA_038531195.1 Pseudomonadota bacterium
CGCGTTTCGCACATTTCGGACACCTTGGTTCACGCAAGTGAATCGCCCGTCTTAGTCAAGATCAGCTCTGATTCTGGAACGAATATCCCTGATTAGAGTGGCATAGGATTGTCAAAATGACACCGGTAACCTAATGTGAAGCATGCGCCGGCAGAGCGCGGTCAAACATTGGAGGAAGCAATTGTCTCGCACAAAGTCAGAGCGCATGACGCGCTTGCCTCATCGCCGCCGCGTTAAAAGCGCAATGGCATCGGTCACAGCGTTGCTGCTCTCAGCATGCGTCAGCACTGTGATCGCGCATGCGGACGAAACGTTCCTGGCGTCAGATCGCGCCGCCGACCTCCCTGACTTCTCATATGCCGGATATGAATTTGGGCTCGGCACCCTTCCGAATGTTTTCGGCGAGACCGTTCACGCGGCGGATTATGGCGTCGTCGCAGATGACGGGGTCGATGATTCTGACGCGATGCTCGCGGCCTTCGCGGCCGTCCATGAAATGCCTGGCCCTGTGACCCTGCTCCTACCGAAAGGGCAAATTGAACTCTCAGAAGTTCTGCCGATCACGCGCAGCCAGCTTGTTATTCGTGGCGCAGGGGCCGGCACGGCGGGCACCGAGCTTTACTTCACGCGCCCACTCGAAGATGTTGATACTCAGTCTCGTTTCGAGGAGCTGCGCACCTATTTGCGTAAGTACGAAAAACGACAGCGCGATCCCGCGAAGAATGTCGACGAGCTCTTCTCGGAATATTCATGGACCGGCGGTTTTATCTGGATCCAAAAACCAGAGAGCCGCGCCGCCTCCTATCTGGAGGAATATGATCCGCCGATCACGAAGCTCGCGGACATTCAATCCGGCACGCGCGGCGAGCGCACCTTGCGGGTCGATTCGCCCGAAGGGTTGCGGGTTGGACAGGCGCTACAGGTTCAATGGTTCAATCGCCGCGGCGAGTCTGGCCCGCTCTTGAAAGAAATTTATGGCGACACCGACCTCGCCATCGGATCACACCATTGGACATTCATGGATCGGCCCTTGGTGCGCCAGACCACGCGCATCATGTCGATCACTGGAAACTCAGTCGAAATTGGCGATCCGCTGCTGCACAATATCAATGACGCGGTGCCCGCGCAGTTCTCGCAGTGGGATCATCTTGAACAGGTCGGCTTGGAAGACTTCTCGATCTCATTCCCTGACAGCCCCTATTTCGGGCATCATCTCGAGCGCGGCTATAATGGCATCTATGTCACCAGCGTGATTGATGGGTGGGTGCGAGACGTTCGGTTCGAAAATGCCGATAGCGGTATTCTCACCTATAATAGCGCCAACCTCACCATCGAGAATATCCGCTCCGTGGGTGACCGCCCGGCGCATTACGCGGTGCATCTCGGCAATGTGCACAATGTGCTCGTGAACAATCTCACAATTGAGAACCCGGTGCTGCATTCCCTTACCTTCAACACGCAAGCGACGAAGAATGTCTACAAGAATGCGACGGTCCTCAATGCCTCCGTGCTCGATCAGCATGCCGGCGCGAACCACCAGAACCTATTCGACAACGTCACCTTGCACGTGAACGCACTGCGCAGAAACGGCCAGCCATTCTACTCCGTCTGGGATGGCAGCGGCGCAGGTTATTGGCAGCCTGGCCACGGCCGATACAGCACGACCTGGAACCTGAATGTCATTGTAGAGTCGGGTGCGGATCGCGGCGAACGCGTGAATTTAGAAGGACTCGCGGAAGGTCCGGACGCGTTCATTCTTGGCATTCATGGCAATCGCGATTTTGACGTTGAGTATTTTCCCGCCCCGAAAGCATTGAGCGTGAATGAAGAACCCAGCGTTCGGTCGCTCTATGATTGGCAGCTCAGCCAACGGCGCGAATGATCAAGCGTCCTGCGTCAGATTTACTGACCCGCGACCGCCTCGGGTGGCACGGAGTCGCCAAGCTCCAATCTAGAGAATGAGGCCTGCGCATAATTCCCATTGGCCTTGTCTTCTTCCCAATCGCCTGTGCCCGGGCACCCCGCATACCAGACGCCCTCTGCCGTTGAGGTGCTGCATTGATTGTAAATGCCGGCTTTGAAATAGAGCGCGTCGCCGCCATAGCTATAAGTGTTGTCGGCCTCGTCTATATTGCCATAGGCGTCCATCTGGCTGACCAGGCTTTTGGTATATTCCACTTTGCCGTGCCGCTCATTTTCGAAGGTCAAATACATCGTGTTGCGGTGGACATTGATCGTGTAGCTAAACGGCTCGCCGAGCGCGATGCCACTCTCGCCCGGATCCTCTGGATTCTCCCACGTCACGCCGAACACCGGATAGGCAATGTCGGTGCGCAGCGGATCATCTTTTTTGAGATTGCGCTCATAAGTCCAGAAGACGGATCCCGTCTCGTGCTCCGGCCACTTTTTGTAGAAGATCTTGATCGGCTCATTGCCATAGCCAAAGCCGCTCGACGTATCGTCATATTTCACAGCGTGGATCTGACCCACTACGGCGGAATAGGCCGCGCGTTTATTCGGCATGCCCGCATTCTCCGACACATGGTCGACGGTGAGCGTGGCCTCTAACTTACCGCCGATCCGGCCGAAACGATCAGACGCCGTGCGCGCCTCCACGGCCCAATTATTCTTATACCCATGCGTCTTGTGACTGGTATTTGTCCCGCGCAACATTTCGCGCAATTCGCTGCGCGTATTGGTCGTATTCTTAGTCGTGAAACCTTTATTCGGCGCAACGAACACCATGTGCCCATCTTCGTTGAGATAGAAGAAATCTGGATGCGCGTATTTTTTGAGCTTCTTGACCGAAACAGAGTCTGGCTTTTTGTCGCCATTGGCGTCTTCAGGCAGCGTGATGTTCCAATTGGACAGGTCGAATTTTTCCGCGGGCAGCAGCGGTTCTCTTTGGCCAATGGCGGAGGCCGCAAGCACGGCGCTAAATCCTATGAGCTTGGCCGCATGGCTAATCGATCTGAGCATGTTTTGGCCTCTCCCTATTACGTCCGAGAACACGCCGAATATGCGAGCTTGCGCAGATCCTGTCGAGGATTTGTGTAAGCCCAATATGTCATTGAAATGGTCGGAACGGCAGGATTCGAACCTGCGACCCCTTGACCCCCAGTCAAGTGCGCTACCTGGCTGCGCTACGCTCCGAACCAGGGCCGGAGGTATAGGCGCATGATCAGATTTGGCAATGGGGTTTAGGCGGCCTTGTTGATCCGGGCGGCGTCCAAGCGCGCTTTGAGATCGGTCAAATCAGACAGAATGGTTTCAAGGCGTTCATCGGTGCCCGATGCGGGCTCGGTACTCGGAGCGGCGGCAAAGGCCTCTCGAACTGTGTCTTGCATTTCTTTTGCGGGGCTTACTCTTACTTCTGTGACAGCCTCAAGTGAGTCGACGGGCCCCACAATCCGTGCCTCGCCACCTAACACAGATTTAACCCCTTGCTCGCGCAGCAATTTTCCGGCGCCTTTCAAGGTCATGCCTTGATCATGGACGAGCGTCTGAATGGCCCGCAGCGCCGCCATGTCTTCGGGTCGGAACATGCGGCGGCCGTCACGGCGCTTAAGCGGTTTTACAAAGGCTTTGAACTTGGTTTCCCAATAGCGCAGCACATGCGGCTGTAATCCCAATTCGTCGGCAGCTTCCCCAATTGATCGATAAGCATCAGCGGATTTTTCAATCTTACGGGCAGCAGAATGGGACATATGGGATGAGGTCTCGCGATTATCCTCCGACGCGATCTTTGAGCATCGGAGACGGTTTGAAGGTCACAACCTTACGCGCCGAAATCGTTGCCTGAATGCCGGTCTTAGGATTGCGGCCCTCACGGGCGGCCTTCCGACGGACGTTAAAATTACCGAAGCGGGACAGTTTCACCGCTCCTTCATTCTCTAGGCTTTCGCTGACAATCTCGAGCACGCGGTCAAGCAAGTGCGAGGATTCCTGACGGGTGAGGCCGATCTCGCGAACAATCGCGTCGGTCAGTTCTACACGGGTGAGTGTTGTCGTCGTCACAGAGTGGCTCCTCTAAGTTAACAATACAGCGAGATATCTTAACGAATTACCAAAATCTTTAGAGACGGAAGAGGCTGGCGCCCCAGGAGAACCCGCCCCCCATTGCTTCGCTGAGCACTAAGTGCCCAGGTTGAATGCGACCATCGCTGACCGCGGTGTGTAAAGCAAGCGGAATCGACGCCGCAGACGTGTTGCCATGGTCGCCGACAGTCGAAATGACCTTGCTCTCATCGAGCTTCATTTTCTTGGCGACGCCATTGAGAATGCGCTGATTGGCTTGGTGCGGCACGAACCAGTCGACATCATCGGATGAGATGCCGGTTTCCTGATAGACCGCATCAATGGCGCTCGAAATATTGGTGACGGCATGACGGAAGACTTGATTGCCGAGCATGCGGACATGGCCAATCGTCCCCGTCGAGGACACGCCCCCATCCACGTGCAGCAGGTCGCTCTTGGTGCCGTCAGTGCGGATATGATGGGTGAGGATGCCGCGATCGCCGGCGTCTTGCTCGGTCTCTGCCGTCAACAGTACACCGCCGGAACCGTCGCCGAACAGCACACAGGTGCCGCGATCCGACCAATCGAGGATGCGCGTGAACGTCTCGGCGCCAAGCACCAAAGCGGTTTTGAACAATCCCGCTTTGAGCAGCGAGTCGGCCGTTGCGAGCGCGAACAAAAAGCCTGAACAGACCGCCTGCACATCAAACGCGGCGCCGCCATTCATGCCGAGCTTCGCTTGCACGGCTGTCGCGGTGGCTGGGAAAGTTTTGTCTGGGGTGGTGGTGGCGAGAACGATGAGGTCGACTTGTTCGGCGGCCACACCCGCATCTTTCAAGATGGTCAGCGCCGCCTGCGTGGCGAGATCCGAAGTGACTTGATCATCGGCCGCAATGTGGCGCTGGCGGATGCCGGTGCGTTCTTGGATCCATTCGTCTGAGGTTTCGACAATGGTCGACATCTCAGCATTGGTCATGACGCGTTCGGGCAGATAGCCCCCGGTGCCGCGGATTACACTTCGAAGGACGGTCATTCTGACGCCTCACTTAAGCTGACTTCAACGCTGTCGCGGCGCAATCCTGCGGCCACTTCGTCCATGTACTTGCTCGCGGCGAGATCTGCCGCGAGTTGTACGGCGGTGGCATACCCTGAGGCATCCGTGCCGCCATGGCTTTTGACAACGACCCCGTTCAGGCCGAGCAAGACACCGCCATTCACGTTCGATGGGTCCATTTTGGAGCGCAGGTTCTTAAGACCAGAGCTCGCCAAGGCCGCGCCCATTTTTGAGATCGGCCCAGCGGTCAGTGCTTCGCGGACATAAGTCGCAACGAGACGCGCCGTGCCTTCCGCCGTTTTCAAGGCGACGTTTCCGGTAAAGCCGTCGGTTACGACCACGTCGACCGCGCCCATGGCGATATCATTGCCTTCGACATAGCCGCGAAAGTCGAGCCCCAATTCAGGTTCGCGCAAGCGTTCGGCAGCGAGTTTGAGCGTGTCACGGCCTTTGTCTTCTTCAGATCCAATATTGAGCAGTCCGATGGTCGGCTTGGCTTTTCCGGTTACCGCGCGAGCATAGGCCTCCCCCATGATCGCAAAAGTGACAAGTTGGTCAGAATCCGCATCGAGATTGGCGCCGACATCGAGCACGATCGATCGCCCTTCAACGGTCGGCCAGATCGCGGTCATGGCGGGGCGGTGAACGCCTTCCATTTTGCGCAGCGCCATCATCGAGAACGCCATCAGCGCGCCAGTATTGCCAGCTGAAACAGCGGCGCCCGCTCTTCCGGCTTTGACGCTTTGAATGGCGCCCCACATGCTGGTCGTCTTTGCCCGGCGCAGCGCGGTAGACGGTTTTTCGCTCATCGCGACGACATCGTCATGGTGCATGATGGTGCAACGCTCCATCAAACCCCGTGATTCTAGGCCGGGCGTAACGTCTTCGGCCCGGCCATGGACTTCAAACATGACATTGCTTTGCCGCTCGGCAAAAAGTTTCAATCCGTCCATCACAACGGTGGGCGCGGCATCGCCGCCCATCGCGTCAATGGAGAGAATTAAGCTGGCCATCGGTTCAAAACTCCGTTGGTCCGAATTCGGTCGGCGCAACCTATGCGCGCCCGCCGGGAAAGGCAACGCATCTCTTTCGTCGCATAAACGGTTGGCAGCACTGCAGATTCACACAGGTTTCAAGTTCGAATGGCGTCCGGTCCAGTGCGGACTTGCGCCTCGGACAAATCTTCAACATCGACGTTGAGATCGATCAGATAGGCCGCGAGGGCTTCAGCCTTCTCGGTGTCACGCTGCACATTGCGCGCAATCACCTCGGTCAGAGCCTGTTTCGGGCTGGTCGTATCTAGTGCCTCGTCGACGGCTTTGGCGAGACCGAAAAACTCCTCGCCCATTTTCCGAATACGACGCGCAATCGACGAATCACCAACACCATTCTCGCGCAAGGCATGGTCAAAATCGGAAAAAAGAAGTTCCGAAAAGGCGTTCGAGAGCGCGCGCCCCTCCCCGCCAAGATCCCGCATCCGGCGCATTGCCAGCGTCGCCACGAGCGCAACCATGTTAAATCGCCCATAAACCGTGTCGGTCACCCAGCCCCGCAGAAACGGTTCCGGGATCCGGGCCGTCGCCGTAACGGCGTCGCGCCAGCGCTCTGCAACCGCTTTGTCGACCGGGTTTCGCTTGAACCAATTGAACATGTCTGCCCTATTTTTGACGTCTATCGGGTGCTACCTGGAGGTTGCCAATGCCAGGTTTTCCCTCTTATCTCCAGCGCAACTATCAGGAGACCCTTTATGGCGCGACGTGTCATTCTAGCATCCCTTGCCCTTTCGGCACTGACAACGGCCTGTATCAGCCCGATTGAAGACTATCACGGGTATACTGCGGATGAAATTCTGCCTGAGAATATCAAAGTCGGCGAAGACACTCGCGCCAGCGTGCTGGCGCAGCTTGGCTCGGCCTCGACTGAGAGCGTATTTGACGAAAACACTTGGTTCTACATCACCACGCGGCGTGAGCGGATTGCCTTCCTCACCCCGCGCACAAAGCAGCGAAACATCACGGCCATTCGCTTTGGCGAGGACAATGTCGTGGAAGAATTGCTGACCTATGATGAAGAAGACGGTGAAGTGATCAATTATGCGTCCCGCGAAACACCTACGCGCGGACGTGAGCTTGGTCTCCTCGAGCAAATCTTCGGTACGGTCGGCGCGGTCGCGCTGCCGCAAACGGATGAGCGCACACCGGGCAATCCGACAGGGCGGAATTAGATCGCGCCTTAACCTGGCAAACCAGGCCCCCAACCTATCGCGCCATTGCGCGCATAGACCTGCACTTTCACGCCAATCGCTCCACGGTTGCGTCCTCTATCGACTTAGCGCTTTGTCGCCGCTTGGAACTCGGTGCATAAAGAAAACCCGCGCCAATTCTGACGCGGGTTCTCCAATTGAGCTTAAATTGGCGTGCGGTTTAGTGACCGCCCGCCAAAACAGCGAGCATCAAGAGCGCCACAATATTGGTGATCTTGATCATCGGGTTCACGGCTGGACCAGCGGTATCCTTGTAAGGATCGCCGACAGTGTCGCCTGTCACCGCGGCTTTGTGGGCTTCAGACCCTTTGCCGCCATGATTGCCGTCCTCGATATATTTCTTGGCATTGTCCCACGCGCCGCCGCCGGATGTCATCGAGATCGCCACGAAGAGGCCGGTGACAATTACACCAAGCAGCATCGCACCGACCGCAGCCAGAGCGGCTGACGCGCCTGCAATCCACCAGATCAGCAGGAACAGAACGATGGGCGAGAGGACAGGAAGCATGGAGGGCACGATCATCTCTTTGATCGCGGCCGAGGTCAGAATGTCCACCGCCTTGCCATAGTTTGGCTTCGAGGTGCCTTCCATAATGCCTGGATCATTCTTGAACTGGCTCCGGACTTCTTCGACCACCGCTTGCGCGGCCCGGCCGACTGCCATCATCGACATACCGCCGAACAGGAAGGGCAAGAGGCCACCGAACAACAGACCGACCACAACATATGGATTGGCGATCGAGAAATCGACGGCGCCAATGCCATCAAAGAAGCTGCCTTCCGCCGCATTTGCCGCGAAATATTTCAGGTCCTCATTGTAGGCTGCGAACAGCACCAGAGCGCCGAGACCAGCAGAACCAATCGCGTAGCCTTTGGTCACCGCTTTGGTCGTGTTACCAACCGCGTCGAGTGCGTCGGTCGTATCGCGAACAGAGCTTGGCAGTTCCGCCATCTCAGCGATGCCGCCCGCATTGTCGGTCACGGGACCAAACGCGTCGAGCGCCACGATCATTCCGGCGAGCGCCAGCATCGTCGTGGTTGCGATGGCGATGCCGAAGAGGCCTGCCAAATTGAAGGTCAGGATGATACCCGCCATGATCGTGATCGCTGGCAGAGCCGTCGATTCGAGCGAGACCGCCAGACCTTGGATCACGTTCGTGCCGTGCCCAGACGCTGAAGCTTCTGCAACCGACTTTACCGGCCGATAGTCGACGCCGGTATAGTATTCCGTGACCACAACGATCAGTGCGGTCACGACCAGTCCAGCAACACCGCACAGGAACAAGTCCATGCCGGTAACAACCGCCGCGCCCGTACCGTCCGCGTTAAGCAGTCCCAGTGCCGTTCCCGCGCCTGCAAGTTCGCCAAAGCCATTTGGCAAGGCGTACTGAACCGCGATCGCGAGACCGCCGACCGTAATCACACCCGTGGCGATCAAGCCTTTATAGAGCGCGCCCATAATATTGGTGGAGCCCTGTCCAAGGCGGACAAAGAAGGTGCCGATCACAGACGCCACTATTCCCACTGGCAATTTGCGCCGTGTGTATTGTGG
>JBCBBY010000079.1:8896-16385 GCA_038531195.1 Pseudomonadota bacterium
TGCCGATCACAGACGCCACAATACACACGGCGCAAATTGCCAGTGGGAATAGTAAGATCGCGCCAAGATAATCTGTGCCGCCGAAATAGATGGCGCTGAGCACCATAGTGGCGACGATTGTCACAGCGTAGGTCTCGAACAAGTCAGCCGCCATGCCAGCGCAGTCGCCAACATTATCGCCTACATTGTCCGCGATCGTCGCGGCGTTGCGCGGATCATCTTCAGGGATACCGGCTTCGACTTTGCCGACCATATCGCCGCCAACGTCTGCGCCTTTGGTGAAGATACCGCCACCCAAACGGGCGAAGATGGAAATCAGCGACGCGCCGAAGCCCAAGGCAACCAGGCCATCTACGACTTTCCGGCTGGCTTCATCATATCCGACAACGCCGACCAAAAGGCCATAATAAGCCGTCACGCCGAGCAGCGCGAGGCCAACCACAAGCAATCCGGTGACCGCGCCTGACTTAAACGCCATGGAGAGGCCAGCCTGCAGCGATGTGCTGGCGGCATGTGTGGTCCGCACATTGGCCTGAACCGAGACTTTCATCCCGATAAAGCCCGCTGCGCCGGACAGAACGGCACCAATGACAAAGCCGAGCGGCACTTCCCAATTGCGGAATAGGATCGCTAGAATGACGACCACGCCGACGCCGACATAGGCGATCGTTGTGTATTGGCGTTTCAAATAGGCGTTCGCGCCTTCTTGGATCGCTTCGGCGATCTCTTTCATGCGGTCATTGCCCGCTTCTGCTTTCATAATGGATTGGCTCTGCAGCCAACCAAAGCCAATCGCGAGCACAGCCGCGACTAAGGCTATCCAAAACCAAAGGGTCATATTGCCCTTCCTCCCTGTTTTTCTACGGCGCTTTGTCTGCGCCGTTATTCTTGTTAGTGAACTATGACTGCAACAGCCAAAGCCGGTTCGCAAGGGGTCTCTCCCCTAGCGCGCATTCGAACTCTACAATTAATTGGTATGCTCAAACCCAAGCGTTGATGGAGTCTTAACGGCCTCACCGCCGTGTTTAAGGTGCAATCCGCCGCCCTCAACAAGCCGACCGATCGCCCGGAACCCTGGCATCTCGCACTCTGGGGCCGCGCAGACAAGCATCGCATAATCGTCCCCATAGGTGCATTGCGCGATAATTTCTTCAATATTTTCAGAGGGTTTCGCAAGAGGAATGCAATCTAAATCAAGTTCAGCGCCGCAATCCGACGCCTCCGCTAACCTTGCCACATCCATCAACAATCCGTCAGAGACGTCCATACTGGCCGACGCACGCTCTGCGATCACTTTCGCCGCCCCGACCGTTCCGATTTTCGGGACGCGGTAGCGCTGAGCCGCGATCGGATCGCCGCCATTTCTTGCAGCTTGCAGGCCCAATCCGCCCCATCCGATATCGCCATAGAGGTAAATATTCTGCCCCGCCGCGCCGCCGGAACGTCTGATCGGCGCATCGCCAAAACAGTGCCCCGTGAGGGTCGCAGACAGTGTCAACGGTCCCTCCGTGGCGACGAAATCGCCGCCGATCAGCGCAACCTCATACGCTTCAAGGTCGCGCGCAATGCCTTGCATGAGCGCGCTGAACGCCTTCTCTGAGCGGCCGCGCGGCCAGGCGATCGACAGCAGCAGTTCGGCCGGCTTCGCGCCCTTGGCCAGGATGTCGGAGACGTTCACGCGAATAAGCTTTTGCCCCACCGTATCGAACGGATCGGACGTGAGAAAATGGACATTCTCGACCAGCGTATCCATGGTCGCGATGGCAGGAGACGGTGTTGAGAGCAGCGCGACGTCATCCTGGAGCGCCGCAGCGCCCGGCGCCGTCACCAAGGGTCGAATATATCGATCGATCCAATCAGTCTCGCGCATGGGCCCTCCTGACCGGATGAAGCCCTAAGCCTCCTCGGGGCGCAAGTCCTTCGAGACGTTATCGAGGACCGCATTGACGAAATTCGCTTCGGTTTTGTCGAAAAAGTCGTGCGCGAGAGAGACATACTCATCGAGCAGGATACGTCGCGACAATTCTTGGTGCGCCACGAGCTCCGCCGCTGCGGCGCGGAGAATCGAACGTGTGGTCGAGTCCAAACGCGACAGTTTCCAACCTTTGGAGAGGCGCGCAAGAATGGCTTTATCGACCGTGCTCTGATGCTCGATCGTGGCATTGACGATCGATTTGAAAAGATCCGGATCGGCTTCTTCGACAGGGTCTTCATCTGGGCCGACCCCAAGACGGTCATCCATCAAGTCGCGAATGGCCGCTTTGCCGCTCTGACCGGTCTGCTCCATTTGATAAAGCGCCTGCACCGCGGCCAAGCGCGCACCGGCGCGGCGGGCACGAACAATCTCAAATGGAAGCTTTTGTTCAGTCATCGCGCGTCCTTTGCCACTGGTGCGCGCAAAAGGCTATTCCCTTTGTGTGGTGCGGGTGTGAAAAGTGGGTTTAGGGGGCGACGCTCAGTCCCTTAACAGCTCATCCTGAGCGAAGTCGAAGGATGAAGCGGTGCGACGGAAGCAGAATCTACCGCACAAACTTCTTCCGAAGCTTCAGCATTTCCAAACACGCGACCGCCGCGTCCTTGCCCTTATTCTTCTGCGCGCGTTCCGCCCGCGCGAGCGCCTGAGCTTCGTTCTCCACAGTGACGATCCCATAACCAATCGCAAGGCGGCGATCCGTCGATAGAAACATCAAGCCCTTAGCGCTTTCGCCGCACACATAGTCATAATGCGTTGTCTCGCCGCGGATCACGCAGCCGAGGGCGATATAGCCATCATAGCGCGCGCTATCGGCGGCCATGGCGATTGCGCCGGGCACCTCAAAGGCGCCAGGCACCATGATCGTTTCGATCTCGCAGGGCTCGCCGGAGGCTTCGAGCGCCTCGCGGGCACCTTTCTCTAGCTCTTCGGAAATGTGCGCGTAGTAAGGAGAATTCACAATCAAAATACGGTGCATGGCGGTTAGTCCTTCTCAGAAAGCGGGCGCCAGCCTTCGATCGATAGGCCGTAGCCATCGAGACCGGCCACTCGCGTCGGTTCAGTGTCAGAGAGATAAATCATTTTACGGACGCCGAGCTCCCGCAGGATTTGCGCACCGACGCCATATTCGCGCAGCGGCGCATGCATATCTTTCGGCTCCGACATTTTCATGCCGAGACGCTCGGCCAGCGCGTTCGGGCGCATCGTGTTGACGAAGACGACAACGCCTGGCTCATCCGCCTGCGCAATGATTTTCATCGCAAGCTCAACCAGACCTTCGCGCGGGCCCTTCTCGCCGAGAATGTCAGCAAGGACATCGGTGCGGTGAACGCGGACGAGGGTTGTCCCGTCTTTTTCGATCTCGCCATGTACGATGGCAATGTGTTCGCTATTGTCGATGGCATTGCGGAAAATGACCGTCTTAAAGCCTTCGCCATAAGCGCTCTCAAGATCCGCTTCGACGCGGCGTTCCAGATAGCGGTCATGCTTACGGCGATATTCGATCAGGTCGGCAATCGTCCCGATCTTCATACCGTGCAATTGGGCAAACGAGACGAGTTCTGGCAGACGCGCCATGGAGCCATCATCATTCATAATCTCGCAGATCACGCCAGCTGGATAGAGCCCCGCCATGCGCGAAATATCGACGGCTGCTTCTGTGTGCCCAGCGCGAACCAGGGTGCCGCCATCCTTAGCAATCAAGGGAAAGACATGGCCTGGCGACACAATATCGTCGGCGTCACACATCGGATCGATGGCGACTTGCACCGTGTGGCTGCGGTCATGCGCAGAGATGCCGGTGGTGACGCCCTCTTTGGCCTCGATCGAGACGGTAAAGGCTGTGCCCATGCTCTCGCGGTTCTCGCGTGCCATCATGTCGAGGTTCAGCGCGCGGCCACGTTCGCCCGTCATTGCCAAACAGATCAGGCCGCGGCCATATTTGGCCATGAAATTTACCGCTTCCGGTGTCGCGAAGCTCGCCGGAATAATCAGATCGCCTTCATTCTCGCGATCCTCGGCATCCACCAGGATGTACATTTTGCCGTTTCGGGCATCCTCGATGATTTCATCGATGCTGGAAATTGCACCAGAAAAGTCTTCAGCCATCTTTGTGTCCTTGCGGGTCATGCGGGGTTGGCGCGTCGACGCCAATCATCCGGGCGACGTAGCGCGCCAGCATGTCGATCTCAAGATTGACCCGTGAGCCGGGCTGCAATTCGCGCAGCGTGGTGACCTCCCAAGTGTGCGGGATAATGGCGACTTGGAAGTCCCCATTTGGCAAAGCTTCAGCGACGGTCAGGGAAACCCCATTGATGGCCGCAGAGCCCTTTTTGGCAAAATACTTGGCGATATCAGCCGGCGGGCGGATGGTGATCCGATAGCTCTGGCCTTCGGGCTCAACGGAGATAATCTCTCCAACACCATCGACATGACCAAAGACGAAATGCCCGCCCAGCTCTTGGCCGAGCTTGAGGCTCTGCTCGAGGTTGACCTGCCCGCCTTCGGCCCAATCACCCAAAACCGTGAGCGACAAAGTCTCCGGCACCGCTTCGACAGCAAACCAGCTGCCTCCTTCGCCGTCTGGTCCAAAATCAACCACGGTGAGGCAGACGCCAGCATGCATGATCGAGGCGCCCATTTCGATATCTTCAACGGGATAGCCGCATACGACCTCGAAGCGCCGCAGGCCATTTCGGTCTTCGGCCTTACGGATCGTACCGACATCGGTGACGAGACCAGTGAACATTAAGGGAGCCCTCCTACAAGCTCAGCCCTTAACATAAGTCTCAAGTGTGTCATCCCCAATCCGTGCCGTGGCGGCAGTGTGCCATCGCGGCGCATCTGTCATCTCGGAAAGCCCCAAAGCCGCGACGGCAGGCAGGCCATCACCGCCGATCAAGATCGGGGCGCGAAACCACTGAATCGTGTCGACCAGGCCGGCTTGGACAAAACTGGCGGCCAGTTTGCCGCCGCCTTCGAGGAAGACTTTGCCCAGGCCTTCAACAGCGCAGCGGTCGAGCAGTCTTTGCGGCGAGACGCGGCCATCGGCGCCCGGAACGGTCCAAATTTCGGGCGCAGCGCCAATATCTGACGCGGCATAGCCCTTGGGTTCGGCTGCGCTGGCCAGCACGACTTTGCCGAGCCCCTGCGTGGTTAATAGCCGCGCATGCTGAGGCGTGCGAAGCGAACTGTCGGCGACGATACGGACCGGCTGTTTCGGCGGCGGCGGGACAGTTCGGGCCGTCAGCAGCGGGTCGTCCGCGAGCACCGTGCCGACGCCGACGATTACGGCGTCATGCGCCGCGCGCATCTTGTGCACACGGGCGCGGCTATCTGACCCTGTGATCCATTGGCTAACGCCATTTGAAAGCGCGATACGGCCATCCATGCTGGTGGCGATTTTCAAAGTGACGTGCGGGCGTGCCATGGTCGGCTCAGTCCTCGTCAAATTCAGATTGCTTTATAAAGGCCGCAAAGTCTGAGGGCGCATCGAAATCGCGATAGACGCTGGCATAGCGGACATAGCCCACCGGATCGACCACGCGCAGGCTTTCCATGGCGAGCTCGCCAATATCTTGCGAAGCGATTTCAGTTTCACCACTGCTCTCAAGCTTGCGGGCGATCCCCGAAACGATCTGATCGATTTGCTCACTCGAAACAGGGCGCTTTCGAAGGGCGATCCCGATGACGCGCGCAAGCTTTTCGCGCTGAAACGGAACGCGCTTGCCGTCGCGCTTCACGACCGTGATTTCGCGCAATTGCACCCGCTCAAATGTCGTGAAGCGGGCGCCGCAATTGTCGCAACCTCGTCGACGGCGCACAGCTGTATTGTCTTCTGCGGGGCGGCTATCTTTGACCGCTGTGTTCTCAGATCCGCAGAAGGGACAGCGCAATCGCCTAGGCTCCTAACCCGTTATAAATCGGAAACTTGGCGGTCATTTCTTCAACTTCTGCGCGAACTTTCTGTTCGGTGGTCGCGCTGTCGCCGCTGGCGACGGCATCAACGATCTCACCGATCCAGCGACCGACTTGCGCGAACTCGTCGACGCCAAAGCCGCGGGTTGTGCCGGCTGGTGAACCGACACGGATGCCGCTGGTGATCATTGGCTTTTGAGGATCGAAAGGCACGCCATTCTTATTGCAGGTAATGTAAGCGCGCTCGAGCGCCTCTTCTGCGTCCCGTCCAGTGACGCCTTTGGGGCGCAGATCGATGAGCGCGACATGCGTGTCAGTGCCGCCGGAAACGAGGTCTAGACCGCTATCCTTCGCCGCCGCAGCCATGGCTTTCGCATTATCGATCACGTCAGCCGCATATTGCTTAAACTCAGGCGTCAGTGCTTCGCCGAAGGCGACCGCTTTGCCCGCGATGACGTGCATCAAAGGGCCACCTTGGATGCCGGGGAAGACGGCTGAATTGATCTTTTTCGAGATGTCGGCGTCATTGGTCAGCACCATGCCGCCCCGCGGGCCACGTAAGGTCTTGTGCGTTGTGGTGGTCGCGACATGCGCATGATCCAGCGGGTTCGGGTGCGCCTTGCCTGCGACCAGGCCTGCAAAGTGCGCCATATCGACGAGGAAAAAGGCGCCGACTTTGTCTGCGATCGCCCGGAACTTGGCGAAATCGATTTGACGTGGATAGGCCGAACCACCCGCAATGATCAGTTTCGGTTGGTGCTCTTTGGCCAGCGCTTCAACCTGATCAAAGTCGATCAGGTGATCGTCTTCGCGGACGCCATACTGGATCGCGTTAAACCATTTACCAGATTGATTAGGCCGCGCGCCGTGCGTCAGGTGGCCACCGGCGTCGAGACTCATACCTAGGATCGTATCACCGGGCTGCAACAACGCTTGGAAGACCGCTTGGTTGGCTTGTGAGCCGGAATTGGGCTGGACATTTGCAAACCCGCACTCGAACAATTCTTTGGCCCGGTCGCGCGCAATATTCTCAACAATATCGACATATTCGCAGCCGCCATAATAGCGCCGTCCTGGATAGCCTTCCGCATATTTATTGGTCAGCACCGTGCCTTGCGCTTCGAGCACCGCTTGCGAGGCGATATTCTCAGAGGCGATGAGTTCGATTTGATGCTGCTGACGGGTCTGTTCTTGCGCAATCGCGGCAAAAACATCGCGATCGCGGTCTGCAAGCGCTTCTGAAAAGAAGGTGGCCGTGTCGAAACGGGCTGGGAGGCTGGTATCTGGCATGATCTGATTCCTAAGACTGAGGATCATGTACGGTGAGTGCCAAAACCTCGCAAGACGTCAATTTCGGTGCTGATCGCCGCAGTGCTGATTGGATACTCAGTAATAATGTCTGTAACCAACTTGAATTCTTTGCCGATTCTATGTTTTACCTAACGACAATCTCGTCTGAAGAACGAGTAAACAGATAAAATACAAGAGCTAAAACATGACAAATCACTCGAAAGCAGAACTGCTCGAGATGACGACGGATATTGTCTCGTCCTTTGTGGCGAACAATCCTGTTCCAGCCGGGGGATTGCCAGATCTTTT
>JBCBBY010000080.1:0-16309 GCA_038531195.1 Pseudomonadota bacterium
GTTTCGAACAAGTCCTCGCATGGCGCACGCAGCAGGAAGAAACGACGCTTGCATTGGAACCCGGCACGCTCTCAGAACAAAGACGCGCTTGGGTCGAAAATTTTATACAACACTATGAACGCATCACGAAGCGCTTGTTAAGCGGCGGCCGCCGACGCGGATACGCAGTTTCAGTCAGCGCAAGCCGCGTAATTTCTAACCCACCGAAACCGGCTCCAGAATTGTTGGTTTTTTCCGACTTAGATGGAACGCTCTTAGACCACCACGATTATTCATTCTCGGCCGCAAATGAAGCGCTCGCAGCATTGAAAGAGCGAAATGCAGCGCTCATCCTTGCAAGCTCAAAAACAGCTGCAGAAATGCAGGCGATTAGAGCCGAGATAGGTTTCGAGCATTGCCCGGGCATTGTTGAGAATGGGGGTGGCATCCTGCCAGTAAAATCAATTGACGTACATTCCGATCAACCGCCTCATGATGAGATCATCAAGGTTCTGAACACAGCCCCCAAAGAGCTACGCGAGGAGTTTGCCGGTTTTTCCGATTGGACAATTGAGCAAGTGTCAAATCAGACCGGGCTTCCTCTGGATGCTGCGGCACGAGCGAAGATAAGGCAATTTTCCGAACCGGGCCTGTGGTCGGGATCCGATGAGGCACTGGAGGAGTTTAAGGTCTATTTGGCTGAGCATGGGATCTTTGGGCAACGCGGCGGGCGTTTCTTCACTTTGTCACATGGCAAGACTAAAGCTGATCAAATGATGGAGATTGCATCACAATTTTGCCCGACTCCAATCATCGCACTGGGTGATGCGCCGAATGATATTGAAATGATCGAGACGGCGCACCGCGGAGTGATCATCAAGAATGCAAATGGTCGAAATATTGAACGCAGAGCAGGCGAAACTGTCGGCAAGGTCATCAGATCCGAACGCCCTGGCCCAGCGGGTTGGAATCGCGCCATTTTGGACTTTATAGACCTGCTCGACAAACAGTAGGCGCGGAAGGGATCGGAAGCATTGGCAGATTTCCATCAAAACGGACAAGTTGCAACGCTGCACAACTTACGAACAACAAGCACCGAAGACCTAGAGGCACAGCTTAAGCAGTTCAGTGCGAACAAAAAAATCTGGCTGGTCCTACCCTCGCTATATTCCGAGTTAGAAGGCGAAGCCCTACCCCGCATCGTCGATCAAATTAGCCAAGTCGATTACATTGATCATGTCGTCATCGGCTTAGATAAAGCTACAGAGAAGCAGTATCGCCACGCCAATGAATTCTTCTCACAGCTCAATCAAGACCACTCGGTATTATGGAATGACGGCCCGAGGCTGAAGGCCTTAGATGAACGTTTGTCAGCAGCCACGCTGGCGCCGCGAGAGCTCGGCAAAGGGCGCAATGTTTGGTACTGTTTCGGGTACACGATCGCGCGTGGCCAGAGCGACGTAGTGGCGCTGCATGATTGCGATATCTTAACCTATAGTCGCGATATGTTGGCTCGGTTGGTTTATCCTCTGTGCCACCCAAACTTCTCTTATCAATTCTGCAAAGGCTACTATCCTCGTGTGGCAAACGGGACATTGAATGGCCGCGTGAACCGTCTTCTTGTGACGCCGCTATTGAACGCTTTGAGCACACTGTTCGGTGAGTCTGATTATTTAAGCTACCTAAGATCGTTTAGATATGCGTTATCGGGTGAGTTCGCAATGCAAACGAGCTTGCTCAAAGACATTCGCGTGCCGTCAGATTGGGGTCTTGAAATCGGCGTCCTGTCTGAAGCGTACCGCAACCTGAATTCTCGAAAGATTTGTCAGGTCGAACTCGCAGACAATTACGACCACAAACACCAACCCCTGTCTGAAAGCGATGCCAATGCTGGCCTCTCTCGAATGTCGCGAGATATCAGTAAGGCATTGTTTCGAAAGCTTGCGATCCGAGGGATCGTCTTCCACAAGACAACTTTCCGCACACTAAAAGCCACCTACTATCGCACTGCTCTTGATTTGATTGATGCTTATGATGCGGTTGCGACGATGAATGGACTCGTACTGGATCGGCACAAAGAAGAACGCGCAGTGGAATTGTTCGCATCAAACATCGTCGAAGCCGGCACGCAGTTTCTTGAGACGCCAATGGAAACGCCACTCATCCCAAACTGGACGCGGATTGAAGCGGCTGATTCTGAGATAATACAAGAAATCTCAAAAGCTGTGGCTGCAGACAAGGCAGAGTTCAGTTAGCGTCATGCTCCGTCAGGCGCGCGATTGGTAATCCAACGGCAAGCATACGGCGCAAACTCAATTTCATTGTTCAAGGCTTCGATCGTTTCACCGGTCAAAAGATCGATCCACTCTTCGCCCTCGATGAGATTTAAAGAGCGTGAGGGCAACTTGACGGTTTCATTCGTGACATTGTGGACGGCGAAGATTGACTGATCACGATGCAGACTTTGGCGCCAAAAGCCGAACAGTTTGTCTCCAAGCTGCATTGTAAATTGCGTAGCGTTGGGATGGAAAGCCGGTTGGGCGCGGCGAATGCGGCACCTGCGATTGATTTCATTCATGGATCGCGCGTGCAGGCTAGACTCATTCTCGAGATGCTCACGAAGGATACCATAATTCCAGCGATGCCGATTGATCGCGCGATTTACACCCGACTTGCGGACCCCTTCATGGTCGTTTTCGGTTGCCAATAGTGCGTGAATATAAATCGCCGGAATGCCTTCCAGGGCGAGCACAATGGTTTGCGAGCACATGAACCGTTCAAACTGGAAGGCATCTTCGCCAACCTTCGTTCCTTTCATATATTCATAGAAAGTGATGTTCAGTTCATAGACTTTTTCCCCACCATCTGGGGTCGATCGCATCCCGATTTTACCACCGAACGCTTCAGCGCGTTCTAGCATCATGTCTATGTCCTTATCAGGCAACAAGCCTTCAGCAGGACGCATACCTATACCATCATGGCTGGCGCTAAAATTCAAATAGGCGCAGCCCAACGGCGCGGGGGGCATCGCCATTTGCCATTGATTTAAATAGTGCGACGTCCCTGCCAACATTGCATGTGCGAGCAATGGAGGTAGTGAGAAGTTATAAACGCTGTGCGCTTCATTGCGCATTCCGAAGTAAGACAGGTTCTCCTGGTTCGGCACATTGGTTTCTGTCAGCAGCACGACAGATTCATTGTTATGATCCAGCAAGACCCGCATCAATTGAATGATGGCGTGAGTTTCCGGTAAGTGAATGCAATTCGTTCCAACTTCTTTCCAAAGGAACGCAACCGCATCGAGGCGGATGATGCGCACGCCATTGTCGATATGCAGGCGCATAATCTTTAAAAACTCAAGCAGAACTTCGGGATTGGCAAAGTTCAAATCAACTTGATCATGGCTGAATGTGCACCAAACGTGACGGATACCATTTGCCGTTTCAACTTCGCGCAGAAGCGGACTGGTTCGCGGTCGTACAACATCGCTTAAATCATCCTCTGGATTCCCCTCAACAAAGTACGCGTCATAAGGGGACTGCCCTTGCAAATAGGCGCTGAACCATGGTCCTTGTGAGGACATGTGATTCAGGACGAGGTCCGACATCAACAGAAATTTGTCAGCGATGCGGTTAATATCAGCCCAATCGCCTAAGACAGGATTGACCGAGGTATAATCGGTGACCGAAAATCCCTCATCAGACGTGAAGGGAAAAAACGGCAGAATGTGAACGCCGGTGAAACTGCCATCTAGATACCTCATTAAAAAATCTTGCAGCAGATCTAGCGGCTTATGGTGACCATCGATGATCGAGTGGCCATAAGTGATTAGGAGGACGTCATCCTCGGTCCACTGACCCTGTACGTCTGGCATACGCGGAGGGTCCATAATTGCCTCTTCGGACCGGAAAAATGCCGATAGAATTTGCTCTGCCAAGTCCGAAGACGGTTCGGCAGGATAGATAAACCGCAGAAGTTCTTCGAGTTTTGGCTTCAGCATTTCCACCTCATTGCACCTCTTTGCCCATTACAGAGATTTCAGCGACTGACCAATGCGATCGCTGATGTTGCCATGAGAATTTCGTGCCAAGCATGTCGTTCGCCTGGGATTCAGGCAATCGCCTGTAAAACTCTGGTCATCAATCGCCTAAGCGGTGGCAAACTCTATCACGCGTTTTTCACATGCAGCCGCTTGCGCCAGCATTCCCATTTTGACCGCGCGCTTGCCATCCTCGAGGGTCACTTCAGGCTCGCCACCATTGCGCACTAAAGCCAAAAATTTTTCATGTTGATAAAAGGTTGACCCGTGATGATCACCCGCTCTCAGAAGTGTTTCATCTAATTCAATCATCGCGGTTTCTGGACGCTTGGGATGCCGCGGATACAGGCTGAGTTCGGGCTGCGGTGATGGGCCGAGGTCTCGCGGCCAAAATCGCTGCGGCCCGGGCATTCGGCATGCGATCTTTCCTTTCGGTCCAATCGCGTGAATTTCCTCATTCCACTTCGAACCATCAGCGAACATTGACAATTCAAGCATCGCTTTTGCGCCGTTCTCGAAGTCAAACATCACGTAACCGCCATCCCAAATGTCCGGAACTTGGCCATCATAGACTTCGTCCAAATGATTCACGAACTGACTGGCCGACGCGCTGACCCGTACTGGCTCACTTTTCAAGATCAGCCGCATGAGATCAAAAAAGTGACAGCATTTTTCTACGAAAGTTCCGCCTGTTTGCGCATTGAAGCGATTCCAATCGTCAATTTTGCTTAAAAACGGAAAGCGGTGTTCCTGCATGGATAGCATTTTTATACCGCCGGTGACGATCTCAACCTGATCGATCAGGGCCTGAATTGGTGGCATATAGCGGTACTCCATCGCCACCCAAACTGGCGCTTTATAATCGCGTTGAAGCCGGGCAATCTCAACCTCATCCATCGGATCAGTGAATAGAGGCTTTTCGCATAGAATTGGCAGAACCCGGTTCGCCGCGATCTCTTGGAGTTGAGCAACGTGAAGGTGATTGGGACTTGCAATAACCAGCGCATCGATTGTCTCCATCTGGAGCAAAGCTCCAAGCGACTTCGCAGCTGTTGCTGTTGATGCAATTTGGAGCCCTTGTTGAATCTGTTCCGGATCTGGATCGTAAATTGCTGCAACTTCCGCACCTTGAAGGAGCGCGATATTGCGCAGATGTTCGATGCCCATCATCCCACAGCCAATGAGCCCATACTTGGTGGTCATGAAGCCTGCCTTTTTCCGAGCCTATTGGTGTAGCGGCAGACAGTGTGATTGAACCAATTGCGCGAGCACTCGACGGTTTCGCCACCTTGGTCATAGCCGATACGTTCTACCAATCCGCAAGGCGATCCGCGACTTAGCCCAAACCCAATCGGCGTCCAATCCGGGACTGCAGAAACGCCCACGGTATCCGTCACAGAGGCAATGACGATTTTCAGTTGTTCTTTATAGAAGTAATAGAGGGAGTCGCTCAAACTGCTTTGCTCAATTGAGTCGATGAAGCGACCATCGAGCCAAATCTCTTCGACTTCCACTGGGGTATCATCAAGGTATCTCATTCGACGAATGCGATGCGCGAAGTGCCCTGGGCCGATACTTGGCAATGCGGCGGGTTTGGTGAGTCTTCGCACATCGAATGTTTCAGCCGATGGTAAACCTCCACCATTAAGTAGTTCCAGTCGGAAGAACTCATAGACGCTCTGGACGTCAGTTTGAACTTGAACATAATTACCTGAGCCCTGCACACGCCTCAGCAATCCGCGCTCCTCCAGAATTGCCAACGCGCGCCGTAACGTACCGACTGCGATCCCCAAACGCTCCGCCATGTTTCGTTCGGTCGGCAGCCTCGTGCCATCTGGATATCGGCCTGCCGCGATTTCTCTAATGAGCATCTCACTCACCTGAATCGTCTTGGGCAAAGCCTTTGGTTTTTCGACTATCAAAGTCGCCCTCCTTGATTGATACAATATTGATACAAGGCGCTTGGCGAAATTGGCAAGCTGTGAAATGAATGCAGCAAATAAGATATTGGAGGAGAGGATGTCGGTCGTTCCAGTAAAGTCAGCCGATCTCGACGCTGTCGAAGTGTCTTGGTTTTCTGCGCTTTGTTCCGATGATTACCAGTTTCTCGGGGTGCCCGAAGGTGCCTTGCGTTCAAGTTGGGAGCACTGCCGGGATATTTTGCTCGAAGCCGAAACGCAGGGATTCAATAACATCCTCTGCCCCTCATCTTTCCAGGTTGGCCAGGACACATTGAGCTTTGTCGCTGGATGCGCGCCTCTCACGAAGTCGATTAATATGCTCGCGGCTATTCGCTGCGGCGAGATGCAACCGATTATGCTCGCGCGGACGGTGGCAACACTCGATCATATGCTTAAGGGCCGGCTCACTTTGAATGTGATCAGTTCTGATTTTCCAGGCGAGGTGGCGGACAGCGCTTATCGCTACCGCCGATCACATGAAGTGGTAGAACTCTTGAAGCAAGCGTGGACGCGGGATGAATTCAATTATGACGGTGAGATCTATCAATTTTCTAAGCTGACAACTGAACCTGCAAAGCCGTATCAAATCGGAGGACCGCTTCTTTACTTTGGGGGATACTCGCCGCCAGCGTTAGAGCTATGTGGACGTCACTGCGATGTCTACCTGATGTGGCCCGAAACCAAAGACCAATTGGCAGAACGGATGAAAGCTGTGAACGCTGTTGCGGCATCATACAACCGCGTCATCGATTACGGATTACGAGTCCACATGATCGTTCGCGATACGGAGGTTGAGGCGCGCGAATACGCGGAGCACCTCGTTTCCAAACTGGATGACGAGTACGGGCAGCTCATTCGAGATCGCGCCCATGACAGCATCAGCCTGGGCGTCGCACATCAAGCAAGAGCACGCGAACTGGCGGACAAATTCGGCTACGTCGAACCACATCTCTGGACTGGCATCGGCCGCGCTCGCTCCGGCTGCGGCGCGGCCTTGGTGGGGTCGACCGACCAAATATTGAGTGAATTAGAAATATATCAAAATATGGGTATCCGCGCCTTTATCTTCTCAGGTTATCCTCACCTGGATGAATGCAAATCATTCGGCACCAAGGTCTTACCGGATCTCAAAACCTGCTCGCTTCCAAAAGTGTATGGTCGAGTGCCAACAAGCGTGCCAGATACGCCTCTCGGCAATGGAGCGCGCACATAATGGAACGAATTAGCCTGACCCCATCCCTCAGACTATCTCGACTGGTCTATGGTATGTGGCGCCTCGGCGATGACACTGATAGATCGCCAAATCATGTCCAAGCAAAAATCGAAGCCTGCCTCGAACAAGGCCTGACAACAATGGATCAGGCCGACATCTACGGCGATTATGGTGCCGAAGAAATTCTCGGCAACTGCTTGAGGTCTGCGCCCCAGCTTCGCGAGAAGATCGAGATCGTCACCAAATGCGACATCATCGCGCCAATTGGCCGGCATTCCAATGCTCGGGTGAAGTATTATGACACCAGCCGCGCGCATATTGAAGCGTCTGTCGAGCAGTCTCTGAGATTGATGAATATCGACCAAATCGACTTACTGCTGATCCATCGTCCGGATCCATTTATGGATCATGTCGAGACTGGTTCAACCCTGGACGATCTGATCAAGAGCGGCAAAGTCAAAGCCGTTGGCGTTTCGAATTTCCGCCCTTGGGACTGGCGACTTTTACAATCGGCAATGGAGTCAAAGCTCGCGACCAATCAAATCGAGATGAGCGTCGTCGCACACGATGCCTTCACCAATGGTGACCTCGCCTTCTTGCAAGAGCATGGCGTTTCGCCAATGGCTTGGTCACCGCTTGGGGGCGGCGCCATTTTTGGCAAGGGATATCCCTCCATCACCTCAAAGCTCTCAGAAGTGGCTGAACGGTACGAAGTTGACTCGGCTGCGATCGCCATTGCCTGGCTCTTAGCGCATCCAGCTAAAATCATTCCTGTTCTCGGAACGAACAAACTGACGCGTATCTCTGAACTCTCTCATGCCTTACGCGTAAAAATGGACCGTCAAACGTGGTTCGAGATTTATACTGCCGCATTGGGGGAAGAAGTCGCTTAGAAGCTCATGCGACTGGAGCCTTTTGGTGACACTTGTACGCCAACTCTGAAAGGCGGTCGGCTCAGCGCTTCAGCTATTCGCTCTTGGCGAAGCACTGAAAGCTCGGCATCGTTCGCTTCAGGCCTGGGTCTTTGCGAATGGCGCGTATCGCAATAAGCCACTCGTCTAGAAGAATGCATGGTTCTGCGTGAACGCTCTATCGCAACATCGCCGCGCAAAAAGGAGATCGCTCGTGTCGAGTTTTCAAATCGCTCTCACATTGGTGAGCTGTGCGGTGTTCATGGCGCTCGTCGCTTGGTGGTCCTATCTGCAAACCAAAGGCGAGACGAATACGAAAGACGGCTATTTTCTGGCTGGGCGTAACTTAGGCGGAGTATTTATTGCGGGCTCCTTACTCCTGACCAATCTGTCTGCTGAGCAGCTTATCGGCCTCAATGGATCCGCGTATGGATTCAACATGTCCAGCATGGCGTGGGAGGTCACCGCGGCGATCGCCACTATTGCGATGGCACTGATATTTTTACCTCGCTATTTAACCAGCGCCTTCACAACCTTGCCGGAATTCTTGCGCAGCCGGTTCGATAGGGATGTACAGCGGCTCTCCGTCGTTCTCTTTCTGCTGGGCTACGGGCTCGTGACGATCCCGTCTGTTCTCTATTCTGGCTCAATCGCGATTATTCGTTTGTTCGATATTCCCGAGTTATTCGACATTTCGCACTTTGAAGCACTTGTCGTCACAGTTCTCACCATCGGTGTTGTCGGATCGATTTACGCCGTCTTTGGCGGACTGAAGGCCGTAGCGGTTTCAGACACGCTCAACGGTGTGGGGCTACTCATCGTTGGCGTTACAGCGCCACTCCTCGGTCTGCTTGCGCTCGGCAGCGGCGACTTTCTCAACGGGTTGAACACTGTTCTTCAGACGAACCCAGACAAGCTGAATGCCATCGGCGCTCAGGATGACCCCATTCCGTTCGGAACAATCTTCACAGGAATGATTTTTGCCAATCTCTTTTATTGGTGCACCAATCAGTACGTGATTCAGCGAACCCTCGCCGCGCGCAATCTCGCCGAGGGTCAAAAAGGTGTCTTGCTGTCAGGCTTCTTCAAGATCCTCGTCCCACTTTTCATGATGATCCCCGGCATCATTGCGTTCCATCTATATGGACCTGGGCTGACCAGCATTGACGAGGCTTATCCCGCTTTAATCCGAGACGTATTCCCGCTTTGGATGATGGGCTTCTTTCTCGCAGTTCTTTTTGGAGCTGTGTTCTCATCCTTTAACTCGCTACTCAATAGCGCCGCGACGATGTTCACGTTGGACATTTACGCGCCCACCCGACGCCATCCGCTTACCGACAAAGCCGCTGTTCGTGTGGCGATGATCGCCAGCGTTGTCATTGCGCTGTTCTCTTTCTTTGTCGCGCCGCTTTTATGGTTCGCTCCGGAAGGCTTATGGCAGATCATTCGAATTTTTACTGGCTTTTACAATATCCCAATCGTTGCAATCGTGATTGTCGGCCTATTTGCGAAGCGGACGCCGGCAATCGCCGCGAAGATCGTTATCGTCTTCCATGTCATCACCTACGGACTGCTGAAGTTTATCTTCGATGACGTCGTCACACTGCACTTTCTTCATCTTTACGCCATCCTGTTCGTAATGGAGGTTGCGATCATGCTGACCGCGGGCAAGATCGCGCCCCATGAAACAGCTTGGGTTGCCCCCAAGATCGCAAAAGTCGACCTAACGCCCTGGCGTTTCGCTCGGCCTGTCGCGTTTACGTTATTGTCATGCGTGGTCGGATTGTATCTCGTCTTCTCCCCCATCGGGTTCGCAAATGGCGAGATTGAACTTGGCTTTATGCTGGCCAATATCGCTCTTTTAGCTGCAAACATCATCGTATGGGTCCAATGTTTTTACGCACTACGCGAGGTCGTCTGATTGGGTGATACATAAGCCGGGGCCGCACTCGGCTGTGGTGTTTACAGCACACCCTTCACACCACATCTGTCAAAGCGAGCCACTTCTCTTGTCATTCCTCACTCGCGGATCGAAACTGGAACCGTGACTGCTCGTCGATTCGAACACTCATTGCATCCATGTAATAGGGTCAATTAGAAACCCGGCACTTCGATTACGACGGCAACATGCAATAGCACGTATGAACTTGAACCCCGCTAAGTAGCCAAACCGCTTATCTGATTGAGCGATAATAGAAATCAAAAAAGAGTACGGGAGAAACTCATGAGAAACCTATTGAAGGAAACGGTCGCTTCGATCGTGGTCTGCGGACTTATTGCTACGCCCGCACTCGCCCAAGACACCGAATCTTCCATCGAAGAAACATCGCGAACTTTAGATACGGTTGTGGTCAGCGCACAAAAACGTGATCAAAATCTCCAAGATGTTCCGGTGGCCGTGAGCGTGCTGTCGAACTCAGTTATTGAGAGCAAATTTTCGAACAATATCGAGAGCCTCCAAACACTGGTGCCGTCCGTGAGCTTCCGCAAAGGTTCGACCTCAGCAAACTCTGCTCTGTCTATCCGCGGCATTGGCACTGTTTCTTTTTCCCTCGCGGCGGAGCCTGCCGTGTCAACGGTGGTGGATGGGGTTGTCCTCGGTCGCTCGGGGCAAGCGTTTACAGACCTTTATGACATTGAACGAATCGAAGTCCTTCGCGGACCACAAGGCACTTTGTACGGTAAAAACGCACAAGCCGGCGTCATCAACATTGTAACGCAATCGCCCGGCGACACGTTCGACGGGTATGTCGATGCTTCCTACTTTGAAGGCAACGAATGGAAACTTCGCGGCAAGATTGCCGGGCCACTCACGGAAGAGCTGAGCGGCAGCTTGATACTGATGAAATCCTCGTTCGATGGTCACATCACCAATGTGTTTAACAATGAAAAGGTCAATGGTTACGACCGATTTGGCATGCGTGGCGTGCTCTTTTATCAACCTACGAATGCCGACTTTGATTTGAAGCTTATTTATGAGCACACCGAAGCCGATGACGATTGCTGCGCGGATTTGGAGGTCTTACCGAGTGGGCGCAACCCGGCATCACTGGCGGCACCCGACTCGAATGGGGTCGTGAACGGCGTCGCCGATCTCGACCTTGATCAGCGGCGCGTCGATCATGATCTAACGACGGAAACCATCGACACGACCGATGCTTTCTCTGTTGAGTTTAATAGCAGTGCGTTCGCAGGCTTAGATTTCACCTCGATCACCGCCTACCGGCGATGGGAAAATACAGAAATTCGAGAGGGCGACTTTACGTCGATCGGGGGTAGCTCGGATCAGCCGGTCTTTGGTGTTCCATTTCTATTGCACGATGATGGCACACGAACATGGCAACAGGTCTCGCAAGAGCTGCGCTTGTCATCGCCAGATTCAGATAGCCCACTCTTTTGGCAAATTGGCGCGTATGTGCTCAATCTAGATGTCGAAGCAGACTTCACACGGCTCGCAAGCTGCCAAAACAACGGTGGCCAGAACCAACCGATCTTGGACGCCAATCCGGGACTCACATGCAACGCAAATGATCTTGTCTCGGCGACCGGTTTTTTTGACAATAATTTCCGCAACTATGCGATCTTTGGCCAAGCTGAATACGACGTTACCGATTGGGTGACCGGTATTTTCGGTGCACGCCTCACATCAGACGAAATCTCATTCGATTACGTGCGTCGCAACAATGACCCATTCGGTCGGCAAGGAGTGGGCGTTCGTCCTGCAGAACCGAACAGTCAATTTAGCGAAGCATCGGGTGGGTTCGACAACCGATTCACCGGCGACACAGAGAATGACAATTTTTCAATCAAAGCTGGTTTGCGTGCCGATGTCGCAGGAATGATGAGATCGGATGACAATTTGGGCGGTGTCTACTTCACATATGCCCAAGGTTACAAAGGCCCCGGCTTCAACACATTCTATAACATGGGCACCAATGACACCTTGCCCATCGACCCTGAAGAGTCAGACTCGTTTGAGGTCGGCTATAAGTACAATGGCGGCCGGATTCTTCTAAACGCGGCTTTGTACACTGCAGAGATTGATGGCTTCCAGGCTAATAATTTTGACAACTCAACCGGGGTCACCATCACGCGCCTGACCAATGCAGGTACAGTCGAAACTCAAGGGTTAGAGCTCGATCTACAATGGTTTCCAACTGAAGAGCTCACGCTAACCGCTTCGGCTGCATTCAACGACGCGACCATCAAAGAATTCAATTGCCCCGTCGATCCCACCACAGGAACAGCGCCAGCCAATTGCACCACCCGGTCGGGTTTAGATTTGTTTTTCTCGCCAGACGTGAACTACACACTGGGATGGGATTATGAGAGACCATTGGCAAATGGCAAAGCCGTCTTTTTTAACGGCTCATTCGCGCATATCGATGAGCAAAACTCGCTTCTTCCCGGGACAGACGGGACGTTCAGTCCGAACAGCTTGCTACCAGACTATGACTTGCTAGATGCAAGTCTGGGTATCAGTTTGGGGGACGGTGCCTATCGGGTCGCTTTCGTTGGCAAAAACTTATTGGATGAGAGCTTTGTCACGACTTTCTCAGGCGATGGATTCCGGTATCAGATCCCGCGAGAGGCGGATCGCTATTTTGGTATCAACCTTCGCGCCAGTTTCGACTAAATTCCAGTACTGTGAATAGAAAAGCCAGGACGATCCGCCCTGGCTTTTTGTAGTCTGGTGTTGGGAGCGAGCCCAGGCAATGATTGGATTTTCGAGTCGCTTAGAACGCCGCTCTGAACGCCTCAACAAATCGAGTCGCATCTGCATAAGGCAGGTGATTGATCCCCGCTGCCGCAGCGCGCCCGCCTCCAGTCTCGAATTGCAGGACTAGGTCATCCGCTCCACTGCGCCGCGATAACGGCGCGCGAACGCTCACCAAATATCCCCCATCTTGCTCGGTTAAGATGGCGTGCGCTCGATCAGGATACTCTTGCGCTAATGCATTTCCATAAACGCCAGACACACGTCGCGAGCTAGGGGTACCAGGCAGAACTAAGGCGATCCCAGCGTCCGTTTTATCCAATACTTTTGCAGCTTTTGCGCCGGCCATGTCGGCTTCATAGCCCTCATCAAGTTGTTGATATATTTCGCGCCCGTCAGACAAAAAAGCCATCGGTGTATCGTATCCTACCAAATGGCGGTAAAGATCGGCGGGGTGGAAGTGAAGGTCTGAGACACTGGCACCATAGCCGTTATAGTTGACCAATATTCCGAGCCGCTCCAACTGTTCGAGCGGCAATGAAAGACCGACGGAGAGTTCACGAGCCACGCTGGGAAAATTATCACCGAAGGCAGCGGCAATCGCCCAGGCGCGATATTCGCCCTTCAAGTAGTTATCAATCAACACAGCTGTGCATGTCTCAGGAGACGTGTCGATGATCGGCTCAAGATTGGGGTGATCTGGAATATCACCAGCATTGTGATGATCGCAGTAAAACACATCCGCGCCTGTCTCTAGGATTCGGTTCAAGTCCTTCATGTTGGACCGCATAGAGATGTCCAAAACGGTGATGCGATCACCCGATGCTGGCTCTACTCGATCGAGTAAATTGATGTCGCGTTTTCGACCGGTGATAAGTTCCGCATCCGGACGCGGCTCTGCGCGGCGCAATTGCACCAGAGCGATAATTCCGTCCGCATCGCCATTAAAGACATCATAATCCATTAGGCCGCTCCCGCTGCCTCGAGGTGTCCTTTGGTGCGGAGATAGTCGACAATGTACTCAGCAGCTTCTTCGGCCGTCATCTCAACAGTGTTGACTTCGATCTCGGGCGATTGGGGGGCTTGGTACTCGGAGTCGATGCCCGTGAAGTTCTTGATTTCGCCGCGACGCGCCTTTGCGTAGAGACCTTTCACGTCGCGCTTCTCCGCCACTTCAAGAGGCGTGTTCACGTAGATCTCGATAAACTCACCCTCGCCGAAGAGCGCTCGAGCCGTTTGACGTTCGGTTCTGTAAGGCGAAATGAATGCCGAAAGGGTAATCAGTCCCGCATCGACCATCAGTTTGGCCACTTCGCCAATTCGCCGCAGATTCTCAATCCGGTCCGCTTTTGTAAAGCCGAGATCATTGTTGAGGCCGTGGCGAATATTGTCCCCATCCAGAGTATAAGTGTGACGGCCCATATCCAGTAGTTTTTTCTCCACCAGATTGGCGATTGTCGATTTTCCAGACCCAGACAAACCGGTAAACCAAAGCAGCGCCGGCTTTTGGTGCTTTAGTTCAGCACGCGCTTCTTTGCTTACATCTAAGTCTTGCCAAACCACGTTTTTAGCGCGGCGCAGCGAGAAGTCGATCATGCCAACGCCTACCGTTTCATTGGTTTGGCGGTCGATAAGAATGAAGCTGCCCGTGTCACGATTATCCCCGTATGGGTCATAAGCAATCGGTGCGCCGAGCGAGAGTGTGCAAACACCAACTTCGTTGAGCTCCAACGTCTTACCTGACAATTCCGTCAGATCATTGACATCCACTTTGTGCTTCAGATTGGTCACGCTAGCTGGCACCGTTTTGTTGCCAGTCTTCAATAGATATTGGCGCCCAGGGAACAATTCCTTTTCCGACATCCAAAGCACATGCGCTTGAAACTGGTCAGACTGATCCGCTGGATGATCCTTGTGACAAATAAAGTCACCATGAGAAATATCGATCTCGTCTTCGAGAGCGATCGTGACAGCCATGCCTTCCATCGCTGTTTTAAGCTTCCCATCGAACGTGACAATTTCTTTCACAGTGGATCGTTTTCCAGATGGCGTGACGATGATCGGATCTCCGACAGCGACCTGGCCAGACGCGATTGTTCCGGAGAAACCGCGGAAGTCGAGATTGGGTCGGTTGACCCATTGAACCGGCAAGCGGAACGGCTGGTCGAGTGAGTTTTTGTCAACTTCAACGTTTTCCAAGAACGACAATAAAGCCGGCCCCTTGTACCATTTGGTGCGGTCTGACTTGCTCGTCACATTGTCGCCATCCAAAGCAGACATTGGGATACAAGTGATTTCGTCGAAGCCAAGCGGCTCCGCGAAAGCGCGGAAATCAACTTCGATGTCATTGAACACAGATTGACTGAAATCCTTTAAGTCCATCTTGTTGACGGCCACGACGACATTGCGAACGCCTAACAAAGAAACGATGTAGGCATGTCTCCGGGTCTGTTCTTGGACCCCATAGCGCGCATCGATCAGCAAGACCGCAACATCCGCTGTAGATGCACCAGTCGCCATGTTGCGCGTGTACTGAACATGACCCGGTGTGTCAGCAACGATGAACTTGCGCTTATCAGTCGAGAAGAAACGGTACGCGACATCAATCGTGATACCCTGTTCACGCTCCGCTGCCAGACCATCAACCAGCAGGGCCAGGTCAATCTTGTCACCCTGTGTGCCCGATTTTTTACTATCTTTCTCAATGGTAGCCAGCTGATCCTCATAGATCAGCTTAGAGTCATAAAGCAGCCGGCCAATGAGAGTGGACTTACCGTCATCAACAGAGCCGCAGGTAATGAAACGTAGGAAGCTCTTATGCTCTTGGGCTTCGAGATAACCAAGGATATCGGTCGCAATCAATTCGTCTTGGTGAGACATTAGAAATATCCCTCTTGTTTCTTTTGCTCCATAGACGCGCCAGCATCTGAGTCGATCACTCGGCCTTGGCGCTCTGACGTGGTCGTCAAAAGCATTTCTTGAATTACATCTGGAAGCGTGGTCGCTTCGGACTCAACAGCGCCCGTCAATGGGTAACACCCAAGCGTTCTGAACCGCACCATTTTCTCTTCAACAACATCGCCAGGCTCGATAGGCATCCGGTCATCATCAACCATGATCAAGACACCATCTTTTTCGACCACTGGGCGTTTCTTCGAGAGATAGAGATCGGGGATCTGAATATTCTCTTTGTAAATGTACTGCCAGATATCGAGTTCGGTCCAGTTTGAAAGCGGGAAGACGCGCATGCTTTCGCCCTTACGAACACGCGTGTTGTAAATGTTCCAAAGTTCTGGTCGTTGATTTTTTGCATCCCATCGGTGCTGCTCTGAGCGAAAGCTAAAAATGCGTTCTTTCGCTCGCGACTTTTCTTCGTCGCGGCGTGCACCACCGAAGGCGGCATCAAATTTGTGCTTATCCAATGCCTGCTTTAGCGCCTGCGTTTTCATAATGTCAGTGTGAACTGCGGAGCCATGCGTGAATGGTCCA
>JBCBBY010000081.1:0-15930 GCA_038531195.1 Pseudomonadota bacterium
CTTGCTCGATACGCGCAACGCTTTGCTCGGGCTCGATGAGCTCGGCATGGACGAAACCACCTTGAACCGGTTCCGCGAGATTCTTGCGCAGCCGAATGGGATCACGCTCGTCACAGGGCCGACGGGTTCTGGTAAGACGACCACGCTCTATTCTGCGCTAGCCGTTTTGAACAATGGCGAGCGCAATGTGATGACGCTCGAAGACCCGATCGAATACGGTCTTGAAGGCATTTCGCAGACGCAAATGCATCACAAGGTGGGCCTGACCTTTGCGGCGACGTTGCGCGCGATTCTGCGTCATGACCCAGACGTGGTGATGGTCGGTGAGATCCGTGATTTAGAAACCGCGAAAGTGGCGTTTGAATTTGCCTCGACGGGGCGTCCCGTCCTTTCGACGGTGCACACGAATAGCGCGGCGGGCGCGATCCAGCGTCTGCGCGATATGGGGATTGAGCCTTACGTGATCGCCGCGACACTGAAGGCGGTGATTGCCCAGCGGCTCGTTCGCAAGCTTTGCGAGCATTGCCGCCAACCGCATGAGTCGACGCCAGAAGAGCGGGCGATGTTCGGGCTAACCGCGGAAGAAGCCCCGCAGCTTTGGCGCCCTGTCGGCTGTATGGCTTGTGGCAATAGCGGCTATGCAGGCCGTCTTGGCGTGTATGAATTGATCACCGTGGACTCAGCTCTGCGAGACCTGATCCGGGCTGATGGGTCAGAAGACGCCATCCAAGACATGGCGCTCAGTCGTTTTGACAATCTGTTCCGCAATGCGTCACGTTATGTGAAAACCGGTCAAACGAGCGTCGAGGAGGTGCTTCGGGTCTGCCGCCGTGAGGAGGAGCAGTAGCTGTGGCCGTATTCGACTATGTTGCAATTGGCGCAGACGGGAAACGCGCCACCGGCGTAATCACAGCTGATTCCGCGCGCTCCGCGCGCAAAGAACTCCGTCTGAGGCAATTGTCGCCCCTGGATGTCAAAGAAGCGCGGCAAAAGTCAGCGGCGAAAGCCGTGGGCGGAGGATCGCTTTCTGGCAATGATCTGGTACTCACGACCCGCCAATTGGCGATGTTGATCAAGTCCGGCGCAACCGTGGAAGAAGCTCTTGGCGCGATTGCCGGCGAAGCTGAGAAGCCCGGCACGCGACGCGTGCTGATGGGCGTGCGCGGCGGCGTTCAAGAAGGCTATTCCTTCTCTGAAGCGCTCAGCCAGTCTTCAAAAGCCTTCCCCCCATATTATCGTGCCGTGGTCTCCGCCGGACAGTCATCTGGACGATTAGGCGACGTCATGGATCGCCTGGCGACCCACTTAGAAAAATCGAGAAAGCTCCGAAACAAGCTGCTTTCAGCGCTTATCTATCCAATGGTCTTATCGCTGGTCGCAATGATTGTGGTGGTCCTACTGCTGATCTTCGTCGTGCCCGCAGTGATCGAACAGTTTGAGACATTGGGACAGGATTTGCCACCCCTAACCAACGCGGTGATCGGAGTTTCGGACTTCATGCGCGGGTGGGGGCTGCTCGTCGTGCCATTGCTCGCAGGTGGCGCTTGGTTGCTGCGCGGGGTGTTTCGAACGCCCGCGGTAAAGCTAGGTTGGGACCGGATCGTGCTCCGTCTGCCTTTGCTTGGCAAAGTCATCAAAAGCGCCAATGCGGCTCAATTCGCCCGGACGTTTGCGACTCTTTCTGGCAGCGGTGCGACCGTGCCGGATGCGCTTGTTGCCGCGCGCGGCTCCGTCGGAAACGAAGTGTTCCGGCAAGCTTCGAATGCGGTACGCCGTCAGGTCGAAGAAGGTCAGCCGCTCAATCGCGCGATGCGCGCCACGGGTGTGTTTCCGCCGATGCTCGTTCACATGGTCGCAAGCGGTGAGCGCGGTGGTGATCTGCCCGCGATGATGGGGCGCGCGGCCGACTATATGGAAGAAGAGCTAGATAGTAACGCAACAGTAGCACTCGGCCTGTTAGAGCCATTACTGATTGTTATGCTGGCCGGGGTTGTGGCCTTAATTGTATTGGCCATCATGCTGCCCATTCTGCAGCTCAATACGATGGCAATCGGTGCCTAAGGAGATTGTGCAATGACCGATAAGCGCAAACGTAAACTCAACCGCCAACGTGGTTTTACTCTGACGGAGATCATGGTCGTGGTATTCATTATTGGCCTATTGTCGACCGTTGTGTTGATCAACGTTACTGGCGCGATGAGCCAGGGCCGGACCACCAAAGCGGCGACGGATATTACGCGGCTCTCTGGGGCGCTTCAGTCTTATAGTGGTGACATGTTCACCTTCCCGACGCAGCAACAAGGCTTAGAAGCTTTGGTCACCAAGCCTGACAACGCGCCTGATGGCAATCGTTACCGCCCAGGTGGATACATTCAGAAACTCCCCAATGATCCGTGGGGACGGCCTTATGTTTATGAAGTGCCCGGCGACGACAATCGACCCTACAATCTTTACTCGCTCGGCGCAGATGGGCGCGAAGGCGGCGAAGAAGACAATGCCGATATCAGCGTCTGGGATATTTAAGGCCTGAGACAAAGGCGTCCTCTGGTGAAACGCAAAAACCGGCTCTCTTCCCAAGCGGGCATGACTTTGGTCGAAGTCATGGCGGTGCTCTTCATCATTGGTTTGACCGCGGGCCTCGTGACTCTCACACTGCCCGAACGTCCAACCGAAGAGCAAGCGAGCGCGCAAGCCTTTGCGCGGGTTTTGCGAGAGGCCCAAGATCAAGCCATCATGGCAGGTCAGCCCGTCGGATTGCAATTGACGGAACAAGGCTACGGCCTGGTCCAATGGCGGCAAGACTTGTGGCGTCCGCAGCGCGGGGCAGTGGTCTTGCCCCGGGGCATGGACATTTCGTTGCAAGGAGACCCGCGACCCGCACCCTTAGGCTGGCCCACATTGATTTTTGATCCAACCGGGATTGTGCAGCCGATGCAGTTTCAACTGCGCGGGCGGGGCGTGCGGATCGATATCTCGCTGGAAGAGACCGGGGAGGTGCGGCTTGTCGAACGCTAAACGCCCTTCTGAGGCAGGCTTTAGCCTGGTCGAAACCGTCGCCGCAATGGGCATCTTAGCCCTCGCGGCCATACCCTTGATGCAAGTCACGACCGATGCGAGCCGTAATGCTCAAAGTTTGGAGTCTCGCTTGCTAGCGCGCACCGTGGCGGAGAATGTCATGGCGCGCTCTATGGCCACTCGAACGGTAATCGATGAAGGCATTTCCGCCGGACAAGAAGTCCAAATGGGTCGCACTTACAATTGGGTTCGCACAGCGAACGCGGCCCAAGTGGGACAATTGCAAAATCTGAGAGTCGAGGTCAGACCCGCGGAAAGCGAGCAGGTCTTGGCAAGCTTGATCAGTCTAAAATACATCCCACAGACCTTGCCAGGCTCACTCGATGTCTCGCCGCCAGATGAAGGTGAGCCATGACGCGCGCCGATCATCTTCAACGTGGGTTTACGCTGGTCGAGACGCTGGTGGCTTTGTTTATCCTTGCCATTGTCTCATCCGCAGGCGCCGCGCTTCTGATTAGCGCCACCTCGGCAAGCCAACAGGTGCGCCAGCAAGAAGCGGAGGCACGTAAGCTCGACATCGCGCAAGCTTTAATCCGTCAAGACATCGCGGCATTGAGCGCGCGGACGATCAAGCCCGCCGACGGTTTTTCTCTGCCGGGCAACCTCTATGGCGAATCCCCGCGCGGGGAAGCGCCGTTCCTGCGCTTCGTGCGCAGCGGTTGGATCAACCCGGGCAGTATTGAGCCGCGCAGTAATTTGCAATCGGTTGAGTATTTTTTGCGCAGCGGTGTGCTGGTGCGCGAAGCGGCGCTCCGGCCCGACGCGACGAATGGAACGCCCGTCTCTTCGCGCGTGCTGTTGGACGGAATTTCGCGGATAGAGCTTGGCTTCGTCCGCGGCGATCAGCGATCAGACTTTTGGATTGGCGACAGCCAGATCACATCGTCGGTTCTGCCGGATATGATTGAAATGGAGCTCTTCTTCGAAAATGGCACAAGCTTGTCTCTTGCTGCTTTGACGGGAGGGCGAAGCTAATGCGGCGGCGGGAGTCAGAACGTGGAGCGGCACTTTTGACCGTGCTTATGATCGTTGCGGCGATGAGCGTGGCAGCCCTTGCGATTACCGCGGCCGTGACGGACGCGACGCAGCGCTCTCGTTCGCTCGAAGCCCAGGCGCAACTCACGCTCTATGCCGTTTCAGCAGAGGAAGTCGCGAAAGCGCGAATGACCGAAGTGTTGGGACCGCTTGAGAATAAGCTTTTCGCAGAGATGCCCGGATTGGGCGAACCACAAGTCATTCCTGTAGAAGCCGGGGTTTTCACCGTCACAGCGCGAGATGCCACAAATTGCTTTGATCTCAACACGCTCGCCACCCAGGGCGAGAATGGTCGGCTCGTCGCCGATACGGCGGCGCAACGTGTCTACCAATCGCTATTGGAGGCCGCGATCGAAGATGGCTACACGGCTGATCTGGTGGGGTTGGTCTCCTCGTTGACCGATTGGATGGATGACAATTCAGTCCCGGGAAGCGGCGGAGCTGAAGACTCTTATTATCTGAGCGAGACTCCGTCTTATCGAACGTCAGGACAAAAGCTTGCGAGCCTCGATGAATTGCGGGCTATACGCGGCTATTCACCTGATATTTTGCTGCAGATTGCCCCGCTAGTCTGCGCGCTCCCGAGCGGGATGAACTTGCAAAGACCGCAGATGAACATCAACACACTGACCGAAGACCATGCGCCCTTGCTGCAAGCGGCGCTTGGCACCGCTTTGTCGCTTGATGATATTCGCGGTGTTATCGCGAATCGCCCACAAGGGGGGTGGCCTGACGTTGAGAGCCTGTTGGAGGACCCCGCTGTGGAACGGATCGACCCATCAAGTATTCAGACGGACCGCCTCGGTGTGGTGTCAAGTTTGGTGGAAGTTTCGGCCAATGTGTCTTATCGCGGACACGATATGACGATGCGTTATCTATTCGAAACTGTACCGGGCCGTCCGATCCGGACTCTGCGCCGGGAGAGAATTGGCTAGTGGCCCGTATCTATGCGCTTCTCAAGCCGGATGGCGACTTATTGATCGCCCGCCCAAGGGCGGGGGATTGGCATATATCAGAGGATCGCCGAGGCATCGAACCGCGCGGTCGCAATCTCACGGTCTTTCTAAATGGTCTCGACGTATTAGGGCTCAGCGCCGCTATACCCGCGCGCAATGATAAAGAAGCCCGCCGCGCTGCGCCATTTGCCGTTGAGGATGATCTCGCTGAGACGGTGGAGGACAGTCATGTCGCCCTCGCGGAGGCCGATAAGGATAATCTGGCCGCGCCGCGGGAGATTAACGTCGTTTCAGCGCAAGCCATGACGCAATTGATCCAATCGCTTTCTGAGCAAGGTTTTGACGAAGCCGATTTGGTCGCCGCGCACAGTCTGCTGCCGCAAGACGATATACTTTATGAAGCGCCAGGATTGGTGCTCGGCCGATTAGGCGGCCGCGGGTTCACGCTCGATCCGTCTCTGGGCCGAGATGTCCTGATTGGGATTACGAAGCCACACCCCGAGATCGAAATTCATGGGGCACAAGTCGCAAGAGCCATTGGTCGCGATGCGCAAGGCGCTGGCATGGGATCGCTCGAAGCGATGGTCGTCCAGCTCGCCACATGGGCCGAAGAGGGACGCGCGCACATAAGCCTTCGGCAAGGCGCATTCGAAGCGCGGCGGCAAGTGGATATGTCGGGTTTCGGACAATGGAAGTTCGCGGGGGTTTTAGCCGCGGTTGCTGCGATCGGGTGGTTCGCTTCAGTCGTGCTCGAAACCAATGCGATGAACAGTCGCGCGACAGCGCTTGAAATCCTCAGCGAAGAGTTCGCGCGGGTGGGATGGCCAGAATTGAATGGTGACGTGCAGCAGGCATTAGCGGCCGCGCGAGGATCCGGTGGTGATAGTACACAAGGCTTCGTGAGTTTGCTCGATGCGACGGCGGCGCTGTATGATGCGCTCGGGCAAGTCGAAGGCAGTGAGCTGCGCACCATCCGCTATGATCGTGTGCGCCGCCAGATGACAGCATCCGTGGCCTTCCAGAGCTTCGCCGATGTCGATCGTCTGACCGCCATTCTAAATGGCGGCGGGCTTAGCGCCCGCTCAGGGGATGCGCGCCAAAGCGGCTCAAAAGTCGTGGGCGATCTGACTTTGGAGGCTGCGTCATGAAGACTTGGTGGCAAGGTCTCGCCGCGCGCGAGCAAGGATTGATCGGCATCGCGGTTATACTCACAGTGGTGATTGTACTCTGGCAATTTGTCTTCGTCCCCACGATGAGCGCGCGGGCCGAGGCGCAGGCCAACTTAGATGACGCGGACCGCATTCTGGCCCGGATCCAAGAGAATTACATTCTCAAACGTGCGCAAGGGGCCGCGAGCGCGACCAATCTCGCAGCGACAGCGGCAAACATCGAAGACTTCAAAGCGGCAGTTACAGGGGCGGCAGGCGATATCGGACTGGCCATCGCACGGCTTCAAGGCAATGACGAGACCAGCGTGCGTTTGGTGTTCGAAAATTCAGACCCGAGAATGGTGTTTTTGTGGTTAGAAGACATCCAGGCCAAACATTCGGCGCAAGTGACGCGATTTAATATGGAACAAGCTGGTGGCGGTTTGGTTCGCGTAACGGTCGACCTGGTCGCAGGAGGACTTTAATGCGGCGCTTGCTTTTACTCATCATCTTCGTTGTGGTTCTGATTGCCGCGGCATTCGCTTATACGCCGCTGGGTTTTATCCTCGGGCAGTCAGGGGTTGCCGGTCTTGGCGTGGGTTGGGCGAAAGTGGATGGTACCCTGCTGAAAGGGCGGATCAGCGGACTGTATGTGGGAACGCAGCCGATTGGTGATGTGAATTTGGAACTCCAGCCAGCCTCCTTGCTTTCTCTTCGCCCCTCCTATGATGTTCAATGGGGCGGCGCAGGGGGGCAGGGCACCGCCGTGCTGACCATCTCGCGCAGCGCCCTGACCGCAAAGGATGTCCGCATGCGCCAAGAAATCGGGGCGCTGGAAGGGCTTGACCCAGCCGTGCGCGCCATGGGCGGACAATTGGATGTGGATGGCGGCGGTTTTAAACTAACGCGTACTGGCTGCGAGTCCGCGACGGGTCAAATGTCGACCAATGTTCTTTCAACTCTAGCGGCGCAGTATGGGCGTCAGTTCGGCACGGTCGAAGGCCCGATCAGTTGTGACAATGGCGCCTTTGTGCTGGCCCTGGAGGGGTCGTCGCAAACCAATGACCGCGTCATCATAGATGCGCGTGCAGCGCTCACGGGGCAAGGTGAGTTCGCGACCCGCGTTCAAACTCAGGACGCGCAAATCATCATTGCGTTGACGCAAATTGGATTCGCGCGCGAAAATGGTGAATTCGTATATCGGCAATCTCGGAGCGTAGGACCCTAATCATGAGACGTTTCAGTTTGATTATCTTCAGTGCAGCGATTGCCTTGGCCGGATGCAGCTCATCTCCGCGCGCTGCAGAAGACCCACGCCAAATGATGTTGAATCTTCAGCCTGCGATCAACAGCGTCCCGTCGTCCGCACTTGGCCCTCAAGTTTTGGACGTCGGTGAGTGTGGATTATTCTTGTGGAGCAAGACCGACACGACCAAATTTATTTTCTTCTCCAAAGCGCTCAGCGGACAAGCCTTGTTTGCGCAGGATGATACGCCATTGGCTCTGACACAGATCGGGGCAGGCGGGGATATTTTCGGGCAGTTCAACACGCGCCTCGATTTTGCCAGCCGCGACAATCGGCAAGTCATTTTGTCATTAGAGCCAGGCGAGATGCTGCAGGGCGGACAGCGGATTGAGAACGGGCTGCTGACATTGATTGATGGTGAGGGCTGGCTCACCAAACTTCCGGTGCTGGGCGTTCGCGCGTGTCAGGACGAATGACGTCTTTGCAGGTTGCGAAGCTTGCGACAGAGACGTCTCCTGGTGAGTTTCGTGCAGTCGCATTCAACGATGAGGGTCAAGCTGTTCGACTGTTTTCGCAGCGATGGGCGGGCGCTGGCGAGCCGGCTCGCTATGGCGCGCGTTATCAAGCGCGCCTTCGTAGTTTCGTTGACACATTGCGCGGCGCGTTTTGCGAGCTTTCCACCGGCGAAGAAGTCTTCTTACGCTTGAAGTCGCGCGAAGGTGTGACGGAGGGCCAAGCGGTATCGGTTCAAGTTCAAAGCGAAGCGCGACAGGATAAGCTTGCGCGGGTCAGCCTCACCGATGAAATTGTTGATGACTTTGATGCTTATCAGAGCTGGAAAACTGAGCTCGGGTCGGCGCCAGATGTGCCGCTCGAGGAAAACCCAGAGCAAGTCGGCATAGCTTTTGAAGACGCGCTGGCAGGTTCTGTCACCTTGCCCGGCGGCGGCCAGCTGCACATTGAACGCACGCGCGCGATGACGGTCATGGATGTTGATAGTGCCGGGCGCATCGGCAAAGGCAGTGCGGGGGCACGAGCGCTGCATCTCAACCGAACGGCGGTTGCAGAAGCAGCTCGACAAATTGGGCTACGCGGCCTTGGCGGCTTGTTCGTTTTGGACTGCGTATCGCCAATTAATGCTGACGCTGCTGAGCGCGTGCATGCTGCCGGACGTGCGGCGTTTGAGGCCTGCGGATTGCCCGGTGTTCGGGTCCTGAAACCGTCCCAGCTTGGACTGCTGGAAGGTTCATTGCCATGGCGCTATCGTCCCATAGACGAGGTCATTTCGGGCTCTCCCGGCGAGACGGATCTGTTGGATATGATGCGCCGCGTGCAGCGCGAGGCGGGCGCATCGCCCAGTAAGTTCTTCAAATTGTCTCTATCCCGCGCAGTGATGCAGGCCTATCAGAATCGTAAAGCCGAATCTGATATGGCGCTCCATCAGCATTTTTCTGGACGGGTCTGCGTCATCGAAAGTGTAAATGAAAAGAATGAGGTGTTGATCGCATGAGCAAAAGAATTTGCCCCGTCTGTGAAATCCGGCCCGTAAGTCCTGACTTCAAGCCGTTCTGCTCAAAGCGATGCGCCGATGTCGATCTGTCCCGTTGGCTGAAGGGTGGGTATGCCATTCCGGGCCGCCCGGCCGATCAAGCTGATGAAGTCCCAGGACAGCCAGACCCATCCGACGCTTAGCTTAGGATCGCTAGTCTCAAATCCGTCGCACAATCGGGACTTGCCCTTCGCGAGTGACTCAATTAGGGAGCCAAAAAGGGAGCTCCCCACATGAATATCCGCCAAGCCATCACCTTTGACGACGTGCTTCTGCAGCCCGGCGCAAGTGAGGTCACACCGTCTGAAGTCGACGTTTCAACGCAATTGACGAAGAGTATTGGGCTCAACATCCCGCTGATTTCTGCGGCGATGGATACGGTGACAGAGGCACGGCTCGCGATTGCCATGGCGCAAGCGGGCGGCATCGGTGTCATTCACCGTAACTTCTCGATCGAAGAACAAGCCGCGCAAGTCACCCAAGTGAAGAAGTTCGAAAGCGGTGTGGTGATGAACCCTGTGACCATCGCGCCGACCGCGAGCTTGGCCGAATTGAAAGCCCTGAAAGAGCAAACAGGATTTTCCGGTATTCCCGTGGTCGAGCATGGCAAATTGGTCGGCATCATCACCAATCGCGATATGCGCTTTGCGCCCGACCTGAACCAACAGGTCGGTAGCTTGATGACGCGCGACGTTGTGACGGTAACTATGGATGTGCCAATCGAAGATGCGCGAACACTGCTACATAAGCATCGTATCGAGCGATTGGTCATTGTTGATGCGGGCGGCAACTGTATCGGGCTGCTCACGGTCAAAGATATGGACAAAGCCGCGGTCAATCCAAACGCCGCGAAAGATGATGGCGGGCGCTTGCGCGTCGCAGCCGCGTCGACGGTGGGCGATGCTGGGTTCGAACGTACGCAAGCATTGATTGAGGCCGGCGCCGATGCCGTCATCATCGATACTGCGCACGGCCATTCGAAAGCCGTTGGCGAAGCCGTGTCGCGCGCGAAAAAGATTTCGAACGCGGTCCAAATCATTGCTGGCAATGTTGCCACCGGTGATGCGACCAAAGCTTTGATCGATGCGGGCGCTGATGCGGTGAAAGTCGGCATTGGGCCTGGCTCGATTTGCACAACCCGGATTGTTGCCGGGGTGGGTGTGCCGCAGCTCACCGCCATTGAAGACTGCGCAAAGGCTGCACAAGTCTCGGGAACCCCAATCATTGCAGATGGTGGGATTAAATTCTCTGGTGACTTTGCCAAAGCGTTGGCTGCCGGCGCGTCGACGGCGATGATGGGATCGATGTTCGCTGGCACCGAAGAAGCTCCAGGCGAGGTCTTCTTATACCAAGGCCGATCGTACAAAGCCTATCGCGGCATGGGCAGCCTCGGCGCGATGGCGCGCGGGTCTGCAGATCGCTATTTCCAAAAAGATGCCGCCAGCGACAAATTGGTCCCGGAAGGCATTGAAGGGCAGGTCCCCTTCAAAGGCCCGATCGGCCCGATTGTCCACCAAATGGTTGGCGGACTGCGCGCAGCGATGGGCTATGTCGGCGCGCCAACTATGGCCGAGCTGCACAAACGCGCGGAGTTCGTCCAGATCACCGGCGCGGGTCTGCATGAGAGCCATGTGCATGATGTACAAATGACGCGTGAGGCGCCGAACTATTCGCTAAGCCGAGGCTAGCGAGTTTTCGGTTCCCGCCACATCGGTTCCATTACGGGACTGCCTTCGCCATCAATATTGAACACTCCCATCCGCTCAAAGCCATGCGCGGCATAGAAGCCGGAATTGGTTGGATTGGAGTTCTCTAAGTAGACCGGCATGCCGTTTTGATCGCAGGCCGCCAAGACCGGCGCCAACAAGGCTTTGCCGACACCCTTTCCGCGAGCACCTTGGGTGGTTCCGATGGTGAAGAGATAATAGTGCGGGTCCTTAGGGTGCCAGTCCTGCATCAGCTCACTGAGCGCCATGCCTCGTTTGATGGCGCTTGGCGTACCGTGCCGCACTTGTCCAAGGGCAAAGGAGAGAAGGCCGAATTGGCTTGGCGCGGCATTGACGCCTGGCGGCATCCACATGGTCGCGCCGCCCGCCTCGTGAAGGTAACACTTGCCTGCGGGCAAATACATGTTGCGCGCCATGACTCGAAACATGGACCGGATCGAAGCAAATTTTCCAAAGATGTATTGATTGACGGGATCGTTGGCGAAGGCGTCTGCGGTGATATCTGCAACCAATCTCCAATCTTTGGACCTGGCGCGCACCAAGTCTGTATTTGCAATATCTATTTCCATATTGAGAGTGTCAGGCTCGCGGCCTGATCTGGCAAGGGGAGCGGTCTGTTTTCTTAGGAGAAACGCGGCGGATTGACCCCCTATGACAGATATTTTTGAACGATCTACCGCGAAGACGCTGTAAAAATGTCTCCGCCGCAGTCAAAGAAGGTTGCAAGGGCAAACGCGTGTGTATATATCCGCCTCTCGAACCGCGCGCTCCCTTCGTCTATCGGTTAGGACGCCAGGTTTTCAACCTGGAAAGAGGGGTTCGATTCCCCTAGGGAGTGCCACTTTTCTTCTCGACATTGAGAGTTGTGAGGTAGGGCCTATTCGGTGCCCTGATCACGATCACGTTCGACATCCGCAAATGTGCCACCGACTTTGAACAGACTGTAGCCGTCCGCTTCGATCATTTCTCGCACTTCAACATTGGTGTCATCAGCTGTGCGGGCGCGGGTAAATCGCCATTCGTCGGCCGTTGTCTCGGGTGGAAATCCCTTCGATTTACGGATTACCAAGCGCCAGAGCGGCACAGTTTTGTGCACATGGAAGAGATATTCGAGATCCTCTGACATGCTCAGACAATATTCATGAGAGTATCGGACAATCAATGTCTAAGACTCGTTCAATCTCACCTTTCATCGTGCTTCTTTTACCACGAGGGATTGAAATTCTATCTGTTCTCTGATGAAAGCCGCGTGACAGAGCGGATCGCACTCGCTAACACTATGGTTAATTGGGGGCGGGCCCATGGGTGAATTGGCTGAACAGGTATCGAAATTGAGCGAAGAGGCGGGGGTACGCCTGGTCGGTCGTGTCAAATGGTTTGATACGGTCAAAGGCTACGGATTTGTGGTTCCAGAATCGGTTGAGGGCATCGTTCTCAACCAGGATGTGATGCTGCATGTCTCTTGCCTGCGCACGTTTGGCGAGAGCGCCGCGGATGAAGGCGCTCGGATCGTGTGTGATGCTGTCCAGCGGGACCGCGGTTGGCAGGTCCTCCACATTGTGGAGATGGATCGTCCGAAGGCTTCCGTCATGAAAGATCAAGGCGAAGCGATTGTTTTTGAACGCGTTATCGTCAAATGGTTCAATGCCGCGCAAGGCTTTGGGTTCGTCAATCGTCCGAATGATGCGGCTGATATTTTTGTCCATATCTCGGTGCTTCGCAAAGCCGGGCTCGACACGCTCGAGCCAGGTACCGAACTGGATATTGTTGCCGGACGAGGCCAAAAGGGCGAAAACGTCATCGTCGTCAAAAAATAGCGACGCAGCCTGAGCCTGTTGCTTGCCCGGCGCGGTTCGCGCGTTTACACATCGCAGCATGACACGCACTCTTCTTTGCTCGCTCGCCGGATTATTGGCGATTTCGCTGTCCGCCGCCGCGGATCCAATGGACGTCACACCGCTGACGATTGTCGGCGCGGATGCCAGCCATGCATTTACCGTTGAAGTCGCAGATGATCGTGATGAGATCAGTTTTGGTCTGATGGAGCGCGAAAGCTTGGATGCCGATAAAGGCATGCTGTTTGATTTCGATCCGCCGCGTGAGCCGGCCATGTTCATGAAGAACACGCTCATCCCCTTGGATATGCTCTTCATTTCGGAAGAGGGCGTGATTGAAATGATTGCGCGCAACACGGTGCCGGGATCTCTGCGCACGATCTCACCGGGCGTTCCTGTCCGTGCTGTGCTCGAAATTAATGGTGGTCAGGCCGCCGAACTCGGCATTCTGCCGGGCGATACGGTTCAGCATACATTATTCGGAAACGTCGAAACCGACGCCCCTGAGTAGAGCCGTATGCGCGAAGAAGACCTCCCCGCGCACTTGATCGTGCCGGATGGCTTTGCGCTATCAAAGTCACGCGGCGCGTTTTCCAATCACAATGGCCCGGTTTATGAGGCGAGAGCGGAGGGCGATGTCCGAAGCGGACTGTTCGTCCTCGATCGACACTGTAATAGTATGGGGTTCTTGCACGGCGGGATGGCGAGCGCCTTCGCGGATCGGTCGCTGGCAATGGCGGTTTGGGCAGAAACGGGGCGTCCATCGGTGACGCTCAAACTGACGCTGCACTTTCTCGAAACCGTGCGTTTGCACAATTGGCTAGAAGCGCGCCCGAGCGTGCAAAGCTATGACCATGATTTGGTCCATGTGAGTGCCGATCTATTGATCAATGGCGAGAAACTCGCGGCGCGGGCGGATGCGACCTTCCGGACGCTGCGAAGACGGCAAAACCGCGGTTGATACGACCGGTTTCCTCGCGCCACCGCACCTCGCGATTGGTCGGAGGGTGGGTCGCCTCGCAGAGACGTGTGCTCGCTTACTCAAAAGTCTCGATGGTTCGTTTGGCGGCTTTTTTCGCTTCGTGGCGAGCAAGGGCTGATATTCCCACCCAGATGATAAGGGAGCTCAAAATTGAGAGGCTGATGCCGAGAAACCCTCTGGGTCTGAAAGGCATGGTGAAAGACCTTCCGGGTTCGATCACCCAGATTGCGACCAAAAAGTACGCCAGTTCGAGACCTCCGAAGACTAGGATGGCAGCCTTAATGCGCGTCTCTTGATCACTCTTCCAAAGGATTTTGAGCCATCCAGCGATTTCAATACAGGCGCCGAACCTCATGAACAGCGCAAATAGGAACGCCGCGAGCGTGAATAGCAACGACATGGTCGTGCTAATTGGCGCCGGATTTATGGATTATGTTCTGAGAAAACAACAAGGACCGACTCCGATTAAAGAGTCCCCTAGTTCTCCTTGATTAGCGCGACCCTCACGCATTGTCGAGAATACAGGCGTGCTTCGCCACACAACCACCGGCCGGTCCCTCACCAAGACTTATGTCGGATTTTCCCATTTTCGCCTCTAAACCCGGCGAAAGACGCGATAAATCCTTTGCTCCAACGGCCATTGCAATCGATCGCATTGAGACGTGAAAAAACCGCTTGAAACCGCAATTTTCGCCGTTATACCGGCAGGCCGGAGCGTGGCGCAGTCTGGTAGCGCATCTGGTTTGGGACCAGAGGGTCGTAGGTTCGAATCCTATCGCTCCGACCAGTTTCTTCTCAAGGAGATGGTCTCACATGGATGCCCGTATCTATAAGCCAGCGAAGACAGCGATGCAGTCCGGCCGCGGCAAAACCAAGGATTGGGTCCTAGAGTTCATCTCTGGCGGCAAACGCTCCAGCGATCCTGTTATGGGCTGGACCAGTATCGACGACACGACCGGTCAAGTCCGTCTGCACTTTGACAGCCGCGAACAAGCGATCGCTTACGCGAAGCGCGAGGGGCTCACGTTTACAGTCGAGGAACCTCGCCAAGTGAAGCGTTTAGTGAAGTCCTATTCTGAGAATTTCGCGGCCAATCGAAAGCAGCCTTGGACGCACTAAATAGGTGCCGGTTTGGGGCATGCTATTGCGGTCTTAGGTCGGTGACTTTCTGCACGAAATAGTCACCTTCATTCCAAACGGTGACGCTGCAGTCTTCAACATATTCGACCGTCTCTGATCCTGCGATGATCAGATAGTCGACGGTAATGTCCTCGTAAGCTTCACAGGACCCGGCGAAAAACGCCTCCCGCCATTGCAACAGCTTATACCAGCGGAGCATCGCGGCATCCGTGGTCGGGACATATTTAAAACTCACCAGTGTTGAGCGCTGCATCAACCGCTCGATGCCGAGCCAGGGTTTTCGCGTTTCAGCGCTCATGCGTTCATCGGGTGCAGCTGAAATCAGAAGCGTCGAATCGGGCGGCGTCTCAGACTTGATCCACTCAATCATTCGCGTCGTAGCCGCACTCTGAGTTTCCGCCAAAGCTTCACGATCAAACGTCGAGCCGATCACCGCTAACGAAAACTGTGCGGTGGTGACCACCGCGATGAGGGTGACCAAAGTCCCTCTCAGGCGTGGACGGCTGCTGGACCAAGCTGGAATGGCAAAAGTTTTGATCGCCCAAGCCAAGGTCAGAAGTAGAATTAATGCCGTTGGACGGAAGACGAAGAGCGCGCTCAAATAATGGGTGGAACGGTCAAAGAATGCGATGCACAAGGCGATGAAAACGTACAGGTTCAGGGTTGCGATCCAAACCGCTAAAGCCTGGGTCTTGGGTTCGTCTCGATGTCTAAATGCCCAAAAGAGAATAGCGGCTCCAACACCCGCATGGGTCAGGACGCCGGGCAGCCATTTCGTCAAGAACGATTGTGTGCTCAGAAATGGAACCAGATGGTGGGGATGTCGAAACTCCGCGTAGATTTGCTCGAGCGTCCGATCGAGTCCGCTTGAATCGACGCTTGCGCCGGTCAATCGTTCAAACGCGATGGCGATCGCAAGTGGCAAACATAAGACCGTAAACACGATGGCAGGGCGCAGCACACGTGAAATGTCCCGCGTCTGAATCAGAAACAGCCATAGGATCATGCCGCCCCAAAACGCGCCAATCAAGAAGTGGAAATAGGTCGCAGCGGCGAGCCAAAACACCGCCAGATAGATTCTGCTGCGAATGGCGCATGCGACCCCGATCAGAGCGCAGGCATAAGCAAATGTCTTTGGCTCAACGCCGCCAAAAATATAGCTGCCGCTGAGCAAGGTCTGCTTGATGACGAGAAATAAACCCAAACAAATCAGCGCGCTGAGCAAATCTAGATCAAG
>JBCBBY010000082.1:0-15683 GCA_038531195.1 Pseudomonadota bacterium
GTGCTCTTCAATCTTCGTCGATCTCGTGGGTTTTGAGAGCGGCCGGGCGCTTCTAATCAGACTCAGTTCTCGGTAAATCCTGGACGATCCGAAAGCCGATATGATTGGATGAGAAATCTGTTTCCTGGGGGTGGCGCGCCGCCGGCCGATAGCGACGACAAAAATTGTTTGCGCACAAATACGACCCACCTTTCAACGTATGGGTGCTTTCTGAAAAGGGGGTGTCCGTCCACTCCCATACGTTGCCGATCATATCATAGAGGCCCAATCGGTCCGGAGCGAAACAGCCTACTGGAGCGATACCAGCATAGCCGTCTTCAGCAACATCAATGACCGGGAAGACTCCTTGCCACGTGTTCGCCCGAGCTCCGTTTTCGTCATAAGCGCCTGAGGCCGGGTTGTTTGGGTCTGGAAGGCCTAGGGTTGCCGCATACTCCCACTCCACTTCACTCGGTAACCGGCCGCCTGCCCAGTTAGCGTAAGCCTCCGCATCGCGCTTGCTTACATGAACCACCGGGTGCAATGGCCGCTTGTCGATAGAGCTGTCACCTCCTTCGGGGTGTCGCCAGTTGGCATAGCGCTCAAGTGCCCAATGTTGGTTTTTCTCCTGCTGAGAATCCGGATGAGTAAAGACTGCGGATCCGGCATCGTGTCGTCCGTTCAAGACGCCGCGCTCTGCGTCTGTGACGTAATCTGTCTCGCGAACAAATTCCGAGAATTGCTGATTGGTCACTTCGTGAACTTGTATCTGAAACGCTTCAACATGGACCCGGACACTTGGCGCTTCTTCGGGGTAGATCGGTTCGGCGCCTTTAACAAAGCTTCCCTCTGGAATTGTTATGAGTTCACCCAAAAGATCTTCAGATTGCAGGCAAGACTGATTGTCGATGACGTTGATCGGTTCACTCGGAGCGCATCCGATAAGCAAGATACCAAGCACTATGACGACACCGCGAGACATTGCGTCAGCGCGCTTTGCTTTTGACATCAGCGGTTAGCGCTGAGATGGTTTGTTTTAGAGTTTTTGTCGCATTTACGACCGACAGGTTCTGATCTTCTCGCAGTCTTTGCCAAGTCGCGAACGAAAGGTTGACTTCAAGCGCTGCAAACAAGGTTCGATCACTCGTAATCTCTTTCGGAAGGAATGACTTCAAAGATGACCTCAAGAGTGCGACTTCACTTTTATACTGCCGGGTCAAAAAATCTGATTGAAAACGGCGTACTAGCAGTGCCACCTGCATTGGAAAAACGTCTTCGTAGATCATTGCATTTCGATCGACGACCTCTAGGAGGCTTTCCCGCCAGCTTGTAGATTCGAGGGGGGCGGTAACCTTCGGCATGGTCACGGCTTTAAGCTCAGATGTCATTTCCTCGAAGATGCTTTCCATATCCTCGAAGTGTCGAAACACAGTACGTAAGCCGACCTTTGCCCGTGCAGCAACCGTGACCGCCGTTGGCGACATCTCTCCTTCACGCAGCAACTCAAATAGAGCTTCTATTATTTTGCGGCGGCTTCGGTCACTTCGTTGGCGACGTCCGTCTGAAGTTTGAAATTGATCCGAGGGCCAAGGGCTTTTTCGGGGTTTTGTCGTGGTTGCCATTTTCGTCTTCAGACCGCCTTCACCGATTGACCAATTTACGCAAACAGCTGCTCGCAGCCCGTATCTGCCAGTAAGGCATTCACCGCGCCACGCTCATTGCCTGACAAGCCAGCGTGATCTTCGCGCAGCCAATTCAAACACTTCGCTTGGTACTTGAACACAGGTTGTGCCCAGGGGCGACCGTCAATCTGTGTTTCAAGTGTATCCTCGCCCGCCAAAATGGCTTTACCATTTGCAATCATCGCCGGCGCATATGTCCGCCCGATTTCCTCCAAAAGTGGCTTCAGCGCTTGCTGCGCTTCATCGGCGGAGAACCAATCTTCATCTTGCGGCTCCAGCCCCGACAAGTCATCAAGCAAGTCGATCCATGCACGCACGCGCGGCGACGTCTTGTTTGTGATGGCTGCGGAGGTTGGTTCAACGATGGCGAGCTGCGTTAGCTGTCCAAACAATGCAAAGTCGGCGGAAGATGGACGGCCTCCTAAGACGAATCCTTTGCGCGCTATCAAAGTGTCCAATATCTCAATAAAGCGCTGATATGAGTGCTCAATTGTTTGCGCGGTGACATCATTAGAGCCGACGACATAGAGCCGATCAATTTGGCGCGATGCGAACTGATCTGCAAACTCTGCGGCTTGATCCGCCGGCGCAGTGTTATTGCTCCAGTATACCAGCAATGGCGCGGCATTTTTCCAGTCAACTTCATGGGCCCAGCGAAAATGAAACATCGCTTTGGTCAACCATTCGTCGCCATAGTCTTCGATCAAGTTGTTCAAAAACTTCAAAACCGGATCGCGCGGTATGACGGAACGTCCTGAGTATTCTGTTTCCAGCCGTCGCGTAATTGGGGTTGAATCCGTCACGGGTACGAGAGCGCCGTCTTCACCATCAGGAAAGAAAAAAGTTGGCAAGAGACGCACTTTTGGTTGCGGATAGTGCTCGGGAACGCGAGTGGGTCCCCAGTAGACCGAAAAGGGTAAGCGTCGATAGCGCAAGATGCCGAGCATCTTGCGTGTATAAGGAGAGCCCGGTGCACCGGTTAGCTCAAGACGTTGTTGTAATGACATGTCGCTGTTTCCTCCACGCGGAGGATCATAAATGGCATTCAAAATGTCAATATTATTCCCAAAACGGCAAGCCGGGTTTAGCTGCCTCTATAGGTGGAGTATCCAAACGGCGAGAGTAAGAGCGGTACATGATAGTGACGCGTCGAATCGGAAATCTCAAACTTCACGGGTATCTCAACATAGAACGTGTCGACTCCCCGATTAGAGAAATAGGTGCCTACGTTGAAAACGAGTTCATACGACCCTGGCTGAATCTTATTTTCTTTGAAGAAGTCAGCAAACCGTCCATCTGAGTCGGTCAATCCATTTCCAATGATGCGATCACCTTGTGCTAGCGTCACGGGAATGCCTGAAGCCGGCATTCCGAGTTCCAGATCTAAAACATGCGTCGAAAGGCTCATGAGCTCGCCACCTGTTTGGCCTGCGCGGGTTCCCACCGACTCACGAACTCAACTTCGTCATAATCAAGGTAGCGTTGAATCCAGTCTGTTTTATCTTCCAAGAACAGTTGGCTGGCGATCTCTTTTGCTAAGCGTGGAATGGCATATCCGAGCCCGGTGAGAGCTGCAGCGGAGAGGCCCATGCTCACCAGTGCCGAATAGTTGAACGCGAAGAGACCTTCGATGGCGGCGGCATCCTCGGGGCGACGGGGTGTGAACTGAAACCCTTCTGAGAGATAAGGATGCGCATCTAGAATAGGGGTCTTTTGATCATTCGGAGCAGTGTAAACGTCAGACCAACGCGCGATTTTATCTGCGACCAGCGACAATTCGGGGCGCAGGTCGTGATCGGTCACCAATCCCGTCGAGAGTACGAGATAGTCGAACACAAACGTCCCTTTCGGCGTCACCACTTCAACTCCGCGCGCGGTGTCTCGAACTTCATTCCACGGCGACCCAAGGTGTAAGCTAAAGTTTGGCCAAGCCGCAGACCGCGTAAACGTATCGTTGGTTGGCGGCTGCGCGCGTTTGATGAAAGAAGAAATGACTCGGTATTTTGACGCATCGTCTAGATCGCAATATCTCGGCACGACGCCAGACTGCTCCATGAAGCGAATGGGGTTTACGCTCGGTATCTCTTTGCGGCGAACAAAGACATCGACGCTGCCAACACCCAAATTGAGGGCATGCTGCGCATTGTCAAAGGAAGAAGCACCGTTGCCGAGAATGGCAATCTTCTGGCCTTTCATATCTTCATAAGCGATGGCTTCAGATGTATGAGCATATCGCGATTTGGGAAGGCTGTTTTTGATAAAGTCTGGTGTATGCCATTCGCCGCCGCCCTGTATACCCGTCGCCAGGACGACTTTACGTGCACGTATTGTTGATGACCCTTCCGGCGTTTCAACTTGTAAGTCGTAGATACCCGGTTCAGAGGGCTCAATGGCAATCAATTTGGTCCGGTTTTGCACCGGTAATTGCAGAACATCACGATACCAATCGAGATAATCAAGCCAGTCTTCGCGCGGGATTTTCTCAATAGCATCCCAACTTGCTTGTCCATATTGAGCGACCCAATATCCGCGAAAGGTTAAAGACGGAATGCCGAGGTCGATCGATGTGAGTTCCTTCGGCGTACGCAAGGTGATCATTCGGGCATATGTGCCCCAAGGGCCTTCTTCGCCGCGGACGTTCTCGTCGATGATCAGAAGGTTTGAAACGCGTTCGCGCATCAAACCAAAGGCTGCCCCCATGCCGCTTTGACCGCCGCCGACAATCACAACGTCATAAACCCCGTCGCGAGGCTGCACCCAAGTGGAGGCGCCGAACCCGAGCATATCTAAGTCCTCTCGGACGCGGTTTGTATAAGTCTGCAAGTCCATCATGACATCATTCCTTCCAGTCTTAATTGCGCGATTTTCGCGACTTCTTCCAGCGCGGTGTGAAATTCGGCGTCTCGCGAATTGTCCAACCGGGCGCGTAGGGCTTCCAGGATTCCAGCTTTGTCGGTCAGTTTAACGCAAATGATGAAAGGAAATCCAAACCGCTCATTGTACGCTGCGTTCATACTGGTCAGTGCGTCAAATTCGCTGGGGAGCATGCGGTCGAGCCCGGCGGAGGCCTGCTCTTCTTTGGACGCGTTGGTCAGGGTGCCATCGATTGCGGCTTTCCCTGCAAGTTCCGGGTGCGCTCTTAATAGAGTGAGCTTCTGATCGTTCGTCGCGGCGTTCACGATTGTATCCATCTTCGAGATTAATTGCGCGGCATCCAAAAACGGGCGCGCCATCACGGCCGCTTCAGCGACCCATGGGCTATGCTCATAGATGCTGCCAAATCGGTCAATGAATTCGGCTTGTTCGAGCGCATTAATCTCGTCGATTGTCACGATACGTCTTTCTCCAAAGAAACGTGCGCAGAAACGACTTTCCAACCATCTTCAAACTTGACCCAAGTCTGGCTCTGGCGACCGCGAACGGGTGTATTGTCGCGGAAAAACTCGGCATTCGCGGTGGCCATGTCATCGCCATAAGCGCTGATTGCGACTTTGCCGAGATCTCGTTGAGGTGAACCCCCGCGGCCTTTGCGGAACGCCGCGATCTCTTCATACCCATAAAGGCATTCCCCAACGCCGTAGCGCACGGTCTCCGGTGCATGCCGGAACAGGTTTGCCATTGCATCAAGATCATCTTCCATCAAAGCGCGCTCATATTCATAAAACGCCGCGGTGACTTCCTCGATAACTTTTGGATCATTGATCTTCATGCAGGGTGCTCCTTTAGCCAATGGTTTGCGATGTCGATACGCCGCGCAATCCAAACAGAGTCTTGCGCAAAAATATGATCGATGAAGCGAGAAATGGCGTTGGTTCGTCCTGGACGTCCAGCGATACGTCCATGCAATCCAATCGACATCATACGTCCACCTTCTCGATGAAGATAATCGAATGTATCTCGCAAATAACGGAAAAACTCTTCGCCTTCGGCAAAACCGTTATAGGCGACTATTTTCATGTCATTGACGTCTAATGTGTAAGGCACGATGAGTTGCGCACGGCCATGCTGCCGATCATAATAGGGAAGGTCATCAGCATAGCTATCTGCGTCATAAGCAAACCCGCCTTCAGCCGCGATGAGACGAGCGGTGTTGGGGCTGGTTCGACCCTGGTACCATCCGAGCGGACGGGTGCCGGTAAGTGATGTGTGTAGCGCGATGGCCTCTTCGATATGAGCTTGCTCGGTCGCTTCAGACACATTTTGATAATCGATCCAGCGCAAACCGTGGCTGGCAACCTCCCAGTCTGCAGCCAACATTGCTTCGACGGCTGCGGGATTCATTTCCATCGCTTTGGCGACGCCAAATACCGTGACGGGAATGTTGCGTTGACTGAACAATCTGTACAGCCGCCAAAATCCTGCACGCGCGCCATATTCGTACAGACTTTCCATCGCCATGGCACGGGACCCGATATGGGCGGAGGCTCCCACCATCTCTGATAAGAAGGCTTCAGAGGCCGCGTCGCCATTCAGGACGGAGTTTTCTGCGCCTTCTTCGTAATTTACGACAAACTGGACGGCCGTCTTGGCGCCGCCCGGCCAATTGGCCTCCGGCGGGACCGCGCCATATCCGACCAGATCGCGGCTCATGCGGTGTACACCTTGAGGGCTGCATCAACCGCCTCGCCAGCCGGAAGGGCGAAGCCCTCACTGCGCAGCACCGCTTCAAGTGCCCCGAGCGTGAGAAGAACTTTGTGCTTCATCGCATTGTACCCCATCGCACCGATGCGCCAGATCTTACCTTGCAAGGGGCCAAATGCGGTCCCGATTTCGATCTCGAAATCCTCTCGCATGCGTTTTCGAACACGCTCGCCATCAACGTCGTTGGGAATGTAAACGCCGGTGACATTGGTCATCCTGTGTTCGTCTTTTGTGAAGACGGTAAGCCCCATTGCTCTAAGACCTGCGGTCATCGCCGCGCCGGCTAATTCATGGCGGCGAAACCTCGCCTCGAGGCCTTCTTCGAGCGCCACGCACGCACACTCACGCGCGCCATAAAGCATTGTGGTCGCTTCTGTATGATGGTTGAGACGTTTTTCCGACCAATAATCCATGATCATGGCAAGGTCGAAGTAATTTGATCCAATCCGTCTTCCGCTGCCTTGCGCAAGGTCGTCGCGTTGGATGCCGAGTTCAGTGTGCCGACGCGAGAAGATGTGTTCTGCCGCGCGATCTGAAATGGTAATTGGGGCCGAACCAGATGGCCCGCCTAGGCACTTTTGCAAACCGCCTGTCACAACATCAATGCCCCAACGATCCGTAGCGATCTCCATACCAGAGATGGTGGCCGTAACGTCGGCATAAGAGAACGCGCCGGCGTTCCGGCAGAGTTCGCCGAGGCCATCGAGCGGCTGTGCCATTGTGGTCGATGTATCGCCATGAACGCTCGCCACCACTTTCGGTTCATAGCGTTCAATGGCTTCGGCGATTTGCTCGAGAGGGACGATCTCTCCCCAAGGCGCATCTACAGTTTCGACTCTTGCTCCGATGCGATCAAAGATTTCTTTCAACAGTAACCCAAACCGACCGAAATTCACGACAAGAACGGTGTCACCCGGTGCCGCGAGTGAGATTAGCGCGGCTTCGATGCCTGCGCGTGACGTACCATCTATCAAGAAAGTCCATTCGTTTTCGGTTCCAAAAATCGGCCGATAAAGAGACATCACTTCCGTCATATAGTCTGTGAACTCGGGGTCGTATTGCCCGAGTAGATCGGCCGACATGGCTCGTAAAACGCGCGGGTGCGCATTCACGGGACCAGGCCCCATTAGCAGGCGTTGTGGGGGATCGATCTGGCGAAACGGTTTGCTCATCGCTCGCGCGCCTCCAAAAGTGAGATAAATTCTAGCATAACATCTAAGGCCGCTTGTGTGTCATCGATACGAACCCGCTCGGCTGGATTGTGACTGATACCATCTGCGCAGCGGATGAAAATCATTGCGGTTGGGCACAGCGCTGACATGACCATAGCATCATGGCCTGCGCCGCTCACCAATGCACGTTTTGGATGTCCAGCGCGTTCCATGGCCGTGCCCAAAAGGGTGTTGAGCTCGCTATCGCAAGGAGAACTGGGAAGGTCTTGGAGCTGCGTCCATTTCAACGCGAGACCTCGTTTTGAAGCAATATCCTGATAAGCGCGCTCTATGGCTTGCGCGGCTTGATCGCGCCATGCCATGTCTCCTGACCGGATATCCAATGAGAAGGTGACACGACCTGGGATCACATTGGTCGATCCGGGCCAAGCGTCGATACAACCGGCGGTGGCGACTAAGTCGCGACCCATGTCTTTTGCGATTGTTTCTGTGCGGAATATCATTTCTGACGCGCCTGCTAGCGCGTCTCGGCGCAATCCCATTGTTGTGGTGCCAGCATGGCCGGCGGTGCCGGACAGTTCGATGTCGAAGCGAAGTTGGCCGGCGATTCCTGTGACCACGCCAACCGCGAGATCCTCAGATTCTAACACGGGGCCTTGCTCGATATGCGGCTCAAGATAGGCCAGCACATCTTCTGGGTTTCGTGCCGCGCGTCTTGGATCAATCGTGTGCATGGGGCGAAAAACCCATTCGCGGAAGACATCTAGCGCTTGTTCTGGCGTTTTGCCCCCGCCATCAGTGACCGCTAAGTCTGCCTCAGTGAGTGTTCCTGCCATCGCGCGTGAGCAAATCATGGAGACTGGAAATCTTGATCCTTCTTCATCGCCAAATGCAACCACCTCGATCGCGAAGGGTAGGCGTCGATCCGCGGCGCTCAAACTGGCGACGCATTCGATCCCCAGCATGACGCCGAGTGGTCCATCATAAAGTCCGGCATCGTAAACGCTGTCCAAATGTGATCCGATTATAAGAGCAGGTGCGCCAGGCTCGATGCCTTCATAGCGGCCGATCAGATTGCCGGCCGCGTCCAATCGCGTCGACATCCCAGCTTCGCTCATCCAGCCTACAACCGTATTGATGGTCGCCGCATGCGCCGGCATAAGATAGGCGCGAAACAGACCCTTCTCAATATCGCTAAAAGGCTGCACGCCAAGCCGGTCGCATCGCTGAACCACACGCGCGCCTGATATCTCAGTGGTGATTTCGAGGGTCTCTACCATCCCGACGCCTCGCCATCGCTTCTTGGGTCCGAAGCGCCTTCAAATTGTCCATCGGGGTGCCGAACTAAAGCTCCAGCATGTCCCATAGTCTCGGAGAATTCGGTCAAGACTTCGACGTCGTGGCCAGCTTCGCGCAATGCCTGAATAAGGGTGTCATCAAATCGGCTTTCGAGCTTCAAACTCGTGCTCGTTGCACCCCATGTTCGGCCAAGCAACCAGCGCGGTGCGGATATCGCAGCCTGAAGATCCATGTTGTGTTTCGCATAGCGCGTAAAGATTGCGGCTTGAGTTTGCGGCTGACCTTCTCCGCCCATAGTGCCATAAGCCATCACCCGGCCGTCATCGAAGCACGCCATTGCCGGATTCAGAGTATGAAACGGTTTTCGCCCGGGGCGCAAAGCGTTCCAACCGGACTCCGAAAGCGCGAAACTCGCGCCTCGATTTTGCCAAGTGATGCCGGTTTTGGGGAGCACGACGCCAGAGCCAAACTCAAAATAAGTCGACTGGATGGCGCTGACGCTCCAGCCATCATTGTCCATTGCCCCGAACCAAGTCGTATCGCCGGCTTCTGTACGGCGTGGCCACGGTTCAGCCACGCTCGGATCGATGGCTGCCGCGAGCTTATCCAAAAGTGCGCCATCATTCAGCACCGCTTGCGCATCTCGCAGCATGAGGCCAGGGTCTCCAAGCTCAATCTCTCGCGCGAGGCCAAACGCCTGCTTTGTCGCCTCTACCAATCCGTGGATGTAAGCAAAGCCTTCACCGTCTTTCACGTTGAGGCGATCGAAGAGCGCTAAGATTAAAAGCGAGCTGAGCCCTTGCGTTGGTGGCGGAAAGTTGAACAAGTCAGTGTTTAGCGCGCGCACTGACAATGGGAGTGCTTTTTGCGTTTGGTGTCCTGCTAAATCTGCCGCGGTGAGTGGGCTGCCAGCGGCTTCCAAATCGGCGATGATGTCCATCGCGATTTCGCCATCGTAAAAATCCTGCAAGCCATTCGTCGCCAGTCTTTTTAGAGTGTCGGCTAGGGCGGGTTGTCGCAGAATGTCACCTGCTAGAAGCGGTCTTCCGTTTGGGCGGAAGATCTTCGCGTAGGTCTCATTCGGCGCGAGCTCGGCATCTTTGCTCGCTGCAATGTCGGCGCCGCTCTGCGTAACCGATACGCCCTCTTCAGCATATCGCACGGCATCTCTGACTAAGCGGGATATGGGAATTGAACTATTTGTTTCTGCAAGGACACGAGCCCAACCCGAGATCGTTCCCGCGACTGTGATCGCAGCAAGTGGTCCGCGGAAGGGGATGGTCTCCAGTTTGGCATGAGCGTAGGTCTCCAAAGAAACTTGCTCTCCCGCGCCACCGCATGCATCCACGGTGAACATGTCGCCATCGGGCGATCGTACCAACCAGAAACTGTCCCCGCCCAAGCCGGTCATGTGCGGATAGACCACCGCTAAAGTCGCAGCGATCGCGACCGCGGCCTCCACCGCGCTACCGCCGTCTTGCAAGACATCACGGCCAGAGCGACTGGCAAGATAGTGGGGGCTAGTGACGACTCCGTTCTCGTACACTGACCGCGTCATTGTTCCATCTCCCTGGTCGGGGAAGGCGGCGGCGAAGCACCGATCACTCCGGCACTTTCTAACAATCTCGCTGCGTCGAACAAATCGTCTTCATGGCCACGCTTCGCGATCAATTGAACGCCCAAAGGCAGCTTGCCGGGCCGAAGTAAGGGAACAGAAAGTATGGGAATACCGGCGACGCTCAATGGCTGTGTATATAGACCGAGGTTGGCGCGCGCTGAGACCATTTTACCGTCCACCTCGATGAAACCGTCTGATATCAGGGGGGCGACAGTCGGCGTGGTCGGAGCGATGAGGAGGTCATAGGTTTTGAAGGCCGCATTCAGCGAGGCGTTAAATCGTTCAATTACCTGCTCTGCCGTTACAGTTTTTTCTTCTAAAAGCGCTACGCCCGCCACAAGCCGGTCCCGGACAGCGGGGTCGTAGGCCATAGCATTACTCTCAAGATCACTTTGGTGAAGAAGGCCGCCATACTTTGACGTAATAAGAAACGCCGCGGAGCGTGCTGCCTCCGTGAGGGCGATCTCCAACAATGGGGCGCCGCCAAGTGCTTGACCGATTGCATCGACGCCATCCAGACCGTCTGGTTCACCATTGATCCGAAACCAGCCATCTAGGCGCGCTGCCTTGAAGTGCCGTTTGGGCGGGTGTGGAGAATTGGTGTTTGAGAGGACCCGGTAAACGGCAACCAAATCATCCAGCGTTTTTGTAAATGGACCGGCCGTGTCGAGCTGTTTCACGAATGGGAATACGCCTGTCATCGGGAGTGAAGCGTGGGTCGGTCGAAGGCCATACAATCCGCACAAACTGGCTGGTACGCGAATGGAGCCATTTGTGTCGGATCCTAAACTCAATGGAATCAGATCTGCCGCAACTGCGGCGGCGGAGCCGCCTGAAGACCCTCCCGCTAGTCGATTCCTGTCATAGGGGTTTTTGGTGGTGCCGTAATTCGCATTCACTGTGGCGAAGCCATATGCAAATTCGTCCATGTTTAATCGGCCAAGGTAGATTGCATCCGCGGCCCGTAACCGGGCGACCAGGTCCGCATCCTGGTTCGCAGGGGGCGCGGTTTCTCGGAATTGTGCCCCTGCCTTCGTGCTTTCGCCAGACACATCGAAGAGATCTTTAACTGCGAACGGAACGCCGGCTAACGGCCCAACGCTCGAGCCTTGTCGAATACGCTCATCCAAGTGTTTTGCATCGCGTTTTGCGGTCTCAGTACTTAAGTCGGTGAAGCAGGTAAGATCTGAATTTTCGCGTTTGATTTTGTCCAGGCAGGAGTCGACAACGTCGCAAGCGCTAATGCGTCCGTTGGAGACAGCGCTGGAAATATCCACAGCGCAGTTTTTGTACGTTTGCATCACTTGCGCTCGCCCTCTGGCGACAGGGCTCTCAAGACTGTTTCATGGTGCTTGGCCAAGAGTTCTAGATTCTCTAAAACCCCTGATCGCATGCGCTGATCTTTGAGCAGGCCAAGATTCGTCGCTCGGTCGAGTTCATCTTTGACGTCCGACGTAAGATTTTTATGTGAATCGGATTGGCGCGTCATTTGATGTCTACAGTTGGGAGTGATCCAGAATAGTGATGCGATTCTGGCATCGGTTGGGCGCGATCTCAAGCCTTGCGGCAAAAATTCTGGAGGATCACCCAAATTTCCGAGAAGTTGAGGTTTTAAAGGCATTCTTGCCCAAAAATCTGGCGCGAACGAGCGCGGTGAGACACAATGCTGTTCGAATTATTAGTGCGCTAGGGTGCCCATGCGTTATCGCTCAACTGGAGTCTTACTCAAGCTGCGTCTGCGAATTCGAGTTCAAGCTCAGTTTTCAGCAGAGCTATTAGTGCACGCGTATAGTTGGGGAGTATACGCCCTTTCGGGATCAACAATGACACACTTGTTGGTTTGCTCGATCCAGGTGAAAGAGGGACCCATGCAAGTTTACCATCGTGAATGTCTTGCCCAAGTCCGATAGGGGACAAGAACGCGATGCCGAGCCCGGATAGAACGAGATTTCGCAGCATCCCGATCCGCTCAACGCGCGCGACAATTTGAAATGGTAGGCCAGGATCCTCCAAGATTTCTTTGAGGACACTATGATTGAGCCAGTTTTCGCTTGGGGCGATAACCGGATGTTCTTGGCAGTCTGAAAGTGTCACATACTCTCGTCGCGCAAAGGCGTGATTGGGGGGTACGAGCACACCAATGGGCGATTTGATCGATGTCACGGTTTCAGTTCTCGACGTTCCAGAAACATCGAACGCACAGACGAGGTCAGCATCCTTGGCGAGGAGAGCTGATTTGATGAAATAATTGTCGCCTGAGATGAGTTGAAAATCTACTCCAGGATACGAGACTTGGAGGTTCGACATGGCCCTTGGCAGAATTTCCGTGGTGATGCTTTCAGCAGCTGCGATATGGATCGTCCCGCGTACGCCGCCTTTAAGGCGACCAATTTCTTGACGGATTTGATCGACATCATGGGACCACTCGCGGATGCGGGAAAGAAGCACTTCACCTGCTGCAGTGGGGCGTATGCCGCGCGGCAAGCGCTCGAATAATTCGACCCCTAATTCTGACTCAAGTTGCAACAATTGCCGATTTACCGCGGAAGAAGCGACTTGCAATCTATCGGCAGCTTTGCGAATGGAACCGTCTTTGACAGCCTGGTCGAAGTATAACAGGCCGGTTTTTATCAGAGTCATTCTGAGCCTTTGCGTAAAACATGCGAGGTTCTTAGTGATGCATATCTTCGCCCGAACCGAAACAATTATTCGCTCAGGCAAACGTAAAAGTGGAGACGCGCTCAATGGCTAGGCTGATGCCAGATCGATTTGTCACTTTGATGGTGCTGAGCGCCATACTTGGCTTCTTGTTGCCCGGCCTCGGGTCGAGTGATGGCCCATTGCATTTGGGGCTGGTCACGAAGTTGGGCATATCGCTTGTGTTCTTTTTGCACGGCGCCAATTTGGCTCCTGAAAATTTGGTCGCAGGCGTGAAGAATTGGCGAGTCCACGTTCTTATCCAAGCGACCACTTTTACAATTTTTCCGGTGTTCGGGCTGATCTTGTTCTTTGGGCTTTCAGAAGTCTTGCCGGAGTCACTTCGGCTCGGTTTTTTCTTTCTGGCAGCATTACCCTCGACGATTTCATCTTCTGTCGCGATGACGGTCTTGGCGCGCGGCAATGTTCCCGTTGCCGTATTTAACGCAACCTTATCTGGCCTCCTGGGGCTTGTGCTGACGCCTGCGATGATTTCGATCGCGACAGCGACGGGTAGTGCGCAATTTTCATTGCTGGATGCCACGATTAACATCGCGTTGACCTTGCTCGCACCATTTGTCTTGGGGCAATTGGTTCGACCGCTAATCAAAGATGCCCTAACGAAGCACAAGCCGGTCGTGTCTTTACTTGATCGCGGTGTTATCTTGTTGATCGTGTTCACGTCTTTCGCGTCATCGACGGCAGGCGGAATTTGGACGCGGTTCACAGCATTCGAATTTTCTGCGACGATCGTGCTCGTTTTAGTGCTTTTGGGGCTTGCTTTTGGGTTTACCGTTTTTGCGTCGCGCCGCTTGCAGCTCTCGCGTGAGGACGAGGCCGCTGCCGTTTTCTGTGGTTCCACGAAAAGCCTCGCCAATGGCGCGCCAATTGCGCAAATCTTGTTTGCAGGATCCCCGTTGCTCGGTGTTATCCTGTTGCCCTTGATGTTATATCACCAGTTGCAATTGGTCGGCTGCGCACTACTTGCGCAGCGCTATGCGAAGCGGGCCGAAGCAACTTAGGCGATCGCGTTTCGAGCCGCTTCCACGGCGAGTAGAATCCTTTCGGGGGTCGCGGGTGCGTCCAGGTTTGGGAACACTTTGTGTTCCGCTGCACCGGATATGGCGTGCGTTAGCGCAGAGAAAACCGAGATTGCCAACATGAAAGGCGGTTCCCCAACGGCTTTTGAATGATGGATGGTATGCTCGTGATTATGTCCTTTGTCCCAAATCTCCACGTTGAAGATGCCAGGGCGGTCAGCGCTTGTTGGAATTTTGTAAGTTGACGGCGCGTGTGTTCGCAGGCGCCCTTGATCATCAAACACCAATTCTTCAGTCGTGAGCCAGCCCATCCCTTGAATAAAGCCACCTTCGATCTGCCCCATGTCGATCGCAGGATTGAGCGACCGCCCCACGTCGTGAAGTATGTCGGTACGGACCACTCGACTCTCGCCCGTCATCGTGTCGATCTCAACCTCGGAAACGGCCGCACCATAGGCGAAATAGAAGAATGGTCGGCCACGATGGTTTTCGCGATCATAGTGAATCTTAGGCGTGCGGTAATAGCCCGTCGCGGAGAGCGAGATGCGCGCCATGTAAGCTGCTTGAACGACCTCCTTGAAGCTGAACAATTGTTCGCCGACGCGAATGTGGTTGTTCTCAAACTTAACGGCGTCGCGCGAAGCGTTCTCGCGCTCTGCGAGGAATTCAGCCAACCTGTCCTTGATTTTCTGGGCGGCGATTTGGGCCGCCATGCCATTCAAATCAGACCCTGATGACGCGGCGGTTGCGGACGTGTTCGGAACCTTTTCAGTCGATGTGGACATGACTTGAATTTGATCAATGTCGACTTGGAATTCGTGCGCCACGACTTGCGCAACTTTGACCATCAAGCCTTGGCCCATTTCGGTGCCGCCATGGTTCAATTGGATTGTTCCGTCTGTGAAGACATGGATCAGCGCACCCGCTTGATTCAGATGTTTGGCTGTGAAGGAAATACCGAACTTAACAGGGGTGAGGGCGATGCCTTTTTTTAAGATACCGTCACCCAAGTTTTCCACTTCAATCGCCGCCCGGCGCTCGCGATAATTCGATTGTGCAGCCAGCGTTTCGATCAGCTCGCCAGCGACATTATCTTCCACGGTTTGATGGTAAGGCGTGAGATTTCGGCCGGGTTCGCCGTATAGATTGTCTAAGCGAACATCGAGCGGGTCCCGCCCCACAGCGAAGGAGATCGCGTCCAGCATCCTCTCGCACCCAAGCATTCCTTGAGGACCACCGAACCCACGAAAAGCGGTGTTTGAAACCGTGTTGGTCCGAAAGCGATGCGAAGTGATTTCTGCATTTTGTAGGTAATAGCAATTGTCGCTGTGAAACATCGCGCGATCATTGATCGCCATTGAGAGGTCTGTTGAAAAGCCGCATCGAGACCCAAGATCAAATATGGCGCTTTGGATGACGCCCTGGTCGTTGAATCCCGCTTGATATTGGATTGCGAAATCATGCCGCTTACCGGTCATGATCATGTCATCGTCGCGGTCGAGTCTGAGCTTCGCCGGGCGCCCAGATTTCTCAGCCGCGAGCGCTGCGATTGCCG
>JBCBBY010000083.1:0-15637 GCA_038531195.1 Pseudomonadota bacterium
ACGAAATCTTCCATATAACCTGGGGTTAAACCCAATGCCTCGAGAGCGCTCCAATCGGGGTTGCGAGTATTGACCAATTCAGCACAGGCGTCTGCGGCATCAACGGGCGCGTGGACGATAGAAATGCGCTCTTGCTCAAGCCCCGCGTCTTTTACGACAAGGGCGGCTCCGGGTTTTGCTAGGAGGCTCTTCGCCAGCGCGGGCGATAGAACCCAATCCGCGCCAACGCAGAAGGTGCCATCATCCGTCACCCCCTCAGCCCCAAGTTTTTTCCAAGTTCGACGTTGCCATTGATCGAGCGAAAGCCCCCAAAGCTTGACAGGCAGCTCACCAACCAGTCGAACATTTACTGCGTTGCTTTGGGAGACGTCCATTACACGCTCCCCCCGCCAATTTGTGAATGAAGTAATTGGTTTTCACGCACGCGAACAGGAAGACTCATGACGGATTACAATCCCACTTTTTTGAAGTTCAACGGCCCAGAAACACAAATTGCGGCATATGAATATTGGTCAGTTTTAGTGCGCCCCAAACAGTGTACGATGGGAGCATTGATATTGGTCGCGAACGGACCGGAGACGGCGTATTCAAAGTTGTCATCGCAGGCTTTTACCGAACAGGCTCGTGTTATCAAGGACATAGAACAGGTTCTTTCGACCAAGTTTGGCTATGATAAAATCAATTATCTGATGCTGATGATGGTCGATCCGAATGTGCATTATCACGTCATTCCGCGCTACGCTGATCCGGTGACGTTCGAAACTTGGACGTTGAACGATCAAGGCTGGCCGGGTCAACCCGACCTCTCCGGTGGGTCTGCAGATCCTGAGCTTGTCTCGTCCTTGACCTCCGCGCTGAAAGCGGTTTGGCCGGAGAGGTCTCGCGCCGACTGAACACGCGCCAGCGCTATGACGGATGCGACGAGCAATCCGATACCCGTACCGATGACCATTGCCCAACCTGGTCCCGCTTCGCCGATCGCATAGGCCAAAGCCACAAACAACCCCATCGTTAAGGAGACCGTGATCGCGCGTGCCAGTGCCGCGCGCCCTGGGTTTCCAAGCGCATATAGCCCTGAGTAAATCGGAGCTGTTGCGCCCATTAACGCTGCCGCGATCACTAACATCGTCGCAATCGGTGTTACCGCCGCATAGTCTTGATCTAGCGCCGCTCCCAACACGGACGGCCCAACTAAACTGATCAGAATCGCAAGCAAGATACCTGCCCCCAACAGGTAGATGCTGGAATAACCAATAATGCGGATTGCCCGTCGTGTATTTCCAGAAATCATCAATCTCACGAGTTCAGGATAGAGGACTTGATTGAGGAGACGTGCCCCTTTCCCCAAAACGTCGGAGATATCCCTTGCGATTTTAAACAAGGCCGCAAAGGCCGGTCCGAGAAGGCCGCCAGCCAAAAGAGTCGGCATTTGTTTGTCTATGAGGTCAATGGTTGCATCTATGTTTGACATCCAAACATATCGCCAAAGACCTCGTTCAGGCGCTTTCAGTGTCGGGCGCCGTTTAAACAAGCCCACCAAGGCGCCTTGTCGCGAGAGTTCACGCAAGGCAAGCGCTGGCATGACAAGGTTTGTTGCGGCCGCGGCGGCCATCCAAACCAGGACGAACCAGGTCAGACCGCCACCGAGAAACAGGCCCAAACTCGCCCCAATAAGACGCACAACAGGTACCGCTTGATCATGCAGGCTAATTAGATCGAACCGATCATAAAGCCTCAACACACCCAGCGGAGTCGACCGCAAATTAGTGGCTGACATCAAACAATATGCGATCGCGATCCCCACAATGTCGTCCGGAATACCGAGGTGGTCCCTTATGATCAGGAGCACACACGTACTGATCGTGGCGGCAAACACCGCTGCTGCGAGATCCAGTCCGATGGTGAACCGCAAAAGACTGTGAAGTCTCGGCAAGTCCGCCTGCTCGACAGGGTCCGCCCCAAACTGGATCAAAGCTTGCCAAGATTTGAACGTTGCAATTCCCGTCATCATGGCGATGAAAGCATGAAGCAGAAGCAAAACACCGAGCTCTTCCACCGTAAGCGCCCGCGCTGCGATCGCCAAAACAACCAATCCGATGAGGACCGCTGAGGTTTTGCCACCAAACAGGAGTCCCATATTTTTGAGAATCCGGGCGATCAAACCATCCGTCGAAGCTTGCGTTGAATTGGTCATTGGCTTCGTTCAGCAATCACGCGCTCAACCAAAGTCAAATCTTCCTGTGTGTCCACATCCACAGCTGCATCCGCATAAGGTAAAACCACTGCCTTTATCGTTACTCCAAGACATTTGGACACGATTGCGAAGACTTTCTCCTGACTCGGTCGCCCGATTAGGATACGCAGCGCTGGAATTATGCCAAACCGCCACGCGATCCGCCATGGCTGTTTGCGGTCTTGTTCAGCGCGCTGCCAAAACTTAACCACCGAATTTGCCGCGGGCGTCTTCAGACAAAACAAATTGCAACTGGAATAAGCCCCGTCACCAAAATTGAGGTAGGTGCGACGAACATCTGGGTAAGCCGCCTCGATATCTTCTCGGCGCGCCAGTGCAACGGTTAGGTCCGCGTTGGCAGCATCTGTGTCTTGCAAGAATTGGTCGATAATAGCGGGCGATAACAGGGCATGGTCGCAAGTGGTAACGAGTACAGATGTTTCGCGCTCAAACTGGGTCAATACATTGTAGACACTCGCCGCCGGACCGCGCGCGCCGGACATGTGTCTGACGGCTGGCCAGCCTTCAGCGGGCTGAAGTTGATCATACGCTTGCATACCTACGACGTATATCTGATTGGCACTTTGGCTGGCCGCCAGAGCGTCTAGCACGCGCGCGATCATGGATCTGCCAGCGACACGAATATGCGCTTTCGACGGCACGCCATGCGCTTGCGCGAGTTCATCTCCCGACGCGCGCGCGCCCGCCAGGACAAGCACCTCAACGTTGCTGAACGTCTCAGAGGGCTTTTTCATAAATCCGGTATGTTTTGTATCGATCGCAGTCATAGATATCCGCAAGACCTAATAGGTCTTTATTGGTCTCCAACACCCAAGAAAACTCCACTTCTCGAACGCCTTTGGCATGCTGTGCTCGCAAGCAAGCCTCCCATGCGCCCACGGTCGCTGTCATACCGCGCCGCGACTTATGGAATTTCTTGCGGGTCCCGGCCAAAGGAATGCGTGCAGATTTCACACCCGAGACCTTTATTCGGTATAGCAGCGTCGCCCATCCAAACGGCAGCAAGCGACCATCTAAGCCGAGCGTCGCTTCATTGAGATTCGGGATCATCAACGTAAAACTCGCAGGTTCTCCATCGACAAAGGCGATCCAAAGAGACTCTGATTCTAATACCGGTTTCATAGAGTCGGCCAAAAACTTTGCCTCCTCATCGCTGATCGGCAAGAAGCCCCAATTGTCGGACCATGCGTCATTGAATATGCCAACAATCAAATTGATGTCATCATAAAGCCGTGATGTATCGAGTGGACGCACGGAGACAGCGGGATCATTATCAAACCGCTGTTTGAGGCGCGAGACAAAGTCAGGTGTCGAAAACGTCTCCGCCATGCGATAGCGAAACGCGTAAAGATCCATCGCCTTTTGATACTGGGCTCTTTCGAGAATGTTTGGAATATCACTGCGCCCATATGGCATCATAACGCTCGGCGGTGTATCAAAACCCTCTACAAGTAAGCCACATTCATCATTTACCGAGAAGTTAAATGGGCCGCCGATCCGCGCCATCTGCTTCGATCGCAGGTCATTCTCAGCCGCCGCCAAAAGCGCTAGAACCGTTTCGTCGTCTTGAGAATTGAGGACATCCAAAAATCCAAAATGCCCCGTCTTATCTTGATGATGATGTAAGTGTTTGGGGTTTACGAATGAGGCAATGCGACCGACCACCTCCTCGTCTCGAACAGCAAGGAAGTAACTCGGTTTCAGCGTCGCCAAAGCTCTATTCTTGCGTGGATCAAAATGCTCCTTACGTTCAATTCGAAGGGGTGCACGCCAAAACGGTTCGTCTCGATACGCTCGATACGGGAGCTCGACGAAGGTTTTGATATCGCTTGCGTTTTCCGCAGGGCGCACGCTGATTGCCATGCAGAACAGTAGTAATTGTGCTGATCAGAGGAGCAAGCCGCTATTTCACCAGGTGGATGGTAATTGCAGCGCCTTCTGCTGGCACGTCGAAGTCTGCTTCTTCAAACTTGGGAAACCCCCACCGCAACTTTGGATTCGTTGAAAGCCCGAACGGCTCTTTAGGCATACGGTTGAATTTCTGGTCGAGGTCTCGATTGCCATTTTTGTCGTGATAGGTCGCAACTGCATATCGCCCGGGCGGCTGTGCTTCGAAACAGACGGTCTGGGGGCCATTCTCGGCAGCAACACGAATGCGATGTATGCGAGACTTTTTCTTCAAGAAATCCCGCTTGCTCGGTCGATAAAGCTCGACGGCTAAAATGCCTCCCGCCGTCACCCCATCCACGGTCACTTGCACTTGTCCAGTGCCCGGCACGCAATTGGTCGCAGCTTCATAGTCACGGATATCAAGCTCCGTCTGCGCCGTGGCGACGGACAAAGTGGCCAACAGACTTAGGCTAAGTAGGCGAACATTCATTCGGCTTCATCGCTCCCATTCGTGTCCAAAAATAGGCAATAATTTTGCAATCACAATCAAGTTTTCGTGTGCGGAAACTCGGTGCCTTGTTCACATGAACAGGTGTACACACTCGAAAAGTGGGCTAATCGTCCGTATGCAGCGTATTCAGCGATACATTTTCGGCGAGTGTCTTCGCGTTTTTGGCGCGTTGCTACTGCTTGTCGTTAGCATTTTGCTGCTCGAGCGCCTTCTTCGGATCGCAGATTTGGTTTCCCGTTCGCCCGGAAATTTTGGTGAAGCGGTATATATGCTTGCGAACTTGGTTCCGCACTATGCGGGCATCGGAATACCCGCTGCATTTTTTCTCGCTGTTTTGATCACAGTCAGCCGTATTAGCCGCAGCGGCGAGCTCGTGGCGGTGTGGGGGATGGGCAAATCTCTCTTCATGATTTCGCTGCCATTCATGATCATGGCCGCCTTACTCGCAACCACGCTGCTGATTACGTCCGCTATCCTTCAACCCCTGTCACGCTACGAATATCGGAGTTTGGTAAACTCGATTGCTGAATCCAGTATCGAGACCGTATTTATCGAAGGAAAATTCGTAGAGGCTGAGAATTGGACCGTTTGGACCGAGGCGGTTGATCGCGGCAATGGCACACTAAAAAGCTCGTTCATTCTAGAACGGCTCCCCGATGGCGGGCAACGGATTATCGTCGCCGAATCTGGCGCACTGGTTCGCAACAGCGGAACGATCCAAGAAATCCAACTCGATAAAGGTATGGGAGCAGAAGTACGTGCCGATGACGGGTTGGGATCGAGGCTTGATTTCGACGAACTCAACTGGCGCCCACCCGAAGCGTTCGTGAAGTTTCGAGAACGCGGGAAAGATGCGCGGGAACTGATGCTTTGGGAACTATGGGGTCCAGCGACAGACGCCGCGAAAGCTTCAAATATGAACATTCAGCCGATTGAAGCCATGGCCTCAATCCATGATCAGATGGCACGATTTGCGCTGATATTGCTGTTGCCCTTAATCGCTGTCCCTTTTGGCTTGAGCTATGGACGCAATCCGCCATCAAACGCCATCCTGATTGGCCTTATTACGCTGATTGCGATTCAACAATTGCTTGAACTTGGAAAATCTCTGGCCCTGGACGGCGCTGTCCCACACTGGGCGGGCAGTTGGACGGTGATCGCTGTGGTCACCGCATTCGCAGTTACCCTGTTCCTCCGTAGTGCCATAACCATGGCGCAGCCCCCTTTATCCGCTCTGCCCGCGTTGCGTCTACCACGCTTCCTAACGGCCCGCGGCTCTTCAGAGCAGTCGCCGTCATGAAACGCGTTCGAGAGTACTTTGGTCGGCTTTTCTTAGCGCGTTGGTTCGTGACGACGTTCGCACTGCTCGCCTTGCTGAGCGTCGTTGATTCTATCGGCGCGGCGGACATTCTGCCGGAGAACTCGACTGCACAAGACGCGCTGAGATTCACAGTATTGCGTTTGCCATCTTTATACGATCGGATTTTTATGTTCGCGCTCTTCGTCAGTCTACTTCTGACGTTCGTCTCTCTTATTCGCAGGCAAGAGCTGGTAGGATTTGTCGCGATGAGCGTCTCGCCTTTAATGCAAATACGCGCATTGCTGCCGATGGTTCTACTCGTAGCCATTGGATCCATCATAGTGATCGACCAGACTCTTCCACGCACGGTATCGGCATTAGAAAACTGGCTAGGTGCCGACGTTTTCATGGAAGAAGATGCTGGAAAGCCAAGATCATTATGGATTGCAAACGAAACATCTTTTGCTGAAATTGGCAGTGTGCGGGGCAGAGAGCTATCTAACATTGTTTTATATCATCGCGATGGCGCTGGTGCTGTTGCAGCCATTACGCATGCCAACAAGGCCCAGTTTGACGGCCGAGGCTGGATTTTGGAATCGCCGACGACGACGCGATTGGACGATTCAGAACCTACCACGTCCACCGTTTGGCAAACAGATCAAACCCCAGTCACTCTGCAAAAACTAGGCACCTCGCCGCGTAATCTTTCGCTGGTGGATCAGTACGAGCTCTCTAAGCTCAGGGGCTCCGGCGTTCGCCCGTCAACAGCCTACTTAGTTTGGTTCTTCGACCGGCTGACCATGCCGGTGATTGCATTTGGATTCGTCCTGGTTGCCGTGCCGCTAATGCAAGCGCTCGGGCGCCGGCAGACGGGTGATCAAAGACTCATGATCGGAATCGCCATCGGGTTTGGATACTTTATCTTCGATGGCGTTTTAAAGACTGTCGCGGAAGGTGGAGGCCTGTCCCTGCCCATCGCAATCGGTTTACCGATGGGCGTGCTTTTGGGTTTAGGCATCTACCTCAATCTCGAGATTGAGCGTGTGAAATGACGCAAAACCCGGTCTTCGTCGTCAATCCAAAAAGCCATCGCGTGAACACCAGCGGATCGGTTTTGTCAAAGATCGCCGTCGATTATGGGGATATCCCAGTCGTGTATTTTGATGGGAGCACGTCTCTCAGTGAGACGCTGACCCCACTATTGCTGCAGGGTAAAGATACGATCTACGCCGAAGGTGGTGATGGAACTGTGGTCGCCGCTCTGACATCCAGCATTGAGGCTTTGTCACAAGGCGGAAAGCTACCGCAGATTGGCATATTACCGGGTGGGAGCACGAACCTTACATATCATCAACTTGGTCTGAAAACTATCGACCCAGAAAGCCTCAAGCGCATTATCAACACCGGTAAGGCTGAACGTATCGCGACGCATCAGGCCTTGCTCGTTAGGACCTCTGAGATGTCGACACCGAATGTAGGTTTTCTTTTATCAACAGGCTCTCTCGCGCGCCTAATGATTTACACTCAAGAAAACTTGCACGGACGAACGCGGGGCGCGGTGTCAATCATTCGCGCGATTTTGCAACTTGTTCTGTTTGCGCGCTCGACAAAGTTCTCTGACGGGCTTCCCGTTGTTCGTGCATCTCAGTTTTCAACTTGCGCGAAATCAACCGCCAGAACATCAATAGATGAAACGTTTTCCGTGTTTTCGACATTTCGCGAATTGAGTTTGGGTCTAAGCCCATTTTGGGGTCGAGGCGACCATCAAATCGGGCATACTCAAGCGGTTTGGCCGATCCGTCAGATGCGACTAGGCATATTGAAGGCTCTCTTTAGGGGTGCGGGCGAAAACTTAATCCCGCATGGATTAACGAGCCGGGGGTGCTCTGGGATCACCTTTCGATCTAATGGACCAGTCATGCTAGATGGTGAAGACTTGCCGATGCCACGAGACGGAACGTTCGAAGTTTCCGTCTCCCCAGAATTGGAATTCATCAGATGACCGGTGATCCGGAGCTCGTAGAGATCAAGCGCATCATCGAAAGCGAACAACGTCCTGTTGGCGCGCGCGCAGAAGCCCTGGTTTCAGAGATTCGCCGCAAACATGGCGGAGTGGAGAAGGCACTTTTATTTTATGGCTCAAGTCTTCGCGCGGGTGAAGCCGCGGGGAAGATGTTGGACTTCTATGTCTTGGTCGACTCGTACAAGGATGTGCATGGCATTGGGCTGAAACAGTTCGGGTCATTTCTAGCTCCTCCAAGCGTTCATTATTGCGAGGCAGATGGACCAGATGGCGAACGCCTACGCAGCAAATACTCGATCGTGAGCTTATCTGCGTTTCGCCGACGTGCTCGCGGCGGCGCGTTCGAATCGATGCTTTGGGCGCGTTTTGCACAACCGACACTTTTGATTTGTAACAAACCCGCGCTCCGCAATGATCTTCTCGAAACACTCGCGCACTCTGCACGGCACTTCCTGCGAGAAACCGCGCCCTTGCTTCAGGGCGATATTGAAAGGGCCGATGTTTGGGCACGCGGACTTCGGGAAAGCTATCAAACCGAGCTTCGCCCGGAAGACGCAACGGGACGCTCAAAGCAAATTGTTATGAAGCATCTTGACCGCTATGAACTCATCGCAAACGCCGTTTTCCCCGCTGCGTCAGAGACGACAGTATCATTGCCAGATGTTGGTTCAGTTCGTCGAAACTTTTGCCGTATCCGATGGTTTGCGCGGCGCATGATCGGCAAGCCGATGGGCGCCTTTCGTGTTTTGAAAGCCTTCTTCACGTTCGATGCCGGATTGGACTATGTTCTGGAGAAAATTAAATCGCATAGTGGTGCAGAAATCGAAGTCAGCGATCACGCGCGCAAATATCCTTTGCTCCACGCCCCCGTATTGGCATGGCGGTTGTTTCGCAAAGGCGCGTTCAGATAGATTTAGGTGAGGTTCGAAAAGGCCTCGAGCACCTGATCGATTTCCTGTTCAGTATGAGCTGCGCTAACACTCAACCGAAGCAAACTCGTTCCGCCTGGCGTTGCGGGCGGAACTGCTAAGTTTACATAAACGCCTTGCTCGAACAGTTGGTTCCATTGCGCCACCGCGACAGCTTCATCCGGGCGCCTCACCGCGATAACAGGCGATGCAGGCGCGCAAAGGTCAAACCCCATCTTGGCAAGTCCAGCGTGGAGTTTGTTCGACATGGCCCATAAAGACTCGCGCAGCTCTGGCATTTGTTGCAGTTCTTTTAGAGCCGTCCGGGCGGCAGAAATGTTCGCCGGTGCGCCGGACGCTGTGAACATATAGGCGCGGCTCGTCAGTCGAATGCTTTCGAACTCAGGGTGCTTCGACACACAGAACCCGCCGATCGAGGCGAGGCTTTTTGAGAACGTACCGGAGATGAAGTCTACGTCGTCCAGAACGCCTTGAGCTTCGGCGATACCCCGCCCTTTTTCACCAAAGCATCCAACAGAGTGCGCTTCATCAACAAAGATCATCGCATTGTGCGCGTGCGCCACTTCGACCATCTCCGCGAGCGGTGCGACATCTCCAAACATCGAATACATACCTTCGACAACCACTAAACGCCCGCCAGCTTCTGGTAGACGCTGAAGGCGCTTATTGAGGTTTTCTGGATCATTGTGGCGGAAGCGATGGGTCGCGGCATCCGTAAGACGACATGCATCGTAGATGCAAGCGTGGCTATCCGCGTCGATTAAGATGTGATCATCGCCGCTCGCCAATGCACTGATCGCGCCGAGATTGGTTTGGTATCCGGTTGTGAACACGATCGCACTTGGCATCTCGAAAAATGCTTTGAGCTCTTCTTCCAGCTGCGTGTGCTCTCCATACGTACCGTTTGCTTGTCGACTGCCTGTTGTCGCGGACCCCAGGGTCTCAATGGATTGGATCATCGACTGACGAACGTTCTCGTTAAATGTTAGACCGAGATAATTATTGGTCCCAACGAGGACGATTTCGCGCCCCTGACAGAGAGCACGCGTTGGCGATAAAATCTCTTCAAACGGCACGCCGATCGGACTTTGGCCGAGCAGTTTCGCCAATTCGTAACGCTCTGTAATCGCCGCAAACTTTTCAAATAGCGGCTTACTGTATTTGGTTTTAGTCAGCACCGATCAAGTCTTCCACTACGTTCACCAGCTCACCCACGGTGTGCGTGGTCGAGATCAACTCCATAGAAATATTAATATCATAAGCGTCTTCAACCTCCATTATCAGGTCAAAGACATCAACTGAGTCAATCTCCAAATCAGCTACGATTTTGGTATCATTGGTTATTTCGGTCTCATCCGGGATGTATTCAGCAAGCACTTTACAGATGGTTTCAAAAATTTTTGACTGCTTGGTCAATCTACTTCCCCACTGAAATGCATGCTTATTAACCCTGATCGAGCAAGCAATCCCTCAAAATCTCCTCCAAAGTCATCGCATCTTGAGACGCGCGATCATAGGTCCAATCTGCAGCCAGCATCTCCCTCACTTTGCCTAAGGAGATCGGCATGGGTCGCCTTAAGAGATGGCTCATGCCATCAGCTAAAAGACCAAGGGACCTCAACATGGCTGGCGCAATTTGCAGGAGACGAACCTCCCGTCCGACCACATTGCTGGCCGCGTCAGCGACCTGTGTCCAGTTGGTCGACACGAGCGAACAAGGCTCGATTAGCCGCGGCGCCTCCGCCCCCGTTTGAACGGTGGAAACCAGTTCGTCGATGAGATCGCTTACCGAAATGACCGCAAAACTGCGCCCTCCGGTCTTCGGAGCGGAGGGCGCCGGCAGCCATCCATGTTTGATAAGATCAAACATGGGTTTCAGCATTGGGTCACCAGACCCAATGACGGCGGGCGGGCGGATGATCGATATCTTCATTTCCGATTCAAACGATCGCAGCGCTGCTTCACTGATTGACTTAGACGACGCGTAATTTGACAGTTGAGGCGCGCGCGCAGCTTGCGACGAAACATAGACAAAGTGCTTTACGCCAGCTTTGACAGCGCATGCTGCGATATCATATGTGCCAATGACGTTCGCCGTATAAAATCCGCTTGCGGTGATAGACTTTGTTGCGCCCGCAGCGTGGATACACGTTTGAGTGTTTCTCAAAAGCGCCATAACGGCATCACGGTCACCAAGCGAACCTTCAACTATTGCGGTGGTATTAGAAGCCTTAACTCTTCGGTTCGATCTCGGACGAACAAGCAGGCGAATAGGCCAATTCAGCGCGTCTAAACGAGATACCAAATGGGTGCCGATGAAGCCCGTGGCGCCGGTGATTGAAATGGTTGGTGGAACCACGCTCGTTTGAGCCATCAAACCAATTCGGTAATCGGTGTGTCCAGCTCGAACGCTCCGGAGATAAACTTTTGCCGGGTGCGCATACGGCTCAATTTACCGGACGAGGTCATGATCAAACTCCGCGTCGGCACGAAAATAACCTCGATCGGCGCGCCGACGGTCTGACGAACATTCGCCGTCACTTTTGACATGAGCTCATCTCTCTGCTCGGGTTCGCGAGCTTTACACTCGGCCAGCAGATATATGTGACCATTTCCATCATCATCAGATAATTTGAACGCTGCGGCTTTGGGAATGTGTCGCCCTCCGGCCTTTTCCGCGGTCCATTCAATATCTTGTGGCCAAATGTTTCGACCATTCCACAGGATCAGGTCTTTATGACGCCCTGTAATAACCAGTTGTCCATTCAACCAGTATCCTAAATCGCCTGTATCTAGCCAGCCATCCTTATCTGTTAGCGGTACGATGCCAGCTTCGCGGTCTAACACGCCAGGCGAAACGCTATCGCCTCGGAAAAGAATGCGGCCCACGACGCGCTCGGCCACCTCTTTTCCCGCGTCGTCACAAATCCTCATTTCGTGGCCTGGAATCGCCTCGCCGCAAGCGATCAACGCACGTCGATTTCGTTCTTCGGTGGTTGCATCCGCCGGAACAGCCTTTTGCTGGCCCCGCATAATGTCAGAATTAACCACGTCGACTTGGAAACCTTTGTTCAGAGGACTGAACGAAACGGCGACAGTCGCTTCGGCGAGGCCATAACTTGGTACAAACGCGGCTTCGCTAAACCCATACGGCCGGAAAACTTCGGAGAAATGTTGTAAGGCTTCTTCACGCACCATGTCGCCGCCGATGCCTGCGACGCGCCAGCTCGAAAGGTCTAAATCGTCGCCTCCGCGCCATCGTTTTGCGCTAATTTCATAGCCGAAACTGGGGCTGTAAGAATGCGTCGCTTTGTTTTCGCTAATAAGCTTAAGCCAGGTCGATGGGCGGCGGGCGAACGATTGTGACTCGATATAATCAACAGAGAGCTGCGCCATCGCGGGTGCAAGGAATTGTCCAATAAGCCCCATATCGTGATAGAGTGGCAGCCAGGAAGAAATACGATCGCCGGCTTTTGCTTGCAATCCGAGTTGGATCGCCCGGCAGTTCGTAGTCACGCTTTTCTGACTACCGACTATGCCCTTTGGAGAGCTCGTGCTTCCAGAAGAAAACTGAATGTAGCACATGCCGTCAGCTGCAAATGGACGGAGATCCGATACCGCTTCGGGCAAATCAGACCCATCAAGATTTCCGACCTCAATTGTCGTGTGCTCGAGCGCATCCTGAGCGACAGACAAAATCGATTTTGGCGCGAGCAAACAATGCAGGTTCGCTGTTTCGCAGATCCGCTTAAGTTGGTCCTTGTAGAATGCGTTGCTGCCTAACGTAACAGGCACAGAAATTGGAACGGGCAAGACACCCGCATACTGACAAGCAAAAAACATAACTGCGAAGTCAGGACTGGTTTCTGCGATCAGGCCGATTAGATCTCCCGGCTTCGTTTCAGTCGCTAAACGCGCCGCAGTTTGCACGGCCCGTGTTCTGAGCTCCGTATACGTTAGCACGCATTCAAGCTCTCCACGGACGGAATAGAAGTTCAGACCAGTGATGCCTTTGGCGGCATAGTCCAATGCCTCGCATAGAGTCTCAAAGCCACCGCAGTTAAACTCCACACTATTTGCGTTTGGGGTTTTTACTTGCATTCTAGCCCTATTCCCCAGCAATTGCTCTGCACCGCGATCTCGCGGTCGTATGTATGCCTGTTCATCTTCATGTCACATATTCGTCGCGAAAAACAACATTTTCGGCAGTGGTAGGAGCAATTGTTACCCACTTTCTTGCAGTTTTTGGTTGGGATTCGGCGTTTTTTTTGAGACAAACTCTTTCAGTCAACGGAGAGTCTTCGGTGAAACTGCTCAATTCAATGATGGCGCGATTTGTCAAAACCGGCACGCTCATTATCATTGATGCTGACGGAAACAGCCACCAACATGGGTCGGGAGAGCCACCGAGAGCAACGGTCAGGCTCCAAGATAAGTCGCTCTACCGAAAGCTATTTTTGAATCCTGAACTGTACGCCGGTGAAGCCTACATGGATGGCAGTTTGGTGATCGAGGATGGCAGTGTTCGAGACTTGCTCAAAGTGTTCGCACTTAATCGAACCGGACTTAGAGGACACCCAGTTCAAAAGGTATTGAAGCGTTGGCTTAAACGGATCCGAAAGTGGCACCAGCGAAACCCCGCCGCTGCATCTCGCCGAAACGTACAACATCACTATGACCTCTCCAATGAGTTCTATAAGCTGTTTTTGGACGAGAATATGCAATACTCGTGTGGGTATTGGCCCTCAGAAGACATCTCCTTAGAGCAAGCTCAGGCGCTAAAAATGGCGCATATAGCGGCGAAATTGAACCTCAAACCAGGGATGCGCGTGCTCGACATCGGCTGTGGTTGGGGTGGATTATCGATTTACATCGCGCAGAACTTCGACTGCGAGGTTGTCGGCGTAACGCTCTCAGACGAACAATTGTCGCTCGGTCGAGCACGTGTCAAAGCCGCTGGGTTAGAGGGTAAGGTGGACCTGCGACTGCAGGATTATCGAGACATAGAAGAAACGTTCGATGCCATTGTTTCCGTAGGGATGTTCGAACATGTAGGCGTGGCCCACTATCAAGAATACTTCGCCTGCATTCGCGAAAGACTGACCGATAATGGCTGCGCACTGGTTCACTCCATTGGGCGTAAGGGTAGCCCTGGCACGACAGGCGCCTGGGTTCGCAAATACATATTCCCAGGGGGGTATTCCCTTGCTCTGTCTGAAACGTTCGCAGAGATCGAAAAAGCCGGATTGTGGGTCACCGACTGCGAGATCTTGCGCCTACACTACGCTCACACGCTAAACGAGTGGGACAAACGCTTTCAAGCCAATCGCGAGAAGGTAGCCGAGATGTTCGACGAAGCCTTTTGTCGAATGTGGGAGTTTTATCTCATCGTTGCGGAATTCACATTTCGGTATGGCAAGCATATGAACTTTCAGATTCAGCTGAGCAAGACGGTGGACGCTCTCCCCTTGGCGCGCGATTATATGCTAGAAACAGAGCGAAAGTTGGTAACCAGCTAATGGCTTCTACTGACACGGCGCAAAAACCGGCGACACTCACCAAGCCGCGACGCGCATTTATCAAGAAGAACGGCAAAAGGCTAATGCGTTGGGTCGCGGGCTATCAGTCAGGGCAGTCGAAAGTCCCAGATACGCCCATCATTCCCAGCTCGTATTTTGAAGGATTGGCGGCGATCCAAAAGGAATGGCCAATCATTCTTAAAGAAGCACAAGACGTGCTTGCCTACAAAGATGTGATCCCGGGATTTCAAGATATCTCACCCGACCAGTATAGGCTCGCAAAAGGGCGAAATTGGCGGACCTTTATATTATATGGTTTCGGCAAACGACTGGAGACCAATACTAAAATTGCGCCGCGCACAGCAGAGCTCCTCGACGCGATTCCGAATTTGCAAACTGCGATGTTTTCGATCCTCTCACCTGGTTATCATATTCCCGCTCATAAGGGCGTCACTAAGGGAATATTGCGCGCACATATCGGCCTGATCGTGCCGGATGACGCAGACAGGTGTCGCATCCGAGTTCATAACGATATCGTCGTTTGGCAGCCCGGAGAATTGTTTGTGTTTGATGACACATACGAGCACGAGGTCTGGAATGAGACCGATCAAGAGCGCGTCATCCTACTTTTTGATTTTGATCGCCCAATGAAACTTGGCGGGCGAATCCTGAATTGGCTATTGCTCTCAGCCATGAAAATGACCGCCTTCTACCGCGATCCGAAGAAAAATCTTGAAGCCTCTGAAGCGCGATTGGAGCGGGCAATTGCCACCCGTAACCAGATGCTGGAGGGGTCGATCAGCGATCAAGATAGCTAGCTGAGAGAAACAGGCTGAATATCCCGCTCACTTCGGTCGGAAGAATCCGTTAATCGTGAGACGTCCGAGCCCTGGGTCAGACGAGAGTGGCCGATCATTGCGGATGACCCCACTGTGCAAATTGCTGCCTGGATAAAGGATCATGCTGTTGCGCGTTGCGTCGCTTTCAAACACCTTCTCGAAGAGTGGCGCACCATCCGTCATGTAAGCCGCAGGCGGCAGCCCTGTTCTCTGAACGTCTTGCTCAAGTTTGAGTTTATATTCGGGGTAACGCGCCTGCGTGATGCGCTCAAATCCCGACGACAAATGGCGATAGAACGCCGTCCCACCATGCTCAGTTTGATCAAGACGTTCAGAGAACAGGGCTGCCGCCTGCGGCTTACATGACGGATG
>JBCBBY010000084.1:0-15538 GCA_038531195.1 Pseudomonadota bacterium
CAGCGAAGAAGACCTCGACATCATCGTCGGACGCAAAGCTGAGCGTGTAGAACTGGTCGTCTAGAAGCCATGACGCATCTTGCAGTCCCGCAAGCGGTGCCGACCGGCTGCGTTTCCAGAGATGCTGATAGCCATCATCGTCGCCCATCGGCTCCAGTTTTGTCGTGGCATGGCTCATGTCGAAACTGGTTTCGATTAGCTGACCTTTGAAATGGATCGGCAGATCGTAAGTGTGCTCACCCGCGCTGAGGCCCCGCATAATGTCGATGATATAATCACGCCCTTTGGCACCTGGCATGATCGCGATTAAGCGCTGGAGATTGACGTCTTCATAGGCGGTTGAGATTTCCGCGAACGCAACTTGCACGCCGTCCATCTTATCAAAGGCCAGAACGGTGGGCGCGTGCTTCTGCCCTTCGCGCCAATCCCCAGCAAAGTGACTGGTTTGATCCACGACCAACGCATTGTGCGCAACGGTCTGCTTCGCCCATGTTTCATTTTCTGGGAGGTAACGCCCACCATTTTTTGGCTCGACGTTGAGGAAACGGGCGGCGCCATAATCAGCGACGATTTCGTCTCCATTATCATAATATAGAAACCCGAGTTTATCGTGATGCCCATGGCCCAAACCTTGGGTGGTCGCTTTCATGACCGCGGCGGCGTCTTTGTCGGTTGACCCGGAGCGCAGCACCATCAGTGCGCCTTGGTCGCCCTGCGGGCCGTCACGGAATTGTTTTGAGGTGAAGGCAAAGGGCTCTGCTTTGCCAGACGCGATCGCGTCGAGAGCGGCTTGTCCGCTGGGTGTTGGCACAACGCCGTTCTGCAACTGGATCGCGCCGAGCAAACTCGGATCGCCGGTGCGCTCATAGGCAATGGCGAGACCATATTTAAGCTCGACTGTGTTGATGCCTTTCTCACGGATCGCATCATTGATCGGGAAGAACCGCCCAGCATAGCTTTGCTCAAGCGTCGAGCGGATCGCCTTCAAGACGATGCCATCGCGATATTCAAAGATCCCGCGGTCCGGTTCATTGCGGTCAATCGCTTGGCTGAACAAGACGAACGGCATCAAAGCGTATCGCTGATAGTAAGGGCCTTCGGCATAATAGCCGTCCGGGGAGAACAGCTCATCAAGCTGTTTGAGGAAGCCTTTCTCGCCGGTTTTGTCTAAACCATAGAGGGCTTGCTCAACGCGCTCCGGCTGGCCAAGGACATAGCCGGTCATGCCAACCGCTGTGGTGGCCCAAGTGGCGTGATTGTGGATTCGGTCAAAAGTTTGCGGCGAGCCTGTCGATAGGAAATCCGCCATGGGATTAAGGACGCCTGCCTCAATCGTCTCGCGCTCGGTCTCGCTCAAAGCATCGCGCACCGTTTCATAGCCTTGGATCGTGTAGACCAGCCACCAAGCCTCATTCAGGCCTTGCCAGAACAGTTTTCCTTTGTTCGAGCTGCGCTGCTCCGGGTGAATGCCGAGCGTTGGATAGAGCGCCGCATAGTCGAGCAGGATATCTCGGACCGCGTCTACATATTTAGGGTCACCCGCATACCGATAGAGCATGCCTGCTTCGTAGATCGTCTTGGCGTTTTGCTTGTGCTGTTCATGCGTGTAGCCGCCCCCTGCATCGACCGGGACGGGCACCGGTATGCCGGCAGCCAGACGCGCATCAAGGCGAGTCGCGAGCTCGTCCATCATCGCATCAAACGCTGATGGTGTCGCTGGCACGGCCTCAACAATCGTCGTGGGCGCGACGGCCTCAGGCGCCGCTGCGCAAGCCAGTGTGAGCCCGAGCGCTGAGCTCATTGCCAGGATTGAAGGTGCGAGACCAAGCTTCATTTGCGAAGATCTTTCGTGCTCAAGATTGATGCGGCTTCCCCGACATCGTCGCGATTGTCGGCGACTTCGACTTTCGGAATACCGGTCGTGATCGTAAATGCCACCGGTTCGGATGCCGACACTTGATTGCCGACCAGTTTGATATTCTGCGCACCGTGCAAGACCGCGAGCGGCGAGGTGCCGCCGCCGACATTTGCGAAGCTCGATCCATGGATAAAGGCGTGCGGCCCGAACGTGCTCTCATCGCGGCCGCCGCGATAGATGGTGGCAACAGAGCCGCGCACATCGCTGAACGTGCTGTCCTTGAGGATCAGATATTCGACATTGTAAATGCCATAATCATCGGTCTCGGCGTCGAACTTGAACGGGATGCCTGAGATATTGCTGAAGCTGGAATTGATCACTTCTACACGATCAAAGAATGTCCCCTTCGCTGCGGTTAGGATTGAGAAACCGCGATTGATGACAAAGTCATCGAACACCATTTCAGACATCTCAACGACATGATTGCCGGGGCCGCCGCGCGTTGTCGACGCGATGAAGCTATTGCCGACATTATCTGGCGCAGACGCTCCTTTCACATTGAGACCGGTCAGTTTCAGGCCGCCATTTAAGGACAGCAAGAATAAGTTGCGGCGCTCAAAACTCAGGTTGACCGTCCCTGGCTCGGCCGCACGGATGGTCACGGGCACTTGCAGATTGATCGACTTGGCTTCGTTATAATCGCCCGCCGCGAGAACAAGCGCGTCTCCAGGCTCTGCAGAGGCGAGCGCTTCGGACAATTTGTTTTCACCCGGCTCCAGGGCGATCACTTTGCCACCTTCAAATGGCGAGGCGTCGCTTGGCTTTGGATACCAGTCTACGCCGGTATCAGACTTGCTGACGCCGAACGAGCCCGTTGCGCCCACGCCCGCAGGCGCCGCGTCGCTGTCACCTAAAACGATAAAGCCCGGCGCGAGGTCCGTTGGCGGGGTGCGATTGGTGACATTGTCGGCGAACGTGATCCCAGACATGTCGTCATAAAGATTGAACGGCGTGTCTGTGAGGCTGCCGAGAACGAGATTGTTCTGAAACTTCGAATTGATCGGCACGGCGCTACGCTCCGCATCAGAGCCCTCGCCCAATTCAATCGTGCCAACTTGGTCGAATGAATTGTTCTCGATCACCGCGCCATCGACTTGGTGATAGCGATTGATCGGCGAGTTCGGAACGCCATTCATCACAACCAGCGCGCCAGAGAATCGGGTGCCGGTGAGATTGCGAAACATATTATTGCGAATGGTCTGCTGGGCATTTATGACGCGTACGCCGCCTGTGTACGGCGCCCCATTTCCATCAAACAGATTGCTTTCGACCAGGGTGCCATTGCCGTGGCGAAGGGTCAGCGTACCGCGAGACTCATAGAATGTGTTGCCGCGATAACTGTTGCCGCCAGACTTGTTGGAAATGATCTCCACCTCACCGCTACAGCGATCGAAGAAATTGTTTTCGACCCGCGTATTGGAATTGGTCAGCGAGTAATGACTGGTCCCGATTCGCAAGGTTTCGCCGCCATTCGACCCAAAGACGGGACGCGGCCCAAAATAATTGTGGTGGATATGATGATTATTGTTCTGACTGTCCTCGGTGTTGAGGCGAACTGTCATCGTTGGGCCGGAATTCAGCTTCCCGGACAGGTGGTTATGGTCGAATTCATTGTTCTGACCATACATCACAACCCAAGCATCGCGCTGCGCGCGATCAGGATTGTTATAGTTTTCAATCACCGTGTTGGTGATCCGCGAATGGAAGGCCAGCGTTTCACTGTCGCGTCGAAAGCTGATCACTTCATTGCGGGGGGTATACCCATCACGAAACACGAGCCCCGATACGATCAGGTGCTTGCCGCCAATGCGCAAACTGGACTGGCCGCTTAAGATCACTTTGCCCGGCTCTTCTGCCACCAATTGGATCGGCTTATCGGCGGTGCCTTCCGCTTCAAGAACCAGATCGAAATCCCGCCAAACGCCATTAGCCAAAACAATCGTGTCGCCAGGCTTCAGCGCCTTGTGCGCGGTTGCATAGTCCTCCTGCGAGGATACATAGACCTGTTGCTTCGAATCATCCGTGACAGAGACCTCCGCGGTTCCGTCATCCTGCGACTCGGCTTCTGGTAGAGTCTCGTCCACAATCGTGGCGCATGCAGACAGCGTCGTGAAAGTAGCCGCCATTGCAATCGCACGCATCGATGCTCGCATAATATCCTCCCGTGGGCGTTCATTCTCGTGAACTTTGAGCCCACGCTATTGAGGCCAATCTTTTTGTCAACCACCGACGCATACCAATTGTTCGGCACATTACAGTCAGGATGCCCCTTCTGTTGAAATTGTGTGACAATTCCGCAACATAATCGGCATTTTTGCGGATTAGATCGACCAATTCTGACAAATTAACTAGTCCTTTTGGTTGACACTTTGGTCGATGTCGCTAGCCGATGGGGCCAAGCTCATATCAATAGAGCTGAAAACTACGCCTTGAGGGAGGACTTTATGAAGAAACTCACCCGCACCCGCGGACCCCGTTTTGCACCCGCAAAATTATCCAGCGCCCTGCTCTTATCGGCAGCTGTATTGCCGTTTGCAAATGTCGCCATCGCGCAAGAAGACGCTGTGGAAACGACAGAAGTCGAAGCAACTGAGACCGAAGAGGACGCCCGCGAACTGGACGTCATTACAATCACCGGCACGCGCCAAGTCATTCAAGATTCGATCGCGTTGAAGCGCTCCAGCACACAAATCGTCGATGGTCTTTCCGCTGATGAGATTGGCGACATCCCTGCCCTCTCCATTGGTGAAGCGCTTGAAAACGTGACCGGCGTTGCGTCTCACCGCGAGAATGGCGGCGCGACCGAGGTTTCAATTCGCGGCCTCGGCCCATACCTATCATCCACCGTTGTGAACGGCCGCGCGGCGACCAACGGGTCAGGCGATCGTTCAGTGAACTTCTCACAATTCCCATCGGAGCTGATCAACAAACTCGCGGTCTTCAAAACCCAAGATGCCAGCCAAATTGAAGGCGGCGTTGCCGGCCAGATTCAACTGGAAACACTACGCCCACTCGATTTTGGCAAGCGTCGCTTCCAAGGCGAACTCAAAGGCAATTATAACCCCGATCAGCAAAACATTGAGGACTCGCTTGCCGGGGATCTCGGCTATCGCGGCACCCTCAGCTATGTCGACCAGTTCGAACTCGAAGAGTTAGGCGATTTCGGTATCTCAATCGGCCTTCAACGGTCAGACATTTCACAGCCGGAAGCTGAGAGTCGCCAAACCGGACCGACGTCCAACTCACGTCCAGCCTGTTTGATCACGGACGGCCTCGCACAATATACCGACCAAACCTTTGGCGGTACGTTCACAGGCTTCTCAAACAATCCTGAGACAGAAGATCGCGGCGATGATGATTGTGATGATTTCAACGATCGTCGAAATGCAGATAACCTCACCACGCGGGGCTCCGACACAGAAGGCGTCGACACCACAATCGATCCTGCAACGGGTCTAGCGATCGATGCCGGTACGCCATTTGTGTTCGCGCCATCGCAACGCCACTACCGCCAGAACGATACACGCGATCAACGCGACGCGTTCTTCGGTCAATTGCAGTGGCAGCCAAACAATCGCTGGGACATCAACCTGGACATGCAGTGGTCCGAGCGGAGCCAAGAAGAATTGCGGAGTGACCTGACCTTCAATGGCGGTCGTCGCAATGACACCTCCTTGAATGTCGCAGGTACAGACACAACCAGCCTCGATTCACTCGTGACCAATGGCAATGGCGGCATCTTGCGCGCTATCACCGACAATACAATTGAGGTCCAGGGCGGCGACTGGCAACGCGTTGAGACCTATCTTGGCGGCGGCCTCAGCATTGAGCACGAGGTCACGGACCGTTTGACTTTGGGTCTCGACCTTTCGCACTCGAACACCGAACGGACTGAGCGGGCATGGGAATTCCGTATCCAATCAGACATCTCGCCGGTCATCGAATACGATCTGCGTAGCAGCGACGTTCCGGTCTATCGCCTGTATGACGAAGAATTCGACGTCAACGATCCCGCCAATTATGTCGACCGTTTGCGGGTGCGCATTGATAATGATGTCTTCCGGGATAACACGATCAACGCCCTTCGCTTTGACGCCGATTATGAAATGGATGGCTTCTTCACAAATATTGAAGCCGGTTTCCGGGTCGCAGAGCAAGACTATCTCGAGCTGCCAGGCGGCGCAGATTCCGGTGATCCACTCGGCATCACCAGCGGTCGTTTCTCCTTCGAAATTGAGAATGATGGTGAGCTGACAGTCAACAACCGTGAAGTTATCGATGATTCAGATGATGATCTTTACGACACAGACCCACGCTTCCTGACATTCCAGGATGATCTGGTCAGCATCATCGCGGATACAAACGCAGCCTGTTATCAACCCTTCCGGGAAGGCAATAGCTTCCTTGAATCGCAACGGTCTGGCAATCTCGTCACCAATATCGATGATGACGGTAACGTACTGAGCTCGACCAATTCATGGGCAACTTTCGATGCGCGTTGTGTCGCCGAAACGTCTGCGGCATCGTTGAACAACCTGCTCAACACGATCAACGCGTTCCTGACCGATCCAAACGCAGACGAAAACAGCTTTGCTTTCGCTCTGAACGCTTTCAATAGCGGGATCCCAGGGCTGATCGAAGAAAACACGAGAACCATCGACGTTAATGAAACGACGAATGCGTTCTACGTGATGGCGAACTATGAGACCACGATTGGGAACTTCCCGGTCTCTGGTAACATTGGCGCTCGCATCGTCCAGACGGAAGTCGAAGCAACCGGTTACCGTCCAGAGATCATTATCACCGATACGGATGGTGAATTGTCCGCAAGCTTCGGAGATCTTGTTCCGGTCACGGCATCGCATGACTATACGGAATTCCTGCCTAGCGCGATCGCCATTGTTGAAGTGGCGCCAGACAAGCTTGTCCGGCTTGGCGTGTTTCGCGCGATGTCGCGTCCTGACCCAGCAGACATGGGATTTGGCCGGACCTTCAATTTTGCAACCGCGGATGATGATGCTGACCCAATCACCAGCTTGAGCGAACTGATCACCAATGTCAGCGGCGACGGCAACCCCGGCTTCGATCCGCTCATGTCTTGGAACTTTGATGCTGGCTTCGAATGGTATCCAAACGATGACACCATTTTGGCGTTCAGCGGCTATTATAAGTCGTTCCAGGGCGGCTTCGCCAACACGATCCAAGAAGAGACATATAGCTTCAATGGTGAGAACCTGACGCTGCCTATCGCGCTGCCACAAACCAGCGATGATACCAGCGAACTCTACGGCCTCGAGATCACGGCAGCCCACACGATGAGCTACCTTCCAGGTCTCTGGAGCGGTCTCGGCGGCAAGCTCAGCTATAACTATGTCGACTCTGACTTCGAGTTCGAAGACAGCCGATATGGGGATCAGTTCGTGGTTCAGCTTGATGGCTCTATCGATCAGATTGCCGACGGCATTCTCGATCCAGGCGGCCTGCCAGGTCTGTCGGAGAACACGCTCTCTGCGCAAGCCTTCTGGGGCTATAATGACTTCGACGTATCGGTCACATACAAGTATCGCGACGAGTATTTCCAACCGTTCGTTTCTGACGGCACGCGCCTGCGCTTCGTCGGTGATGTCGGCGTCTGGGAAGCCCGAGCATCGTACAATGTGAACGACAATATTCGTCTATCGGTCGAAGCCATTAACCTGGGCAGCGCCCCGAAAGAGCAATATGCGTTTACCAATGACGATCTCTATGAGGTCAACGATTATGGTCCGCGCATTTTCTTCGGCGTAAGAGGCCGTTTCTAAAGCAAAAATTCTCTTAGCGGATAGATCTAACTTGAATTGGTAGGACAATTTAGTAAGATTTATCCGCTAAGGACTAACCAATTGCAATTATGAGACGGCATCATGGCTGAGAAACGCCTTTATCAAAAGATCGCCAGCAAGATCCTCGAGATGATCACGTCTGGCGCATATCCCCCGGGGACGCGTCTACCAGGTGAACGCGAATTGGCTGAACGATTTGAAGTCAGCCGGGTCGTCATTCGCGAAGCTGAAATATCCCTTGAAGCCCTCGGGCACGTCGAGATCAAAGTTGGGTCCGGGGTTTATGTCAGAGAATTGAACCCCACCAGCCTTGGCCGCTTGCCGAAAGTTAGCGCCTTCGAACTGACGCAGACACGGCTGATGTTCGAATCAGAATCAGCGGCGCTTGCAGCCACCGAGATCACGCCCAGTCAAATCGAAGAGCTGGAACAGACCATTCAAGTGATGGAAAACACGCCTCAAGACTCTCCGGAATCTGATGAGGCGGATCGGATCTTCCATCTGACAATTGCCAAAGCCTCTGGGAATACGGCTAATTTCTTCATTATGGAAAACCTTTGGCGGATGCGGGTTGAGCTGCCTGAAGTCAAAGAAATGTACGCCGCGGTCTGCGTTGAAGACTCCTATAGCCGCGTCGACGAGCACGAAGCGATCCTCAACGCACTCAAAGACCGCGATCCTGACAAAGCGCGTAAAGCGATGCGGGCGCATTTTGCCCGCTTGATTGAAAACCTACTGATCGCCTCGGAGCAGCATGCAATCGAAGAAGCGCGCCGACGCTCAAACGCCAACCGTGAAAAGTATTTGCGGTCGTCATTTGTAAGCTAAGCTTTTTCCAAGCATCAAATCAGATTCGAAAAGCGCCCGTCACGTTCGTGATGGGCGTCGCCATTTTTGCTGTCTCTAGATTGTCACATATCCGCAACATGTTCTCAACGAAACGTAATTGGTTGACCAATTTGCAGTGTAATTTACCGCCAGATTGGTTGACACTTAGATAGACATGCGCCAGCCTGCCCTCACTTCGATACAAAACGAAGACTATGTAACCGGGAGGAAATTAGGATGCATGGAAACCGACGGGACACGTCCGTCCGTTCACTTTGGCGCACCGCCTTGCTGGCAGGTGTGGCACTACCTTTGGGCTCAATGGCCTTCGCACAAGACGCAAGCGAAGTCGCCGAAGAAGACGAAGCCAGACAGGATACCATTGTCGTTCAAGGCATTCGGGGTTCACTGCAATCAGCGCTGACTGAGAAGCAAAACGCGGCGAACCTGAAAGAAGTCATTCAGGCTGAGGATATTGGTAAACTACCGGACCAAAACCTCGCTGAAGTTCTTGAGAACATTACGGGCATTCAGATCACCCGGACCGCTGGCGTGGGTACCGGCGTGCAAATTCGGGGTACGAATGCGAACCGCGTTGAGATCAATGGCGTTTCAACCGTTGGATCTGGCTCAGGCCGAACCGGTATCGACTTTGAAGACGTCAATGCCGCGATCATTTCGTCTGTCGAAGTCATCAAAGCGCCGGAAGCAAAAACCATTGAAGGGTCTGTAGGTGGTACGATCAACCTGCGCACCATTCGTCCGCTCGAGCTAAACGATTGGCTCGGGAACGTTCGTATTCAAGCGGAAGATAGCAGCCTCAGCACGGAAGGCCTCCAGCCTCGCCTGTCTGGCGCGATCGGGAATCGCTGGGATACAGAAATGGGCGAAGTCGGCTTCGTCATCAGTGGCAGCTATACTGAGCAAGAATCGGTTTCATTCCGCCCGCGTACGGACCGTGACAATGTCGCGTCCCCTGACGGCGCAGATCCGGCAGAATTCCTCGGCATTCAATTCTTGGTGCAAGAGCAAGAGAATTTCGATTTCGAGACCACGAACATCGCTTCGACGTTTGAGTGGGCGCCAAATGATGAGCTAAAATTCAGCGTTGATTACATCATCAATGAACAAGAGCGCAGCCAAGACTCCTATCGCCTTCAAGCGTCCGGCGTCTCGACCTTGCGTCAGCTCAGCATTCCATCGCAATTTGAAATCGTCGATTTCGGTGTGACCTCGGATAATGGCCGCAACTTGCGCGCCTTCCCTGCCGCACTTGTCGGTACGCTGGAGCCTGATCTCGCAAATGATGACGATGATCCAAACCTGCGCTTCTCAAGCGACACAGGCGCACGGGTCACCGACAGCGAAATCTTCGCCCTCGCCGGCGAATGGAACCGAGACAATTGGAGCGTTCGCGCAGAATTCGCGACAACAAGTTCTGATACCTCAAACCCGAACCTCAGCACGACGCTAAACTTTATCAACCCGAACTGTCCTTTGGACGGCACGAGCAATGATAACTGTGTGCCGTTCGCGTACGATTTGCGTGGGGACTCACTCGCCTTCGGCATCAATTTCGACTCGCCGTTTGCGCCGTCTGTTGCCGATCTGACAAACCCAGCAAACGTGGTGCTTGATCAGGTTGATATTGGTCGGAACACGACCGAGAACCAAGAAGACGCCCTGCGGTTGGATGTCTCTTATGACTTCTCTGACAATGGTCTGATTGGCGACTATATCACATCGGTTGATGTCGGGTATCGCTACAATGAATCTTCGAGCGTGTTCGATCGTGTCAATGACCGCATCGGCGGCTTTAGCCAACTCGAAGATAGCCCGAACGGCACTCTGTTCGCGGACCTATTGGTTCCGGGACCTGACAATTTCGGTGATGCGGATGGCCGCAGCCTGTTCATTTCGGACTTCCTGCTGATCGATCCAGATCGCGCCTTCTCTGATCCGAACGGTGTGCTCTCCATTCTGGAAGCGGCTCTTGCTGCGCACCGCGTGAACAACCCGCAAGCCGATGGCGATCTTGTGGCGGTTCTGTCCTCAGATGAGAACTCGTTCTACGACGTGACTGAAGAAACGCACGCCGTGTATGCGCAAGCGAACTTCGAGCACGGCATTTTCCGCGGCAACCTTGGTGTTCGTTATCTTGAAACGGATATCACCTCGATCGGCTTCGGCCCTGAGGATGCCAATGGCACGCGTTCGCTCGAAGCAACCAATGGCAATTATGACTTCCTGTTGCCGCGCTTCAACTTGGTGGCTCAACCGCGTGACGATGTAATTCTGCGCTTCGCGTATGCCTCTGACATCAACCGCCCAAGCTTTAGCAGCTTGAACACGGCGTTCACGTTCGGCCCACAAGAGAACACAGCGGTAGCCCTCGGCAACCCTGGACTGCTCCCCGAAGAAGTCGACTCCATTGATGTTTCGGCGGAATGGTACTTCGCACCAGGCGCTGTGGTCAGCCTCGGTTACTTCACAAAAGATCGTACCAATATTTTTGGAACCGACTTTGAAGGTGCAGCGCTGATCGAAGATCCAAACAACACTACCGGTGGTCTGTCGCGTGAAACCGATCCGACTTGCCCAGGTGGTGGTATCTTCAACCCTGAAGTCATTCCAAACGTGCTCGGTGATCCAAACACGATGGGTCTTTGCGTCGACTTCACGCGTCCGGGCAATGACCCAGACACAACCACTCAGTCGGGTTGGGAATTTGCGTTCCAGTATGACCTTGCTGATTGGGAAGATCGTCTCGGTTGGGCCTCAGGCTTTGGTGTGATCGCCAACTACACCATTCAAGACTTCTCCGGCGGTTCTGTCGTCGATACGACCTCAGGCCGTGGCTTGACGGTGCTTGGTGATGTCAGCATCCCACGCGGATTGCTCGACTTCTCTGAGAATGCGTACAACCTGACGGGCTATTACGAGAAGTACGGCGTTTCGGCCCGCATGCGCTACACGTGGCGTGAAGGCTTCCGCACGCAAGACTTTGGCGGCGGCGCGAACACATCGGGTAGCTCGACCTTCAGCTTCCCTGTGCACACGCTCGATCGTGGCCAACTCAATGCGAGCCTGAGCTATGCGGTCACCGATCAATTCACGGTCGGCATCGAAGCGGTGAACCTCACCGAAGAGCGCATCATTCAGCGCTGTGTGAGCGAAGATGGCCCGACTTGCTTTGTCGGTTACCCAGATCGCCGTGTAACGTTTGGCGGCAGCTACACGTTCTAGGCGAGCCTGTAACAACCCTCGTTGTTACTAATCCTCCAACTAAAACGCCTCACTTCGGTGAGGCGTTTTTTTTGGATTGAATGAACTGAGACGAAAAGAAAGGTCGCACTATCGCGACAGCCAGCCGCCATCGACGGGGAGCGTCGTGCCGTGGACATAATCCGACGCGTGCGAGGCGAGGAAGACCGCGGCCCCGCCAAGCTCTGACGGCTGCCCCCAGCGGCCCGCGGGGATGCGACCGAGGATTTCAGAATTCCGTTTCGGATCTGCTTGCAAAGCGGCCGTATTGTTCGTGGCGAAATAGCCGGGGGCAATCGCGTTCACATTGATGTTCGCGCCGGCCCACTCATTCGCGAGCGCCCGCGTCAATCCCATGAGGCCGGATTTCGAGGCCGTGTAAGATGGGACGCGTATGCCACCTTGGTATGAGAGCATGGAGGCAATATTGATGATCTTTCCGCCCGTAGACGCCGCCACGCAGTTTTGCGCAAAGGCCTGGCTTAAGAAGAAGACCGTCCGCAAGTTGACGTTCAGCACACTGTCCCATTCTTCAACCGTAAAATCGATCGCTTCGTTGCGCTGAATGATGCCCGCATTGTTGACCAAGATGTCGAGTGAGCCGAGCTGACTTTGGCTCTGCGCAATAATCGTCTCGATCGCCTTTAGGTTGGATAGGTCTGCCTGTACCACGCAGCATTTGCCGCCCGCCGCTTCAATCTGCGCGACCGTGTCATCAGGCGCAGATCTGCCGACCAAAGAGATGGCGGCGCCAGCCTCCGCGAGGGCGAGCGCGATGCCCTGCCCTAAGCCGGTATTTGCGCCGGTGACGATGGCGGTCTTGCCGCTCAAATCAAAAGGACTGGTCATAGCGCCCTCGCAGTTCGCGTGTTGGATGGATGGGGTCGCCTCCTCAAGACGCCAGAACGCCTTTCAGATAATCAGACATCGCGGCGTCTTGCGAATTCGCGAAGAAATATTCTGAAAACTTTTCGCCAGAGATCGCGGCCTTGAGCAAGTCCTGATCCACGGATTTCAGAACCGTCAGCATGTCGTGGCACGCAGCGTCTTTCACTTGGCCTAAGATGCCGCGATTCTTCGCCATAATCTCAGCGCGCTCTTTGGGATACCCGACCCCGCGCTCGACTTCGAAGAGTTTGCGATAGCAATCTTGCAGGTTGAGTTCAGCCGCCCAGCCGAAGCCTTTGGCATAAGGCATAGAGATGGCATTGCCGTCATTAATCTGCCCGAACAGGAAGGCATCGGTCGGATCGATGACCAAGCCACAAATGACGCCGGGCATGGCGTTGCAGCCGAGCATCGACCCCATGCCCGTGCCGCATCCGGTAACCACAAAATCTGCCGCTTTCGAGTTCAGCAAAATGCCCGCGAGGATGCCGTTCATAATGTAAGTCAAAGAGGCGTCATCATCTGGCCCATACATGCCGTAATGGAAAACAGAATGCCCGAGCGGATCTGCTACCGTTTTCAGTGCCGTGTGCACGATCTCACTTTTCGCGGCTTGGCTGTTTTCGATAATCAGCGCGATCTTCATGGGGAGCTTCCTCGTCATTGTTGTTCGTGCATCGCCCCGCGAAACCGCAAGTGCGAATACACCGCATTAGGTAACCGGTGTCATAGCATTATCGGTATTCTCGTTCAACAGCCGATTCTCAATCGAGAGACTGAGCTGACTCGCGCACAATGATTTCAGGGTTAAAGTGTTTGTTTTCAGTTACTTCTGCGCCCGATATGAGCGCCAACAACGCGCGAGCGGCTTCGCGGCCCATATCACGGATCGGCAAACGCACGGTTGTTAAAGCCGGCGCCATGCGCGCGGCGAGGGGGGTATCGTCAAAGCCGACGACAGAGAGGTCTGATGGGATAGAAAGTCCAAACTTCCTGGCGGACGTATAGACGCCAATCGCCATTTCATCATTACCCGCGAAGATTGCGGTGGGACGGTTAGCACGTGACAACAAATTGTCCGCAGCCCTGACGCCGGATTCAAACGTATAGCCGGCTTCAATCGTCAGTGCGTCATCAAGCTTCAGATCAAATTCTTGCAGCCCAGCTTTGAAGCCAGCGAGGCGCTCATGCGCAGAGCGGAATGATTTGGGGCCATGAATGTGGGCAATGCGTGTGTGCCCAAGACTCGCCAGATGACGGGCCGCTTGCGCTGCGCCGTCTGCGTCCTCCGTGCGCACCATGTTCGAGGCCTCATCCAAGTCGACAGCAGCGATGCGAATATACTTACAATTCTGCCGCCGAAGCATGTCCGAGAGCGCCTCATCCTCAGACACTGAGGGCGGCATAATGATGCCGGCCGGGCGATGGCGTTCTACGAAGCGTTCCATCTTATCAATGATGCCCGACTGTGTCCGATCGACCGGATGCAGGACCAGCTGATAATCGCTGCCTTCAAGGTAATCGAGAATGCCCCGCTGAATGTTGACCACATATTGCGGACTTGGATTGTCATATGCGAGCGCAATCAAGAAGGAGCGACCAAAGGCCAGCGCGCGCGCTTGCAGATCGGGACTATACCCCTGCTCCGCCATGATCCGCTTGACTTTGGCGCGGGTCTCTTCGCGAACGATTGGATGATCGTTGAGCACGCGCGAGACGGTCTTTTTCGAAACCTGAGCCAGTTGCGCGATGTCGTTAATCGTCACTTTCCCACGCTCAGAAGCGGCGTCGGGAGAGCGGGTCGAACTCATATTTTTTGTTTGCTTTTCAGACATCTAATCGCCCAGGTTCGCTTAGGGCTTGGTAACATAATGATGTGAATTTATCGTCAAAATTCAGTTTCGAAAAGCTGAAACTCAGGATCAGTCGGTCAGGGCGACAATTTCGATATCGATCTCGCCGACACCTTCAAAGACGACTTTCGAGCTTTGCCCTACCACCACATCATGGATCCCCGTCAGCGCGCCAGAAGAAACCCGCAATCCAGGCATTATGGGCCGTCCACGGCGTTTCAGGTTTTGCACCAGAAACGCCGCGGCGCCCATCGGACCTGCAGGCGGCGCCGGAGGGACGGCGCGCCCTACAAGTCCACCCTCTACATACGTTTCGACGTTTATAGAGGACAGTTTTTCAGGCGACCAAGCATCGATCTTCTGCCCAACGATCATGCCATGATTGTTTCCGAAATCACTGATAATCGCGCGCGGCCCAATCACATTAATGTCTGGCATTGGACTGCTCGCGATCTCAACGCCGATATAGCAATTGGCAATATATGGCGCGACCTCCATCGCCGTGGGCGCTTCGGCTTTAAGGTCCCTCAAGTCGCCAAACTCTAGGATGATTTCGGCTTCGACCGCCGCGAACCCGCCCTCATAGACAGGCATGATGACAGGACGGTCTTCGGCAAACTTTTGCCGCTTTGCGAAAATCGGACCCGTCACCCAATCTTGCCCTAAGACAGGTCGCAATTCAGGGGCGATACCGCCAACCTTCCAAGCAACCACCTCATCCGCCCACAGTCCGATTGAGCGGTCTTGTACCTGGTAGGCCTCGCTTAGATCCGCCGGCAGATCTCCGGGAAACGCGCCTTGCACGATCCGCGACTTGCGCGCGCCGATAAGCGCGTCTGAAATGCGCGCGACGCGTGCCTCTGACGTTTCAGCGATCGTTTGCGAAAGTTCACTCATTGGTGCCTCATTGAGAAATAATGACACCGGTTACTTACCGAAAAGACGGAGAGTTGCAACAAAAAGTC
>JBCBBY010000085.1:0-15394 GCA_038531195.1 Pseudomonadota bacterium
CCTCGGCGGAAATCGATGGATCAGGCTGTTTGGTGAGCAGAGCACTCTGTTTACAAATCAATAGTGCTCAAAAGAGGCGGGCTCGATTTGGTCCTTTAATGCCTCTGGCTTGTTTTCGGCGTCGTTGCAAAGCCCTCAATACAAAATTGAGGGCTGCAATAACTAAGGCGTGAATTTCTCTTTCGTGAGGCTGCAAGGGTATCGTTCGCGCACAATTAGGGTGAAGTTGCTGCTACTTTACAGCTATGACGGAATCCAGCGTGCGGTCGTCTATCTAGATCGCATCATTGCAGCGTGATCGCTGTTTTGAAATGTGGTCGCGATGCTATTTTCTCAACATAGGCTTTCAAGTGTATCATCTCATCGGGCACGCAGCCTAAGCGGTTGGACATGAAGCACGCATGCCCAAGCATGATGTCGGCGCCTGAAAAAGCTCCGATTAGGTAGTCTTGTCCCGCTAGCACATCGTTGACCGGCGCGAGCGCCCGCGTCAGTAAGCGTTGGGCCTGGCCAAGCGCGACGGGATCCCGCCGATCTTCAGGCAATAATAGCGTGTGCACAACAATCGTATTGACCGGCGGCATCACCATGCCTTCGCAATAGTGAAACCACTGCTGATACTGCGGCCATGTCGGCGCGGCGATGTCCGGTTTTAGACCGCCATTTTTATGCCGCTCGAGGATATATTCTACAATCGCGCCGGACTCCCAGATTGTTATATCGCCATCCTCTAAAACAGGGATGCGTCCGAGGGGGTGACGTGCACGGTGCTCCTCCGACTTTAGATCTTTCGGATGAAACGCCATTTTGTTGATCTCATAAGGCAGCTCGAGTTCTTCGAGGAGCCAAACGATCCGACCCGCGCGAGAGTTTGGTGCAAAATGAAGTTTCAACATGAGGGGCGCCTTTCTGTGGACGAGGGCGACGGATAATTAGCGGACAATGACGTCAAGAAAGCGACTTTGACATTGCGTCAGGGTCATAGACGTTGGTGTGCGCTGACGGATATAAATTCCATAACGTGTCGCGTCAGGCAAAGTTCGTATGAAGTCGTTTTTAAGAAGCCGGGCCGGATCTCGCTATTTACAATATTAATGCCCTACATTAGAAGGATTGGGGATGCAACAATCAACGCGCCAAAAAACCAAAGCAGCTCTGATTCAATCGGCGGAGCGCCTGTTTGCCGAAAAGGGGCTGGGCAGCGTTTCGGTGAAAGAAATCACGCGCGCCGCGGGCGCCAAAAACCCGAGCGCAGTGCACTATCATTTCGGCAATGTGGAATCTCTGATCAAAGAGGTATTTGCCAAACGCTATGCGGCCATTGAGTCTGAGCGACTGGACCGACTTGCCAAGGTGAACGTTACAAATCCGAAGAAACGATTGTTGGCCCTCATGCAAGCGGCCTTGGGGCCGTTTATGGAAACATGTCTCGAAGAGGACGGGCGTCTCTATGTCCGCTTTTGCGTTCAACTGTTTACGGATCCAAGATTTGAACCGGTAGAAATTCTGACGCAAGTGGGAAATCAAAGCATTGGTCAGCTACGGGCTGAAATCATCGACTGCGTCAAAGATACGGTGCCGGAAGACACCTTGGCGCGGCGTCTACCGCAAGGCTTGATGATCTCTTTGCTCTTGGCGGATGATTTCGCGCGACGCATCGAAGCGGGAACGGCGCCTTCAGTCGAGTTGGCGATCAAAGAAGCTGCCATTAGCGTCTCAGCGTATCTCAGCGCCAAAATGACATAAAGCTCGACGAGCGATGCGAGCGCGAACAGACCCTTAACTCGCTTCATCAGACAAAAATAATCGGTTCCGGCAGTCGGTGCCAAATCAAAAAAAGACATCATGGGAGAAAACATGTCAGATAAAGTCGACGTCTACTGGTCATTTCGGAGTCCTTATTCACGGCTGGTCACCCCCGATCTTTTGAAGGTTCGAGAAGATTATAATGTGGACATCAATGTGCGCCCCGTTTTGCCCTTGGCGATTAGGTTTCCCGAGTCGCTCTTTGATGCCAGCGATCGTCGGGCCCCGCTCTATATTCTGATGGACAGCGCGCGACGCGGAGAGATGCTTGGTCGCCCAGTGGTGTTCCCGCAACCGGATCCGGTGGTCCAAGACTTTAACACGATGAAAGTGTCAGACGAGCAGCCCTATATCTACCGCTTGACGAAACTCGGCGTTGAGGCGGGTCGGCGTGGGCGTGGTTTGGAGTTCATAGACTCTGTCGCTGAACTTGTATTCGGCGGGACGAGAGATTGGGATCAAGGTGATTTGCTGAAAGATGCAGTTGCGAAAGCCGGATTAGATCTTGCCGAATTGGAAACCGCGATCGCCGATGGCGACCATATGGAGGAGATCGAAGCCAACCATAAAGGGCTCGATTCATCTGGCCATTGGGGTGTGCCAACCATGGTGTTCAGAGATGAGCCATTCTTCGGGCAGGACCGGATCGATACGTTGCGGTGGCGTTTGGACGCTGCCGGTTTGTCGAAATAGACCAAAGTATGCCTTCTTTTGAGTGGACTTTGTCCCCGTCGCCTATTGCCAAAATAATGTAGTGCATTAAAAATGGCTCCAATATCGCAATAAAATAAAAGCGATGGGAGGAAGTCATGATTTACACCACCGACCCGCGCGGGCGGACGCCTGACGTTCATTTGTTTCGAACGGAGCGCCCACGATGTTAAGGAAAGGCTTGCTGGCGCTCCTATTGGTGATCGCTACCTCGGCGGTTCTCCTTTGGCTCAATCGAGCATCGGTATTAACGCATCTGGCTTTAAATCAAGCGCGCGCCAATCACGCGGACATCGGTCCTCCTCAAACGCTGGTCTGGGATCAAGGTCCCGACGAACCGGCCGAAATCGCGAGCGAACGTCCACCCAATGTGGTTTTCATTTTGCTCGATGATTTAGGGTATAATGACATTTCAACGTTTGGAGGTGGTGTCGCAAATGGCCAAGTGCCGACCCCGAACATCGATCGTCTTGCCGCGAGTGGCGCGATCTACACGCAGGCCTATTCGGGAACAGGGACGTGCGCGCCATCGCGCGCAATGCTGATGACCGGGCGCTATCCGACGCGCACAGGGTTTGAATTTACCCCGACCCCTGATGGTATGAGCCGCGTCATTTCGACGATTGCCAACGCGCAAGATGAACGACCGCTTCCGGATATCGTCCCAAATCGCGCGACGGTGGATGCGCCGCTCACATATGAGGATCAGGGGTTACCTGGCTCCGAGGTCACCGTGGCAGAACTGCTAAAAGAACAGGGCTATCACACGGTTCATATTGGCAAATGGCATCTTGGGCGGCGGACTGATTTCATGCCGAATGCCCAAGGCTTTGATGAGAGCTTGCTCATGCAGAGCGGATTGTACCTATCAAAAAATGATCCGAATGTGGTCAACGCAAAGTTGGGTTCGGATCCAATCGACCGTTTCCTTTGGGCGGCGATGCAGCATGCCGCGTCCTTCAATGGGGGCGAACCATTTGAGCCGGGCGGCTACATCACAGACTGGTGGACGGATGAAAGCCTCAAAGTGATCGAGGCCAATAAGAACCGGCCATTCTTTCTCTATCTCGCGCACTGGGGACCGCATACGCCGCTGCAAGCGACGCGAGAGGATTATGAAGCCGTCGGTGATATCGAGCCACACCGCTTACGCGTCTACGCTGCCATGATCCGGGCATTGGATCGCAGCGTTGGAAGAGTTTTGGATAAGCTCGAGGAAGAGGGCTTGGCTGAGAACACGATTGTCGTGCTGAGTAGCGATAATGGCGGCGCGGGCTATATCGATGTACCGGCGGTCAACGCACCCTTCCGTGGGTGGAAGATTACCTTGTTCGAAGGGGGAATTCGCGTGCCCATGTTTATCAAGTGGCCGCAGCGTGTTGCGCCTGGAACGGTGATCGACACACCCGTTGCGCATATCGACCTTCTCCCGACCTTGGCCGCAGCCGCGGGCGCACCTCTGCCCACAGACCGTATCATCGATGGGAGAGACATTTTGGTGGAGGCGACAGGCGAAGGCCTGATTGAACGTCCGAATGATGCTATCTTCTGGCAATCAGGATCCTATCAGGTCGTCCGCGCGGGTGACTGGAAATTGCAAGTCGATCGACGGCAGGACAAAACGTGGCTGTATGATCTTGCCACCGATCCAACCGAGCAAAACAATTTAGCAGAGGTAAGATCAGAGAAAGCCGCTGAGCTTCTTGCCATTCTCGATGCGCACATGGCCGACTCGGTTGGTCCGCTCTATCCGCACACGCTGACAAGTCCGATTGTCATCGATAAAACGCTCACCCAACCTATCGATGCAGATGACGAGTACGTGCTTTGGCAGAACTAGGAAAATACAGATGCCGTGATGGGATTTGACTTCCCCTACGTCGGCAATCGATCTGGTGTCCGCAATCAAAAACGAGAGGATGTCAGATGAAAGTCGCAGCGGTAAAGAAACCAGGTGGACCGGGAAATCTTGTGATCGAAGAGCGCCGGGACCCAGTTGCTGGCCCTGGTGAAGTTCTGGTTCGGATCAAAGCATCATCGCTGAACTATCATGATTTCGTTGTCGTGATGGGCGGCATCCCTACAGATGATGGCCGCATTCCGATGTCAGACGGTGCTGGCGAAGTGGTGGCAATTGGCGATGGCGTCAGAAAGTTTAAGCCTGGTGACCACGTGCTCAGCCTATTCTTCCCGGATTGGCTAAAAGGTGACATCGACGCGCTCGGTTTCGGCGGTGTGCCTGGCGATGGCGCAGACGGCTTTGCCGCTGAACTCGTCGCGATGCCGGAGACCGCGTTCACGCGGATGCCGGAAGGTTACTCCTTTACCGAAGCTGCGACGCTGCCATGTGCGGCGCTCACGGCGTGGCGGGGCATGTTCGTGGAAGGTTCTGTCAAACCCGGCGATTGGGTGCTCACCCAGGGCACAGGCGGCGTCTCTGTTTTCGCGCTGCAGTTCGCAAAAGCGGCTGGCGCGCGCGTGATTTCCACATCTTCTTCAGATGACAAGCTTGAGCGTATGAAAGCCTTAGGCGCTGACCATGTCATCAATTACAAAGAGACACCGGAATGGGGGCGTAAAGCCTTTGAATTGACCGGCGGTCGCGGCGTAGATGAGGTCGTCGAAATTGGCGGTCCCGGCACCATGGCGCAATCGATACAAGCGTGCCGCGTTGGCGGACATATCTCTCTAATCGGCGTTTTGACGGGTGTTTCTGGAGACGTGCCGACTGCCGCTTTCTTCTCCAAAAATCTGACCATGTCGGGGATCACTGTCGGCTCAGGCGAACACCAAGAAGACATGATCGCGGCGATTGAAGCGAGCAAGATCAAGCCTGTCTTGGATAAGGATTTCCCGCTCGATCAAATCGCAGACGCCTTCGCGCATCAGGCGAGCCAGCAGCATTTCGGTAAGATCACGCTTTCGATTTAGGCCCAGCGGCGATCACAACATCAATCAGGTGTTCCAGCTGAGCTGGGAACCCTTGCTCTATGTTTGCATACGCTTCCGCGCCATAGATGCCTTGCAGGGTCGGTTCTGAAATGCCGAAATAATTGATCGCCCCGAGCAATTGATAGACCATTGTGAAGGCGTCAACGGCGCTCGCGGCTTGCCATTCTGGGACCTCTTGGACCATTGTGGTCAGTCGATCGAGAAACGGTTTCAGGTACCAAGTGCCAGCGGTATCTGCGCGGCGCTTATTGTCTAGGACCTCCCGCATGAGCAGGCGCGTTGGCGCTGCGCCCCGCGAGAAGGGAACATGCAGTCGCAGCAAATAGGTTTTCAATCTCTGAGCTGGATCTGTCTCATCGCGTGTAATATCGGCTTCGATCTCAGAGAATTGGTCGGATATGCGTTTCAAGACCTCGCCATAAAGTTTCTCCTTGCTGCCAAAATGATGCAGCAGAGCTTGTTTTGTGAGTCCCAACTCATTCGCGATCGCTGCGATGCTGACGCCGTAAAAGCCGCGCTCCGAGAAGAGCATTTCGGCACAGTTTAAAAATTGCGCGCGCGTGTCCGTGGCCATGCGGTCTCCAAATCGGCTTGACAATCTACCATACGGTAAGTATCCAAACTTACCAAACGGTAAGTCCAGCGAAGCTGTGATGGAGGAGGGCCGCGATGAACAGAGACACCGAGCTTCAACTGATCGACGAACTCTTGGCGATCAAAGCTGCGAAATCATTCTACTTAGATGAGACGGTGACCAAAAACCCGGTTGAGCATTATCTGAGCGAAGATCGTTTTCAGCTAGAGCGTGACCAGATCTTCAAAAAAGTGCCCATGGTGGCTGCGCATGGCAGTGAGATGGCGTTGCCAGGTGATTTTCTACGCCGCGAAGTGGCGGGTCTCTCCATCCTGCTGACGCGCGACAAAGCGGGTATGGTCCACGCTTTCTTAAATGCATGCCGGCACCGCGGCACAAGACTGGTCGATGACGAGAAAGGGTGTAAACATCGCTTCTCATGTCCTTATCATGCTTGGACTTATGCAAACTCAGGAGAGTTGATTGCAGCGCCCCACTTCGAACAGGGGTTTGGTGATCTGGAAAAATCCGATCTCGGCTTGGTCGAACTGTCTTGTGAAGAGCGCTACGGATTTATCTGGGTGCGGGTCGACGAGGGTATCGATTTGGACACACATCTCGCCGAAATCGCAGGCGAGCTCGACGCCTTGAACATGGATGACATGGTTGTCGTTCACCAAAATGCACCGATCCACAAAGCCAATTGGAAGATTCTCGTCGAAGGCGGGATCGAAGCTTATCACTTCAAAGTCGTACACCGCAGCACAATTGGGCCGCACTTCGAGGACAATCTCTCGTCTTATCGCATGCTGGGATCGCATATGCGCTCCATTCTAATGCGCACGAGCATGGCCAATCTGTCAGACGAGACCCGCGACAGTTGGCGCCTACGCGATCATGCGCAAGTGCTCTACACATTATTTCCAAACACCGCGCTCCTCGTGCAGTCCGATCATGTTGCGTGGATCAACCAAGAAGCGTTGTCTGCTGGCGAAACACGCGTGCGCATGTCGACACTGGTACCGAAAACGGATGCCGAGCGGACGGAACATTGGCAACGCAATCACGAGATCACACGCGTGACGCTTGATGAAGATTTCACGATCGGCGAGAGCATTCAGTCAACCCTAAGCTCAGGGGCCAACCAGGACATGCTCTTCGGAAAATTTGAAGGGGCGCTCGATGCCTTCAACAAAGTGGTCGAAGCGCATCTCGTCGATCCCGCATCGCAAGCCGTGGCGGCGGAATAACAATGTCATCCGCTGCCATCGCCGCACAAGCGCATTTACATCATCAGCTCTTTCTCGGCCTACAACTCTTGGTCGCCGTGGAGGAGCGCAAACAAGTCGTATTCGACTGGATGTTTCGCCTGTTCCGTCGCCAGCACGAAGAGAAATTTCTGTCCAGTTTTGAAAAGCTCGGACTGTCCGGTCAGCCGGCTGCGATCGCGTGCGCCAAATATCATGTGCTCTCAAATGGCATCGGCGGCGTCGCGGTCGAATATATGGAAGAGTCCGTCAGCAAAGCTTGGGTCCGCTTTCGATATCCGCGTTGGATGTATGCTGGTCCCGCAATCTGCGGGATCCCGATTGAAGCAGGGCGGGGCTTTCTACACGGCTGGTATGCGCAGAATGGCGTCAGCCTTGGTAATCCCAGGCTTGGCTTTGTTTGTGTGTCGGAAGATGTCACCGGCCAGTTCGGTTTATGTGGGTACTTTAAAGAGTACGATCACGATCTGACCGAAGACGAACGCCTATTGTTCGCGCCGGACGAAGTGCCACCACCATTTGACCCCGCCCAGCAACCCGCACCGCCCGCGCAAGACTGGAGCGAAGAACGGCTTGCCAAAGCCAATCGCAATTACGCGATGGAATATGTCCGCAATGGACTCTCCGCTTTGACCGACGTGATCGGGCAAGAAAGGGCGCTCGCGCATGCGTGCCGCGCAACGCGGCTTACTGGCCTACAAAACTATGCTGCTCTCGCCGAAGCCGTGGGCGCAATCGATGGCGGGCCCGAGGCCGCCGCTGAATTCCTAGAGATGATGTTTGCGGGCATGGGCGATGATTGCGAGCGCTTCCGGGACGAAGATGGTACGCAGAGGATCGTCCAGACCGGCTTGCGCATCGTCCGCGGTTTGAGCGGTGCCCACCGCGACGACCTGCTGATGTGCTGGACCGAACTTTGGCGCGGCGCGGTGCATTCGCACCGCGCTTTCATCCAAATGGAGTGTGACATAGCCGAGGATAAATTGACCTGGGCCCTTCGGCCCAGATCGGTGTGACCCCTTCGACATCCGACTACCAGCCCACTCGAACGCCGGCCCGGGCGCCGATATCACCATTCGATGGCACCGTTCCGAGCGCGAGATTGGCGGAGAAGCGCTCACTCAGCCGCGCGGCCCCGGCAAAGGCAATCGCGCTATTACCATCATAGTAGCCAAGGTTGGCGGTGAACGCCATGCGCTCGTTCGACTGCAACCAAGTGGAGCCTGCCAAAGCGTTGGCAATGGCAATGCCAGCTGTGTTCTCGTCAATCTCTTGATTGACCTTGCGAATGTGATTGGTGAGGGCGTCGACGCGATAATCCAATTGCTCGAATTGTGTGTTCAACGTCGCGATGTCGGTTGTGTTGCGCGCCACGCGGGTTTGGTTCTCGCTGACTTGACCGTTCAGTGTCGTGATGGACCCGCTATTGTCTGCAACCGTATCTTCTAAAGTGATGAACCGTTCGCCATCGCCTTCGACACCGGCTTCCAATAGAGCGATATCGGCTGCGTTCACCGCAATCGCGGTTTCGTTTGAGTCAATGGCTGACGTATTGGTTGAGATCGCGGATCGATTGGTGCTGATCGACGTGTTGACCGTTGTGATCTCTTGCTCCAATTGCGCGACATTCACCGCGTCGGTGCTGGCTGTGCCGGCGGCGACATTGGTCAGCTGACGCTCATTGCCAGTGCTGCCGATCGAGACGGCATTGGCCCGGTCTGCAATTGCGCCCGCCCCGAGTGCCACGGAATTAACGGCAGTTGCCGCGGCATTCGTGCCAAAGGCTGAGGACCCGGTTGCCGTGGCGCTGGTATATTCGCCAATCGCCGTAGACTGATCGCCGTGCGCTTGTGCTTCTACGCCGAACGCCGCTGAATCTGCGCCAAGCGCTTCGGCAAAGCCGCCGACGGCTGTAGAGCCTTCGGCACGCGATCCGCTGCCAATGGCCGTCGCGTTTTCATTCGTCGCAGCAGCGTTCGTTCCATAAGCCGTAGAATTCGGCTCCGTCGCCGCCGCGTTTTCACCGCCCTGCAGGGCGTTCTCGGCCATACCTTCCGAGACCAGCGTTGATCCACCTGAGTCGCCACCAACGCCAGATGTTTCCAGTGTGTCGACGCGATCCGACAGATCCGCAATCTCGTCTGAATTGTCAGAGACTGTGTTGGTCAGCGTGTTCAGCGAGCTCGTATTCGCCTGGATCAGCAGCAGGTTGCTGGCAATGGCCGACGTATTGTTCGACACGGTTTGCGTGAGATCCGTCAGCTGCCCATAGGTCGCCGCATCATCATCCGCTTCGCCATCAGCGAGATTGGTCAGTTTGCGCTTCACCGTGTCACTGCCGAAGGAAACGGTATCGTCTTCATCGGCCACCGAATCCGCGCCGAGCGCGACAGCATTCACGGCTGTCACCGAAGCATCCGATCCAATCGCGACGCCATCCTCGGCATCCGTTGATGTGCTCGCCCGCGCGCCGAGCGCGATTGAGTCCGTGCCCTCTGCGCTTGGCAGCGTGCCCATGCTGTTCACCTCAAGATAGGAGGTTGTCGAGCCGCCGCCTCCGCCTGCAGACGCGATGGCCGCATTCAACTGCCCGACGGTCACCGCATCATCATCACCGACACCATCGGCAACGTTGGTGATGCGTCGTTGATAGTCGCTATCTGCGTCACCAACTGAGACCGTATCGACAGCATCCGTGGTTGATCGGGCACCCAATGCCACAGATCTGGAATGGGCCGCGTCTGCATTGTATCCGAGCGCGGTGGCGAAATCACCATCCCGCGCAGAAGCGGTTGAGCCGATGGCGGTGGCGCCGATTGTGCTCGCGCTCGCCAGCGTCCCTAAGGCGGCTGCCTGTGAGCCCGTTGCGGACGCAGCAGGACCCGTGCTGTTCACGTCGATATAGGCATTCGCCTCAGCAATTGCGGTATCGACCTGTCCAACCGTGGCCGCATCTGTGTTATCCACGCCATCCGCGACATTCATGATACGCCGCGTGACGGATTCGTCGTCTGGCGTATCTGGATTGTCGAGACGTCCAAGAGAAAGCGTATTGTCCGCGTAAGTCACCGACCCAGCGCCGAGTGCTATCGAACCATCATGCTGAGCGCGGGTGCTATCCCCGATTGCGACGGCATCAACCAGTGTTTCAGTACCGAATTGATCGAGAGCCATGGCGTTTTGTCCGATCGCGACCGATCGATCTGCTTCCAAACGAACGCCTTGCCCGATGGCAATCGACGCCTCGCCGTCCAGATCAATTTCGGAGCCCAATCCAATTGAGTTGTCGCCGAGAACATTGCCTTCTGCGCCAATCGCGATCGCGTTTTCGCCATCCACTTCGGCCTCGCGTCCTGCGCCGATGGCATCTGTCCCTGTCACTGTCGGCGCGGGGCCCGTGCTATTGACGACAATGAACGGATTGGCTGATGCGACGGCCGTTGCCAGCTGACCCACTGTGGCGGCGTCCGTCGAGAGCACACCATCGGTTACATTCATGATGCGGCGGGTGAGGGTTTCGTCTTCTGGGGTGGCGCTGTCATCCGCTCGGCCGATCGACAGCGTGTTATCCGCGCTGGTTTGCGAGGCCGACCCGAGCGCGATCGCGCCTAAATGTTGTGCGATGGTCTCGGTCTCGCCATTGGCGTCCGAGCCGATGGCGATAGACCGTTCCGCGCTGGCTTCTGCGTTCGAACCGATCGCGATTGCAAGGTCGCCATCTTCTGTTGTTTCTGTATTTGATCCGATTGAAATTGATTCAGTCCCGCTCGCCGTGGACACTGCACCAATACTGATGGCGCGTGTTCCGTCACTAGCGGAAGTGGTACCAATCGCTATTGCTGACCCCGAGCTCGCAATGGCTCTGTTACCTAGCGCGATGCTCGTCAGGTTGGTGGCCTGGGCCTGTTCTCCAATCGCAATGGCATTGGTTCCCGAAGCCGATGCGGCGGTGCCATCACTATTGATATCGACATAAGCATTCGCCTCCGCAATCGCGGTATCGACCTGACCGACCGTCGCGGCATCCGTGATGAGTGTGCCATCCGCGACGTTGGTGATGCGACGCTTGATCGTTTCATCTTCATTGGTCGCCGGATCGTCCGTGCGGCCAATCGAAAGCGTATCAGCAGCCGAAGTCTGGGAGCCCGCGCCAAGTGCAACAGCATTTTCATGAGCGGTTTGCGCGTCGGCCCCAAGCGCCGTACCGCGATCCGCAGAGACACTGGCATCTCCCCCCAACACGCTCGTTTGATTGCCAGTCGCATCAGCATTTCGACCTACCGCAACAGAGTCGTGTCCTTCAACGTCTGCGTCATCTCCGATCACCGTTGATCGTTCCCCTTCAATGCTGGCTTGCCCGCCGATTGCGATCGACTCGTGCCCGGCAACGAAGGCATCATCACCGATGGCGATGCCGCGATTGCCGATCCCGTCAACTTCGAGTCCAGTATCGACCACGCCGCCAGAAACCAGCGCGCTGCGCCCGATCGCGATTGATCGATCAGAACCTTCAGCAATGCTGGCCTCACGCCCGATGGCAATCGAATCATCCGTATCGGTAGCGATTTGGGCGTTCTCGCCGATGGCAATGCCATCGGCGCCGGTTGCCGTGGGCGTCGTGCCGGTACTGTTAATATGGATGAACGGATTGGCAGAGGTCACAGCCGCTGTAACCTGACCCACAGTTGCGGCATCGCTATCCAATACGCCGTCTTCAACATTCATAATTCGGCGATTTATCGTTTCATCTTCGATCGTGGCTGAATTGTCGGCACGCCCAACTGAAACAGTGTTCTCTGCTGAGGTGGCCGAATCTGCGCCGAGCGCGACGGAATTGTCGTGCTGAGCAGACGCACCAAGGCCGTCGCCATCAAAGTCGCCGCCAATGGCGACGGCGCCATTCACCAGGAGGCCTTCTGACGCGGGGCCTGGGAAGAAGACTCCGACCTGGGCATTAGAGCCGATGGCAACTGAATCACGGCCAACTGACAGCGCCTGGCTGCCAAAAGCGACGGAATCGCTTCCAAAAACGAGCGCATCCAAGCCAATGGCAATGCCATAGTTTCCGACACCGTCAGGGTCTTCAGATGTGTTCACCATCGTTCCAACAACCGCGGCATTTCGCCCAATCGCGACCGCACCATCTGTGCCCTGGCCGATCTGTGCGTTGTCACCAAAAGCGATAGCGCCGGTCGCGTCCTCTTGGACGCGTGCATTTTCGCCGATGGCAAAGCTGAGATCCGCAAGAGCTGCAGCGTTAAACCCGAGAGCGATCGAGTCGACACCCGCGGCCGTGGATTCGTCGCCGATGGCGGTCGCGCCTTCTTCGGTCGCTTGGGCTCCATCTCCGCATTCGATGGAGCCGACAAGCTCGGCACCTGTATCTGTGTCGGCGCCATCACGGCACTCCTCTGAGAGTTGCGCGCTCGCGCCGCCGGCCAAGCCTGCCACCGCCACGATCCCCATCGCTGTCGCGCTCATAAGTCGAAATTTCATGTGTCGCCTCCGTTAAATGCGGGGCGCATGATGCGAAAATTCTGACAGCCCATGAGCCAGCCCCTATTGCAACATCAAGAAGCGTGGCGGTCTTCGCGGACCGGATCATTATCGCGGGATCTCAGGTTGTAGGCGCAGAGTCTCAATTTGAAGTTGCGGGCAGGGTCCGTGCCAGATTCGTTTTTTAAACGAAATTTTTTTGCGACATCATATGCCGGTCATGAAGCCCGTTTAAGCGGCGTCATTGATGTTTTTTCAGGAGCAGGGGAGCCGGTCCATCATGTCTCAATCACGTCGCCATTTTCTTCGCAATGCATGGGCCATGGCCGCCGCCGCGCCCGCCTATGCCACGCTATCGGCTTGCACCACGACCGGTGCGAGCCAAGCCGCATCTGCCAGTCACGCGCTCGTGCCAGACACGGACGCGTTTCTCGATCTGCCGCCAGGCTTTACCTATCAGCGCTTCTCCGAAGTCGGCACGCGCATGACAGATGGATTTCGCGTGCCTGCCTCGCATGACGGGATGGGGGCCTTTGCGATAGACGGCGACCCGGATCGCTGCGTGCTGATCCGCAATCACGAACTGTCCAAAACCCAAACGGATATCGGTCCCTTTGAGGTCGGGCAGGGCGTCCCGTCGGGGGTCGACGCTGACGCCATTTTCGACATCGCGCCGAATGGCGACCCTGTTGCCGGTGGCACGACCAATTTGATCTACAATACGCGCACCGGGCAGCTGGAGGAGTCTTTCCTCTCGCTGGTCGGGGCGGAGCGCAATTGCTCGGGCGGCATCACGCCATGGGGCACCTGGCTGACTTGCGAGGAAAGTCGCACCACGCCGGATTCAGATGCCAGCCAGTATCATGGCTACACATTTGAGGTGCCGGCGTCGGCGCGCGGCTTGGTCAAAGCTGAACCGCTGCGGGCCATGGGCCGGTTCAACCGCGAAGCGGCGTGTGTCGATCCGCGGACGGGCATTGTCTACCAGACTGAGGATTCCGGCACCGGCTTGCTCTATCGCTTCCTCCCAGATCAACCGGGCGAATTGGCGCGCGGGGGCCGTCTTCAAGCCTTGGCCATTGTTGGCATGCCGTCGGCGGATACCCGCAACTGGGACGCGAGCGGGCCGACCTTTGCTGTGGGTCAAACGGTCCAATGCCGCTGGATCGACCTTGAAGACCCTGAGGCGTTGGAAGCCCCGCTGCAAGAGCGCGGCTATGCTCAGGGTGCGGCTTGGTTCGCCCGCGGAGAAGGCATCGCCTGGGCCATCGACCAGGCCGGCGCGGCGGCTTACTTCGCGTGCACCAATGGCGGCCTCGCGAAAGGCGGGCAGATTTGGCGCTATGTGCCCAGTCCGTATGAAGGCACGGCTCAGGAAGCCGAGGCGCCGGGTCGACTGATCCTGCACTATGAAAGCCCTGACCGCAGCGAAATGGACATGTGCGATAATATCGTCCCCGCACCTTGGGGCCATTTGGTCATTTGCGAAGACGGACCGAACCGAAACGCCGTCAAAGGCGTCGCGCCAGATGGGCGGGTCTACACGATTGCTGAGACGTCTGTCTCAGAAGTTGCTGGGGCCTGTTTCTCGCCAGACGGGAAGACCTTGTTTTTCAACGTGCAAAAGGCGGGCGTGACGGTCGCTGTGACCGGACCCTGGGCGACCCTGGCTGTCGCTTAAGCGCGATCGCGGCCGCGGGCTAAAAACGGCTTGCGAACCTGCGGCGATCAAGCCAAAGAGGCGGTATGACCGAGACGCCTCAAGATCCGATCGAAGACGAAGAAGGCCAGCGCGCGCAGCTGGCCTCTGATCTGCGGGATGCGATCGATCTCGGCGAAGGCGATTGGGTGCGCACGACCTTGGAAAGCATGCACCCCGCCGATGCGTCCGATTTGCTCGAGCACTTGTCGACTGAACGCTTTGAAGCCGCCATGGCCTTGCTCGGCGGCGAACTGCCCCCTGACATCCTGATCGAGCTGCGCGAAGAGTATCGCGAAGACGCTGTCGAGGTGATGAGCGATGAGGCGGTCGTCGAAGCGCTCGACGAGCTGCAGAGCGATGATGCGACCGCCGTCCTCGAAGATTTGGATGAAGATCGCCGCGAGCGTATTCTGGAGGAGCTCGAACCGGAAGACCGGGCGGTCTTAGAAGCCAGCTTCGAGTTCGAAGAAGATACCGCCGGGCGCTTGATGCAACGCGATTGCCTCGCTGCGCCCGAATTCTGGACCATCGGACAAACCATTGATTTTGCGCGTGATAATGCTGAGGAGCTGCCGACGGACTTTTACGAAGTCTATGTCGTCGACCCGATGAATAAGCCGCTGGGGTACGTGCTGCTATCTCAATTGTTGCGTACAGAGCGTGAGGTTAAACTGTCCGACATTATGGCGCCGTTCAGCTCTGATATTCATGTCGATCAGGATCAGGAGGAGGTCGCTTACCAGTTCCAAAAGTATGCGTTAGCGTCCGCGCCCGTGAAGGATAGAGATGGCCGTTTGGTCGGGATGATCACCGTAGATGATATGGTTCTCGTCATCCAAGAAGAGAACACGGAAGACGTATTGGCGCTCGCCAACGTCTCCTCGG
>JBCBBY010000086.1:0-14443 GCA_038531195.1 Pseudomonadota bacterium
GTTTGACCTGCCAGATTGATCCCAGCCAGTACTTCCAAGGTTTCACCGCCATGATTGTCCGGATCCGCGGTTTGCACCGGGGCTGCGATGAGCGCATCTTGGCCATCAATCTGTCCGACGGAGCGCGCTTTTAGTCGCCCGGAAAACGACACCCATGGCTCCGGCTCATAGGCGAGCCAACCCGTCGCTTCCACGACATCCCCGAGCGTATATCCCTCGTCATTGTCGTCCAATCGGATGACCGCAGAGGCCTGCCCGCCATAGCTCCATTTTCCCACACGCGTTCGCGCCGTCAAAGAAGGCTTGAGATCAAAGGTACCGGATCCGAGCTGCATTGGGTAAGGCAGCCGCGGACTCGGCGTCGCGCCCATCGGGGTCAGAATTTGATCGGTTTCTTCGAGCGATCCGGTGGGCAGTGAGACCGCCAAGCCCAGATTGATCTGGCGGTGCTCATATGAACCATCATCCAAACCAATAATCGCACCCACAGTCGTATCGCCAATGCCGGCTGTCTCGGTCGTGAATTCCCCCAATCGAGTTGTTCCAGACATGCCTTGGAAGGTGATATGATCCATTTCTTGATCGATATACATGCCCATAGCCATTAGCGTCACCCGATCGCTTAGGCCGTACATACCGCCCACCATATGCATTTGCATCGGCATATCGATCGGCACAACGCGCAAGGTGGGCGGTGTGCCAAATGGATTGGCAACGGTGGTGACAATGTCTTCTGGCGACAAAGAGTCCGTCCCGTCCCGATTGCCCGCCATGTCCATATACATGTAGCGATAGGACAGCATCCACTCACCCTTTTTGTGGCGGTGGTCAGCCATAACGCCAATCGGCGCATGATCGGTGGCATATGTGACCATCCCGCCATCGCCATCATGAGCATAGGCTGGCGCCGCGGCGCACAGGAGTGCAGCGCCGGCGAATAATTGAGTTTTCATTGTAATGTCTCGCAAAAGTATGCGGGCGCAGCGTGCACCCAAATTTGGTTTTGAATTCAGACTTTGCGAGCTGAGGGTGGTCCGTGGGGCGGCGCCCCGGGCCAAAGAGGAGATCTTGGTGAGATCGGATCAGATGCCGGCGTAAAATGCACCATAGCATAGCGCACCAGAATTGCGGACATTACCGGCGATGCGAAGCGGACATCCCCGGTCGACGTGCAATCGCCGCAACAGGTGTCTTCCGTTTCTTCCACAGGTTGACTGGGGAGCTCCATCTCAACCGTGCGGGCATGATCTGTACTACACATCATCACCGAGATGGTTCCACCCGGCGAAATGTGGACGTGCGCCTGCGCGCCATTGGCGAAATAGCCGAGGCTCGCAACCATCAATAAGAAGAAACGGAAGATCGACCACATCGTCATGTGTCCCCTCTAAATCCGGATCTGGGCGACGTCTCTGCGGCGCTTTGGCAGCGCGTCACGTTGAGCTTGTAAGGCCGCGGGCCAACAGCAAGAATTAACATTGCGTCATCTCGCGCATTTGCCCGACGGATCAGGGCGGCCCCCACGTTGAACGTGCTTGGGCAGTCTTTGCGAGGACGACCGGCGTGTCGGGCAACATTAACAAAACTTATTCTTGTCATCATGCCTCAATCCGTCCAAACGATGAGGACTGCGTTGAAAATTTAGCACTTATTCGACCAGGATTACGACTCTACATGCATCCAAAATTCAAGCTGAACTCGGGCACTTATGCTCGGGTCCTGAAGTGGCCGCTTGTGCTTTGCACGAGCGTGTGTGCGCCATATGCGTTGGCTCAAGACATTTCGACCGAAACCACAGAGCCGGTGACCACATCCACAATTGATGACGGCGCGCCTGGCGACCTCACCATCACCGAAGATGGTTCAATCGAACTCACCGGAATTGAGGGCCAAGTCGCTGTAACCATGGATAGTGATAATAACATCACCCATGACGGCACTATTCTGATCGAGGACACCAATTCGGTCACTGGCATTCTTATGAACGCCGACCGCACCGGCGATTTGACCATGAGCGGCACCATCAGTCTGCTCGAAGACTATACGCGCGAAGACGATGATGATGATGACGACCTCGATGGCCCGCTGGCGATTGGCGAAGACCGGGTTGCCATCAGACTGGAGAGTGGCGGAACTCACACGGGCGATATCAATCTACAAACGGGGTCAAGCATTGTCGTCGAAGGAAACAATTCCGCAGGAATAATCTTGGGCTCAATGCTCGATGGCTCTCTGACACTAGACGGCGCAGTAAGTATCATCGGTGAAGACACAGTTGGTGTTGAAATTGATGATGGCGTGACCGGCGATGTCTTATTGAGTGGCGGCGTCACCGTTCAAGGCGCCAATGCCCGCGCGGTCAGCATTGACGGAAATGTCGACGGAAATTTGACTGTTGAATCGACCATCACCGTCACAGGCTTTACCAGCACAACCGTCGACAATTACGTTGCTCCGACGGCGATCACAGATGATACGCCAGCGGTTGAGGATCGCATCGATGCAGAAGATCTCAACGATTCTGGCCCCGCACTTGCCATTGGGGGCAGTCTCGGAAATGGCTTTCTCGTCAATGGCAGCGTCGATAATTTCACGTCGACAGAAGACGAAGAAGACGAAACCAAAGATACCGTCGATGATTTCGACGAGAACCGCACCGTCGGCATCATCAATTCAAGGGGGTCGAGCCCGGCGGTCTTGATTTCGCCTGACCTCAATGGCGCGGCAACGGAAGACATCGTGCTCGGCACTGTTTTCGAGACGGTCCGAGACACGACAGATGATGATGAAGATGAGGATTTCACTGAAACGCTCGCGACGTTCACTTACGATCAGGGCTTCATCAATCGCGGCGCGATCAGTGCGGACGGGTTAAATGTTGGCTTCGATGCGACAGCCTTAAGGATTGAAGGCTCTGAGGACGGCGCCTTCACGACCCAGATCACGGGCGGCATTTTGAATGATGGCAATATCGGCGCTACGGCATATGAAGCCGACGCAACCGCGATGGATCTTGGGTCTGGCGCGATCATTGGCGCTATCGAGAATGATGGATCCATAACCGCGGACGTATCGACCTTAGGGACCGACACCGCCACCGGCCTCTTGATCGGCGAAGGGGCAGACGTCTCAACCCTCGCCAATTCAGGCACAATCCGAACCCGCTCGATCGGGGAAACCGGAAACGCCACGGCTGTGCTCGACCTTAACGGTGATCTCTCAACCATCACCAACACAGGAACAATTAGCGCAAGCCTGCTATTCAATGGCGTTGATCCAGATATTGCCGGCGCCGCACGCGCGTTCGACCTCACAGCGAGCTCAGCTGACGTCACGATCGAGCAATTCCGTGAAACGCCTGTTGAAGACATCAACTTGGACGGTGAGATAAACACCGATGATGTCTCCAATCCAATTTTGGTCGGCGACATCTTATTTGGGTCAGGAAATGACACGCTGATATCTACCGCAGGATCTATCGCCGGAGACACGTACTTTAATTTGGGCGACGGCGTCCTTGATCTCAGTGGCACCACCTATGAAGGCGACGTCTTTTTTACAGACGGCTCAAATACAGCCTCCCTTGCCTCAACAACCTTCACCGGCGATTTTTCATTCGGCGGCGTCACCAATTCATTGAGCATAGAAAGTTCGACCTTCACCGGAGAATTGATAAGCGCTGGCGCCCTGGACAGCCTTACGGTCGATAGCTCCGACCTATTCCTCACCGAAGGAACAGCTGCGGTCATGAACGCGCTTTCTATGACAGGAGAGTCGTTGCTCGAAGTCGATATCAATCCGCAAAGCAGTTTCCAACCCACCAGTTTGACCGTGATGGGTGCAGCCACGCTTGGCGAAGATGTCACCATTCGGCCAAATCTGCTCACCATCACGTCGACAGACTTTACGCATACATTCATCGACGCTGGCACACTGACGTTCGACGGCACGCTCGACGACACGCTGATCGAGGACACACCATATATCTATAATGTCGAATTGGTTGTGAGCGATGAGGAACGCGACACGCTGGATCTGGAATTCAATCTGAAAACACCAGAACAGTTAGGCTTGGACCTGAACCAATCCGCGGCGTTTTCCGCCGTGCTGGATGTGTTTAGTTCCGATGACGATCTCGGCGCTGCACTCGCCGACATCACTGACGCCGCCGCGTTTAACCAGGTCTACAATTTGCTTTTGCCCCAACGCACCGATGCCGCAACGCGCTATTTGTCATCTCAAGGCACCGCTGCGTTTGGCGCTTTAGGCAATCGGCTAAAAGCCCTTTCAAATAGCGATGATCGTCCGCGTAGCGTTTGGGCTCAGGAATACTTCACTTTCATCGATATTGAAGAAGACACCAATGTCCCGGGCTATAATGGCAGCGGTCTCGGCTTTGCTGCCGGTGCGGACAGCCGGATTGGCCCCCTCGATATTGCCGGCTTATTTGTCAATTATTCGAGCGGTGATTTTGAAGAGAAAACCGGTGGGACAAACCCGGTTACAACAAGCAGCATTGGTATCGGTCTATATGCGAAAGAATCCCTAGGCCCGCTCGATTTCGTTGTTTCCAGTCAAATCAACAAGGTCGACTTCAACAGCCTGCGCGAAGTCGATTTGGCGGACGTGACGTACCAAATTCGCGGCGAGTGGGAAGGAACCAGCGCAATGGCCAGTGCGCGCGTTTCGTCCGAGTTCAATGCTGGGCGTTTTTATGCGCGCCCTCAAGTCTCTTACGATGTGTTCCAACTTGACCAGGATGGCTATACGGAGTCGGGCGACGATCGGTTGTCGATGGTGGTCTCGAGCGCGGATACAGATCGCTCTACAGCCTCGGCTGTGCTGGATCTCGGCGCGCGTTTGCCAATTGGCGCGCGCAGCACCGCAGTGATCGTCCCCGAAGTTTCTCTCGGTTACCGCACTGAACTGTCATCCAAGCCTTATGTCGCGAGCGCGCATTTTTTGGGCTCTGAAGAAGTGTTCGACATTCTGGCTCAAGATACATTCTCAGATGCGATCTTGGCCGGAATTTCGCTCAGCACTGATTCCATTATCGGGTCCGCACGGATCGGATATGATGTTGAAGTCGCTGATGAAGGCGTGGTCCATTTTGGGGGCGCAAAACTGAAACTCAAATTCTAACGAGACTTTTGATTCCCGGCTTTGCCCTCCCCCACTAGCCAAGTGTGTTCGACTGTTCGATACATAACGTCGATAAGAACAAATTTGGGAGTGAGGGCATGAGCCAATTTCAAGATAAGACCGTATGGATTACCGGGGCCTCGTCTGGCATCGGCAAAGCGCTTGCGGTTGCGTTTTCTGCGGCCGGCGCAAAAACTGTTCTATCGGGCCGGCGCACCGAAGCGTTACAAGCCGTCGCAGAAGGGCTGCCCACGGCGTCATTCGTCCTCCCCTTCGAGGTGACCGACTATGATGCCTTGCCGGGACTTGTCGACAAAGCTTGGGACTGGGCGGGAAAGATCGACATTCTCGTCAACAATGCGGGCGTCAGTCAGCGCAGTTTGGCCATCAAAACGGATCCGCAAGTCTATACCGATCTGATCAATATCGATCTTATCGCGCCGATCTGGCTGACCCAGTTACAATTGCCGCGCATGGTCAAATCTGGCGGCGCACATATCATCGCCATCAGTTCCGTTGCCGGACGCATCGGGCCGCCGCTGCGGACCGCTTATGCTGCCGCAAAGCATGGATTAATCGGCTATATGGACTCGCTTCGAACCGAAGTTTCCGTGCGCCACAATATCCACGTCACCAATGTTCTCCCTGGCTCGGTCGCGACAGACGTCTCCCGAAATGCACTCACCGCGGATGGATCCTCACGCGGCAAATCCGATGCGAACATTGAGGGCGGGGATGACCCGGCTGATTTGGCAAAAGAGATCTTGCAGGCGGTCATGGATAAAACACCAGAATTGATCTTCGCCAAAGGCATGGAATTTGAAGCCGCCAAACAACGCCAAAGCAATCCTGACGCGCTGTTCGAGATGATGAACCAGATGGGCGCGCAGATCGCAGAACGTTATGAAGCGGGGGATGACGCTTAAAGGTACGCCGTAAAGCTATTCGGCCGCTCGTGATCCAAACTTTCGTTCATGTCGTCCAGTAACCTGAAGGATGACGATCGAAACACCATGAACGAAAAGCGGAAACACAAAAAACACTGAAATTTTCAGAATTTCCCAATCGCTGCCGATGATCGCGATAGAGCCAAAAATCGCGACAACAACGGCGACGCTTGCGAGATGCAAATAGAAATGGAGGCGCATGCGCGCGTCTGCTTCTGCCGCTTTATGTTCTGCAGCTTGTTTTGCCTTTTCTGCCGCATCAACGGAGAGTGCCATAGCGTCCACGTTAAACGCTGCGGCCAAGGCAAGGAGCGTTTCCTGCGACGCTTTTTCGCCATTTTCGACGCGCTGAATGGTTCGCAGCGCGACCCCTGCAAGTTCTGCCAAATGTTCTTGTGACCAATGACGCTCTTCTCGCCACCGTTTGATTTTTGCTGCGTCTGCTTTGAAAGCCATTTTTTTAAAACCTTATCGCTGACCAGGACCCTACCCGGTGATGGAACATGGTTTCGTATGATCCCAAATATCGCGAGAGCGCCACGACATGAAGGTGACAGTCAGCCGCCACAGTGCCGCCAGTTACGCCTCAACGACCTTATGCTCGATTCTGCCGATGATCGATCAAATCCTGAACCACTTCGGGTTCTGCCAGTGTGGACGTATCACCAAGATTGTCGAAACTGTTTTCAGCAATCTTGCGAAGGATCCGGCGCATAATCTTGCCTGACCGGGTTTTTGGTAGCCCCACAGCAAATTGGATGAGATCCGGGCTCGCAATTGGTCCGATTTCGCTGCGCACGTGTTGGACCAAGCTTGCCCGAAGCTCATTGCTTGGCTCAACCCCCGCAACAGGCGTGACATACGCATAGATCCCTTGGCCTTTAATATCGTGCGGATAACCAACTACGGCAGCTTCTGCGACGGCATCATGCGCCACCAGTGCGCTCTCGACTTCAGCCGTTCCCATGCGGTGACCTGAAACATTGATCACATCGTCGACGCGGCCCGTAATCCAATAGAAACCATCTTCATCCCGCCGACACCCATCGCCGGTGAAGTAGGTTCCAAGATAGGTAGAGAAATATGTATCGATGAAGCGCTGATGGTCGCCATAGACCGTACGCATCTGGCCTGGCCAACTATTGGTGATGATCAGATTGCCCTCGGTGGCGCCGGTCAACTCCGCTCCTTCGGCATCGACAAGCTTTGGCTCGATGCCGAAAAATGGGTGGCTCGCGGCGCCAGGTTTTTGATCTGTAGCGCCAGGCAGCGGCACCATCATGCAAGCGCCCGTCTCGGTTTGCCAATACGTATCAACGATCGGACATCGGCTTTCACCAACGGTTTTATAATACCATTCCCAAGCTTCCGGATTGATCGGCTCGCCGACCGAACCGAGTAGGCGAATGGTGGATCGAGATGTCGACTTCACCGGCCCTTCGCCTTCGCGCATCAGCGCGCGGATCGCCGTCGGAGCTGTGTAGAAAATCGTTACCCCATGCTTGTCGCACGCTTGCCAGAACCGGCTCGCATTCGGATAGGTCGGCACGCCTTCAAACATCATCGACGTCGCGCCATTCGCCAGCGGTCCATAAACGATATAGCTATGCCCCGTGACCCAACCGACATCGGCTGAACACCAATAAACGTCCGTCTCTTTCAGATCGAAGACATATTCATGGGTCATCGACGCCCAGACCAAGTACCCCCCCGTCGTATGCAAGACGCCTTTAGGCTTGCCGGTGGAGCCAGACGTATAAAGAATAAAAAGCGGGTCCTCAGCATTCATCGGCTCGGGCGGACAATCGGATGAGACCCCCGCGGCAGCGTCATGTAGCCAGATGTCCCGGCCGTCGACCATGCTTACGGCGTTGCCTGTGCGCCGGACGACCAGGACTTTCTCAACCATGCCGCCGGCAAGACCACAGGCTTTGTCGACATTTTCCTTGAGCGGCACAATCCGCCCCCCGCGAACGCCCTCATCCGCTGTGATCACGAATTGGCTGTCGCAATCGGTAATCCGGCCGGCCAGCGCTTCAGGGCTGAATCCCCCAAACACGATCGAATGGATCGCGCCAATCCGCGCGCAGGCCAGCATTGCATAAGCGGCCTCGAGGATCATCGGCATATAGATGGTCACTCGATCACCTTTTTGGACACCCATATCTTTGAGGACATTGGCGAAGCGGCAGACCGCGCTGTGCAACTGCTTATAGGTGACCTTGGCGTCGTCAGCTGGGTCATCGCCTTCCCAGATCAGCGCGACCTTGTCCCCCCGCGTGGCCAGATGCCGATCGATACAATTGTAAGAGACGTTGAGCTCGCCATCGCTGTACCACCGCACATGCAGATCGGACGTATCCCAGGAAACGTCTTTGACCATCGTGTAAGGTTTCGACCAGTCGAGCCGCTTGCCCTGTTCCCCCCAAAATGCCTCAGGATCCGCGATCGAGGCCGCATACATCTCACGATATTTCTCGGGTGTCAGATTTGCCTTAGCCGCGAACTCAGATGGGACGGGGTAAATCGGGGTATCACTCATATGCTAGGCTCCGTTGAGCTGGACTGTTTCCTCTGGTCCCCACAATGCGGATTTGGCCGCGAAGGTAAACCCATAGGTTAACACCCCGGCAGTCCGGCACCGGTCTTGCAGGGATGGTCACATGACGACCAAAATCATCCCCTTTCGCCGCCCGGAGCAAAGCCCACAGTCAAATCGTGGTTTCGCCCAAAAATCTCCCGCCGAACGTACGGAAGCCTTGCCACAATGGGCGAAAGAGCTGGATGTTGAGTGGATTTTCAAAGCTGCAGATAAACGCAGCCTCGGGCGCCGCGACTAGAGCTCAAAGCGCAATAAAAAACTCCAACATTCAGAGCTCTTCCGTAATTTCCGCTAGTCAGCGGGCTAAATGAGCCGTGACGAAAACGCGCGCGACGCCCGAGACACTACCGCTGCTTCCAAAAATGAACTATATGTTGACGCAACCGTCAGGTTTTTCGGTGGCGTTTTTCCGTATTGAAATAATTCACTGATATCACGGTTAACCATAATGAGAGCGGTGGCAAACACCGGCATAGTTCAGAAAGTCGATCTCCCGGATGCCTTCCTTTCCCTCTTCCGTTCGCACAGCAGGCTTCATTCTGCTGGCGCTGCTGGCGTATTTTGTGTTCCGAGGCGTCACGCGCGCGCCCGCCGAAGACGCCACAGCGCCGACAAATACCGCCGCGGCGTCGGAAGCCGCTGCACCACCTCAAGTCATCGTACGCGCAGCTGAACTGTTACCTCATCAAGTTTCCATTTCCCTCAAAGGCAGCACTGAACCGGACCGAGAGGTCACCGTTCGCTCTGAAACCACGGGCACTGTCACCAATGCGGCGATCAAAGAAGGACAGTTTGTTCAGCGCGGCACGCGGCTTTGTGGTCTCGATATCGAGAGTCGCGCCGCCCGGATCGCCGAAGCCGAAGCAAACGTCGCATCTGCCCGGCTCGAACATGATGCGGCCATGCAACTTGAAGAAAAAGGTTGGACAACGTCGAACCGCGCGGCTGCCACCAAGGCCGCTCTAGACGGCGCCGAAGCCGCGCTTCAAGCGGCCAAGATCGAACTCGATAAAGTCAATATCAACGCCCCATTCTCGGGCGTCTTTGAATCCCGCAACGCCGAGCTCGGAGACTTCCTGGCAATCGGGGCGCCGTGTGGGCGTTTGGTCGATTTGGATCCGATCATTGTTGCCGTCGACGCCACCGAAGACCAACTCGGCGCCATCGATCCTGAGCAACCCGTAAATGTCTCCTTTGCCACCGGCCAAAGCGCAATCGGGACGGTTCGGTTCATCGCTCGAACGGCAAATCAACAAACCCGCACGTTCCGCGTCGAGGTTGAAATTCCTAACCCTGAGGCAAAAATATCAGCAGGCCTCACGGCCTCCGTAGAGCTTGGATTAGGGGAAGTCCCGGCGGTTCTCACAACACCCGCAACATTGGTCTTGCATGACGATGGCCGCGTCGGTGTTCGTTATGTCGACGCTGAGAATACGGTCCAATTTGCTGAGGTCATCGTGATCGATGATGCCGCAGACGGTATTTGGATTAGCGGTATCCCGAATGGTGCGAACCTTTTGACCAGAGGTCAAGACTATATCAAAGAAGGCGTAGAAGTGTCGCCGATCACTATAGAGTTCAGCCGATGAACGGCCTCATCGATGGCGCCATTGGCCGCGCGAGAATGGTTCTTGCGATTTTGGTCGTCGCCCTGATTGCCGGGACGATGACCTATATCAATTTGCCGAAAGAAGCCGACCCTGACGTCCCAATTCCTTTCGTCGGCGTCACCATTCCGCTTGAAGGCGTTTCGCCAGAAGACGCGGAACGGCTTTTGATCCGCCCCGTCGAAAGCGAGTTGCAAGGCATTGAAGGCGTACAGCAAATCGACTCATTCGCTTTAGAAGGCGCCGGACAGATCATCATCGAGTTCGATGTGTCGTTCAATCAGGACCAAGCGGTGCTCGACGTCCAAGAGAAAGTCGACCTGGCACAACGCGAGTTTCCAGAGGAAGCGCGCGAACCCATCATCACTGAGATCAATGCGGCGCTCTTCCCAATCCTTGCTATCAACCTTTACGGCGATGCACCCGAGCGCAGCTTGTACAAAATCGGGGAAGAGCTGAAGGATGAGCTAGAAGGCTTAGAGGGCGTTTTGGAAGCCCGTCTCAATGGCGACCGAGAAGAAGTGCTAGAAATCACCGTCGATCCGGCGAAGCTCGAAGTTTACAATCTGTCTTATCAAGAAATTTTCAGCGCCGTGGCGAACAATAACCGTCTCGTCCCGGCGGGCCGGATTGATATGAGCGAGGGCCGGTTTCCCGTTAAAGTGCCTGGCCTCATTAAGACCGCGCAGGACGCATTTGATCTGCCGATTAAATCTGCAGGTGACGCGACCATTACGCTGTCAGATGTCTCTACCGTGCGTCGAACATTCAAGGATCGCCAGCAATACGCGAAATTTAACGGCAAGCCCGCGGTCTCAATCCAAATCGTCAAGCGCACGGGCGCGAACATTCTTGATACAGTCGCAGAAGTCGAAGCAGTCGTCGCCCGTCATGAAGCCCGTTGGCCACAGTCCGTGGACGCGACTCTGACCTCGGACATGTCTGAGATGATTGATGAGCAGCTCGGACAGCTGCAAGCCTCCATCGCGGTCGCCGTGGTCTTGGTGATGATCATCGTTGTCGCTGCACTCGGCCTGAGATCAGCTGGATTGGTCGGCTTAGCCATTCCAGGCTCGTTCGTCATGGCCTTTTTGATGCTCGGCATGTTTGGCTACACAATCAATATGATGGTCATGTTCGGCATGGTTATCGCGGTGGGTATTCTCGTTGATGGCGCGATTGTGGTGGTCGAGTATGCGGATCGAAAGATGGCCGAAGGGCTTCATCGCAAAGACGCCTATGCGATGGCCGCAAAGCGGATGTTCTGGCCGATCGTGGCGTCTTCTGCGACGACCTTAGCGGCATTCTTCCCGTTCTTATTCTGGGACAGCATGGTCGGCAAATTCATGGCCTATCTTCCCATCACGCTGATCTTTGTTTTGGTCGCGTCCCTGGTTATGGCCTTGATCTTCCTTCCGGTACTCGGATCGGTCATGGGCGGTCGCGGCGTTGGCGATGATGAAGGCAATGGGCTGGTCGAAGTCTCTGGTGTGTCCGGCGATCCGCTGGAAGCGTCAGGCTGGTTCGGACGATATGCTCGCTCCACGTCTGCACTGATTGCCCACCCGTTCTTGGTGACCTTTGGCGCGATCGCTTTGATCATAGGCATCGTGATGTGGTTTGCTTCGACGCCTCACAAATCAGAGCTGTTCCTCGACGTCGAACCCGAGCAGCTTTATGTTTTCGTACAAGCCCAAGGCAATCTTTCCGCCGATGAGGAGTACGCGATTGTTGATCGCGCAATGAACGCACTCCTGACGATCGAGGGGATCGAGTCGATCGCATCTACGTCGGGCAGCGAAGGGTCCGGCGAGTTCAACTTTGATGGTGTCAGCAACCCACCACAGGACACGGTCGGGCGCCTTTTGGTCAACTTGAAAGATCGCGACGAAGGCTTTGATGGCCGTGTGACGCTCGAAACAATCCGCGACACGGTCTCGACGCTTCCAGGCATGCGGACAGAAGTCGCCAAATTGGAACAAGGCCCACCCGTCGGCAAAGACATTCAGGTGGCGATCCGATCTAACGATGCCAGCGCCTTGATGCAGGCAACCGCTCAGATCAGAGACTTGGTCGACAGTATGGACGGTCTCCGCGAAATCGAAGACAGTCGTCCCCTCCCCGGCATTGAATATCAGCTCGAAGTCGATCGCGCGCAGGCCGGTAAATTCGGTGTCGACGTGTCGCAAGTCGGCGCAGCCGTTCAACTGGTCACCAATGGTATTCTCGTCGGTCGCTATCGCCCTGACGATGCCCTTGATGAGATCGATATTCGCGTTCGCTTGCCAGAGCGCGAGCGGAGCATTCAAGCCATGGATCGCCTGCGCATCGCGACCCCAGGTGGCCAAGTGCCCTTGTCGCAATTTGTTGAGCGTAACGCCGCCCCTAAGGTCACCAAGATTGAGCGTCGCGACGGCAAACGCGTGTTTATGGTTCGCGCCAATGCGATCGAGCAAGGCGAAGGCGCCGCAAAAGTTGCTGAACTGAAAGAACTTATCGCCGCGGCGGATATTGATCCCGCGGTTGAGATCAACTTTGAGGGCGCAGATGAAGACGCTGCTGAAGCGATGGCGTTTTTCGAACTCGCCGGGCTCGCAGCGCTATTCCTGATGGGCATCATCCTGCTGTGGGAGTTCAACAATTTCTATCATGTCGTGCTCACGCTCTCCGCGGTTATTCTGTCGACAGCAGGCGTCTTGATCGGCATCCAGCTTGTCTTGCCGTACATATCGACTTTAATGGTCGGCACCGGGATCGTCGCCTTAGCAGGGATCGTGGTGAACAATAATATCGTTTTGATCGATACGTTTCAGCGCTTGAAGCGCGATGGGCGTTCAAGCGAAGAAGCCGCCATCGCAGCGGCAGCGCAGCGGATCAGGCCGATCTTGCTCACCACGCTCACAACCGTGTGCGGGTTATTGCCGATGGTCTTTATGATGAACGTAAACTTCCGCGAAGGCGCCATCAGCTTTGGCGGCGTCACAGCGGAATGGTGGGTCCCGCTGGCGACCGCCGTTGTGTTTGGGCTTGGTTTCTCAACCTTGATGACGCTGATCGTCACGCCGGTTTGGCTCGCGGCCCCTGAGAAGATGGGCCGTTGGCGCCGTCGGATGATTGCATATGTCCGGGGGCGGGAATTGGAGGCACAGGCCGTATCAGAACCAGATCTCGAACTGTTCGAGCCAGACCGAGATATCCGCCCAGCGGCAGAGTAACTCAAACAATCATACGCTCATCCCAGCATCCGCGAGGATGAGCGAGGCTAATGAAAATCCCGACTATAGAATAGTTTCTTTGCCTGCTCTCGCGGATGCCGGGCGCCCGCTGCAATCCGCGCCCGATGCGCCTCTTGTAGCTCGGCTGTAATCGCATCAGCAATGGCACGGCGCTTTTCACTCTTTGGCCCAGAGCGCATATCCGGAACCGGGCGCTTCGCCTCATCCGCACTGTCGCGCGATGGATCGATCGTATCGCCGGCAAACTCCGGATAACCAAGCCCATCCAGCAAGTAAGAGTAATCGACAATCTGCGTGGCGATCACATGCGTAACGGTTCCTTCGCGTTGCAATCGCCCCTTCACATATAAGAGCCGCCCGGCCATCACCTCTTTACGATACTTCTCGAACGTCTTGGGCCAGACCACGACATTCGACACCGCGCTATCATCTTCCAGCGTCAGAAAGATCACCCCGCTGGCTGTGCCTGGCCGCTGGCGCGTAATCACCAAACCCGCCACAGACAACCAGACCCCATCGGCTGTGGTGCGGTGCTGCTCAGCGCGGGCAAAGCGAGGCAGCTTATCTCGCAAGAGATCTAGCGGGTGCCCGCGCAGAGTTAGGCGTGTGGCAACATAATCCTCAAACACGCTCTCATGCAGACTAAGACTTGGCAGCTCCGCGTCGACCTCAGGCAGGCCCTCGCCCACTTGTTCGAATAAAGGCAAAGGTCGATCGGCCCCGAGCCCTTTGACCGACCAAAGCGCATCGCGGCAGCGCGCGGCACGGGGTATGGCGATATCGAAACGCTGTGGCGCCGGGCGGGGATTGGACGTGGAGCGTTGACCAAGCTGGCTGGCGCCGATGCTTTTGCGATCTATAAGCTAGAGCGCCGCGATGCGCTTTGGTCGGTCAAAGGGCTCGGGGCCG
>JBCBBY010000087.1:0-14440 GCA_038531195.1 Pseudomonadota bacterium
GGGCAGACCTCTCGGAAGCGACGCACCTCGGCGTCGGACATCGGGCCTTTTTGCCCGGCGCGGACCAACAAGACGGGTAGGGTGAGCGCAGCGGCTGCCGCCATGAAGCGGGGGCCTTGAGAGAGAATGTCGGCGACCAGCGGCGAGCGCGCCAGTCCGTCGCCTTCTCGGCTTAAAAAGCCCCGCACGCGGTCCGGATCCGGATCTGGAACGACGTCGACTAAGACCAGACCCGCCAAGCGCGTTTGTACGTGTGGTGAGGCGCAGGCCAAGAGGAGTGACATGCCGCCAAGCGAGGCGCCAACAACGAATTGAACACTCGGGTGGGCCTCGAGCATGGCATCGACGTCGATGGCGAAGGCGGAGATGCCATCCGCGACGCTACCACCGCTCTCACCATGTCCACGCTGGTCATAAGCCACGGATGTAAAGCCTGCGCGCGCGAGACGGGCTTGAACACTGCGCCAAACGTGCCGTCGTTCGCCGCCCGCATGCAGCAAAAGCATATCAGGTGCCTCGCCCGTGATTGTGCCGGTCAGGCGGGTATCGCGAGCGGTAATATGGTGTGTCATCATGAGGGTACCTTGACTATGCAAGGTTGCGGTTTAATACATTGATCTCTCAAGGTAAAGAGAGAAGCGATGTCCGATCCCGTCACAGCACGTGTTCGCCGGTCTCCGGAAACGGCGAAGGCCTTATTTTTGGAGCAAGCCGAGGCTCTCTTGATAGCTGACGGATTGACTGCGGTGCAGATGCGCGCCGTCGCGCGCCGGGCAGGGGTCACCGATGCGGCGGTGGCGCATCATTTCGGCAATCGTGCGGGGCTGTTATCGGCCTTGATGGACCATGTCCTAACCAAAGTCCGGGCCGCGATCGGTGAGATCGCTGCGGCATGGAGCGGCGACCCAGATCACTTCAAGGAGTTGGTTTATGCTTTGGACGCGCTGTATCGGCGGGGCTATGCTGAGCTCGCACATGCTGTGTCGCTTGTCGGTTGGCGTGATCAAGGTGAGCCAATTCTAGCGCCGGTCGCGCGCCAACTGATTGCGTGCAATGCGAACTCGACGACGCGTGATCGCGACATCAAACAGGTCCTCGCCGCGTTGCATATGGACCTGGCTTTGTCACCTTTGTTTGGCGAAGCGTTCCAGCGTAGCGTCGGTTTGCGGCAAGCCGACCGCAAGGCGCAGCTCGATTGGTGGGCCGCGCAAATCGTCGATTTGGTTGAAGCGCAGGGGTGAAATATGAGTAGAGAGCAGAAAACGGCGGAGTTTCGGGCCCGTATGGATGTCGACAATGCTGCGCTTCATCGCCTTTGGCACCGCTCGGTCAGCGCGACCCACTCTTTTCTAACGCCCGACGACTTCCAGTCGATCTCAGACATAGTCCGCGACCAATATGTGCCGAACGCACCGCTTTCGGTCGCGCTAATAGACGGCGAAATTGTCGGCTTCATGGGCATGTCAGGGGGCCACATCGACTCGCTATTCATCGACCCAGATTATATCGGGTGTGGCTTGGGCCGGCAGTTTCTTTCTGTTGCAGAGCAGTCTGGGACGCCGTTGACCGTTGATGTAAACGCACAGAATGAAGCCGCATTAGCGTTCTATTTAAGTCAAGGCTTTGTCGAGACGCGCCGAACAGAAACAGATTCAGACGGGCGTCCTTATCCTCTGATTTTTATGGAAAAAGCGATGTCCTGATGATTGCCGCGTGGGATAGAGGGACGTCTATTCCGCGGGTTGAGCAATCAATTGCACGGTGCCCAATGCGTTAGAGAAAGGCAGGCCAGCATTCGCCCAGGTTTCGAACCCAGCGTGGGCTGAGACATTATTATAGCCTTGAGCGTCCAGCGCCTTTTTGACCAGAGCCGCGCGGCTGCCCGTTTTGCAATAAAGGATGATCTCGGTGTTGGCATCGCGAACAGTTTTGGCGATTTCAAACTCGGATCGCCTGCGCGGGATCCAAGTTGCGCCTGGGATGTGTCCGAGTTCAAATTCTGAGGCTGTGCGGACATCGATCAATAGAAGGTCTTTGTTCGCCGCTTGCCGGGCTTGAATGTGCGCGTTGTCGACGAAGTCGATGCCTGCCTTAGCTTCCGCGGCAACCGCGTCAAACGGCAACGGTTCTGCGGCATGAGTGGTGCACCCCATCGCGGCGAGGGCAGCAATAAGACAAAACGGTTTTAGCATGCGGGTCTCCGAATTGGTGCGTTTTCTCCCCAGTTCGGCGGTCAGTATGTGCGGGGGCGGCGGAAAAGCAAGAACCGACCCAACTTGTTCTTTCTTTGTTTTAGCGAGCATGGCAGGAATCGAAAAAAATGCGTTCCATATGCACCTGAAAACAATGGATTTTTAAAATTAATTGCCGAAAAACGATATGAGCTTATTGAAAAACGATAAGTCCTTTCCCAACTCCTATTCATCGGCGGACACCAACCTCCCTCTCACCCCCGCCGGTTAGGCCTAAGTGCCTGAATTGAAGAAAGAAAAAACCATGACCCCGCAAGTCCGCGAAACTGAGCAGACCCCAATCGCGGTTCCTAGCACCCTCCCGACGACGGCGCCTGTCAATGTCTATAAGATTGCTAAGCCCGTCATCGAAATCAAAGCGCCAGCACCCGAAACACAAGAGGAAAGCGGCAAAAGCATGTTGGACAAGCGGCGTCGGCGTCGCGCTCGGATGAGCAACCGCCACTAAGTTTCAAAGCTCAATTCAAGAAAGGCCGTCTCCCTGCCAGGAGGCGGCCTTTTCTTATGTTGAGAAAAACTGCCTGCCGCTCAAAAGCGGTCACTTGCCGGGCGTATAATCGCCGCGCGGTTGATCGATGAGGCCAGAAAAGAAAATGGCATTCATCAACAGCTTCTCGGTGCCGGGATAAGTGCCGCGGAAGACCGGATTGTCCGCCATCAGGATGACGGCGCCGTTGCCCATGCGCTGAGCGACCACGGAGGGGGTGCCCGCAATCTCACTAAGACGCCGCTGCGAAGCATATCCCGTGAGAAGCGGCGCTTCAGTATACTGAACCGGAACTGCGTAAGGATTCTCTTCCGGCCGCTCGAGCGTGAAGCTGACATTGCGATGGACGGGCAAGTCCCGGTCGGCAAAGCCAAAGCCAAGCGGGTGACTTGTATCCAAATCTGCGGCGAAGATGGCCCCGCCAATGACATGCTCCGCATCGCGAATGTTCATATCGGCAAAGTCTAGGCGTTCCGGCGGGGTTTCGGAGTCCTCAGCCTCGGCATCTCCGTCGGCGTGTGGTCCATCTGACCCGGCTGCTTCTGCGGCAGCGCGCGCGTCTATGGCGCCTTGCGCCCAAAGCGCGGCATCACGTGCGGCGATCAGCGTGCCGCCGCCTTCGACCCAGGTCAACACCGCGTCGGTGAGGGCTTCATCAAGCACGGCGGCTTGTGGCACCAACCCGCCCGCGAGGATCAAGTGCGTGTATTCGCTCCAATCCAGCGCCCCCAATCGGTCTTTGCGCACCAAAGTGACCGGCATCCGATGGCGATAATCCAAAGTCCACCATAGCTCGCCAACATCGTAGCGCGCTAGTCCGCCATCATAGGCGAGGAGCACGCGGGGGTCTTTCAGTGTTCTGGAGGTTCGGGCGCCGAGATCGCGTCCAGTTACGGGCGTTAGGCCGGACGTGACGGCGAAAACCGGAACGCCATCCTCCGCAGCGATGGTGTCCATGATCGCATGGATCTCATCTCGCGAAGACTCTTGTCGGGCCAAGGGGACAAAGATTGCACCGCGGCCAAGTTCGACATTGCCGGATGTCGTGGCGACGACACTTTCCTCCATAGACGCACGCGCCATCAGGTCAGCGGCGAGGATGCGATTCAAGGCGCGGGGCGCGTATGTGTGTGACCAATCAAACACGTAGCCATACGGCGCACGCTCCGGCACGGGGGCCGACTGAAAAGCGCCTTCCGCGAGCGCGCCTATTGAGGTCCCACGTAGGGCGCGGCTGGACACGGCCGCGTATTCAAGATCGTAGGCCAGGGGCAGCGTCCAGCCAGACACATCGTAGAAGACGTTTTCTTCGAACGCGGTAAAGCGCTCAAAAATTCCGCGGATTAGGCGATTATTCGTCTGCGCTATCGGGACGTAAAAACTCGTCGCTGCAGGATAGGTGCGGTCATCTATCGTCAAGGCAGTGCCGAGGCGATTCACTTCGATATCATGCATGCGCAATAGACGAACAAACCGCGCGGCGCGTTCTGGGTCGCCTTCTGCAGTAAACACCCAGCCCGCCTGACCGCCGCGGTCAGCTTGGTCTGCATTCTCGGAGAAGAAGTCTTGCTGGTAGGCCGTTATCTCGGCTCGCAATTCGAGAGAGCCTTGGATCGTTGTGAGCGCTGTGCGGAACTGTGTGCGCACATTGTCGGCGGTTTCGACCAAGCCGCGTTCAGTCTGAACCGCGCCGCCGCGCGCCGCGCCGGCTTCGAACAAGATTCCAAGCGAACCATTGATTTGCGGATAGGTCGAGCCTTTCCCGATATAGAAATTGTCGAAGCCTTGCTCGGTCCAATAGAGGCGCGCTTCGCTGTCGAGGAAGTCCGCGTGGCGCTTGCCTATGCCTTGGGTCAGTTCACGGGCGCGGGCCGGGATGAGCGGATTGCGTCGTAGCTCTTCGCCAGGGTGGAAATAATAAGGACTGGACGATCCCATCTCGTGATAGTCAGCGGAGACCATCGGCTTCCATTTGTGCCATTCCTTGATCCAGGCTTGGCTTTCCGGCTGGGTAAGCAGCAACCACTGGCGGTTGAGGTCGAACCAGAAATGATTGGTGCGGGCTTCGATCCACATTGTATGTGCGGCATCGTTGCTGTCGGTATTGTCGCCATAGGACCAAAACGTCTCGACATGGTCGATGCGCCGCGCGTGGCCGTCTGGATTGAACACGACCGTAAAGATCATCACCGCATTACTGAGTTGGGCTTCTACTGCGGGTCCTTCCGCCGCAGCGAAGTGATAGAGGAGGGGTATGGCGGCATCCATGGACGAGGTCTCCGCGCCGTGGACCCCATAATTGATCCACAAAACCATGGGCGCTGCGTCGGCTGCGGCACGGCCTTCGAGGCGAGCGAGATGTGTTTCCCGAATGGACTCTAGGTTTGCGTGATTATCTGGGCTGGTCACCGTGAAGGTGAGGATGGGGCGGCGCTCGTGCGAGTAGCCAATCGTTTTGACGGTGATCCGGTCCGATAGGTCTGCGAGCGTGTTTAAGTAGGTGATCATGTCGCCAAAGCGCACGGGGCGTTCACCAATCTCATACCCGGCCTGATCTTCGAAAACAGGAACGGTTTCGTCATAGGTGACGCCTTCAACTTGGAAGTAAGCCACCGGCTCAGCGATGGCGGGTGCAATAGAGATTAAGGAAAAGGCGGCGAGAGCAGTGAAAACACGGCGCAGCATAGCGGCTCCTGATTGGTTTGGGTTCGTTCAGCACTTAGACGAGGCGAACACCCGGTCAAGCCGATCCGACAAACGATCTGTTTAGAAGCCACCGCCTGTCTTGAACCCGCCGCCCCCGCGCTTGCGGGGTTTTGACCGTCTGGATGTGCCGCGGCCTTTGGTGGGAAAGCCGCCAAACCCGCCACGACGTCGCCGTCCGCCGCTCATCCCGTGTCGCATGGCTTCTTCGGCAATCACGCCAATGACGTCGTAAATCTCGAAATCATTGCTCGCGCGTCGGCCGCCAAAGCCATTGCGCGTGCGAGACTCCTTGCGGCGCACCGATTGATGGATCTGTTTCAGAGCTTTGTTGACGGACATGCGCCCTGAAGCAAGACTTTCAAGCGCATCGTCAAACAGAGCGATTTTGATCAAGGCTGAGTCGCTATCGAAACGGGATTCCTTGAACCGGCGGCGCAGCGCTTCGAACGCGCCAAGTTCTTCGCCAAGCCGGGTGGGGGCATCTGAGACGCGCTCTGTTTCCAGCTCCAGCGACATTTCTTCCGTACGAAGCTCGACCAGGTCATCCACAATCTCATCATCATCCAACGTAATTGTCTCAGCCGCGAGCTGGCGGAGATCGGGGATGCTCATATTCTGCAGACCGCGTTCCAGCACTTTGCGAGCCTGTTTGGCAGGGCCTTCCTCGCCAATCAGCGTTTTGGCGTGTTGTTCGGTAAGCACAGAATGCCGGGTTTCTGCGGAGACCATATCTCCATCCACCGCAGCGATGTCGGCGCGTATGTCCTCCGCCCGCTTCTCGTCGGACGGAATTCCAGCAGCTTCGATTGCATCCCGCTCCGCTATCTCGAGCGTTGTCTTTGCGAACTCGGCAGCATTGCGGGTGTCTTTTGCATGGTCCCCCAGCCAATCGGTGATGTCATTCAACCGCGCATAGTTCGGCCGCGCGCCATCATATTTGCAAAGCTTCGCGACCCAGCCATCGAGCATTTTGAAAAGACCGCCGCCTTTATACTCCGTCGTGCCGAAACCGCGCTCCCACAAATAGGAGAAGAGCGGGTCGCTAAGATAGGCCTCGCTTTTCTCTTCGCGTTCATCGATCGCGACGGCGAGCTTCTGATCCGCGCGATCAGCAATTGCATCGGCATCTTCGAAGGATTGAACCAGGCCGCGATAGGCGTCGTCTTCTTTCAACCGCGTCTCGATGTCAGCGAGTTTGGCTTCGATTTCAGCTTCAAGCACTTCATGCTGTTTGGCGAGGTCGGCACGCTTGGCTTCTAACTGGGTGATCTCATCTGAGGCGGCTTCAATCGATTGCCGTTCGTCTTCGATATAAGCCGCATGCGATTGGAGCAATTCGAGAGCTTGGCGGTGCAATCGATCCAGGTCCTCAAAATCGGCTTGTTGGATCACATCGAGCCGCATATCTGCAAGGCGTTGCAATGCCCCGACACGGTGGGTCTGAATTTCCGCTAGTCGGCCATCAATGCCGTCAGCGGCCTGGATGGCATCGTTCAACCGCGTGCGAAGCCGGCCAAGGCGCCGGTCCAAGTGATCAAGTGCGTCACGTCCAGAGATCCATTTTGCCATGCCTACCACTCCAAGATCGCGCCGCCAGGCGTCGTGACAGAGTAGGTGGGGGAGAGAGTGCCTGCTGCTTTGGTGCCAATCACGGCATTTTGGATGATCTGGTCATCCTGCTTGTCCGAAGCCACGGCGTTGAACGCGCTTTCGCTGACGCGCTGACCCCAGCGTGTGACGCGTTCGGTTTTGCGATCTTCTTCGGATTCAATTTCAACTTCGACCAACCGCCCAGCTGGATCGACCGCTTCGACGATAAGATAGAAGTTTCGCGCATTCGGCGCATCGTCCGGGATGCGGAAAATGCCCGATCGGGGTTCGCCTGGGCCATAAACGACCCGAACGTCATAGCTCACGGAAAGATCGGACTTAAGTTGTGTCAGACGTTCGATCGCGGCTTCTGCTTTGTCTAAATCGCGATCTTGAACGGCCTGCTGACCGTCTAACAGATAGGTTGCCGCGAGCTGGTTTGCGGTCTCAGATTGCGAGATCTCGAGCACTGCGGCATGGGCGGAGGATAGGGCGGTTGGCAGTTCTGATGTCACCGCGCGTTCAATGCGCGCCTCTTTGGCTTTTGCGGGCTGTACGACTCCCACTTGATAAGCAAAGAGGCCTGCAATGATGGCCGCGAAGCCCCCGGCAACAGGCTTCCACCAGCGATCCCGCGACACATAGATTTTGGCTAACCTGACGCCAAGCGACAGCGCAGGTGGCTTGTAATGAAAGCGCTGCTCCTCGAGGGCGCGAACACCTTGCAACAAAACCTCGTCTGTGACCTCGATGCCTTGCGCCGCATAGATCTCCCGAAGGCGCGCGATCAATTGTTTCTCGCGGCCTTCTTGATCCAGCTCTTTCTGCAGGATCACGTCGCGATGGCGCAGCGTGTCAACCACGTCCATCGCAACAAGGACTTCGTCCAGGGTTCGTTTTTCAGCCGTCGCAGTCATTGTGGCCTTAAGCGGTCAGCGCCAGCGCCGCTCCATCTTGGACCAGCTTGGTCAGGCGCTGCTTGCCGTCCTCCACCGCGTCGCGGATCTCTTCTGAGTTCTTCGTCGAGAGATCGCGCATTTCCGCGATAATCACCTGAGAGCGTTCTTGGAAATTTACCACGCTATCGACCAGCATTTTGACGGAAGCCGCAGACACGGTTGGGCCGTAGCCCGCGCGCGTTGCCGCTTCTTGAACTTCACCGCCAATTTCGGCGAGGACTTCCAGGCTTTTGTTGACGCCATCTTTCATCGCTTCGAGCGTCTGGGTGCTCTCATGCAGGCCGTGCATACCGGTGAAGCTCGCGGTGAGGGCGGTCAAAACGACTTCATTGGTTGAGAAGAAGCTGACGGATTGGGCATAGACCCGCTCTTTCGCCGTGGTGATTTGAACCAAGCGCGCCATGATGACTTCTGACGTATTATAACCAATGGTGAGATTATCAGAGAGGTCTTTGGCGATCTGATAGCGTTTCTCTTCCGCTTGCAATTGACGCAATTTCTCATCACGGGCGAGTTCGACTCGCGCCCGTTCAGCTGCGTCGTCGCCGGTAAAGGCGTTGACCGCTTCAACCGCCGTCGTGACTTCTCCGCGCGCGGTTTCGAGAACGCCCTCAGCTGTTTTGAGCACTTCAAGCGCCAAGACTTCCGACTGTTTCATCGCGCCGCGAAAATCGAGATAGGCTTCCAGAATATTGCGCTCTCTCGCGATCTGATTGGCCGACTCGTCTTGGACTTCGAGATAAAGGTCTTTGATTTTGCCAAAGCGGCTCGCAATATCGCCGCGGGTCATTTTCATCCAGACATTAGAGACCCGCTCCATCGTCGAGATTTTGCCGTCAGCATATTGATCGACCAACATTTTGGCATCGTCGCGGATGGAATCGAACGCGGCCGTAATCCCCTCATAGCGCTGCGCGATGGTCATATTTGAAACCTGCTCACGCACGACATCGTTGAACACGCTGGCTTGATCGAGCGTGCGAGCGATTGCCGCGACTTTGTCGGGCTCCAGCTCGGTGATTTGCTCGAGCAGGGCGACCACCGGGGCGGCGCTACCATCGGCTTCAGGCAGCAGACCGAGATCTCGGAGCCCTCCCATTGCTTTGTCGAGATATTGCAAGGCTGTTGGGCTGGTCGTCGTGCTCATAAATGTCCTCCGATGGATTCTTGGTTAAGGGTTTACTGCAGGCAAGGGGGAACCAAAAGGCCTGATTTACTCAGGCAGTTGGTTTTCCTCTCGCCGTGGTGCGGCGCTGCCGTTGGACTTCGCCGAACCGTTGCTGAGTGCCTCGGTCAAATCGGCGTCTTTTAAACCAAGCTCACCCAGTAAACTGTCGAGCAGCGGAACTTGCGCCCGATAGCGCAGGGCTGCGTTCACGGCTTGGTCGGCGACATTGCCGTTGCCAACGCCATCGCTGCCGCCGCCCATGCCGCCGAGTCCATCGACGTGCAGGATTTTGATGCCTTCGATCTGCTCCATCGGCTTGACCTGCTGCTCAATGATTGCAGGCAGTGCGGCGATCAAAGCCTGCTTGATCTGCATGGCGATCTGGTCGACCGAGAGGATATTGGCGGCTTCGTTGACCGCGCGCTTACCATCAGCCTCGACCGCGTATGTCGCTGCAAGTGCATCAGCGCGGAGCTTCTCCGCTTGCGCCGCACCTTCGGCGGTGATGCGCTCTTTTTGCGCTTCCGCTTCTGCTTCGATACGAACCGCTTCCGCCCGGTCCGCTGCAGCGGCCTTTTCTGCTTCCGCAGCCACTTGAATAGCGATCGCGGCTTGTTCCGCGTCTTTGCGGGCATCGATCAGTTCAATCGCCATTTGACGATCGGCAATCTCAGTCTCACGCGCCGTGGTGACTTCCTCGAATGCGCGGGCCGCGATGGCGCGGGCTTTGTCTGCCTCAGCTTCGGCTTCCGACTGGGCTCGGGATTTTTCAGCCACCGCGATGTCGCGTTCTTGGCGCGCGAGTTCAACCAGCTTTTCTTTCTCCACCTGAGCCGCTTCAACGGTCTGGTTCTTCTCGATTTCACGCTGCTCAACTTCGCGCTTCGCCGCAATCGCAGACTCTTCGACTTTTTGAGTTGCAACGATTTTCGCTTGTTCGGCTTCACGCTCGCGCTCAGCTTGCTCTTTGGCAATTTCGGAGGCTTGCATCGCTTTGCGGATCTCAACTTCGCGCTGCTGTGCCAGGCGCGCATATTCACCATCGCGGGAAATTTCGAGCTGCTGTTGCTCAGCGTCCAAGTTTTTGCGTTGGATCTGAACTTCGGTCTCTTGCTCGATATCGTTGCGCTTCTTGCGACGGGCTTCGATTTCTTCGGTCAGCTTGGTCAGACCTTCAGCGTCAAATGCGTTGTTCGGATTGAAGAATTCTTTCGACGTTTGGTCGAGCCCAGTCAGCGAAACCGATTCCAGTTCCAAACCGTTCTTCAGGATGTCCTCTGACACCGCCGCTTGCACCTTTTGAACGAAGTTGACGCGCTGCTCGTGCAACTCTTCCATCGCCATTTCGGCGGCCACAGCGCGCAAGGCGTCGACGAACTTGCCTTCGACAAGCTCTTTCAGGTCCTGCGGCCGCATCGTGCGCTGACCGAGGGTTTGAGCCGCATCGGCGATCGCTTCCACGGTGGGCTGGACACGTACATAGAATTCCGCCTGCACATCGACGCGCATTCGGTCGCGCGTAATCAAGGCTTGCTCGGCGTGTCGGCGCACTTCCAAGCGCAGGGTATTCATATTGACCGGGATCACTTCGTGCAGGATTGGGAACACCAATGCGCCGCCATTCATAATCACTTTCTGACCGCCAAAACCGGTGCGGACAAAAGACACTTCTTTCGACGACCGGCGATACAGCCGCGCAAAGACCATTCCGCAGATCAGCAAAAAGCCGAAGGCGGCAATTGCAATAATAACGGGGAGTTCTGTAAGATAGTTCATGGTGCGTCCTTCCTGAATTATGTCCGGCTCAATACAGGATTTGTATTGATGACTGCTTGAAAAATTGATCCAGATTTCTTGACTAATAAAACCTCATTTCCTTGTTCGAATTTGAGACCGGTCTGGTCCGGTTCAACGAGAATGTAATGGGTGGTGCCATTCACATCTCGAAGTTTGGCTTCTGCGGGTTTGCCCAGTTCGGCTTCTCCGCGAATGATGGTGGCGACGGCGCCGATAAAGGCATTGCGCGAAACAGCGTCGGTTTCTTCCTTCGGCATGACCTTAGCGATGCTCAGACCAAGGTACCGCGTCGTCGGTAAGGCGACCATAAAGGCAGGAACAGCGACCAGAATGGGCCATAAATAAATGCCGAGCACGCCTTGTACCGTTTCTTGAATGGTCAGGCCCGTGAGGCCAAAGCCGAGCAAGAAGGCTGCGAGCAGGATCAGAACCGGGACTTTGCCGACGCAGAGCCATGAGAGAAATTGGCTCAGCGGTCCAGCGCTCGGCATGTCGGGCATATCCGGTCCATCAACATGCAACGGCCCGCCATCTCCGCCAAGCTCAGCGTCCATTTCGAAGTCCGCATCTGCGTCGAGCTCAATGTCGGGCAGGGCGCTGTCGACCAGTCCTGAAAACGCGACGCCAAATAGGAGGCCAACCAATTCCAAGGTCGCAATCAATCCGAGCACGATCAATGCCGCTGTAAACGGGATCAATGCAGGGTGAAACAACTCCATATGCGTTAGCCTTCCTTCGTTTCGGTTTCAGACGACATGCTCATCGTCTCATATTTCGCCAATCGGTCTTCCAAGGACTGATCCAATTCTTCATCGGCATCGACTAGAGCGATCAGCCTTTGCAGATCTTCCGCTTCCAGATCCAGCTCTGTGAGCGCGTCATTGGCTTCGGTACGGGTCGAAATTTGCTCGACCTTCAGCCGCAAAATTTCGCGCGCCAGTCGGTCATCCCCCGCATCGACAGCGGCGCCCGCGCGGGCATCAAGGTCGTTATCTGGCGCCTCTTCATTCAGAGCTTGGCGCAGCCGATAGCGTTCGGCTTCGAGCGCGCCGAGCCGCAATTTCAAGCGGCGAAGAATTTCGGAAGAGGACATCGTCTCGAGCGCAGGTGTTTCTGGCTCTGGGTCGACTTCGAGGAAGTCTACGATATTGTCTTTAATCACATTTTTTAGCCGCTCGAAGAGTGACTTCGCCATGCCCTCATTTCCTTTCTCTTATCGAATATCGGTATGAAGAGGTCACCGTTCAAGATCTGTTCATAAAAAAATGTGTGTGAACGATAATAGTAGGCGAGTGTTTCGAGTGTAAAATGTCCGTACACTTACATATTCTGCGAAGATTGAGCGTTTGCTTAAAGAGGGCAGGTATAATTGAAGTCAATCATCGTCTGGTTCGCCGGGCAAGCGATCGAAGTCACGCTTCCATTGAACCGCAACTTTGGGACCGAGCTCTGGATCGACTTCAGCATCGACAGCAACATTGTCCAAAGGGGTCCATTCGAGCGCCACACCCGGCGCGCCGGTACCGCCGGTTTCGATCTCGAGGTAGATGTCTTTCGCGATATATTTTCCGGTCGAGACCGTCGCAGCGCCCTGATCGTCCAACCCAATACTCAGCCGATCCAGGCCGGTTGCTTCTTGTAACTGGCCGACCAAATTGAACCCTCCACTGCCGGCGAGCTGCGCTGCGGCGCCAGCTAATTGAGCCGCTTCCAAGGCGCTCAGTTCGCTTGGCGAGCGACCGAACAGCACGCGTGATAAGACTTCATCGTCGGGGAGGGATGGATCAGAGCTCAATGCGATATCTGGATCGTCGATGGAGCCAGACAGCGTAATTGAAGCGGTGACATCATCCTCTGTGCGATCGGCGCGGATGTTTATGACAGAGTCCAGCGGATCGCCCACAAATTGAATGGTTCCATCCGAAAACCGGAAGCGCCGGCTGAGAAGATCTGCCTCACCTCTAATCAATGTGGCCCGTCCGATGACATTTGGTCGTCCCGCGGAGCCGGTTACGCGCGCATCGAGCCCCCATTCTGTCTCGACCCCTGAGCCGGTCATAAAGATCCGGCGGTCGGCATCCACGTTCAAGTTGAGTTCAATCGCTTCGCGCTCAGGCGTAGCGTCTCGGTTTGTGTTCGCGTCGTCCTCAAAGTCCACATCAAGCGTCGTGTATCCGGCGCCGGGCAGTTGCTCGAGATTGATGCGCGCTTCGTCAATCTCCAAGTCACCCGCGACTTGTGTTCGTCGGTTCTGGCGCTCAATCTCAGTGCGTCCAGAGACCGTGACAGACACATCAGATCTACTGAAAGCGTTTAGCCGGTCCAGGCTCATCACGACTGAGCCGGCGCCATCAAAGTGGTATAGTCCAGCTGCTTCGACCGTCCCGCTGCGACGTCCCGAAGCGCGCGCAGACTGAACCTCGATGCCGTTCGGTCGGAGCAGGGCGTCGGCTGAAATATCTTTCAAATGCAACCCGGTCAAACCGTCTTCGAAGGTCCCGCCCTCGAGAGAAAGCGGCCCTTCAAAACGCCAGGACTCGCCTGTCGCATTGTTGATGTCGACCATCAGATCGCCGACGAGGCGCAAATTAGATGGCGCAGCCAGCGCCCAGATGGGCCCGATCGCTCCCGTGCCTCGAATCGACACGGGAACGGGAGCCCCATCGGCCAGTCTTGCAGACAAAATTGTACCTTCATGGGCGAGCGCGGCAGAGGCTTCGACACTAAAGTTCAACTCGCTATTGTCGTCCTCCGTTCGAAGATTTGCGCTAAGCTGATTGTTCTCAACCCCCACATTGAGCACCAAGTCCGTTGAAGCGGCATCTACCGCGTCGCGGGACAGGTCTTCGATACGCGCTATCCCTTTTCCCGTAAGCGCGGCGTCGATCAAGGCGATATCGAAAGCGCCCGCCATGGATCCGGTCAGTGATGGACGATTGAGAAGGGGCCCAATCGTCGCCATTTGAATGCCGTCGAATGCGAGTGATGACTGCGTTTGACCAGACCCGTCCAGTTCAATTTCGGCGCTCCCGCCAAATCCGGACACTGCGCCTTTAACGCCAAGGTTCGGAGCGAAAGACAGTACTAGAGGTGACGAGACAGAGACGGTTTGGTCCGCAAAGTTCGCAGCGCCGGTAAGGCTGAGCGTCCTCGCTTCCATGTTGCTAATGAGATCATGCGACCCTGCAATCTGTTGCGGCGTTCCGAGAATTGGGAGTTCGGCTTGATATGTGAGAGCACCTTCAAATTCGGGCCAAGCTCCGGCCATTTGTAAACGAGACTTGCTTATGTCCAGCGTCCCGAACTCTATGTCCGAGAGCCCAATGTCGGCATCTAAGCGCTCTGACCCATAATCTACATTCGCTGCGACCACGCCGCCAAGTGGTGTCGTGCCGGAAACGTTAAGCGCGATTGTAGACTCTTTGAGGGCTTGTGTGTCCAGAACTGCGCCTCCGACGGCGGTTAGATTTGCCCAATCAGC
>JBCBBY010000088.1:0-13941 GCA_038531195.1 Pseudomonadota bacterium
CTTTGAGCGCCGTGCAAACGACGAGCAATGCGTACTTCCAGTATCAACAAGAACGCGTCGATGCCAACAATGAAAGGAAAGCCCGGAGCTTAGCTTATGAAAGCCACCTTTATCACCAACGCCTGCAAGATGAAGAAGATCGGTTGAGAGCAATCAGAGAACGCGAGGCGGCGACACCACAGCGTGTCATTGCAAAGCCCCCACCAATCGATATTGGCCCAATCCCAGAATGGGATAGCACGGGATGGGACCTTGGCGTCGCAGTTGCCGGCTGGGTTGGCATGCAGGACGCGCAGCTTCGGCGGATGCGCGTTGATATCAACACAAATTTGAGCTCGCGGCCTCCCCCTCCGCCGCCATCTCGCAAGAGAACGAAAAACTAATTTTGAAGGTTGAACCGATGAAGAAATTACTCGCAATCTGCCTGGCTGCGGCAGCGATCACAACTATTTCCGGCTGCGCGAACCCGATGCACTCGGCCTGGGCTTATAAGCCCCTCCACGATGCTAAAAGTGGCGCATTCGAAACCGCCACTGGTAAACTCGACTATCGAGAGTTTAATACCATCGACGAGCTGGCCGCCGCTGAATTAGATATGCACCGCGATGGCTATGTGATGATTGGCTACGTCAACATGCTTAGCCCGCAGCCAAAATTTGTCGGGCGCGGCGGAGCAAAGAAATGGGGCAATTCAATCGGCGCTAGCCGCGCGCTTCATGCGTTCGGGCGCGGGCATTTTTTGGCTACGTATTGGGCCAAGCCAAAACACCTTCCACTCGGCGCGTTCTATTCAGATGATGTGCCAGAGGATGCGGTCGCCGCCTTGGGCGAGGTATTCGAACATGATTCAGCCGTAATTATTGATGTTGTTGCCTTGGACAGCCCAGCCTACTTCGCAGGTATGAGGCCTGGCGATCTTTTGATCGAGATCGATGATGCGCCAATTACGTCCAGCGACGACTTAAGCGCCATACTGCAGGTGCGGAGCGGTCAAACCTCCCGGTTCACAGTCTGGTCGATGTTCGAAGGCACTCCTCGCTTCGTGGACATAGAATTAAATTGAGGCGGCCTTCTATTTAGGTCAAGCATTAGCACATCTAAGCGCGATTCCAGTGTCCGAAATTCGCCCCATCTAAGACTGTCAGCGAAAGTGCCTGAAAGCCGTGAGCGACCGTACTGGAGCGATTTTAAGACTCTAAGCCTTTGAACTGTTTTCACACTTGTTCCGCGAAGCTACTGGATACCCAAGCAGTCAAAACCGCATACTTCTACTTGCATTCACTGTATCTAAGGACGAGATGTTTCGTGACGCCGTTAGTGCAGCGGTGGGGTGATGAAGGTAGCTTATATGGTGTGGTTCGAGCGGCTTGATCTTGAAAGTCTCGCCCCGTTTGCATTGGCAAACGCGAACTCGAACAAATTGATTTGGCTCGATAGTGCCGACAATGAGCATCGATTGGGGCGATACTCCTATGTTTGCTTGGATCCGGTTCGCACGTTTGAGACATGGGATGCCGCCAGCATGCGCGCTGTGATGCGCCGAGTTGCCAAATCTGGGTCCAGGACGCACAACGCCGTTCCACCGCCCCCATTTTCCGGCGGCCTTGTTGGCGTTTTGAACTATGAAGCCTGCAAGTCGATCCTGTGGAAGCAAATCGATCGCCCGGCAGATCCGAGTGCAGTTTGCTATTTTGGCCTATACGATACGATCATCGCGCTCGATCATGACGAAAACTCGGCATGGATTATCTCCCGCGGGTTCAGCGAGGGTAGCCTGCAACCTGATCAAACGCGGGCCATGCAAAGGATCTCGGACGTTTTGCACCGCATCGAAGACTGCCGCGCGAGCCCTTTGCAGCCATCGCGGTTGGAGTGGGCCTTAGACGTATCGAAACGAGACTTCGTCGCTTCCGTCCAACAACTGCAGACGCTGATCGAAGAGGGGGATTTGTTTCAAGCCAATCTCTCCCAGAACCTGAGCGCGCTAGTTCCCGCGGCGTGCACCCCACTCTCACTTTACTTGGCGGCGCGTCGATCAAATCCAGCACCATTCTCGGCCTTCGCACAAATCGATGACCGGGCAATCATTTCCACGTCACCGGAAAGGCTCATTCATGCCGACGCCGATGGCACTGTCGAAGCGCGGCCGATCAAGGGTACGATCAAACGTGCGTGCGATGAGCAGGCGGATGCCGCGCTGCAAAAGGCCCTCCTGGAGTCTGAAAAGGACCGCGCAGAGAATACGATGATCGTTGATCTGCTGCGAAACGACTTATCGCGCGTCTGTGAAGCGGCAAGCGTAGAGGTGAACGAGCTTTGCGCTTTAGAGAGCTATGCCGGGCTTCACCAGCTCACTTCGTCTATCACCGCCAAATTGAGTGCAGACAAAGATATATTCGACTTGCTCGAAGCCTTGGTCCCCGGCGGATCGATCACAGGCGCTCCGAAAACTCGATCTGTCGAAGTGATCGAAGCCTTAGAACAGGGCCCGCGTGGCATGTTCTGCGGAACGCTTGGATATATCGGTTTTGATGGTGCGAGTGACTTCAACATTCTCATTCGAACGATTGAAGTCGAAGGACAAAAAGCGCGCCTGACAGTCGGGGCGGGGATTACCCATCTTTCTGAGCCTGTTGCTGAATATGAAGAGACGCTTCTAAAAGCAGAGCGTTTGGTAGAGTGTTCATTGAACGAGGAAGCACGTGATCTTAGTCATCAATAATCGCGACAGTTTCGTGTTCAATCTTGATCGCTATTTGCGGCTTTTGGGCGCGCAAACAAGTATCCTTGATGCGCAGAGTACAAGCCTGGACCAAGTGCAGCGCCTAGCACCAAGCGCCATTGTCGTTTCTCCGGGTCCGTGCACACCTGACGAAGCGGGGATCAGCCAAGCTGTTGTCAGGACGTATTCTGGACGCGTTCCTATTCTCGGCGTTTGCCTCGGGCACCAAGTGATTGGCCAAGTCTTTGGGGCAAAAATAGGAAAGTCCAAATCTCCAATGTATGGCCGTGCAAGCTTGGTGGAGCATAGCGAGAAAGGGCTCTTTGAAGGGCTCAAATCCCCGCTCAAAGTCGGGCTCTATCATTCGCTTGTGGTGCAAGAGCCGGTCGGCGATGATCTGATCATTGAGGCGCGCTCACCGACGGGCGAAATCATGGCCCTGCGGCACGCGACGCATCCCACCTATGGGGTCCAGTTCCATCCTGAATCCATTTTGAGCGAGGATGGATTCACAATGCTGAAGACCTTCTTGCAAAACGTGGTCGCGCCAGTATGAACCGGATTGAACAAGATGCGACCGATCATAACGCGGTTCTTTTCGACTTGTCTGATCGCGGCTTGCTGCTCGGCGATGGCGTGTTCGACACGTCCTTAGTGATTGACGGGCAAATGGTGCAAAAGGATCTCCATGTGGGACGACTTTTGCGCGATGCGCAGGCGATCGGATTAGATGTGAGCCCTGATCGGCTTGAGCAATTCATAGCTGAGGCGCTGGCACCAGACGCGACCGGAGCCTTTCGGATCACGATCACACGGGGGCCCGCACCTCGCGGTCTCGATCTTAGCGTGAATGTGCGTCCGACGCTTTTGAGCAAACTATCGCAGATCAATCTGGACATACAGCACGCCCCGACGGCGCTTATGACGAGCACGATCCGGCGCAATTCAAGCTCGCCAACCGCGCGGCACAAAACGCTTGCCTATATGGACAATATCCTAGCCCGGCGCGCGGCCGTGGAGAATGGCTTCGATGATGCGCTCTTCCTCAATGAGACAGGCAAAGTCTGCTGCGCGACGAGTGGGAACTTGTTCTTTGCGATCGGCGATAAGCTTGTCACGCCCCCGGTCGCGGACGGTGTTTTGCCGGGCACGGTCCGGGCCTGGTTGTTCGACAAGGCTGCGCAAATTGGAATGGAAATAGTTGAGACTAGCCTCACGCTGGAAGAGGTCAAAGCTGCCGATTTCGTTCTGATGACCAACTCGCTGCGGCTATTTTCTCCAGTTACAAAGATTGACGGTACAACATTTCCCGGAAAATTGCCCTCTGCGTTTAAATTGGCATCACGATTGATGCTGGAAAATGGATAAGTGCGCCGTCATGATAGAGAAAAGACCTATTATTCGCGAGGAGCTGATCTCGTCCGTTCGGCAAACGCCCATGCTGATGGGGGTGCTCAACGTCACCCCCGACAGTTTCTCAGATGGCGGGCTCTATGCAGATCGGACGGACGCCTTAGCGCGGGCCAAAGTGATGGTTGAGGAGGGCGCCGCCATTCTCGACATTGGCGGCGAGTCAACGCGCCCTGGAAGCACGCCAGTGTCCGAAGCCGACGAGCTCACACGCACCGAGCAGATAACAAGTGACCTGTTCGAGACGGCGCTCACGCCTCTGTCGATTGACACTTACAAAGCCAAGGTCGCGGCGCAGAATGCCGCTGCAGGCGCGGTGATCGTCAACGACATTTCAGGCATGACTTCTGATCCTGCGATGGCCGACGCGGTGGCAAAAACCGGGTCGATCATTGTCGTCACCTACAATCGCGGCGAAACGCGCGAAGACATCAATTTCGTCGATGATATGCGGGCGTTTTTCGATACCGCTTATGCGCGGGCTGCTCAGGCTGGCATTCCCAAATCACACATATGGCTGGATCCGGGGATCGGGTTCGCCAAAACGGTGGCGCAGAATTTCCAAGCCTTGCGTCGATTAGACGTGATCTGCGATTATGGCTCGCCGGTCCTGGTCGGGGTCTCGCGCAAGAGCTTTATTGGCAAAACCCTCAACAATCAGGTTGATGAGCGTCTTCCTGGGACGCTCGCCGCCGGCCTATACGCGCTGCAGAACGGTGCGAACGTGTTGCGGGTACACGATGTGCGCGCGCATTCAGACGCGATTACAATCCAACAGACGATAGACCAAGCCGATGTATGATAAGATCTTCATTTCAAATCTGCAGATCCATGGGTTTCACGGGCTCTATGAGGCTGAGAAGTCACTGGGTCAGATGTTTGAGTTCGATATTGAATGCGGCATCCGGCGCGACAGCGGGGCCGAAGACACGCTCGATAATACAGTGTGTTACGGAGCCGTCTGTGACTTGGTTTTTGAGCTCTCATCATCGTCACGATTTGACCTGCTGGAAACGCTGGCTGAGCATATTTGCGCGACGATCTTTCGAACTTTCGACCGGGTTGAAACGGTGGCGCTGAGTGTTCGCAAGCCTCGCGCGCCGATAAAGTACACAATTGACCATGTGGGAGTTCGAATTGAACGCGAACGACCAAACTGACTACGTCATTGCGCTTGGCTCAAATCTCGGCGACAGGCGGCAAAATCTAGAAACCGCGCTGTCACGGCTTGAGGATCATCCGCTCATTCAGCTCGTGCAAGCATCACATATCTATGAGACGCCGCCTTGGGGGGATTTGAATCAAGGGGCGTTCTATAATGCCTGCGTGCGGATCAATACGCGGTTGAGCCCTGATGCATTACTCGAGTTCTGTCTCGCCACCGAACTGTCCATGGGGCGCATGCGAGATAAAAAGTGGGGACCTAGGCTGGTCGATTTAGACATCGTCTGGTGGTCCGGCGGAAAGGTGGAGACCGACCACCTGACCATTCCGCACCCCTTCGCTCGTATCCGTGCCTTTGTATTAGTTCCGCTCTCTGAACTTGGAGACGACATAAAAATAAATCACTGCACTGCCATAGTGTTGCTTGAGACGCTTGAGGAAGCTGAATGCTCAAAGGTGGCCTCACTTCCGGGCGTATAAATGAAAAGACAGTTGCGTCTGCAGGGTAATTCAGATTTCTTTTTAGGGGATCTCAGACATACAAGCCTTGTCCGCCAACAAGATATATAGTTTAGGCAATATGGACCTGTCCCGGTTTGATTCCGGCCTTGATAGACGATTATCTACATTCAAGGAGACAGGACTATGGGACATATACACACAGCAGATTTCAAGCGTGAGGGGGTCCGGCTTGCGCTAAGCAGTGGCCTTTCGCGTAAGCGAGTTGCCTCTGATTTGGGGATTGGGCTTTCGACGCTGGGTAAGTGGATTTCGGCTTACCGGACTGACGAGCAGCCAGATTTGCCTCCAACTGATCTGCTGAAAGAAGTTGAACAGCTTCGCCGCGAGAACCGCATTCTCAAGGAGGAGCGGGACATCCTAAAAAAAGCGACGGCGTTCTTCGCAAGCCAGAAGTGAAGCGGTTCGCTTTCATTGAGACTTGGAGGAAGGTCTGGCCGATTGAGCAGATGTGCCGTGTGTTGAAGGTAACATCGCGGGGATACCGGGCCTGGCGGTCCCGGCCGATGAGCAAACGCCAGCGCAGGGACCTCGTCATTCTGGCGCACATCCGTGAGCAACATAGTCTGGCGCTTGGGAGCTACGGTCGCCTGCGCATGACCGAAGAGTTGAAAGAGCTTGGTTTGGATGTCGGCCATCGGCGTGTCGGGCGATTAATGAAGCAGAATGACATTTCTGTCGTCCGCACGCGCAAATACAAGGCAACCACGGACAGTAACCATCGGTTCAACATAGCGCCCAACCTGCTGGACCGGGACTTCTCTGCAAGCGGGCCTAACCAGAAATGGGCGGGTGACATCTCTTATATCTGGACCCGCGAGGGTTGGCTCTACTTGGCCGTGATCATCGATCTCTATTCCAGGCGCGTCGTCGGCTGGGCGGTCAGCAATCGCATGAAGAAGGATCTCGCCATCCGTGCCCTCGACATGGCGATCAATTTGCGTCAGCCAGCACCGGGCTGTATTCATCACACCGATCGCGGCAGCCAATATTGCAGTCATGACTATCAGAAACGCCTGCGCCAGCAGGGATTTCAAGTGTCGATGAGCGGGAAAGGTAATTGCTATGATAATGCGGCCGTTGAGACCTTCTTCAAATCCCTGAAAGCCGAACTGATCTGGCGGCACACATGGACAACCCGGCGAGAAACAGAGGCCGCGCTCTTTCAATATATCAACGGATTCTACAACCCGCGCCGAAGACATTCAGCCCTCGGATGGAAAAGCCCCTTGGCATTCGAAGGAAAGGCCGCATAACTGAGACTCAGGGTCGGAACGAAAGCGTGCCAGGTCCAATTTCAACGTTGGGACCACCAAATGTAGGGAATATCGAATGAAAGACCGCGACCCAAATATTGTTCATTCGGGTCTATCTGGACTTAAGAGTGGCCTGCCCAACTTAACTGGCCCAACCTATTTGGGAGAACCGGCGGTTGGTTAGTAGCGGCGTTCATGCCGCCTTCACCCTATAAGGCGGCGTGAAGGTCGCGGGCAAGATAGTTCTTGGAGCGGGCGGTTTGTATCCAAGCGATGAGTGCGGTCTTTCTGTGTTGTAGAACAGTCTCCAGTTTTCGATCAGCACTTGCGCCTCGCGCAGATCATAGAAGATTTCACGTGCGAGGAGTTCGTCTCTGAGCTTGGAGTTAAAGCTCTCGCAATAGCCATTTTCCCAAGGGCTACCTGGCTCGATATAAAGCGTTCTGACGTTCAGTTTATCGAGCCATTCGCGCAGCGCCGTCGCAATAAACTCGGGGCCGTTATCTGAACGTATATGCTCTGGCGGGCCGTGTTCAACGAAGAGTTCGCCCAAAGTGTCCAGAACATCGCGGGAGTTCAGCTTGCGTTCGACACGGATGGCGAGACACTCACGCGTAAACTCATCGATCACGCAGAGCATGCGAAACACTTTGCCATCATGAGTGCGGTCTTGAACAAAATCGTACGACCAGACATGGCCTTTATAGGCAGGCCTGAGACGGACACATGATCCATCGTTCAGCCAAAGCCGCCCACGTTTGGGTTGTTTCTGTGGGACTTTCAGCCCCTCACGTCGCCAGATGCGATAAACGCGTCCTTCGCTCACCGACCATATATCGTCATTAAGAAGAGCGGTGATGCGTCGATACCCATACCGACCGAAGCGTTCAGCCAAGTTGATGATCGCATCTGTCAGTGCGGCCTCATCTGCTCTGGGTGTCGGGACACGTCGTTGCGTTGAGCGATGCTGGCCGACCACGCGGCAAGCTCGGCGTACTGAGACGCCAAGCTCCTCCACCACGTGATCGACTGCGATGCGCTTACGTGAGGGGCTTAGAACTTTCCCCGCACGACTTCTTGAAGGATTTGATTGTCCAATGTGAGATCAGAAACTGCTCGCCGTAAGCGGGCGTTCTCCTTCTCAATATCCTTCATGCGTTTAGCCTGGCCGATTTGCAGACCGCCATACTCCTTGCGCCAGCGATAATAAGACTGCTCACTCACTCCGATCGCGCGCACAGCATGCCCAATCGTTTCACCCTGGCTCAGGCGCACTTCAACTTCGCGCAGCTTTGCAATGATCTCTTCAGGCTTGGCTCTCTTGCCCATGGTTCAACTCCATATCAGAGCCGATCCTCTCTCAAAACATGGGCCAGTTTTTCGAAGGCAGTCCACATGCTCAGCTAATGGGGACGCAATTCATTTCATCGCTCGGCCCGTTGACTGCTTTATGTGGTCAGCGGGCTTTCTTTACGAGAGACCGGCTTGGGGCGAGTTTAAGACACTCATTCAGGCGGGCTTCCTCCGACTATGCTATTGGAGTGTTGGAATTTCCGGGCACACTCAAAGACATTTGCACATTAAGAAGCAACGCGCAGAAAAAGAGCGTCACTTTCTTAGGCGACGCTCCTTTCGTTTTTCGGTTCACAGAGACTGGCTACTCTACAATGCCCGCAGCCTTTTCGATGATGTACCAGTTTCCTTCGTTCCACGTAATGGTTTGGACGATCTTCTGGATTTTCCAACCATCTGAAGTGCGTACGAGCCAGTTGTCATAGTATCCAACCATTGTTTGAACAGGACCACCTTTCGCATTTGGCAGATGGTGCTGCGCATGAAGCATGGAACGGACATAGGCTTCGTCCCCATCAATCTCGACTGTTAATGGCATCGCGATGTGCTGAGTGCCTTGGAGATTTGCAAAGAACGGACGCACGCCTTCGACCCATTCATCTGCCGTCATCGAGCGCAAACCGCCACCGAGCGAAGCGGTGAAGTCCATTTCGATCTCATCGGTAAACACGGAGCGGTGGAGTGCCCAATCTTGTTTATCGAATGCCAGTCCGTAATTGATGATGACTTGCTCAATTTCTTCGCGGTCTAAAAGACGCTGAATCTTCTGTTCGAGCGTGCTGTTCGCATCAACAATCAGATTTGGGTCCGCGTTCGCCGCCCCGATTGTGATCGGGGCGACAAGAGCGGCCAGGATTAGAGTTTTAATCGTTTTCATGACCTTGATTCCTTGTCTTCAGTATTAGTTTTAACGAGCGAGGAAGCCGCCATTGATGAAGAGCGTCTGTGCGGTGACCCAACGGCTCTCTTCGGATGCAAGGAAGTCGATCAATGGAGAAATATCTTCGACATTTCCAAGTCGTCCGAGCGGCGACATGTTTGAAAGGTAGGCGGTAGATTGCTCATTCTCTTCACCATGGAAGAAGGGCGTATCGATTGGCCCTGGTGCGACCGTGTTCACAGTAACGCCGCGTCCACCGATTTCTTTCGCCAAAGCCCGTGTGAAATCTTCAAGCGGTGCTTTTGAACCGGCATAGACCGCATACATGCCAGTCGTCGCGCCAAGGAGCGTCGTCCCCATATTGATGATGCGACCATTATCCTCGATCGATTTGGCTGCTTCTTGCATGGTGAAGAAAGCCGCTTTGGCGTTGATACCAAAAGCGCGATCGAAATCGGCCTCGGTGATCTCGGTAAATGGCTTCTTGATCACGACACCAGCATTGTTGATGACAATATCGATGCGGCCAAACGCATCCTTCGCAGCTTGGAATACTTCACGGACAGCTTGTGGGTCGGACAGATCACCTTGTGTGATCAAAGCCTTGGTATCTTGTTGTTGTATGAGGCGGGCGGTTTCTTCGGCGTCGCGTGCTGAAGTTTCAGAGTGGTGATGAACCACGATATCAGCGCCGCGAGAAGCGAGTGCGACGGCGAAGGCGCGGCCCATGTTACGGGCGGACCCTGTAATCAGTGCAACTTGACCTTCGAGGTCGCGTTTGCGGGCTGCGTTACCAGACTGGGAAGTTTGAGCTTTAGTTGAGTTAAACATTTTCATCTCCTTTGAGTTTGGGCAAACCAATTCCGCCGATGAGATGAGTATGTTTGATTGCGTATACTTGTTGAATATACTGCGTTCGCAATATATGATTGCGTAAACTGCAATTAATTGGAATACCGCTTTGGACCTCATCTCAGACCCTCAACTCTTTATTCGGATCGTTGAAGCGGGCAGCTTGAAACGCGTTGCCGAAGAACTTGAAACGGACCCATCCACCGTCACGCGCCGATTGTCGGCCATTGAACATCGACTCGGCGTTACGTTACTCGAGCGCAGTCGGCAGGGATCTTCACCGACTGAGGCCGGGCAGCGTTATTATGATGAAATGCGGAAGATCGTTCCGGCTGTTGAGGCGCTTGAAGCAGAAGTTGCTGGTTTGAAAGATACGCCTCGCGGCCTGGTAAGGATTTCTTCCCCATTGGACTTTGGTGCAAGCTACGTCACCAAGTGGATCACTGAACTTCAACGCGAACACTCTGATCTTAGCGTCGATTTGCTTCTTTCGGACGCTTATGTCGACCTCGCAGGGGAAGGCATAGATATCGCCATGAGGATAGGCAATCTATCAGACTCGGCGCTGATCGCTCGGCGTCTCGGCGCGATGCCTCTGATGATTGTCGGCTCACCGGGCTACCTCTCGGACAATGGCATCCCCTCAACGCCAAAAGACCTCTCAACCCACAGCTTTGTTCTTTATAGCTGGATGCAGTTTGGTCGAACGCTCTCACTGCAGGATGCAGAAGGTCGCATTGAGAAAGTGCCATTAGGCTCTCGCCTGGCGATTAACAACGTCGGAGCGATCCGCAATGCCGTCCTGAGCGGTGCTGGTCTGCACATCGGCCCAGAATGGATATTCGCTGATGATCTGGAAACAGGCGTCATCAATGAGGTTATGTCGGACTATTCGATTGCTGCGGCACCGGTACACGCAATCTATCGTCCTGGACCTTATTTGCCAGCAAAAATGCGCGTTGTGCTCGATATGCTGAGAGACAATTGCCGAACGGTTCGAGGGGTTACGTCATGAAGCTTTCGGCTGCTTAGCCCAACAGAGTTTTCAATGACTCTGCTGTTCGGGACGGATGAGTGTCCTTCTTAAGGCGGAATCAGACTTGAGAAGCGAGCATTCTGCGTCGAAATAGGATGACTATGACGAACAGCAGGCAAGCAACGCCGACCGCAGCCGGGAACAACACCGTTGTCCAAGAGTAGTTTTGCAGCGCCAGCACCATGAACGCGTTTCTGACTGCACCTATGACGAAAAATGTCGCGTTTTCCTCGTTCGGATGGTCGACAGCTTTTCGCACCGAAGGTCCAAAACCAAGTAGATCCACCATCGTCAGTACGATCACCGCAGATAGCGCCGTGTTGGTAATAAACCATAGTGGCAGAGCGCTCATTGCTAAGGCAAGGAACACCCAGTCCATTCGAACGATGCTGGTATCTCCAGACTTAAACCAAGCCAACACTGCGATGCCAAATGTGATGCAACCAGATATGCCGATCACCCAAGCGCCGTATCCACCGCCATCCAGCAATTGAGCCACAAAGACGATGATCGTACCCACCCCCCAGATCAGCCACGAAAACACATGTGGTCTAGTTTCACCCGTCAGCACGGATTGAATGTATGGAATGAAGGCCAGGAATGTCAGCCCGAGCGCTACTGAACCAAAAACCTCTTTCGAAAGTAGTAGATCCCACATGAGTTCATTATGGTAGTAGATCCCACATGAGTTCATTATGGCGGTGCGCATCGTTTAAAGCGAGCCCCAATTAGGTTGGCGCGTAGGTCGCATAGGCATGAATTTTGGAGAGACTCATGACTTTAGCCACAGCGATCATGAAAGAGACGCAAGCGATCGATGCCAGTCGGCCAATTCTCGGCGCCCCAAGAGGTCAAAAGCGTCCATTCAGACCCAGAGAAGTCTGGGCAATTCGCGCTCGACTGGAAATGCTAGGCCAGGTGAGGAACCTCGCACTCCTCAACTTGGCGATCGACAGCAAGCTGCGCGGCTCCGACCTGGTGAGTTTGAAAGTGTCGGACGTTTTCTCGGCTGGTTCGGTTCGAGAGCGAGCTATGGTCATTCAGCGCAAGACCTCACGCCCGGTTCAATTCGAAATCACCAAGCTCACTGCCACATCGATTGTGTCGCACGTTCAGACCGCCTGTTTGAATAAGGACGATTATCTGTTCCCCAGTCGAAACAGCAAAAGCGAACATCTTTCGACACGGCAGTACCATCGCATCGTCGATTCCTGGGTTCGCCAGATTGGTTTGAAGGTTTCAGACTACGGTACGCATTCGCTTCGGCGAACGAAAGTCGCTCAACTATATCGTAACACTGGAAACCTCCGAGCCGTTCAACTGCTCCTCGGTCACGCAAAAATAGAAAGCACGATTAGATATCTCGGTATAGAGCTGGAAGACGCGCTTCAGATTTCCGAGGCCCTAGAGTTATGATGAGAGGCAGCCTTGGGGCGAGAAACGGACACTCACCGCTCGGTAAAAATCCAGAGGACTAATTACTCCGTACTAAATTGTGAACAAACACGGCAATCATCGGAGTATCTTCATGCGGAAAGTGACACTTATAGCACTAGCGGCGATTATATTTTCCAACGCCCCAGCGATGGCGGGGATCAGCGCGAACAATAAAATTTCCGGAGGCGATGCATTACTCATCGGGGGAACTCAGCCGGGTTGGATCGACATTGATGGTCAGAATAGAGGTGAAACCGATCTCATTCTAATCATCAACAACGATGGAACAGCCAAAACGCTTGAAACAATTGCTCCCGGCCAACGGTTCATTCAAGCGGTCCCAAAGAATGGAGTATTTGTCATTCGCAATGCTTCTGACGTCGAGGCGGCAAAAGTTTATTGGCATATCAGCGGGTATTCCGATCTAGCGAATGCCCGATTGGACTCGGAGTCTGATTAGAAATTTTCTCCCAGAGTTTTCTGGCCTTCAGTCTTATCTCCGCTGGAAGTAATAAGCGACTGATTTGGGGCGATTTTAAGCCGCCTAACTACTTTGATCTTTATTATTGTGCCGCCAGACTCCTAACCACAAAATGGCGGAAAAGATCAGCAAGTTTGGGAGGACCGATAACCAAAAAGCATCATCTTCGGAATCGGGGGTTCCAATTTTTACACCGAACAAAAAGACCCCGATGAGAGCCATTAGCAAGGCACTGCCAGGAAGCGTAACTGGTTTGTATCGCGGAAACATGGGTTCAATTCTCGAGTGGTTGAATTTGGAATAAAGCACCTAAGACCCAACAGAGGAAGCACGGAGAAAACGAAATAGACCTGCCGATTTCCTAGCGCGATGTTCAGTTCCAACGCTCAGAGTCCTCTTAGGGGCGAATTTAAGCCGCTAGGCTAACGCTAGCTGCGCCGCAGGCGTAAAAGCTTAAGGTCAGGCGCTGATTTTGGCGTATCTGTTGCTCGCAGGGGGATATTACGGATAAACTCAAAAAAGATGCTAACTCGTCAGAGGATACGATGAAATGATCATGCGAACTTGGCACGGCAAAACCAAACTCGAAGACGGCGACGCTTATGAGAAGTTCATGATTGAACGTGCGGCCCCAGACTATAGTCGAATAAAAGGATTGGAACGCCTATATTTCACTCGTCGCAACGAAGGCGATTTCTCGCATTTTCTGCTGGTAACTCTTTGGTCTTCCATGGAGGATGTTGAGCAATTCGCTGGATCAGATCCTTCTGTGGCCAAGTACTATCCTGAAGATGATCAATATCTGATCGAAAAAGAAGCTCATTCTCAAAA
>JBCBBY010000089.1:0-13937 GCA_038531195.1 Pseudomonadota bacterium
GATCACAGATACACTGAATTGCAAGGCCGCCATCAAAGCCAAAATGGATCTCGAAGCCGAGGGCATGGACGAATTACCACTTTGGATCTCGGGGACGATTACTGACCGTTCAGGGCGCACATTGTCCGGACAGACGGTTGAAGCGTTCTGGAACTCTGTGCGCCACTCGAAACCCTTTGCGATTGGGTTTAATTGCGCACTTGGCGCTGAGTTGATGCGTCCGCATATCGCGTCGCTTTCTCGCATCTCAGATACCCTTGTGGCCGCCTATCCGAATGCTGGCTTGCCGAACGAAATGGGCGAGTATGATGAAGAACCGCATGAGACATCCGGGAAGCTGAGCGGCTGGGCGGAAGATGGGATCGTCAATATTATTGGCGGCTGCTGTGGCACGACCCCGCCGCACGTAAAAGCGTTGGCGAAAGCCATTGAAGGTGTCAAACCGCGAGAGATTGCGGAGACCAAAAAAACAATGCGACTAGCTGGCCTCGAGCCCTTCGAACTGGCATCGTAATCTCACCTCACAAGCAAGGAGATCGCGCATGAAAGTCTATGATAAACTTGATGACCGCATCATCAGCTTCATTGAGAAGCAAAAGATGTTTTTCGTCGCTTCGGCGCCGCTCTCTGGAGACGGGCACATCAATCTCTCGCCGAAGGGTTATGACGCGTTGAAAGTGATTGATGACACGACGGTGGCCTGGCTCGATCTCGGTGGCTCTGGCATCGAGACACAAGCACATGTGCAAGAGAATGGCCGCATCACGATCATGTTCTGCGCCTTTGAAGGCCCGGCCAATATCCTGCGCCTGTTCGGCACCGGTGAAGTGGTCAATCCGCATCATGCCGAATGGGAAGATATGCTCGCCCTCTTCCCAGGCTTCGAGCGCGCACGCGGCGTTTTTAAAGTGAAACTGACGCGCATCCAGGATAGCTGCGGCTGGGGCGTACCCTTCTACGAGTTTAAAGGCGAGCGCGACCAGCTGACCCGCTATGTCGACAATAAGTCGACCGAAGAATGGGTCGAAAGTCGCTACGCCAAAAACGCAGAAAGCATTGATGGCCTGAAGGGCCTGGTCCGGGAGGACAGCTAATGACCTATATTGATGGTTTTGTCGCCGCCGTGCCGGCCGAAAATAAGGAAGCCTATCTCGAACATGCCCGCATCACGGGCCCGGTCTTCAAGAAATATGGCGCGCTTCGCATCATGGACAATTGGGGCGACGAGGTGCCGGAGGGCGACGTGACGTCTTTTCCTTTGGCCGTGAAAGCCGAACCAGGGGAAGTCATCGTCTTTTCCTGGATCGAATGGCCCTCCAAAGAAGCGCGCGACAAAGGCATGGAACAATGCATGGCGGATCCGGTCTTCAATGATGAAGACATGACGATGCCATTTGATGGCAAACGCATGCTGGTCGGCAGCTTTGAGACAATTATGGAAGTTTGATGAGCGGCATCGATCCCGAGTGGGCCAATCACTTTTTAGATTTTGGCTATAGTGGTTCGATCAAGAAAGAAGCCATGATTGACTGTTTGGCCGAGATTTACAGAGTGTGCGTCGAGAATACATTCGATTCGGTACTCGTCGAAGAGCGAGAAATCTCTATTCCTGACCCTGAACCATTGCCGAATTTGATATTTGGTTTCGCTGAAAACCCTGGTTATTGGATTGGTTTAGATAACTGGGTACATGGGATTTGTCGAAACAATTTTGAGGTCGCTGACCTCGAAATCGCTGTTCGAGTGTGGTTGCGATTTGGATGCAGTGTTTCAATCCCGACATTTGAATACGTTGACCTCGACAGCGCATGTGACGATAGGCTGATAAGACTTGAAATAACTAAAGAGGGACGAGTCTTTGAAAAAGTAGGCGGCACATCAAATTTTTCCGGTGAGATGAAGAATGCGGGCGCAATTGTTCGCGAGATAAAACCACACGAAAAAGTCTTTCGAGAATTCCAACAATTAAAGCACCAATATACATGACCACCTCCGCCTCCCAGAATTTCGTCAATATCGGCGAACGTACAAACGTGACCGGCTCAGCCCGGTTTCGAAAGCTGATCGTCAATGGCGATTATGCGACTGCGATCGAAGTCGCGCGTCAGCAAGTCGAGAATGGCGCTCAGATCATTGATGTGAACATGGATGAAGGCATGCTGGATGGCGCCGAGGCGATGACCACGTTCCTGAACCTCATCGCTGCTGAGCCCGATATTGCTCGCGTGCCCGTGATGATCGATAGCTCCAAATGGGAAGTCATCGAAGCCGGACTGAAATGCGTGCAAGGCAAGGCCGTGGTCAATTCCATCTCGATGAAGGAAGGCCTCGACCAGTTCCGCGAACAGGCCCGCAAATGCCTATCCTATGGCGCCGCGGTCGTCGTCATGGCATTCGATGAAGTCGGCCAGGCCGATACCGCCCCGCGCAAGATTGAGATCTGCCAACGCGCCTTCAAAATCCTCACCGAAGAGGTGGGATTCCCAGCTGAAGACATCATCTTCGACCCCAACATATTCGCGGTCGCGACCGGGATTGAAGAGCACAATAACTACGCCGTCGACTTTATCGAAGCGACCAAGATTATCCGTGAGACCTGCCCAGGCTGTCACATTTCCGGCGGACTCTCAAACGTCTCATTCTCCTTCCGTGGCAATGAGCCGGTGCGCCGCGCGATGCACTCAGTCTTCCTCTACCATGCCATCCCAGCCGGCATGGATATGGGCATCGTGAATGCCGGTCAGCTTGATATCTATGACGAGATCGAGCCGAAGCTGCGTGAGCTGGTTGAGGACGTCATCCTCAACCGCAATCCGGACGCCACCGAAGCGCTTGTCGATTATGCCGAACAGTTCCGAGGCCAGAAGGGCAAGAGCGCCGAGAAGGACATGTCCTGGCGCGAGCTGCCCGTAAACAAGCGGCTTGAACATGCTCTGGTCAATGGCATCACCGAATTCATTGATGCCGATACCGAAGAAGCGCGCGCGGCATCAGCGCGCCCGTTGCACGTCATCGAAGGCCCTCTCATGGACGGCATGAACGTCGTCGGTGACTTGTTCGGCTCCGGCAAAATGTTCTTGCCGCAAGTGGTGAAATCGGCCCGCGTGATGAAAGCCGCGGTGGCTTATCTCGACCCGTTCATGCAGGCTGAGAAAGAAGAGCTCGGCACAGTTGATGTGTCGAATGGCAAAGTCTTGATGGCGACTGTGAAAGGCGACGTGCATGATATTGGCAAGAATATTGTCGGCGTGGTGCTCGCCTGTAATGGCTATGAGATTGTCGACATGGGCGTCATGGTGCCCTGCGAAGACATTCTCGCCAAAGCCGAGGAAGAGAAAGTCGACATTATTGGCCTTTCTGGCCTGATCACGCCGAGCTTGGACGAAATGGTCTATGTTGCCCGCGAGATGCAACGCACCGGCATGAAACAGCCGCTGCTGATTGGCGGCGCGACAACCTCCCCGGCGCATACCGCGGTGAAGATCGACCCGGCTCGCGACAATGGCCCTACCATTCACGTGACCGATGCCAGCCGCGCCGTGGGCGTGGTCTCAGCGCTGCTCTCTGACGAAGAGCGCCCGCTTTTTGTCGAGACGGCGCAAGCCAAGTATCAGCGCATGCGCGACAGTCGCTCCGGCGGACCGCCAAAGCCGCGGCATCCAATCCAAGTCGCGCGGGCGCATGCGCACAAACTCGAAGCCCCGACGCCGTCGGCGCCGAGCTTTACCGGCACCAAAGTGTTCGAGGAGTTCGATCTCTCTGAACTCGCCCGGTACATTGATTGGACACCATACTTCTCAAGCTGGAACCTTGCCGGTCGGTTCCCGCAAATCCTCGACGATGAGATTGTCGGCGAGGCGGCGCGCGATCTCTGGCGCGACACAAAAAACATGATGCAACAAATCCTCGGTCAGGATTGGTTCAAGCCAAAAGCCGTGATCGGCTTTTGGGGCGCTGCGCGCGCGGGCGACGACATCAGGCTCGACACCGGCGATAAGTTCCACACATTGCGCCAGCAAATGGTTAAAGACAATGACCGCGCCAATTTCGCGCTGTCAGATTTCATCGCCGAGCATGGCGATCATATTGGCGGCTTTGCGGTGACGTCCGGTCCGCAAGCCGAAGAGATTGCGAAGAAATTCGAAGCCGAAGCCGATGATTATTCCGCCATCATGGTCAAGGCCCTCGCCGATCGGTTCGCCGAAGCCATGGCCGAATATATGCACGAGCAAGTCCGTAAAGTGCATTGGGGCTATGCCGCCGGCGAGGCCTTGGACAATGCCGAACTGATCAAGGAATCTTATTCCGGTATCCGCCCCGCGGCGGGGTATCCCTGTCAGCCGGACCATACCGAGAAAGAGACTTTGTTCCGGCTCCTCGATGCAGGCCGGATCGGGATGGAGCTGACCTCCAGCTGCGCGATGACACCGGCAGCGTCTGTCTCAGGGCTTTACATGGCGCATCCGGAGAGCGTGTATTTTGCCGTAGGCCGGATTGAGCGCGACCAAGTCCAGGACTATGCCAATCGCAAAGGCATGGAGCTGCGGGTTGCAGAGCGCTGGCTCGGGCCGATCTTGAATTATGATCCCTCCGAAACCGATCAGGCCGCGGCCTGAAAAATCAATCCAGTGGATTGATTTTAGGTGGAGGAGGCCACGGCAGTGGCGTGAGCGAGAGTGGCTCCATGGGCATCAAAGACAAATGTAACGATGGTTCAAACCACCACTCTCTAGTTTCTGCTACCGGAATACTGCAGGGTCCGGTCGGCGTCGCCTAATCGTTGGACGGATCGCCATCACTACTCTGCTCTAATCTGCCCTTCGTTTGAACTTGGTCTACCTGCGAACCAACCATAATTTCGGATTAGAGTTTAATCATACGACTTCCTTTTGTTAGGAAACAAAACTGGAACAGATTCGCTCGCGCTAGTCAAACGTTTGGCCCTCAACGACCCGAAAGGTAGTTTTATTTGACCCAAATCATTGCGAGCATCACCCTCGTTGTCCCAGACTATGACGCCGCTATCGCCTTTTATCGCGACAGCTTAGGGTTCACGCTACTCGAAGACACGAAACTTGGCGACACCAAACGCTGGGTCCGCGTCGCGCCGCCCGGCGCCGAAACCGCCCTTCTCCTGGCGAAGGCCGATGGCCAAGCGCAAGTCGCGGCAATCGGCAATCAAACTGGCGGCCGCGTCGGCTTCTTTCTGCATACAAATGATTTCGCCCGCGACCATACCGCGATGCTCGCAAAAGGCGTCTCCTTTCGAGAAGAGCCGCGTTTCGAACCCTATGGCACTGTCGCCGTGTTTGAAGACCCGTTTGGCAATCTCTGGGACTTGATCGAACCGAAAGCTTAGCGACGGCGCTTACTCTGCCGGGCTCGCCGTCTCCGTTGACGCCAGGGGGGCTGTCTCAGGCTTTGGCACGCGGCGGGTAGGTTGAAGCGCTTTAAGCGTCGCGACCAAAAACTCTCCCGTTCGCTCTTCATGATAGTCATCGCGTCTATTGAACCACACGCAAAAGACGCGATCGGCCTTCACCGCGGAGACGGTCATTTTTGGGCCACCTGAGTTGAGGACGACAACATCGCCTATGTGAAACTGCATGACGCTTCCTTTTCCGTCCCCGACACAAATTAAGAACTTTGAAGCGCGACTATAGACAGTAGATCTTACCGATCAGACGACAGCCCGAGACGCTGAGATAATGATCACCCCTGAAAATTGAGACATCGAGTTTCATGCTGCGTTAAGGCAAAACGATAAAAATAGGACGCATGAGCAAAGGGGCTCAGCTCTTTATCGTCGTTTCGGCGGTCATCGCGGCACAAACATTGCCAGCGAACGGGCAAGCTTTGTCCTTAGATCTGGAAGCCGTATTGATCGAAGATGTTGGTGCAAGTTTCGAAACCGTGCCCTTGGTCAATACGTACAGCAACGCCGTGGTGGTTTGCACATATAATTTGCGGACAAATGCCAATAATGACGCCACAGTCCGGATCACCAACGTCCAATCCGACAGTTTCGATGTGCGCGTTCAAAGGTTTGAAGACTCGTCGGCCTTTACGCCCTCCGATGTCCATTGTCTGATCGCGGATGAAGGCGTGCACTCGCTCGCGGATGGCCGCGTGATTGAGGCGCGAACTGTGCTGTCTACAGTCACTGCAGGCAATGCCGCCGGGTGGGGAACAGCGAACTATACCAATGTCACGTCAATGGTGACAGGAGGCCACTCATCCCTGGTTATTCTTGGACAGGTGATGAGCTTCAACGACAATCAAGCCAGCGTGTTCACATCCAACAATTGTAGCAATCGTGGCTCTCCTGCGACGCTGACCAATATCTGTGTGACCAAACACATTGGCATGATCAATGATACTCGCCTGAGTGAAACGCTCGGTTTTATCATTACCGAACCCGGCAACGGTACGGTGAATCAAGTCAATTACGCGTTCGCGCGCGGCGGAAACTCTATCGCTGGCACGGGCAACACACCGCCCTATGCCTATTCTGTCTCTGGCGATTTCGACATTGGTGTGTCGACCATGGCGGCTGAAAATGGCGGTAATGGCGGATGGGCGGTGCTCTACGGCAATGATCCCCTGCCAAGCAATACGATTAACCTCGCGGTCGAAGAGGAAACCGTCGCTGGCGATACAAGCCGACGGCACATCAATGAAGAGCTGTATTATGGCGTGTTTGAGAACAATCAGACGGCCAATCTCGACGTGACAAAGTCGACGGCAGTTTCGCCTTTGTCGAGTTCTCCGTACGCTATTCCAGGCAGCGATGTGCTTTACACGCTAACCGTCGAGAGTACGGGCACGGCACCGGTCGATGAAGATACCCTATTCTTAGTCGACACGCTGCCCGCGGAGGTCACATATTACAATGGTGATATGGATGGCGCGGGTCCCGTAACGGGTACTGTCCAATTCGAGGCGCTCTCTTCAGGCGTGACCTTCACAGAGGCCACAGATCTGCGGTTTTCAGATGCGGTAACGAAACCATCAAGCTTGTCAGGCTGCACGTATTCGCCGTCTAGCGGCTATGATCCGGATGTCCGTCACATCTGTTTCGCTCCTAAGGGTCAACTCCTTGGCGGGGCCATTCAACCGAACGCTGCGTTTAGCCTCACATTCCGGGGGCAAATTGAATAAAAAAGGCGGCACCCGAGGGCGCCGCCTTATTCATTTCAGATGAATGCAAACTTAGTTCACATCGAACCGATCAAGCATCATCACTTTGTTCCAAGCTTTGATGAAGTCGCGGGTGAAGCGCTCTTTCGAGTCACTCTGCGCATAGATTTCGGCAACCGAGCGAAGGATCGAGTTCGACCCGAAGACCAAATCGGCGCGGGTACCTGAGAACTTCACAGCGCCCGTCTTACGGTCACGGCCTTCGAAAAGTTCTTCAGATGGATCTGCGACCCACTCATTCGCCATGTCGAGCACGTTAACGAAAAAGTCATTGCTCAGCGTCCCGACATTGTCGGTGAAAACGCCGTGTGTGGATTCTGCCGCATTCGCGCCGAGAACACGCAGGCCGCCGACTAGAACGGTCATCTCAGGCGCGCTCAGCTTAAGAAGCGCGGCTTTGTCGACCAGCAATTCTTCTGTCGCGCGTGGATCTTCGCTTTCATTATAGTTCCGGAAGCCATCGACTTTTGGCTCGAGCACGTCGAACGAGTCCACATCGGTCCACTCTTGGGTCGCATCTGTGCGACCTGGTGTGAATGGAACGGACGCACCAGAGGCTTTCTCAATCGCGGCGCAACCGCCGAGGACGATCAAGTCAGCAAGCGAGACTTGCGTGCCGCTAGCATTGAACGAGGCTTGGATCTCTTTCAGCTTTGCAACAACCGCTGGCACACCAGACGAGACGTTGATCGCCCAGTCCTTTTGCGGCGCCAGTGCGATACGTGCACCATTTGCACCGCCGCGCTTATCGGAGTCGCGGAAGGTGGACGCAGAGGCCCAAGCCGTGCTGACCAGCTCAGAAACACTGAGGCCTGACCCCAGGATTTGCGCTTTCAGGTCGGCAATTTCTGCCGCGCTGACAACAGGGCCTTCGTGTGCTGGAACGGGATCCTGCCAAATCAGATCTTCAGCTGGTACTTCAGGGCCAACATAGCGAGACTTCGGTCCCATATCCCGGTGAGTCAGCTTGAACCATGCCCGCGCATAGGCGTCTGCAAACTTGTCCGGATTGGCCAGGAAGTCTGCAGAGATCTTAGCGTAGTCTGGGAACAGCTTCAGCGACATGTCCGCCGTGGTCATCATCAGAGGCTGAGTCTTTGATGAATCATGCGCCATCGGCGCTTCTGGCGCGCCTTGACCCGGCACGGGTTGCCACTGCACGTGACCAGACGGGCTGGTGGTTTTTTCCCAGTCATATTTCAAGAGGTTCTCGAAATAGGTCATGTCCCAAGTGTCCGGCGTTGGCGTCCATGGGCCTTCGAAGCCTGCGGTCGTCGTGTCGTCGCCTTTGCCTGCGCCGTGGCTGTTCATCCAGCCAAAGCCCATATTCTGCATTGGCGCGCCTTCTGGCTCGACACCGACATGGTCTTCTGGACCGGCGCCGTGGCCTTTACCAAAGGTGTGACCGCCCGCGACAAGCGCGACAGTTTCTTCGTCATTCATCGCCATGCGGGCGAAAGTGACGCGAATGTCGTGCGCTTCAGCGATCGGATCCGGCACCGCGTCTGGACCTTCCGGATTAACGTAGATCAAGCCCATCATCACAGCGCCAAGCGGCGTGTCTAGCTTATAAGCATCGGCATCGTCAGCTTTGTAATCGCGCTGACCGGCATACCGGCTCTTATCATTGCCAGAGGCGGCGAGCCACTCGGCTTCAGGACCCCAATAGATGTCTTCTTCAGGCTCGAACCAATCGGCGCGGCCACCTGAGAAGCCAAACGTTTTCAGGCCGCAAGTCTCCATGCCAACATTGGCAGCGAGGATCATCAAGTCGGCCCAAGAGATCTTATTGCCATATTTCTGCTTGATCGGCCAAAGCAGACGACGCGCTTTGTCCAAGTTGCCATTGTCTGGCCAGCTGTTTAGAGGCGCAAAACGCTGAGACCCGGAATTAGCGCCGCCGCGGCCATCATAAGTGCGGTAGGTGCCGGCGCTGTGCCACGCCATGCGGACGAAGAAACCGGTATAGTTGCCATAGTCGGCTGGCCACCAGTCTTGGCTGTCCGTGACCAAGTCAGCCAGGTCTTTTTTCAGAGCCGCGTAATCGAGAGACTCAAACTCTTTGACATAATCGAAATCGTCTTCGAGGGGGCTGACTTGCGGCGCATTCTGATTGAGAATTTTCAGATTGAGCTGCTCTGGCCACCAGCTTTTATTGGCCAGATCGCCGGATTTAAATCCGCCGCGCATCGGGCATTTCATATCATCAGCCATGGGGTCTCCTGCTTGGTTTTTTGAATGAGCGTTGGGTGTGGTTACGCAACTATGTTTATTGGATAGCTCGCCCAGCGATATTTAGCCAATTGATAATAGTGCTACCTCCCAAAGGTTTTAACTATATCGTGTGTCGTTTGAGGCGAATACAACTCGCGCGAGAGGTTAAGCTGATTGCACAAATTTGTGTCACCGCGTTTACTCTTGGTCTGGCGTTTGCGGTTTTCCACAGGATAGACCTACGTCTTTCGCTCAGGAGGCGAAATTTATGTCGTTTTGGAACAAAACTCTGGCTGTTTTCGCCTTGGCGTTGACGATGACGCTGCCGGCGGTCGCCGACGGCACACCTGGCCAGCGGGTGAATCGCGGTCCTGAGCCGGTCCGAGCGCATCAGCCGGTACCGCCGGAGCCGGGCTGTTATCTGATCGAAGATGGCAAAGCCTGGTCATGTCCGGCGCGCCTGGCTAAGGCCGAACCTGTTCCAACACGCGCCGCGAAACCCTGCTGTGGAACGACCACCCGTACGGTCGTTAAAGAACACCCGCCTGTCGTGACAAAACGGATGGTGACCCATCGCAGCGCCCCGGCGCAGCGCACGGTAACCCGCCGCGCGGTCACCACGCGCCGCACACCGGCAGTTCCGGTCTCAAATGAGGTACATCTCGATATGGCGAGCTTCTCAGGCGGCGTCGGCAGCGGCGTTTCCGGGGGATATTATGGCGGCGGCGGCGCAGTCTTGATCAGCTCTGGACGGTCTTATTCCGGCGTGCTGTCGCACGGTGCATCGAGCTTCACATTCCGCAGCCGACGCGGTCGTCGCGGCGGCGGTGGAGGTGGCGGCGGATGCGGCTGCATGGGTGGTGGTATGGGCGGCGGCGACTAGCCGCTTTGCGTCCCCCAATAGTCCAAATTCGCCAGTAGCGTGCGTTTCAGCCCCGCTTGATCAACAGCATTGAGATCGCTCGGAAACGCGGTGCGCCGCGCCATGACCTTTGCGAGATTAATCAGGATTGAGAGCCGCTCACGCGATCTCGGTTTGAGATCGGGAAGGATTTGGTCTTCAACCGCCTGCGGTGTCATCAGCTCAACCCGGTCTAAGTCGCGGCCGCGCGCGCTTGCGAAGTTACGACCTGTCTTCATCATGTCTTCGATCGTCAGGGCCTTTGCGCCTGCGGTCAGCCAATAGGTGCGTCCCCATTCAGGCTGTTCGACAATGCGCGCGATCGCGTCCGCCACCCAGTCGACGGCTACGAAATCGCACGGCGTTTGAGGCGCCACGGGGATGATCGGGAGGCGCCCTTTTAGGATCGTTGCGATAAACAGATGAAAGCCTTGAAAGCTCGCAATCTCGCCTGTCTCCGAGTGCCCTGCGATGATCGAGGGGCGGATGATCGTCCAGTCGAGTCCGCTCTCGCGCACCACAGCTTCCGCCGCCCGTTTTGACGCCACATAGTCTGATGAAACCGGCGCCGCAGGCCCATATTTTTCTGAACAATATGCCGTCGACACAAAGTGCAATTTCGCCCCTGCCGCGCGGGCGAAATCGACGATGTTCTGAACGCCGGCAATATTCGTCTCGCTCAGCTCTGGGACCTGACCGCTCATATCCGTGATGGCGGCGCAGTGCACGACCGTGTCGACCTCCGCGCAAAGCCGCACATACGCTCCCTCTGAGAGCCCCAGTATCGGGTCACGAATGTCGATCGACACTTGCCAGGCATCACTGTCGGGCCGCGCGCGATGGCGCGCGAGGATAAGCTCCTCTTGCCGCAAGCGCGGCGTCAGATCGCGGCCAATCACGCCGCTGGCTCCGGTGAGTAGGATCATTGAACGCGCCCCATGGCGCCATTAAACGGATTGCGCCTACACGGACAAATCAATCAAATGTGAAACCATTTAGAAGGACCGGCTCGGCGACCCGCAACGCTGCGTATACATTTCTAGCGCCGCGGGCATCCACTGCTTGAAGTTATTCGCGCGGGTCTCTGAGGCAGGGTGTGTGCTGAGCCATTCGGGTGGGCGCTGCCCACCACCAATCTCACCCATCCGCATCCACAGCTCAGGGGCTTCACGCGGATCATAACACGCGCGCACCAAGAGTTCTAAGCCGATCTTATCCGCTTCCGTCTCATGATCGCGAGAGAAAGCCATAAGACCGCCCTGCGCCGCCATGCCCATGGCTTGCTGAACCATCCGCGCTTGGCCCGGATCCATGTCACCGAGCCCCAGGCCCACCGCTACCGTGCCGATTTGCGCGAGGCGTGAATTGCTCATCCGCTTGGCGCCATGATGCGCCAAGGCGTGCCCAATTTCATGGCCCATCACCACGGCGAGTTTGTCGACATCTTGAATGTCTTCAAGGGTCACGCGGCCATCATAATTGCCAGTAATGTCGAGAATGCCGGTATAGACCGCCACATAGCCGCCCGGCAGACAGAAGGCATTCGGTTGCTGCGACTGGATGACGTTGAACGTCCAATCAAATTCCCGCGCCACCGGTTGGAAGGAATAGCCCGCCTCGAGATAGTCCTCTTCCATCTCAATCGCGGCCACGCGCAGGCGCTCGCCAATTTCGTTCACCGTGTCATAGACTTGCCGTCCAGCAATATCGCAGCTTGATGCGCCGCCGCCGCAAATCACATTGCGACCTTCTTGTTGCAGCATTTGAAGGTAAGACTGCGCGCCAAGCTGGCTCGCTTGCTCAATCGAGATCGTGTTGAACTCGCTCTTGCCCGAATACGGATTCACTTCTTGGTTCGAGAAATAATACACCGCCAGGCCAATCAGCCCGAGAATGATCAGCCCAAAACGTCCACCCGGCATGTCCTGTCCCTCCACACGCGTCCTTGCGTTAACCGTGCTTTACCCTGTCGCGCGGGCGCAGGAAAGGCGTTGACCCCAGTCACCGCACTCGGCAACACTGGACCCATGACGGACATCACCTCCTCCGCGCCAGCCGACGCCCATCGCACATCCATCTGGGACGTGCTCAGTGAGATGGCGCTATATGCCTCCACGGCGCTGATCATTACCGGCCTCATTCTGCCTTCGATCTGGAAGCCGAATACGTTCGGTTTTGGCGGCCAGGAATACAATCTCTACGGTATCGTTCAGACCCTGTTTGAGAGCGGTCTGCCTTTTCTGGGCCTGGTCGTGATTTTCTTCTCTGGCATCTTTCCACTCGCCAAGACGCTGACCGCCGCCATCATTTTTCGCCAAGGTGCACAGCCGAGCCCGAAACTCGCAACCTTGCTCAATATTCTCGGCAAATGGTCGATGCTGGACGTCTTCCTCGCCGCCCTGCTGATCGGGATCAGCCAAATCAGCATCTATATTGGCTTCGAGACGCGCGCCGGCCTTTATTATTTCGCGCTTGGCGTGTTGCTAAATAATGCCGCAACCATGCGCCTTACCTTTACCCGTTTCAAATAGACCTTATCTGAGATCGCATGACCGAACAGACCTCCCCGCCCCAAAACGCGCAGCCCAAGCTCGATATTCGCATCATCCCGGTGACGCCCTTGCAGCAGAACACGTCGCTGATCTGGCACCGCGAGACGATGGAAGGCGTCTTCGTCGATCCCGGCGGCGAGATTGACCGCCTAATGGGCGCGGCCGAGCAGTTTGGCGTGAAGATTGTCGCGGTTTGGCTGACGCATGGCCATCTCGACCATGCCGGCGCTGCCACCGCCGTCAAAGAGCGCACCGGCTGCCCGATCATTGGCCCGCATAAGGATGACCAATGGCTGCTCGATGATATTGAGGCCCAGGGCGCCAAATATGGCATTGCGGACGGCAAGAATGTGATGCCGGACCGCTATCTCGACGAAGGCGACACGCTGACCCTGGGCGGCGAGACCTTCGGCGTCACCCACTGCCCCGGCCACACACCGGGCCATGTCGTCATCTATCACCAGACAGGCCAGCTCGCTTTTGTCGGCGACGTTTTGTTCCGCGGCTCAATTGGCCGCACGGATTTCCCGAAAGGCAATCATCAGCAACTGATTGACTCGATTGTGCAGAATCTCTGGCCGCTCGGCGATGGGATGCGCTTTGTGCCCGGACATGGCCCGATGAGCACGTTTGGGCAGGAGCGGAAGGATAATCCGTTTGTGGGGGATGCGGTGTTAGGGTGAGCGGGCATACTCTCAACTTTAGTATTTGCTACGAATTCGAATTGCCTCGTCAATCCAATCGTCCAAATTCTCGGATATATTTCTGTAGACGCCGCTACTGTCCCAACCTGAAGGGTCATACGTTTTGACAATTTGGTCGAGTGGCCGTCCGCCCAGATCAAAGCCAGAAAATGGATTGTTCCCTTTTACCGTAGTCCGATTGTGGCGATCATAAAGATTGTGAATATAGATGCCAACGACGCCCTTCTTTTCCGCCCAACCCCTTTTAATCTCATAGTCTATCCACTTGCGTCCAGCGGTTTGCGCGCCAATGAGAACGACCACACAAGACCTTCCTGACAGTTCGGCATTTATCCATTGTGCGATTGCTTGGTCTGATTGCTTGCG
>JBCBBY010000090.1:0-12162 GCA_038531195.1 Pseudomonadota bacterium
CTATGTCGGATTGTTTGACTGCGACCTGGTCATTTTGACGGGCAAGCCGTCTGAACTTCCGCAAGCAAAAGAGATTCTCGCGAATAAGCTGCCTTTGGATCCTGCACGGATCATCACCGCAAAAGGGTATTTCGCGGGTGAATGGCTACCAATATCGGAAGAGGGCGTTATTGAAGACGCAAAACTCGTCACTGCCCTTGGTACTGTTGTCTATAATGCGGTTGAGTCAGGCATGGTCCCTGGCTGGCGGATTCGCAGCTATGTTGATGATGATTACCGGCTGCAAAACCACTGGGGTCGCATTTCTGGAGCCCTAAAACCCTTCACAGACCGCGATATCATTCTGCCAGCAGGCGATTTAGAAGGTGATACTCGGATGCTGACCGACAGCTTTATTGGTCGCACGCGCTTTCTTAATCACATGCTGCCTGAGCGGGTCTACAAACTCGTCTTGAAGTCTGGCAAGCAAGTTATGGTGGATGTCCGGTTCCGTCGCTCATTGCCGCAAGCGGCAAATGATGAGTACGGAATCAGCGCCGAAGGCCTTGAATTGGTCAGTGCCAAAGACGCTATCACGGGCAAAGCGATCCCGCTTGAAGAGATTGATCTGAAACTCTATTCCACACCGCTTTCAGGCGAGCACTGGCAAGAAACGGGTCGTTTCGAGGTTCGCTGGTCTGCATAACCCATGCGGCCAATCTGGGCGGGACGCAAAAAAATCGCCTAAAACACGATAGTGTCCCGCTAAAAGACTCCCGTTTGGCACGATGTTTGCTCCTCCTTTCTCGTGAGACGCGTAATGCGAGGAGACAAATATGAGCGTGGAATTCATGATGGGCAACCGAATGGTCGCAAACCCAATCCTTCGGTCAAATGCTGCCGAAGCGGTGGTTTCAGCGATTAACGAACGTCTGTTCGAGAGTGCAGACCCTTTGCACCAGCGGACACAACTCAGCGACATTAGCTATCGTTTGCGCTGCGCCTTTAGCTTCCGCCCGGAAGCCCTGCCACAACTTCCGCTCCAACTTGGTCAAGATTACCACAAGGCGAGCGAGTATGTCCAAGAAGCGATTAATGCTTGGTTGGACAGCCCCGAATTGAACGCATTCTTCGCTTACTTGCAGTTAGATGACCCAACAGAGGCGGGTATTCGTAATTTGCTCGTGGGCAGCATTCAAATTCAGTCTCTGGCGAGCTGGCTTTGTAATGAATTTGGTGAACTTCGCACATCGCGTCAGGCTCTGCATGCGCGCCGTTACGTCGCTGTGAAACTCACCAGCGATGCGACTTCTCTGATCCGTGAAGCGACAAAAGATAATGAGGAGACGCGGGCACAACGACAAGCGCAATTGGACATCTGGACGGACCTCGAGTGTCCCATTCAGAACTCGTTGCACTATCGCACTGTGATCGCACCGATTTGCAATTGGTTGTTGCAACTAGAATCTGACCAGCAGGCCAAGATTGTTGATATGCGCGCTGCGAACGAGGAAATGCCACTGGTGCACGCGCCGATGATGTCTGCGCGGCCAATGCCTGCAACTCCGCCGATGCCTGCTAACGAAGTTACCCCAACGACCGGCGGAACTGATTTCGTGGATGCGTCTGTGCTGCGTAAAGGTTTGCGTTCGATCGGATAGTTTCGCACGCGCGACGCCTCTCTCACAATAGGCAGTTAGGTTTTCAAACCAGCGCCTCTTTGATAGGTCTGACGACCGTCAAGGAGGCGTTTCGTTATGGCAAACGAATTGGAACCTATCGCGCGGGTTGTTCATTCGGCAATCCGCACTTGGAGTACCGCCCATGGTCAACCGGACCTGCCTGATTGGAAAATGGCGCCAGACTGGATGAAAGAGTCGACCTTTGCCAGCATTCGGTTTGTGTTGGAAAACCCTGAAGCGGATGCGGGCGCTCAACATGTCCAATGGATGAAACAAAGACAGGCGCAAGGGTGGCAATATGGACCCGTTCGTGATGAGGATGAAATGACTCATCCAATGCTGGTGCCATTTGAACAATTACCGATCATGGAACAGAAAAAAGATGATTTGGTCACCGCGATCGTCAAAGCGTTGGCCTAGGTCGCCCGCGTCTTACTTGAACGTGAAGTTGGGCGGGCGTTTCTCCAAGAACGCTTTGTAGCCGTCTGCGAAGTCCTCGTTTGAAAATCCGTCCGTAAAAAGATCAATTGCGCGTGCATCGTCATCGCTCCAACCCGATTGTACGCCTTTGATCATTTGCTTCATCGCGCGCGCGGACCATTGCGATATTGACGCAATCTGAGCGGCAAATGCCCGCGCCTCCTGCAGGGCGCTCTCGGGTTTTACAAGTCGATCGACAAGGTGCATGTCTTTGGCCTCGCTTGCGGGAAATATACGACCCGTAAATAAGAGATCTTTGGTCGCGCCCGGGCCAATGGCTTGTATTAATCGGCGCGTATCGCCGGCCGGGTAAACCAAACCTAGCTTGCCAGGCGTAACACCAAACTTGGCGCTTTCGCTGGCCACGCGGAGGTCACAGGCCATTGCTAGGCTTACTCCGCCACCGATACAGGCACCTTCAATGGCGGCCAGGGTTGGCTTCGGGCAGTTTTCAATGGCACTTAGAGCTGCAGCGATGGTTCCGCCTGCAGCTTCAGCACGCGCTTTGGTGGCGTAGGTCTCTTCGAATTCTGAAATATCTGCGCCCGCGGCAAAAGCGTTTGCATGGCCGCCATGGATTATGATCACGCTCGTGTCGGGCCTTTTGACCGCGTCATCGATTAGCCCCGGAATTGCGGCCCACATTTCAATCGACAACGCATTCCGCTTTTCGGGTTTGTTCAAAACGAGTTCCGCGAGCGGGGGCTCAATATCTAATCGAATGGCGTGAGGCACGTGATGTAAAGTCCTGTAAAGCTTAGACGACGTTAGAACATAGCTCGATCGCTGGCGCACCTCTGTCTATGCTCCCGATCTTCCAAATCGGTTCAGCGATGCGATTGAATGCCGCAAAAACAGCGTCTGCCTTTTCGGCGGGGATACACGCCAGCAACCCCCCGCAGGTTTGCGGATCGAACAACAGGTCTCCTTGTCTTGGAAGGTCGCCGTTCATTCGATCGGCGTTCTCAGCATTCGCGGGCCAGAGCGTGGAGCGTATGCCCTGCGCGCAGAGGCGTTCCGCGCCGGGCAAAAAGGGAACACTGCTGATGTCCAATCGCGCTTTTACGTTCGAAGCATCCAATATGTTGAACAAGTGTCCTGCCAAACCGAACCCGGTAACATCGGTCATCGCGGTCGCGTACGCTGCGAGTATTTTCGCGACTTTGTCTTGCGGACGGCACATGCTTCTAAGCGCATATATGTAATCGTCGCCGTCCGCTTGCTGCTGCATCTCCGCCGCGAGGATGACCCCGGTACCAATTGGCTTCGTGAGGATAATGAAATCACCCGCGTTTGCCCCCGACTGCTTGACCGGTGACCCGGATACGTCGCCGATGAGCGAGAAGCCAATCGTCAATTCGGCGCCATTGCTCGTATGACCGCCATCAACTTTAGCGCCGAGCGGACCAAAGACAGCGTTCGCGCCAGACATGATTTCAGCAAGCATAAGCGATTGCTTCTCTGGGGAGAGCGGTGGAAGAATGATGTTCGCAAGCACGGATTTCGGGATAGCACCCATCGCCCAAACATCACCGAGCGCGTGGATTGCCGCGACCTTTGCCAAAATGTACGGATCGGAATTGAAAGCGCGCAAATGATCGGTCGTAAAGACCACAGGGCCGCGTTCAGACTCAATGATCGCAGCGTCATCGAGAGAGCCTAAAACATCGGCTTCGATGCCAGCGGATGTGAGACCTTGCCGGAGCGTGCGATGATCAACTTTCGCACCGCAGCCGCCACATGCCGTCAGATGCGCATCCATGAGTGGCCTCACACCGCTTGCGAGTTCGGACGGAAGCGGAGGGCGCGGCATCTGCTTAGGTTCGGAAAATTGGGCTATGAATGCGCGGTCGATCTTGTCTTTCCAACGCCAGACCCATCCGCCTGAGAGGCCAACGCCCCATTTGGTCGAAACGGCGGCCTTTCGTCCTATTGAGATCAATTTCAAATAGTCCCGCTGAGGCTTGAACTTGATCGGCGCAATCTCGGTTAAGTGGGCCCGCAAATTGTGGAAGAGCGTTGGCGCTTGCCGCACTGCAAAAACGCCGGCTTTGGGACGCGGCGCGAAGGGCATATGCGCGCAATCTCCGACAGCGAAAACGTCCGAATCGATAACGGATTGCAAGGTCTCATCAACGCAAATGTAGCCGTTCTCGGTCTGCAATCCGGTTTCCGAGAGCCAAGCATGTGGCTCCGCGCCCGCGGCGCTTACGATAAAGGCCGTGTCTTCTGCGACGTCGGAGACTGTCGCGTTCGTTCTTATGTGAATGTTCGAGTCTGCGAGCGCTTTGATTAAAGGCTTCCGCGTTTGACCAGAAATTTCGCGCAATGGCGTTTCGGCTGCTTCGATGAGGTCGACGATCGCGGAAATACTTAAGGCTTTTAAGCGGTGAGCCATGGCGAGCGCGAGTTCTACGCCCGCAATGCCCGCTCCGATTACAGCGACTCGGGGCGGCACATTTTGTTGTTCGGCTTGCTCTAGAAATTTGGTCCAAGCGGCGGCGAAGTCGCCGAGGGGTTTCGCGGGAATGATTGGCACAGGAAGCGCCGCATTTGCGAATGACCGGGAGGAAATACCGACGTCGATCGAAAGCGTATCATAAGAAATGTCCGGTCTCTGCTCGAGACGAACGCGTTTGGCGACGAGATCAATACCAACAGCGCGATCAATAATTAGTCGTGCCCCCGCTTGCCGCGCGAGTTTTACCAAATCAATATCGAGGTCGCTTCGATCATAGTGTCCGGCAACGAAACCCGGAAGCATTCCAGTATAGGGCGCTTTGGCGTCTGGATTGATAAGCGTGACTTGAGCGCCGGCAAGCGGCGTCATTGCCCATTTGCGAAGAACCAAAGCGTGCGTATGCCCACCACCAATGAGGACGAGGTCACGCGTGACGGGGATGCTCTCTAATGATCTCACGATGCCAGGGACACAATCTCACATGCGGTTACGCCGCGGGTTAAAATGAAATCAGCCCGATCTCACGACCGGGCTGATCAGAGTCAAAAGGCGGTTAAGTTAAGCGGTCAATGCTTCAACCACTTTATCATACACCGCCGCGGCTTTCGCGCGCATCTCGTCATCAGTGGCATCCTGGATGGGATGATCGACAAGCACAAATCGCGCATCGCTCATCCCAAGCGCATTTCGCTGGGTGACGGCGGCATTGTGAAATTCGCTCGAGGCGATGGTAACGGCTGGGAGGCCCTGGATTTCAAACCAGACTGTGTCGTGCATACTGCACGTCGTACAAGACCCTCAGTCCGCCAAGCCTTCAATCACAAAATCACATTCCGCTTTCATCTGAGCCCGTAAATCATCAGGACAGGGTTTGGTGAAGGTCGGTTTGGCGTAGCGCCTGATTTCGATGCTTGGCATTCGAACTGCCATGAGGCGTTCGAGCTCATCGAGCAAGACATCGCCGCGTGGTTTGCGAATATCCATCAATCCGATCACCCCAGAGACCTGACCCGAGCGCGGCGTAATTTGCCGGCTGACGGGAACGGTTTCGTCAGTTGGATCGAGAATTACAGTCATTCATCCTCCTTTTTCTTAAACATCTTCTATTTTGCGAGACACAACTTGCGACCCCATCGCGCCAGTGACCCAGCCATGATAGGCGCTCGAGAATTTTCCCGCATCCGCGCCAGCAACGACCATATGGATATACTCAGGTTTGGCAAATTTCGGCACGGGCTTATTAAGCTGGTCTTCGCTGAGTTTGCCGGCCGCAGACCGCGTCATCCCCGCGCCAGAAACCTCATTTGCAACCATGTCTCGCAATGGCCGAGTCGTCACATCCTGAATGCGCTGGCGGAGCCGATCTTTGCTGTACGGGCCGTCGCGCATCAAGGTATCAATGTGTTCCGGGCAAACGATCAAGAGCGTGTCGACAGGCATCATGTGGTATTTCGGTAAGAATAGAGATTCCAGACCCAATCCCAGGGTTCCTGCGATTTCGTCTGGCGCGCGCGACTCTTGATCAACGATTTGAACAGGTCCTGAGGTCATCGCAAACACCGTGACCACAGACTCGTCAGGCGAAAACCCCCGCTCTACATGCAAAGGGGCCCAAGGCGAACGCTCCTCCCGCTCGGCAAAGCACATGGTGAACTTCATCGGGCTACCCAATGTCGAACGATCTGTGCCACCAGGTTTTGAACCGCCAATGTTGCGCACTGCGAGCCGCACAGCGCGTCCGATCGTTGCGTTGGCACGATTGCCAGTGCCCAATGCCATGAGACCGCTATTCATGCCAATCCGGTCTCGGATGGGGCCGTTGACGACCATTACGGGCGACGCGCCCATTGTTGTGGCCATAACGCCATGAATATTGAATTCGTCCGTGCATACCGCTTCCACGGCCGCAATGACAACGGGCAAGTATTCCGGTTTGCAGCCGGCCATGACAGCATTGATGGCGATTTTCTCAATCGTCGCTTCACCCATATTCGGCGGCATTTGCGCGATCACCTCTTTCGGTGAACGTCGCGTCCTTGAGAGCATACGTAGAACGCGCTCTGGGGTCGGTGGAACCAAAGGCAAGCCATCTGAAAAGCCCTGATCGAACAAAAACTCTGCAACGTCATCAGCACTGGCAATTTCGATCTTGCGGGCCCGGATTGGACTGTCATCTGCGTCAGCGCGCAAGCGATCATTGATCTCTGGATCTAGATGCTTCGAACCGCAGCCTGGCCGCCAGTCGGGCAGAGTATCCCAATCGATGTCTGCCATCGTGGTTTGAGCCGCCTCCGCCAGCTTCTTGTCCAAGTCCGCCCATTCGGATTTCACAAAGCCTTCAAAATGTAGATCTGCATCTCTACCGTTCGGAGACCAATAGATAGCTGGGACGATGCTGAAATCGTACGCGAATGATGTCGCGAGCTTGGAGTCGTCTAGAATGGAGAGCTTTAGGTCATGGCGGTCTTTGAGGATCAAACTCCCATCTGCGGACTGGCTAATCAACCAGACATTGATTTGCGACCCATATGTTCGATGAAACTGCTCGACGACGGGGGCGGCGAGATTACAAGTCTCACAATCCTCTTTCGCAAAGCAAAGAAGGGTGGGCGTGTCGGACGGGAATGAGGCTACAGCGCCCTCTAAATCGTTCAATTGGAATCTGGGAAGACCCGGCATTGCGTCGCAACCTTTCAATCGCAGAGTTGCTGGGTTTTGCGCGTTTGTCCATCTATTGCGCAGCGTCATCGCTTGGCGGAGGCGGATGGGAATCGAACCCACCACACGCCGATTCCGACGCGTCGCTGGTTTTGAAGACCAGGGAAGCCACCAGACTTCAGTCGCCTCCGCATATGGTCTGGTTTAGCCCACTCAATCTCTACAGCAAGTCGTGCGCACCCGCGCAAGTGTTCTGAAAACCATCAAAATTTCAGTGAAATTTGGTGGTCTCTATCAATCTTATATTCGCGCCTAAGCGATACAGGCAATTTAGCGTTGTATTTGGGGACTATGACATGCGTCAGCCACCTTTCGTCGGGGCGACCCGTAAAGCATGGAAAACCTGCGGTCGTTTTCTGCGTGACCGTCGTGCTAATGTTGCCATGCTTTTGGCCTTGGCGCTTATTCCTGTGATTGCGGTTGCGGGATTTGCGGTTGATAATTCACGACATGTGACCGCTCAAAACAAACTTCAAAACGCGCTCGACGCCTCTGCGCTCGCGACTGCCAAACGCATGAGTGAAGAGACGTTGACAGACGAAGAAATCACGACGATCGCGCGAGACTTTTTCAACTCGCAGTTCAGCGAAAGAGGCGGCATTGCGCTCAATCCAATTGAGGCAAAGGAAGTTGGTTCCGAAGTCGTCCTCACTGCGGCCGGCACGCTTGATACAACGATTATGGCGGTGATTGGTCGAGAGAAACTTCCACTCGGCGCAACAACGGCTGTGGTCTACAATATAAAACAACCAGCGGAGCTTGCATTGGTGCTCGATATGTCGGGCTCGATGAGTGGTTCAAAACTAACAGCACTCAAAGATGCGGCTAAGTCTCTCGTCGATATTATGTTGCCGAACGAAGATGACGCGGATGCAAATACGGCAGCCAAAATGGCCGTTATTCCATTCAATGATTATGTGAAAATCGACACTGGGTACAAGAATGCCAGCTGGATGACGAATACAGCTTCGTACACGCACACTTGGGAACAGTGTCGGACGACAAATGATGATCGGCGCGAAGCGGGATGCGAGCGCAAATATTATGCGTGTACGAAAACCAATGATGGTGTTGAGTACGAAACGACCTGCAATCGATGGGAATGTCCGGACGATGCGGATCTGGAAGAAACTTGTACCGATCGCTCACAACATCGCGAATGGTATGGCTGCGTGCGGTCCAGGTCATATCCCAACAATGTGGAAGATGACGGATATGTCTCAGAAAAGATCAAAGGCATAGTTTCGACTAATTGGTGCAACGTGACTGAGTCGCTTGAGTTGACGAACAATCACTCGACCGTTGACTCCACAATCACTAGCCTAAACGCGAGCCGCAACACGTACATTCCAACCGGTATGATTTGGGGAATTCGCGCTCTATCGCCTGACGCTCCTTTCACCGGCGGCGAAGACTATGTCACATTTGCCGAAGAAGGCGGGCGAAAGGCTATTATGTTAATGTCGGACGGCGCGAATACGGTTTCACCCAACAATTCCGGCTGGCACAATCGAAGCAACGTCGATCAAGCGAATGGTTATGTCGCAGATATATGCGACGAAGCCAAAGATGCCGGTATCGAAGTTTACACGGTCGCGTTTGACTTGGATGATGAAGATACCAAGGAAATGCTGAAAGACTGCGCCACGGACGAAAGCTATTATTACGACGCTGAAGATGCGGCTGATCTACAAGACGCCTTCGATTCAATCGGTCGAGACCTCTCGGAACTCGCAATCGCGCGTTAGGCCTTCACGGATCTAAGCCTACAAGCGCTCAATTGCATCTTTCACGGATAAGATCGCTGCGGGTTCATTCGTCATAGCCTGATTGGTGAAATAGATGAAACCGGAGAGATATTGTTCGGCATCCCCAAAGCGTATTTGAGCGTTTCGATTGGACAAAAACGTTTCGTTTCTTTTGACGGCGGCGAGTGCCTCATAGGCTTGTGCGATAATAATCAAATCACCGGGTTCAATCCTGGAAATGACGCCTGAGTCCGTCGCAAGCTGATATGCGACATTCGTGATTTCGGGCGGGTCATAATCGGGCAAATTTGTCGGAAACTCACCTGTCGCAACGAATTGATCCATAGCACCAATAAAATCATCGAGCATTCCTTCCCGCTTAAGAGATACACGCTCCAGCTCCGTCAGATTTTCGGTAAGCTCGGTTTGCACTAAAACCAGGATTGCGTCCGCTTGCGCTTTCTCGTTCATATCTTGGCGCCATTGCTCCGCCGCGAACGCCAATAAGACGCTACAAAAGATGGCTATCGATTCAACGAGAAGGACCGGAGCGCTAATGCGCGAAAGCTTCATGAGGACGACCTTAATTTAACCAACAGACTCTCTACGGGTGTAAGTCGAAATTGGTTCAATTTGAGGTGGACTGTTTATCCCGTCGACGCGGTTGGGCTCGAAACGCGAGACGTATCGGATATGATCGAACGCAAGTTCCCGGATCGCCGCGTGAATTGTATTCGATCGAAATGTTCCAACAGGGGAACTATGGTTTTTCGGTTCGCCCCCAAGACTTCTCTCGCAAGGCTTGTCGTGAAGCTTTGCTCGTTTGCAAACGTCTGCGCGAGTAATGCGCCCGCGTCCTGGATTACGTCTGTATGCAATAAAACTTTTCGTTTTAGACTATGGTTGTAAAGCGAAACGAGGCGACCTTTCCAAATCAAACATTCGATGAGGTCCGTTTGTTCAAGGGTGGGCGTTTCAAACAAATTTTTCGGTCTCACCCCGAATGCTTTGCTCCGGTCTTCGATGCTTCTGTATAGATGTATCTGCTGAGTGGTCATGCCAGATATTGGATCATGATCGGCGAGGGTGAGCCCGGCGTCTTGCCTACGAATTTGCCCGGTTTTAACTAAACGTTCGCAAGCGGCGTCGATGAGTATTTTTGGGGCTGGGCGCAATGGGGTTTCAATTTCACCCGGGTCTATGAAGGGGCGACATGGTCTGGCGGCGTGCATTTGGTGCATGTTGGATACAATCTGTGTTTGTAGAGCCTCGCGGTCTGAAACGCGAACGAGCGTGTTTGGTGACCGGGGCTCAAAAATGTCCGCGCACTCGAAAGACGTCGAACACAATCTCGACAGCGAGGCCACGTCCACGAGACCATGATCTCTGTCCGCTATCGCGTTCGCAATTGTAAGAGGGTTTTTGGTTTCCGCCGCCTGCAATACCAAGATATGTGCAGCTTTTTTGCGCAGTATAAGATCGGCTTGAGGGTCGAGGATGATGCCGCCGCAAAGCGTCTGAGCTGACGCCGGATCGCGGAGCACGAAACGTTGGCTTTGATACGCAACCTGCGGCTTCTCGAATTCGAGCTGGGCGTAGCCACTCTTCGCGTTCTCTGCAGCGTAAAGACGGACGCGCGCGGCGGCATGGGAAGTGCCAAATAAAACTTCCACATGTTGCATGTGTTCGAGCGCATTGGTTGATGTTAGACGTACATCAAAGCGCTTGGTTGAGGCGAAATCACCAGGTGCGCACAGAACATCACCTTTGCGGATGTCTTTTGTCTCTATCGCGCGTAGGTTTACCGCAATGCGTGTTCCTGCTTCGGCTGCCGCAACCCGGTTGCGGTCAGCCTCAAGGCCCCGTGCGGATGTTGTCCGTCCTAGAGGGAGGAGGCTCACCTCTTGATCGATTTTAAGTGACCCACCGAGCAATGTTCCAGTGATGATTGTGCCTGCGCCGTCTGCTGAAAAGACTCGATCAATCGGTAAAAAAAATCCTTTAAGAACGGGTGCTTTCGAGACCACTTTAGCCAGGCCGGTCAACGCGACTATCAATGCATTTAGGCCTACGCCAGTGCGTCCAGAAACATCTACAATCTTGGATGATTGAAATCCAAACTCTGATAAGAGTTTCGAGACCTGAGCGTGCAGCGCAGCTGTATTTTCACCTTCAACAAGGTCCGTTTTGGTGATCGCCACGACGGCTTGGTCAATCCCAAATAAGTGCGCAAGATTAACGTGCTCGATGGTTTGTTTTTGAATGCCATCGCGCGCGCTTACGACGAGAAGTATTGCTGATGCACCGCTCAATCCGGAGGCGGTCATCCGCGTGAAGTCCACGTGTCCTGGGGCATCTATGAGATTGATGTTGCAGCTGTCTTGGCTCAGTCCGGCGAAACCGAGCGCAATCGAGAGGCCGCGGGCTTTCTCGTCTTTCAGTGTGTCTGTGTCCACGCCCGTGAGCGCATGAACCAAAAGCGTTTTGCCATGATCTACATGGCCAATTACCGCTATTGTGACAGACCTCATGTGCGGAGCGCGGCGATAACACTTTCGGCAAGTGTTTCAATCTCGCTGTCCTGAACGCTTCTCATGTCGAGTAAGAATTGGTCGTTTTTGATACGGCCCAATACGGGTGTGGAGGCGCTTCTTAGGTGGCTTGCGATCGCGTCCGGCGAATGGCTGCTATGTGTCACGCAAACGGCATAGCTTGGCAGATCTTGAAGCGGCAAAGAGCCGCCTCCAGCGCGAGCGACTGACGGTACCACTGTTGCGCCTATCGCTCGATCCTTTCGCAGAGCGTCAGACAAACCCTTTGCGCGCCCGCATACTCGCTCTGCGGGCTCGGCCAGGCTTTGCAGGACCGGTACACGATTCAGCGGATTGTTTGGAGTACGATAGAGTTCAAGAGTTGCAGCTAAAGCGGCCAGAGAGAGTTTGTCGATCCTGACAGCCCGCGTGATGGGGTGTGCTTTTATCCGCTCTATATGTTCTCGACGGCCTGCGATTAAACCTGCTTGCGGTCCTCCGAGCAGCTTGTCTCCAGAAAACGTCACGATATCGACGCCTGCGTCCAAGACGTCACGAACCAC
>JBCBBY010000091.1:0-12031 GCA_038531195.1 Pseudomonadota bacterium
CATGGATGTTCTTCCGCTTTGGATTTCCGGAACGATCACCGACCGCTCTGGGCGCACCCTCTCAGGACAAAATGTGGAAGCGTTTTGGAATTCTGTGCGTCACGCCAAGCCATTTGCGATTGGCTTCAACTGCGCGCTTGGAGCCGAACTCATGAGACCACACATTGCAGCAGCATCACGCGTTGCTGATACACTGGTCGCAGCGTTCCCGAATGCGGGTCTTCCGAATGAAATGGGTGAATACGATGAAAAGCCCCATGAAACGGCGGGGGAGCTTGGCAAGTGGGCTGAAGAAGGCATTGTGAACATTCTTGGCGGGTGTTGCGGAACGACGCCCGATCACATCAGAGCAATCGCAGCTGCCATCGAAGGACTGCCGCCTCGCACACCCATAACGAATGAAAGTGCAATGAGACTGGCCGGTCTTGAACCATTTGAGATGGCCTGAGGCTAGGAGGCGCAACTCAGGCAGGCGTGCACGCGTGCAGTCCCCGATCTCTGAAATGCGCGGGTTGCCTTACTAAGGTATATGAGTGTGGTTTTGGCGACTTTCGCTTCGCAAATCTATTTTCGTGTTCCGCTTTCAGCGTCCTACTTAAGGCGACTTAGGTCGCTTCTTTCCCACCCGCGCGTCAACCATTAACAATCTGTAACTACAAATGTAACATCATATCTTGTTACGAGTGTAACGCGCTTAATCCATAGCGCTGTTTTCAACTGTTCCAGGGAGGGACATTCCATGAAACTTAAACTTGTATCCGGTACGATTGCAGGTCTGACAGCTTGTGCGTTCGCTGTCGCCCATGCCGGCTCTCCAGCCGACTATTTCAACAAAATCGACGCCGATGCGAGTGGCATGATCACGCAAGCTGAATATGTCGCTTACAAAACATCCGGGGGCAAAGTTTCCGCGGAAAAGGCAACCGAAAAGTTTGCCAAACTCGCGGGTGATGACGGTGAGCTCTCCCTCGCCGAATTCGAAGGAGCGATGAAAAAAGCCAAGTCAAAAGACGGCAAAGCTAAGAAAGATCGAACGACGTAACGCACCGTTCTGATCGACGCTCCGAGAAACGCCTGCCTCCCCAGCAGGCGTTTCTTTTTTGCCGCTTGTTTGGTCGCGACTCTCCGCCTAAAGTGAGACATGGGGACAAGTTTGAACCGGTTCGACGCCTTGCGTTTGGCGTTTGCCAGCATGGTCTTTGTCTACCATGCGGTAGCCCTGAGCGGGCTATATGCCGACATGCCTCTTGAGCGCGCCATGGCATTGATTGCTGAGCTGTCGATCCAAGGGTTTTTCATCATTTCCGGCGCGCTGGTCTATGGATCTTGGGAGCGCTCTCGCGGGCTTGCTGACTATGCGAGCAAGCGCGTGCGACGGCTCTATCCGGCGTATGCGGTTGTGATTTTGGGTCCGGCGATGGTGATCGCTGTGATGACATTCGGGACACCGGGCGCCTGGCAGGAGATCGCCGCCTATCTCGCTGCCAATTTGGTTTTCCTGAACTTTCTAGAGCCGAGTTTGCCAGGTCTGTTTGAGGGCCAACGCCACACCGAAGTGAATGGCGCGCTCTGGACGCTGAAAATCGAGGTGATGTTCTATCTGGTGGTCCCCTTCCTGGCATGGGGATTGAGCAAGATGAGCCGATATTGGTGGATCGGGATTGGTGCACTTGCGCTGGGCAGCCTCATTTGGCGGGAAGCCGCTTTGGCGCTCGACCATCCTTTGAGCGAGCAGTTGGCGCGTCAATTGCCGGGGCAGATGATCTATTTCGCAGCGGGCATGGCGATGTGGAAACTCTGGCAGACCGCGCGCGCCAAGGCTGGCGTGTTGTTTGTCATTGGAAGTGTCGTTCTGACGGCGGCGCTGCTTGTGCCGCAGCTTGATATGCTGCGCGCGCTGGGCCTTTTCGGCATCATCGCGGGCATTGCTTTTGTGCGCGGGCCCGAGCTGAACGCGGCGCGTTGGGGGGATGTCAGTTATGGGGTCTACATTGTCCATTTCCCGATCGTTCAAGCCTTGGTTGGGTTTGGCCTTTTCGACGCTTTGGGGCTCGCCGGAGGCATGGCCATGTCTGCCGCGATCGTCTTCCCGATCAGCTATTTATTGTGGTGGTGGGTTGAAAAACCAGCGCTGCGCCGTGATAGCCATTATCGAAAAGTCTCTGAGGAAAGGACGGAAGAATGGCCGCGTACGACACCATCGAATTGGACGCCACCCGAGACGGCATTGCGATCCTAACGCTCAATCGGCCAGATCGGCACAATGCGTTTAATAGCCAAGTCATTGAAGAAATCACCGATGCGCTCGAGACCTTAGAAGAGCAAGATACGCTGCGCATGGTGATCTTGCGCGGGGCCGGAAAGAGCTTCTCCGCCGGGGCGGACCTGGAATGGATGAAAGCGGCGCAGAACTGGACGCGCGAGGAGAATGAGCAAGACGCGATGGCGCTTGCAGAAATGCTCCGCAAGCTCGCGGAATTGCCTCAGATGACGGTCGCGCTTGTTCAGGGTGCAGCTATGGGCGGCGGTGCCGGATTGGTCGCCGCCTGCGATATCGCTGTTGCGATCAAAGGCGCGAAGTTCAAATTTAGCGAGGTCCGTCTCGGGCTCACGCCAGCGACCATTTCGCCCTTCGTTATCAATGCGATCGGGCCGCGCTGGGCCAAAGCTCTTTTTGTGACCGCCGAAGGGTTTGACGCAGACTATGCTGAGAAGATTGGTCTGGTCCAATATGTCGTCGATGATTTGGATGATTTGAGTGCCATGGAAGAGCATATTGCAAGTCTCGCCATGGGCGCCGCGCCTGAAGCCATCCGCGATGCCAAAAACCTGGTGCTCGATTTTACCGGCGAACCGTTTAGCGCGGCTTTGAGTCGCGAGACTGCCAAACGGATTGCCGCCCGGCGCGTCAGCGAAGAAGGCAAAGAGGGGCTCGCAGCTTTCCTAGAAAAGCGCAAACCAAACTGGGCGGATTAAATCCTACTCAACGCCAGGGATCATCTCGACGGGGAGGCCCCAGCTTTTTAGAAACTCTATCGTCGCCTCCACGGGGTTTATCCCGGTGAGCGCTTCGATCTGGCCCTGAAACACAAACACCACGACGCCCAGCATGATCGCATAGATCACAAATTGCATCAGTGACTTGAGAACGAACGCGCCCGCGCTGCCCGCGACGAGGCCCACGCCGCCGAGAATCAAGGCGCCGGTAATCGGCGTCAATTCGCTGACTTCAGCGGCTTGCGTGTAGCCAATATAGCCCCCGACGCCTGCGCCAATAATGCCTGCAAGACTGCTCAGTCGCACGCCAGCTGCGTATGCCATATGATATCCCCTTACGTTTTGGCTCGCTTTAGCTTAGGCGGGAATAAGAAGTCGGGGCAAGGCAAAATCTCTGCCGGATCCCGGGATAAGATAAGAGGGCGGAACCTATGATCTCATCGCTATTGATTGCCAATCGCGGCGAAATCGCCTGCCGGATCATGCGAACCTGCCGGGCGCTCGGCATTCGCAATGTCGCGGTCTACTCTGATGCAGATGCGGCGGCGAAACATGTGCGCGAAGCTGATGAAGCGATATGGATCGGCGGCGCGGCGGCGACCGAGAGCTATCTCGATGGCGACCGGATCATTGCCGCCGCCAAAGAAGCAGGGGTCGACGCGATTCATCCGGGCTACGGTTTCTTGTCTGAAAATGCCGCGTTTGCGCGGGCGGTGGCAGATGCCGGCCTGATCTGGGTCGGACCAAACGCTGAAACGATCGAATCGATGGGGCTGAAAGATCGCGCCAAGGCCATCGCTGAAGATGCCGGAGTTCCGGTTTTGCCAGGCTATCGCGGTGAGGCCCAGGATGCGGCGGCCTTGTCAAAAGAAGCCGCACGCATTGGCTTTCCGTTGTTGATCAAGGCCGTGGCTGGTGGCGGCGGGCGCGGCATTCGTTTGGTCTCGGAAGCAAGCGCGCTCGCGGCGGAACTCGAAAGCGCCGTGCGTGAAGCGGAGGCGGCATTTGGGGATGGCCGCGTCATGCTGGAAAAATTGGTCGAACAACCCCGCCATATCGAAGTACAAGTGTTCGGTGATAGCCATGGCGATGCGGTTCACCTATTTGAACGCGACTGCTCGCTTCAACGGCGCCGGCAAAAGGTGATCGAAGAGGCGCCTGCACCGGGCATGCCTGAGGACGTTCGCGCCGCGATGTGCGGGGCGGCGGTCAAACTGACTAAAGCGGTCGGCTATGAAGGGGCGGGTACGGTTGAGTTCATCGTCGATGGCGCCAAGCCTTTAGCGCTCGACACGTTCTGGTTCCTGGAAATGAACACCCGGCTCCAGGTTGAACACCCCGTCACGGAAATGGTCACCGGTACCGATTTGGTCGAGTGGCAGCTGCGCGTGGCGAGCGGTGAAAAGCTGCCCGCCGCACAAGATGAAATCCAATTGCTCGGACATTCGATCGAGGCCCGTATTTGCGCCGAAGATCCAGCCGACGGTTTCCGCCCAGGCGCCGGGCTGATTGAAGAGTTTGGCATGCTCGCAGATCCCGGGGACGACTGGATCCGTTGGGAAGCTGGCTTTGAAAGCGGCGACCGCGTGCCTGCGGTGTACGATTCGATGATCGCCAAATTGGTGGTCTGGAGTGAAGATCGCGATCAAGCGAATGACCGTCTCATCGATACGCTGGCGCATCTTCAACTGGTTGGTGTGCCCGGCAATATCGGATTTCTGCGGCGCTGCGCGATGGCGGATGCCTTCATTGAGGGGACCCATCACGTGAACTGGATCGCCGAACAAGGCGAGGCGCTGAGCGAGGCGCCGGATGCCCATCAACACGCTAGCGTCATGGCCGTTTGCGATGTCCTGCTCGGCGAGACGGGCGGGACGCCGTGGACGATCAATGATGGATGGCGCATGAATTCGGCGCCGATGATGAAGACGGCGGTCGCCGTAGGTGAAGATGCCGATTGGTTCGATCCGCGCGATCATGATGTACCGGACGATATATCAATGCCGCTACTCACCGATCTCTCACCCCGCCGTTTTGCCGTGACGACGGGCGGCGATAGTGTCTTGGTGGAAGTGCCGGACTTCGAAGCCGAGGCGGAGGCTTTGGCCGGCGGCGATGCGGTCAAGGCGCCGATGCCGGGCAAGGTGATTGCCGTGAATGTCAAAGCGGGAGACGCAGTCGACAAGGGACAGGTCGTCGCTGTGATGGAGGCGATGAAAATGGAACACGCATTGACCGCGCCGCGCGATGGCGTCGTGGAGGCCGTCGGCGTTCAACTCGACGCGCAAGTGCCCGAAGGTGAGATTTTAGTCGCGCTCGTGGAGGATTGAGATTTTCTTCCGCCTGGTTGAGGGCGTACATAAACACAATTATCAATCGCTCTGATTTCAAACTAGAATTGAGACAAAATGCAAAACTGGATCGTTTCGAGTGCGCTCTTATTATTGGTGTCTTGTGCGCCGCTGAGTGCGGAAAACCAAAGTGATGACACTGTTGCTGACGCGCCCGTCGAACGGACGCAGCCGGTCACCTTGCAAGATCGTTTTGCCATTCTTGCGCTGGATTGCGTTCACCGCGAGTACCCCAACAAAATCAGCCATGTCATGCAGAGCGCGGAACATGTCGGCGCGCCGCACGAACTAACGCCAGCCTTTTATGGGTGCTTTGATTGGCATTCATCTGTGCACGGACATTGGCTGCTGACGCGTATGCTCACCACGCAGCCGGACAGCGTGCTGGCGAGTGAGATCCGCGCCGCACTGGCCAAAAGCTTTACAGAGGAAAAGTTCGCAGGCGAGCTCGCGTATTACCAAACTACCGGGCGCGCATCATTCGAACGCCCCTATGGCATCGCCTGGTACCTGCAGCTTGTCGCGGAGCTGGAAGAGAGCGCCGACCCGCAACTTCAAACGTGGCGCGAAACCTTGCGGCCGCTTGAAGAGGCCATCGTCGCGCAAGTTCGCAGCTGGCTGCCCAATTTGCGCTACCCGGTGCGCTTAGGGACTCACAATCAAACAGCTTTCGCCTTTGGATTGATGATCGATTATGCGCGGACTGTAGGCAACGAAGCGTTGGAAGCCGACTTGGTTGAGAAGACTTTGGCGTTCCATCAAGGCGATGTTGATTGCCCAATGGCTTATGAACCCTCCGGCGAAGACTTCTTGTCGCCTTGCTTGATGGAAGCCGATTTGATGCGGCGCGTTCTATCAAGCGAGGATTTTTCCGCTTGGCTCTCCGCCTTCCTGCCGCAAATTCCAATCGATGGATCCGCAGACTGGCTCGAGCCCGGCATCGTGCTTGATGCTTCTGATGGCAAGCTGGTGCACCTAGACGGCGTAAACCTGTCGCGCGCTTGGGCCTTGGAGGGGATCGCATATGCGTTGCCAGACGAGGATGCCAGACGGCCCGCATTGCTAGCGTCTTCTGCTGTCCATAAGGAGGCGGGCACACAAGCGGTGTCAGACGAACATTATTCTGGCAGTCATTGGCTCGCGAGTTTTGCGATTTACCTGACAACGCAGCGCGGTATTTCGGCTGCGTCTGGTGCTCAATGAAAATCGATCTAGGCCCGGGCGTCCTTGTCGCCGCCGCTTTCATTGGCCCGGGCACAGTTACCGCATGCACGCTGGCTGGCAGTAATTTTGGCTATGCGCTCATCTGGGCGCTCCTATTCGCGACCGTTTCAACCATCATCCTTCAAGATATGGCGGCGCGGCTCGGCGCTGGCGCGAAGCTGGGTTTGGGCGAGGCGCTGATGCAAACCGCAAATCGGCCTGCCTTTAAATGGGCGGCGAGGGCGCTCGTCTTTGCCGCTTTGGTGATTGGCAATTGCGCTTATGAAGCTGGAAACATTGCCGGCGGGGCGCTCGGATTGGAGGCGATCCTGACAGACGCCTCGCCAGACCGAAACCTCTTGGTTTTGCTCATCGCCGTGATCGCAGGGGTCGCCGTCGCGATTGGGAAATATCAAGTCTTGGAACGATTGCTGATCAGTCTCGTCCTGATCATGAGCCTGGCCTTCATCGTGAGCGTGTTCTTCGTTCAACCCGACTTTTCTGCCTTGCTAAGCGGTTTCATCCCGCAAATCCCCGACGGCGGAACGCTGACCCTGATTGCGCTGATTGGGACGACGATTGTGCCTTACAATCTATTTCTTCACGCGGCCGCGTCGCGTCGAAAGTGGCCGGGCGGTGAGAACGCCGCCGCTGCCCGCAAAGAGTCCGCCGTCTCGATCGGCTTGGGCGGACTGATCTCGATCCTGATCCTGACAACAGCAGCAGCCACTTTGTTTCAAAGTGGAATTGAGGTCAGGAACGCCGCTGACATGGCACTGGCAATTGAGCCGGCCTTCGGAGATGTGGCGCGTTATCTGATTGGGATCGGCCTGTTCGCCGCTGGACTGACCTCCGCGATCACGGCGCCGATGGCGACGGCTTACGCGTTCAGCGAGATTGTTGGCGGGGACGAGACCCGAAAATCGCAGATGTTCAGGATCGTCGCGCTGGCGGTCGTGATTATTGGGGCGCTCATTGGCCTGTTGGGGATCAGACCGATTTCCATGATCCTCATTGCGCAGTTCGCGAATGGTCTTTTGCTGCCGATCATCGCTGTGTTCTTATTGTACGTGATGAACCAAAAAGCCTTGTTGGGTGCGCACGTAAATTCTGTTTTTGCGAATGTGCTGGGGGGCATCGTGGTTTTGGTGACGTTCGGGCTCGGCCTCCGCGCCATTTTGCGCGCTGCCGGTCTGATGCCCTGAGCGCTCCAAGCGTATCCGACCGATCTGAACCTTTATTATAGTTGTCGAGTGCTGGGCCGATAGAACAGCCCCGCGAAGACGACAATGAGGAACTCAGCGATGGGCCACGACGTCTCACCGTGGACGCATTGGTGGGACATCCCGTGCGAGTCGGTTGGAAAGCCAGATCAACATCAAAGCGACCTTCTGAGCCGCGTTCCATTCTTGAATCAGGCCCGTCCAGCGCAGCGTCCACCGCGCGGCGATTGGCGAACTTGGCTGTTTGTCGGCGGACGCGGCGCGGGCAAAACCCGCGCGGGGGCCGAGTGGACGCGGTTCGCCGCATTGCTGGGCGGCTGTGAGCGTATTGCGCTGATTGGACCGACTTTGGGAGACGTCCGAGAGGTGATGATTGAGGGGCCATCAGGGCTCCGCGAGATCGAGCCAGACCCCGACCAGCGACCGCATTATAGTGTCTCACGCAGGCGCCTCGAATGGCGCAATGGCGCGCTTGGATTGGTCTTCTCCGCGGAAGACCCGGAGAGCTTGCGCGGTCCGCAATTCGATGCCGCTTGGTGTGACGAGATCGGGGTCTGGCCGCGCGGTGAGACGGTTTGGAACAATCTACAATTTGGGCTTCGATTGGGGGACGCGCCGCGCTGTATCGCGACGACCACGCCGCGTCCGGTTCCCTTAGTGCGCCGATTGATGGACGGCGAAGCGGTGGTCACGCACGGCACGACGCGGGACAATGCGGCCTTTCTCGCGCCCGGTTTTGTCGATGCGATAGAGGCGGCCTATGAAGGCACCGCGCTGGCCCGCCAAGAGCTTGGCGGAGAATTACTCGAAGACCTCGAAGGTGCGCTTTGGAAGCGCAGTGTGATCGACGCCAATCGCGCGGCCAAGCCACCTGATCGGTTGGATGATCTGATCATTGCCATCGATCCGCCAACGACCAGTCATACCCACTCAGATGCTTGCGGGATCATTGCGGCGGGGGCCTGCGCAGGGTTGGGCAATGTGGTGCGGGGGTATGTGCTTGCGGACGCGACAACACAGGGCTTTGCGCCATCTGACTGGGCAGCGCGCGCGGTATCGCTGGCGGAGGAGGTCGGCGCCTCGCGCATTGTTGTTGAAGCCAATCAAGGGGGAGAAATGTTGCGGACTGTGCTCAGCAGCGTCGGGTGCGCCATCCCCATCGAGTTGGTTCATGCACGGCTTGGCAAACGGGCCCGCGCGGTACCGGTCGCTGCGCTCTATGCGCAGGACCGGGTCTCGCATGTCGGAGAATTTGATGCGCTGGAAGACGAAATGTGCCGGTTCGGAACAGATGGATTTGTCGGCTCACCCGACCGCGTCGATGCGCTCGTGTGGGCGATTTCCACGCTCATGGTGAACCATCTTGGAGCACCGCGGATCCGCGCCATTTAGCGCCCGGTGCGAAACGCTTTTCGACCGAGGTATTTATTCTTCTTTTTGGCGGTGTCATCTGTCGTTGGCGCTTCGGGTGCGGGCGCGTCGGGTGTCTGTTCACCGGCTAAGAGTTGCCGCACATAGGAGAGGGCGGAGCTTCCTGTATTGACCTCAATCTCTGGCGCTGTTTTGTCCAACCGCCGCGCCAAGAGCTTGATATGATGCGGCGACAGGCTTTGTATCGTTTTGTCGAACACGTCCTCGCCAAGCGCCGATTTCAACGTGTGTAGATCCTCAATGGTCAACCCGGCAGCAGTCACTTGCTTGCGCGCCAGCTTCACGGCGGCAGCGATCAGATCCTTATCCTTCACCCGCTCAAATAGAGCAGACTGGGTGAGAATAGCAGTGAGCGCAGCGTGTCCAGAATCGGTCAGGGCCATAGCCTATGCTGCCACATCCTTCGCCTGCGCGGCAAGTTTTGCCTGCACTTCTTGATACAGCATGTTGACCGTGGTCAGCGCATCGCCAGGCCATTTTTGGGCGAGGGTTGGGTTTGATCCGAGTTCAACCGGATTGGCTGCGAATTCCTGCTTTTGCGGGATGACGGTGTTGAAGATGTCATACTCGCTGTCTGGATCTGCCGCGCCTTCGCGCATCGCGTCGAGCACGATGCCCTGATGCGGTGAGCCGTCATATTTGGTCGCCAGCACGACTGGCCGCGTGTTCAAGCCGCGCTTTTTCAGACTGTCGATAATGTCGCCAGTAAAGAGGTCGAGACCGAGGGTTGACATGAAGTCTGGAATGGTGGGGACGATGATCAAATCCGATGCGGACAAGGTCGCTTCGGTCATTGCCGAAATGCCTGGTGGGCAGTCACAAATGATGATGTCATATTGCTTGCGCAAATCGGTCATGTCTTGACGCAGGCGCAAACCCACCCGGCCTTCGATGGCCGTCATCGAATAGCCTTGCTCGGTCAGGATGTAGATCAGTTCGCGCTCGGCCCGGCGGAGGCCTGGGGTGGCTGGGACCAATGACAGGTCCAAGGGCTTGCCCATAAAGGTCACGTCGCTCGCGTGCGGGACGATAAATTTCGTCATATGCGCGAAGCACTCGCCGAGGAAATTCTCGCGTAGGTAATCAGAGACATTGGTGTAATTGTGGATGGCGTCATAGAGGCGCTCATCACCATTCTCACCATAGATGAGAAGCGAGGCATTGGCCTGGCTGTCCAAGTCCACGACCAGGGTTTTGTAGCCTTCTGCTGCAAAGGATTCAGCCAATGAGACTGTGGTGGTGGTCTTACCGACACCGCCTTTTGAATTGGCAACAGAAATCACACGTCCGAGCATGAAGCCCCCTTACAAGTAACCGCGATATGCGAAAAAATTTTACCCCAGGATCCATTGGCAATGCGGGGATCCAGGCCGCTCTTTCCCCTATAAAACCCCTGAAAATCTTAAGAAATTGGAAACATATCCGACGGGCCAGCAGTGACCGTAGATTCCGATGCGATGATGCATTGAGAGGTCAAACGGCGCGCCATGAAATTGCCTTGGTCAAAACCCGAAACGAAAACCGCGCCGCCGCTGGTCGCTTTGGCGCAGCTGCCCACCGCAGCTTGGGGGCGCGCCGATCCAGCCGCGCTCGTCCGCGACGGATATTTGGGAAATGCGGTGGCCTATCGCTGTGTTCGGCTGATTGCAGAGGCGGCTGCGTCGATTGCTTTTGTGAGTGACCCGGACGACGTTGCGCGGCTGCTCGCTGAGCCGTCGCCAGACCAAGCCGGGCCCGCTTTGCTCGAACGTCTGTATACGGATTTACAGATCACCGGAAACGCCTATCTCGAGGCCGTTGCCATCGCCGGCGACCCCCGGCCGCGCGGACTGTATCCCTTGCGCGTCGACAGCGTTCGCGTGCGCGAAAATCAGCGGGGTCAACAGATTGGCTATGCGGTCCAGCTCAAACACGGCGAGCGCAACATCTCGCCCGCAGCGGACGGGTGGAGTTCGGTCTTACACTTCAAACTCTACCACCCTGCCAATGCGCATTACGGCCTGTCGCCGATGGCCGCGGCGCGCAAGTCGCTTGACATACATAATGGCGCAGCCGGGTGGGCGAAGGCTCTGATCGATAATGCCGCGCGGCCGTCTGGCGCTCTGCTCTATGGCAAAGATGGGGCGCGGTTAAATGATGCGCAGTTCGATCGCCTCAAAGCCCAGCTGACCGAAGAACATACGGGTGCCGCCAATGCTGGGCGACCGCTTTTGCTGGAGGGTGGGCTTGATTGGCAGCCGATGAGTTTGTCGCCGGTTGAAATGGACTTTGCCGAAACACGGCATTCTGCTGCGCGCGAAATCGCCTTGGCGTTTGGTGTGCCGCCTATGCTGCTCGGTATTCCTGGAGACAATACTTACGCCACTTACAAAGAGGCACACGCGGCCTTCTGGCGTTTGACGGTTTTGCCGCTGGTGCAGAAGACAGCGAGCGCGCTGAGTGTTTGGCTGCGCGGACGGTTCGAAGATGCCGCGATCCGACTTGATCTCGACAATGTCCCAGCCTTTGCCGCGGATCGCGAAGCCCTATGGGCGCGGGTCAGCGCCGCGGACTTTCTGAGCGCTGAAGAGAAGCGCGCATTGCTGGGGCTGGGCTCATGACGAAACGCAATATCGGACCTGCATTGCTGCTTGCGATCATTGTTCACGCGACCGGTACGTTGCTCTGGGCCGGCGCCGCCGCGGAGCGGATCGACACCCTTGAGCGACAAATGGCCGAGACCCGCCCCGTGACAGAACGGCTCGCCCGATTAGAGGCGCGTTTGGACGCCGTTCAAGCGCAGCTCAATCGCATTGAAGACAAGGTCGATCAGTTATGAGCAAGCTT
>JBCBBY010000092.1:0-11538 GCA_038531195.1 Pseudomonadota bacterium
CGTATTCGGCATCCCGCAGCTCCCAGCGCTTGATCAACAAAACCGTCCCCTGGAAAACCAAGAGCTGCAGCCAACCCTCTTGGTCGACAATCCTCCAGCCCTAGCCGCGACCGGACGCGACGTTCCGCTCGAGACCGCGGTAGACACACTGATCACATCGCTCGACGAGTAATCAATTGCCCATCCCGGACAGGATCCGGGATGGGCAATCTCTTTGGCGGTCAACCATTGCTGAGCTTTTGAGCTTTGAGCGCTTTCTTGGACAATTGATGCTTTGCGATCAATTTCCAATTCTGCGCCTCACCTGAACTGGCCGCGGTTAGCAGCGCCACCAAGTCCCGGCCCGTCACGCGGCGCCCGTGAGCGTCTTCAGGCGGAACATCCGTGTCGAGCTGAAACCAGCACGTATTCTGTTTCACCAAGAAACGCGTCTCGGTCAGCACCCGCAAATTGTGATCATAATGGATGCCCTGAGCCCGGCGTTTGCGGCTTTCGCGATATTTGTCGCGATAATGCTGCACACCGAGTTTGCGACACAGTTTGTCGGTCCGTTTGATCAATCCGTCATTTGGATCAACGTATAGCTTTGCCCACCAATGCTCTGGCGGCATTGGGCTCGACCATTCGCTGCGCATGCCCAAAAAACGGCCTTTGCGATCGACCGTGACTTTGACCATGACAAAGTCGGTCAAGTGGTCACGCACGTGCTGTTTCACCGTGTGGCTTGGATCCAAGTGCTCGCTGATTTCGCTGTAGACTTTGTCCCAAGGCCGACCGACTTGCTTCATGAGATAGCGTTTGAGGGGCGCCAAGTTCTCATTCAAGCATTTGGTATAGCCGTGTTGCTCCAGCGCCTGACGACGGCCCGTGGCGCGTTTGCGACCTGGAACTTTGTCATTGCGCAGCTTGGCTTTCGGCGCATGCCGACTGCCCCAGCGTGGACGCTCAACAATAACTTTAAACATGTCCTCACGCATGAAGACCTCCTGCCAGCCTTTCCGGCTGAATTGAAATGGATGGGGCGCGAGACCGCGCGCGAAATGGGCCGCGTGTGCAGCCCGATTTAGAATTGCCCATTGGAAAGGGTCCTGATCCTAAGCGTTAGAAACGGGGTGGTTTAAGTTTGCGATCATGGTCTGCATGCACCCCTCCTCTTATTGATCAGGTTGGCAGAGGTCAGGGAGATACGCTCCGATTAGGGCAAAGGCGAGGCGTGGTTCCAAAAATCTTATTTCATTATGTCAGGACTTATTGACATGAAGAGAAATGTCAGTAAGCTCTGACATATGGATAAATCACAAGCCCTCTCCGCCTTCTCCGCTTTGTCTCAAGAGACACGGCTCGATACGCTCATTCTTTTGGTGAAGGCCGGAGCGGATGGTGTGGCGGCAGGCGACCTCGCCCGCCATTTAGGCATTCGCCACAATTTGATGTCGCAGCATCTGAACGTGCTCAGCCAAGCCGGTTTGATCTCTTCAGAGCGACAAGGCCGGTCGATCATTTACCGCGTCGAGTTCAACGCCCTGCGCGGCCTGTCCGGCTTCTTATTGTCGGAATGTTGCCAGGGTTTGCCAAACATTATCAGCGGTCTGGAAAACGCCGCGCTCGCTTTAGAAGGAGATCCCGTATGAAACGCCTACACGTCCACATCACCGTCGATGATTTAGAGGCCTCTAAACGCTTCTATTCCGCAATTTTTGGCCAGGAGCCGACCATCGTCAAAGACGATTATGCAAAATGGCAGGTCGAAGACCCGCGCATCAATCTGGCCATCAGTCCACGCGGCATTCGCGAAGCGGGCGTCAACCATCTCGGCATTCAGACGGAAACCTCTGACGAGCTCGCGGAATTGCAGACACGCATGTCGGAGGCTGATCTCGCCATGCGGGACGAACCAGACGCCCATTGCTGCTATGCCAAGAGCGACAAACACTGGACCAGCGATCCCTCTAGCGTGGTCTGGGAGATGTTCCACACAATGGACCAAGCCATGACCTATTATGGCGATGATCACGGCCCCGCCTCTATCGGCAAACCTGAGCCGGTCAAACGCAGCGCCACAGGTTGCTGTTAAGCAGACGCCTTAGTGGCTTTTCTCAAACGCGAGTGTCTGGCATAAGCCTGCCTCATGTCTGAGATCCGTGTCACTGCCTTGTACAAGTTCGTCCAGTTTGACGACCCCGAAGCTTTGCGTGAGCCGCTGTTTGAGCGGCTCTCTGCGCTTGGTATTAAAGGCACGATTCTGCTTGCCACTGAGGGACTGAACGGGACGATTGCCGGCACACCTGACGCGATGGAGGAAGCTCTAGACGCGCTCTGCGCCCTTCCCGGCTGCGAAACCTTGGAATGGAAAGACAGTCACGCCGAGGCGATGCCGTTCCTGCGCCTGAAGGTGCGGCTCAAGAATGAGATCGTCACCATGGGCGTGCCCGGCACGGACCCAACTTGTCTGGTCGGCGCTTATGTGAAGCCTGAGAATTGGAACGCGCTGATCACAGATCCCGACACTGTGGTGATCGATACCCGCAATGATTATGAAGTCGCGCTGGGGACGTTCCAAGGTGCGATTGACCCAGAAACCGAAACGTTCCGCGAATTCCCAGAATGGTTCGAGACCTTCCGCGCCGAACTTGCAGCGCAAGGCCGGACGCCGAAGATCGCCATGTTCTGCACGGGCGGTATTCGCTGCGAGAAATCTACGTCCTACGTCAAATCACTCGGCATTGAGGATGTGTTCCATCTTCAGGGCGGCATACTCAAATACCTTGAAACCGTGCCGAAGGACGAAAGCCTGTGGGAAGGCCAGTGTTTCGTTTTTGACGAGCGCGTCAGCGTTGGCCACGGCCTTGAAGTGGGCGACTATCAGCTCTGCCATGCTTGCCGTCACCCGGTCAGCGCTGTGGACCGCGCCCACCCACATTTCGAGCATGGCGTGTCCTGCCCACGCTGTTATGGCACGTTCACCGACGAAAAGATGGCGGCGCTGCGCGAACGGCAGAAACAAGTTCGGCTCGCCAAAGACCGCGGGGAGACCCATATTGGGGATGACGTCGTCATGACCCCAAGAAAGAAAGTCTCTGCGTGAGCGATCCGCGTCCTATTCTGTACTCCTTTCGCCGCTGCCCCTATGCCATGCGCGCGCGGATGGCGATTGCGTCTGCGGGTATCGAATGCCGCCTTCGAGAAGTTGTCTTGCGGGATAAACCGAGCGAGATGCTGGACGCCTCGCCGAAAGGTACCGTGCCTGTCGTGGTCGAAGCGGACGGGACGATTATTGAAGAAAGCCTGGAAGTTATGGCATGGGCCCTGGCGCACAATGATGCCGGCAAATGGCTCATGCCAGATCATGGCACGCGCGCGGATATGGAGGCGTTGATTGCTGAGAGTGACGGCCCCTTCAAGCGCGCCCTTGATCGCTATAAATATCCCAACCGATACGAAGACGAAGGCGTGGTGCGCGAAGATCAGCGGGCGCTTGGGTATGGGTTTCTGGAAAAACTGAACGCGCAGCTCAAAGGTCGCCCCAATCTTTTTGGCGACCGCGTGAGCTATGCCGATATCGCCATCTTCCCCTTCATACGCCAGTTCGCAAACACCGACCGCGCTTGGTTTGACGCTTTGGACCTGCCAAATTTGCAATCTTGGCTGTCGCGTCATTTGGATAGCGACTTGTTCAAACGGATTATGCCGAAATATCCGCAATGGAAGACCGGAGACGAAGAACCGAGCTTTCCGTCTGACAGCATCTGAAACAATGCTCGAAATAGTTCCTGAATTGTAATGCAATAACATTGCGAACCAGGCCCAGACGCACTAGCTGTTGCGTCAAACCAAAAGTATCTGCGAGACCCTGTTATGACCGAGCCGCAAATCAGCGCCGAAAACCGCCTTCCCGTAACTGTTCTTTCTGGATTTCTGGGCGCCGGCAAAACAACCCTCCTCAATCGCGTTCTAAACAATCGTGAAGGCCGGCGCGTCGCGGTCATCGTCAATGATATGTCAGAGGTGAACATCGATGCGGACCTGGTGCGCGCTGGCGCTGAACTCAGCCGCACCGACGAAACGCTGGTGGAAATGTCAAATGGCTGCATTTGCTGCACCCTCCGCGACGACTTGCTAGAGGAAGTCCGCCGGCTCGCAGAAGAAGACCGGTTTGACTATTTGCTGATCGAATCCACCGGCGTTTCAGAACCCCTGCCCGTCGCTGCCACATTTGATTTTCGCGATGAGGACGGGGTCAGCCTCTCTGATGTTGCGCGTATCGATACGATGGTGACGGTGGTCGATGCGGTCAATTTGCTCAAAGACTATTCGAGCCATGACTTCCTAAAAGACCGCGGCGAGGTCATGGGTGAAGAAGACGAGCGCACGCTGGTACATTTGCTGACCGATCAAATCGAGTTTGCCGATGTCGTCGTGCTCAACAAGGTCGACGATGCGACTCCCGCGCAGGTCGATGCCGCTCGTAAGATCATCCGTAGCTTGAATGCGGACACGCAGATCATAGAGTCGAATTATTCGGACGTGCCGACGTCTAAGATTTTCGATACTGGCTTGTTTGATTTTGAGAAAGCTGAGACCCACCCGATGTGGGCCAAAGAGCTTTATGGCTTCGCAGACCATACGCCGGAAACCGAAGAATATGGCGTGACGTCTTACACGTATCGCGCGCGCCGTCCCTTCGATCCGCAAGCTATTCATGATCTGCTCAACGGCGAGCTTCCCGGTGTCATCCGCGCCAAGGGGCATTTCTGGATGGCGACCCGCTCGGAATGGTTGGCTGAGTTTTCACTCGCCGGCGCCTTGTCCAGCATTTCCCCCATCGGCACGTGGTGGGCCTCAGTCCCGCAGGAGCGCTGGCCCGACCATGCGGGGCTGCGCGAGTATCTCGAAAAGAATTGGGAAGAGCCATGGGGCGATCGCCGTCAGGAACTCGTCTTTATTGGATCGGGGATTGATTGGCCGGCTTTAGAAGCCCGCCTTAATGCGGCGCTCTTGCCTGAAGATTTCAATGGCGACTTAGACAGCCTTTCAGATCCTTTCCCACAATGGCGACGACAAGACATTCAGCAATAGGTCTAAGCGCCACCTGACAAGACCTATCCTGATCAGAAAATTCGTATTACGCTCCCGCGAATAGAGCGGCGAGGCGATCGCCCGCATTCGAGGGGAGACGAATGTCCACAACCAGCCCGTTTGCCGGTACAAGACCAAACTTTTTCATTTCCTATTCGCACAAGGACATGGACCTTGTCCTGGAATTGAATGACTGTCTGGAGCGTCATGGCTTTGACGTCCGGCGCGACCGGGATGATTTATTTCCCGGAGAGAAGTTTGGCCCGCGCTTGGAAGCCTTGATCTCCGAGTCAGAAACGATGGTCATCGTCTTATCGCGGCATTGGATCGCATCGGATCATTGCCAACAAGAATTGGTGATTGCGGAAGAGCTCGGTCGACGCATCATCCCCGTCATCATCGAACCCATCGATCCATCCGAAATGCCCCCCAATGTCGCCAAACGGCATTTCGTGTTCCTATACGGCGATGGCCAGGCCTTTGCCCGCGGTGTGGCGGATCTCATCAACACATTGATGACGGATATCTCATGGGTACGCGAACAAACACGGCTGCAAGCCCGCGCTGAGGACTGGGAAAAGTCCAATCGATCCGCGGCTTTGCTGTTACGCGGCGAAGCGTTGATCGAAGCCAAAGACTGGCTGGAACAACCCGCCCCGGCGCATGTCGATGTCGTTCCGAAAGTGATCGAGTTCATTTCGGCAGCCGAGCGGCAAGAGTTGGAAGACGAAAAGAGCAAGAACCGCACACGCAACCGAATCTGGGCGGTGACCATGATCGCTTTGGCGTCAGCGTTTGGCGTGGTGGCACTATATTTTCGCGGCGAGGCGATTGGCAAAGAGAAAGAACGGGCAGAGGCCGCCGCAGCCGTCTTAGAAGAACGCGCCCGCGCGAGCGAAGCGCGGGCCAATGAACTGGCGGCGCAAATGGCGGCGCTGGCATCCGCGAGCGATGAAGTTGAAGCCGCTGAAGGCGACACGATTCAAGTCACCGCCGCGCCATCTCGCTCCCTGGCAAGGGGTCCCTCGACACAACAAATCCGTACACCGTCGCCAAGCGTTCCGCAAACGGACGAGACCCGTTTGGTCGCCGCGATGAACAGCTCCGATAAGACAACCCGGTTGCAAGCGGGCGAGCAAGTCGCCACGGCGGTGCGCTCAAAAGACAATCGAGCGATCCTGAACGCCCTGGTGTCAGCGATTGAGATGCCGACCGTGCAAAACCTCTCTCCGACCGGCCGTTTCAACACGCTCTATATGATAAATGTGCAGCCTGCGTGGGCTGGCTCGAGCCTGGCGCCGCGGCTTAAAACAGCGCTCGCACGAATGGAAGCTGAAACCTTGGTGGGCGGGCAAACACAGCACTGTATCGACATGCTGAAGGCCAAACTGCAGGGTGCAAAAGACGTTCAGAACGTCTGCGGCAACGTAAACAATTATTTCGACAAAGGCAGGTGACGCAGACTAGCCTTTGAGCGCGGTGCGGACCGCCTCCAAAGCTGCCTCGGCGTTTCCTCCATCGGGTCCACCGGCTTGCGCCATATCAGGTCGTCCACCACCGCCTTTTCCGCCAACTTCGGCGGACGCGACACGCACGAGGTCAACGGCTGAATGCGTTCCAACCAAGTCTTCCGTGACGCCAACTGCGACGGCCGCTTTGCCATCATTGACGCCGACAAAGACGGCAATGCCAGACTTCATCTGGGCTTTCGCTTCATCAATCAGAGCCCGCAAATCCTTGCCGCCAACGCCTTCCGCCACCCGGGCGATGAGTTTGACGCCATTGATCTCTTCAGGACCCGATGGCGCACCGCTTTCGCCCGCCATGGCAAGCGCGCGCTTGGTTTCCGCCAGCTGGCGGTCGAGGGTCTTACGCTCTTCGGTTAAGCTCGAGACTTTCTTGGCGACGTCTTTCAACGGCACTTTTAATTGCTCTGACAAGTCGACCGCGACTTGCGCGCGGCTGCGCAGGAAGGCGATCGCTTCCGCGCCCGTCGCAACCTCAATCCGCCGCACGCCAGCAGAAACGCCGCTTTCGGACAAGATGACAAACGTCCCGATGTCGCCGGTGCGCTCGACATGCGTCCCGCCGCATAGTTCAACCGAGTAGGTCTTATCCGCATCTTTAAGGTCGGCGCCCATGCTGAGCACGCGCACTTCTTCGCCATACTTTTCGCCAAACAGCGCCAAAGCGCCGGCTTCAATCGCTTTTTCAGGCGAGGTCACGGCGATGCCGACAGGATTATTCTGCCGGATGACCGCGTTCACTTGGTCTTCAATCGCTTCGATTTCAGCAGCCGTGACCGGCGCGCCGTGCGAAAAGTCAAAGCGCATCCGGTCTTCTTCGACCAGAGAGCCTTTTTGCGTGACGTGCTCGCCCAAGATGTCGCGCAGAGCCGCATGCATAAGGTGCGTGGCCGAGTGATTGGCCATGATCCGGGTCCGGCGATCGCCATTGACCTCTGCCGAAACGGGTTCGCCCAATGTCAGTTCGCCGCCGACCAGTTCGCCAATATGGGCGTGCAAGTCGCCTGCGCGCTTTTGCACGTCACGAACGATGAAGCGCGCGGATGGCGTGGTGATCACACCATGGTCGCCCGCTTGACCGCCGCTTTCGGCGTAGAACGGCGTACGATCTAAGATCAGTTCCCCCTGATCCCCGGGGGCGAGTTTGTCAGTTTGCGCGCCATCGGCCACGAGCCCTTTAAGGGTCGCGTCAGCTTGCAATGCCGAATAGCCTAAGAACTCTGTGGCGCCGACGGCGTCGCGGACTTTGAACCAGACGTCACTGGTAGCTGTATCACCAGACGAAAAGCTGCCTGATTTCGAGCCCTCTTTCTGGACGGCCATCGCGGCGTCAAAACCCGCCTCATCGACGCTCATGCCGCGGCCGCGAAGAATGTCTTGGGTCAGATCGAGCGGGAAGCCATAAGTGTCATAGAGTTTGAACGCGGTCTCGCCGGGCAGCGTGTCGCCATCTTTCAGGTCGCCGCTCGCCTCATCGAGCAAAGCGAGGCCGCGTCCGAGCGTGCGCTGGAAGCGACTTTCTTCTTGCTCAAGCGCACTCTCGATCGCCGCTTGCGCGCGGCCGAGTTCCGGGTACGCGGCGCCCATCTCAGTGATCAGCGCCGGGACGAGCCTGTGCATACCTGGCTCACGCGCACCGAGAATATGGGCATGGCGCATGGCCCGGCGCATGATGCGGCGCAGGACATAGCCGCGGCCTTCATTTGAAGGGGTCACACCGTCCGCAACGAGGAAAGCTGAGGTGCGCAAATGGTCCGCAATCACGCGGAACGAGCCAAGGTGATCGCCAGTCGCCTTTTGCGAATAGACATCTTCTTCGGCCTTGATCAGATTTTGGAAAAGGTCGATTTCGTAATTGTTGTGGACGCTCTGCAAAACTGCAGCGATCCGTTCCAATCCCATACCTGTATCAATGGAGGGCTTGGGGAGATCTTCGCGTTTGCCGCCCGCCATCTGGTTGAATTGCATGAAGACCAGATTCCAGATCTCAATGAAGCGGTCGCCATCTTCTTCCGGCGTTCCGGGAGGGCCGCCCCAAATATCTGGACCGTGATCAAAGAAGATCTCAGAACAAGGTCCACAAGGCCCTGTATCGCCCATGGACCAGAAATTGTCGGACGTTGAAATACGTATGATCCGATCATCGGAGAGACCCGCGACTTTCTTCCAAATCGCGGCGGCTTCATCATCCTCAGAGTACACCGTTACGAGGAGTTTCTCCGCGGGTAGGCCCAATTCTTTGGTGACAAGCTCCCAGCCAAAGGCGATGGCATCGTCCTTAAAATAGTCCCCGAACGAAAAATTGCCGAGCATCTCAAAGAAGGTGTGGTGGCGAGCTGTGTAGCCAACATTGTCTAGGTCATTATGTTTGCCGCCTGCCCGAACGCACTTTTGCGAACTGACCGCGCGCTGCTCCGGCGGCGTTTCAGCCCCGGTGAAAATATTCTTGAACGGCACCATGCCGGCATTGACGAAGAGCAAAGTCGGATCGTTCTCAGGCACCAAAGGCGCTGAGGCTTTGCGGGCATGCCCTTTGCCTTCGAAATAAGACAAGAACGCTTCGCGCAAATCATTTACACTGGTCATCCGCTTTCCTCTCATCGACTCACTTCGGTGAGCTGTTCAGCGGAGGATATATGACCATAAAAGCAACGCGCCAAGCGTTTCCGCGGGCGCGTTGCACATGTTTGATTTTAAAGGTGGACTTAACCGGCTTCTGCCGCGTCGGCGCCGTCCTCTGCTGGGCCGCCCCCTTCATTCAACATCACGTCTGACAACAGACCAGAGCGTTTACGGATTTCAAGCTCAATCTCATCGCGAATATCCGGATTGTCTTTGAGGAATTGCCGCGTCTTCTCGCGCCCCTGGCCAATCCGTTCTGGACCATAAGAATACCAAGATCCAGATTTATCAATCACTTCGCATTTGACGCCCAGGTCGATGATCTCACCGGTTTTGGAAATGCCTTCGCCATAGATGATGTCAAACTCAACCTGCCGGAAGGGCGGCGCCACTTTATTCTTCACCACTTTCACGCGGGTCTGGTTGCCGATCACTTCATCCCGGTCTTTCAGCGCCCCAATACGGCGAATGTCGAGACGAACCGAGGAATAAAATTTCAGCGCGTTCCCCCCGGTCGTGGTTTCCGGGCTGCCAAACATCACACCAATCTTCATCCGAATTTGGTTGATGAAGATGACCATACAATTTGACTTCGAAATCGACCCGGTCAGTTTGCGCAGAGCTTGGCTCATCAAGCGGGCTTGCAGGCCGGGTAGACTGTCGCCCATTTCGCCTTCAATCTCAGCCCGCGGCGTCAACGCCGCGACCGAGTCGATGACGAGCACATCAATTGCGCCAGAGCGGACCAGCGTGTCAGCAATCTCCAGCGCCTGTTCACCAGTATCTGGCTGCGAGACCAAAAGGTCATCCAAATCTACACCAAGCTTACCCGCATAGACCGGGTCCAGCGCGTGCTCAGCGTCGACAAAGGCACAGACGCCGCCATTTTTCTGAGCCTCTGCCACAATGTGCAGCGACAAAGTCGTTTTACCGGAACTTTCCGGCCCATAAATTTCAATCACACGGCCTTTTGGCAGACCGCCAATGCCAAGCGCGATGTCCAGACCGAGGGAGCCGGTCGGAATCGACTCAATATCCATCGTCTTTTTCTCGCCAAGACGCATCACTGAGCCTTTGCCAAAGGCCCGGTCAATATTGGTGAGTGCCGTTTCGAGAGCTTTCTGCTTATCCACGCCAGAATCCTTATCCACGAGTTGCAGGGAGGGTTTGGACATGAGTCGTTCCTTTTCGTCTATAACATACTCGGCGAAGAATGGCCCCGAGCCCGCCAGCTGAGTCGTGTGTACCACATTTGTTCACGAGAACAAAGCAAAAACTTCTTACAGTTTTCAAGGCTTTCCTTTGACCGCAGTTTCAGGCATTATCAGGCCCATGTTGAAGAAAACCGATCGACAACCTGGCGAAGCCAAGATGCGCTATCTCGATGCGGACTTAGAACTGCTAAGTCCTGGGGATTACGTGATTTGCGCTGTGACCGGGCGAAAAATTCCGCTTGCGGCGCTCCGTTATTGGAGCGTGGATCTGCAAGAAGCCTATGTCGACGCCGCCGCAGCGGCGACGCGGATGGTCCAGAAAGCCTAAATGTTTTTGCTCGGTTGGATTCTGATTGGGCCACTTTGGGTAAGCGGAGAGACCTCAGCAGACATTCCACTTTCTATCGAATGCCGCGGAGAAACGAAGCAAGGTGGAATACTGCTTTGCGACGCTCCGCCGAATAGCACACTGGTCGTGTCTGGGGTTGATGGGGAAGCACGCCGCGACGTTCCGGTGAATGCAGACGGAGTCGCCACAATCGGGCTCAGGCGTGACGAAGCGACAAAGTTCACCGTTACATCGAAAGAGTTCAATTCGGTCATGACCGTTATCACGCTCGCCGAGCGCGATGACCCGTTCCGCACGATTGAAGGCCTGGATTGCGATAAAGTCGATGCGCGCACAGAAGAACAGAAAGCCCATGCCTCCCGCAGCTGGGTCAAGAAGCAGACGGCGTTCAAGACGTTTGCGAGCGGCGACGGCGCGCGAAATGGTTTCATCCGACCGTCGGATGGCCCGCAATCCTCCCCCTTTGGCCCGGCGCGCAAATATATTGGCATTGGCAAAGACGGAAAGCCTTGCGAACGGACCTCCGTGCATCAAGGCTATGATATCGCAATTCCCGTCGGCACAGAGATCGTCGCGCCAGCCGCGGGAACGGTGACCTTGGCGGATCCAGACCTCTATTATGAGGGTGGCACCGTCTTCTTGGACCATGGCGAGGGATTGGTGTCGGTATTCCTTCACATGTCAGAAGTGGATGTCTCAGCGGGTGACAAAATCGCCGTGGGTGAACGGCTCAGCGCCAGTGGGAATACGG
>JBCBBY010000093.1:0-11532 GCA_038531195.1 Pseudomonadota bacterium
TTACAGATTTTCCCGGCACAGCGTTGACGGCGAGTGAGTGAGACGAAATCCGTCGCGCATAGTCTTCCTGGGATCGACTTCTTTTACGTCCGTATCCTCGAGTCCTGAGGTGCAGTCTGCATGAAAATGACGTCTCAGGCATAGACCTGAGCGCCCGCCGATGATTAGGTGATTGAAATCAAAGGGGAAGGCGGTGTCTGAAAGTACTCAGAACACTCAAGTCACGCGTGCCGAAAGCACGCGGAGATATACGCGGCGCAGAAGTGAGAAAGGCTTAGCCTTCTTTCCGTTCGGGTGGATACCCATCGTCGCGCTCGTTCTTTTATTGCTGTTTGCTCTATTTCCTTTCGCGTCACTGTGGATTGAGGAAAATGCCGAACAGGCGGCTTCGTCCGCCGTTCGATCCGGGGGCGAAGCATGGGCGGAGGTTTCAGCGTCTGGCCAATGGATCACCCTGACGGGGGAAGCGCCGACCGCGGAGCGCGCGGCAAAAGCAGTAGACCTCGTTCGCTCGGCCCGCGCGCCGGCGATGTTCGGTCGTGCGCGACCCGCCACCAGGGTGATTGATCGCACAACAATTGCTGGTGACGCCCGCACATTGGAGCCAACAAATGATGCAGATGAGCCGCTTGGTTTATCGGAAGCCAGCGCGCAGGACCCTCGAGATGTTTGCGACCAATCGCTCAAGACTCTGCTTCTGGAATCCAAAATAAAATTCTCTGTGGCGAGCGCCCAGATCGCGCCCGCCAGCAATGAGCTTTTGGATCAATTGGCGCGTGCGGTGACGGCGTGCGCATTACCGATCACCATTCAGGGACATACAGATTCAACTGGATCGGCGTCATTCAATGACGGTTTGAGTTTGTCTCGGGCGGAGTCGGTTCGAGCAGCGTTGATCGCGCGCGGTGTGTCTGAAGAACTGTTGGACGCTGAAGGATATGGCGCAGCGCGCCCCATCGCCGATAATGATACGCCGGGCGGGCGGGAGGCAAACCGCCGTATTGAGTTTATCGTCCACGCGATTGAAGCGGCGCAAGACTAAATGGGTAGATGATCTAAGGAAGGCGGGCGCATGTGGTATCTCTGGTTGCAAATCATTTTTTTGTTAGCCCTCGCGGCCTTATGCGGGGCTGGCATCATGTATTGGTGGATGCGAGGGCGTTATGAAGATGTAACTGAGTCCTATTCAACCTTGGTTTCAGAGACGGATCGCAAGTCACCCGATATCATGGAGCGAGGAGACTTAGAAAAGCGGCTCGACACGCTCACGACCAAAATTGACGCTTTAGAAAATGCCGACTTCTCCGCCCTGGAATCGCAGATTCTAAGCCTCTCCGGCGAAATTTCAGATTCAGAGCCGGATCTCTCCAGGATGATGACAGAGCTGCAGTCCATCAGCGAAGAGGCGCGGCGCTCTGAGGGTTTTTTGAAAAGCATTCAGGACCGCCTCACGGCGTTAGAATCCGACGAAGCAAGTATCGACCGCGAACACAAGCAGCGCGAGCTGCTGGTTCAACGCATAGACAAAATGGAGACCGATTTTCATGACGTCCTCAGTGCTTCGATCAGCCAGTTGCATACCGTTCTGAATGAGAAGACCGATCTGGATCTAGACCCAGTCCTAACGCGCTTGGATCAGCTTCAAGACCCTATCAATCAACTCCCGACGCTCCACCCAACAATTGCGACACTTGCCAAGCAAACGCATGACCTTGCAGATCATCAGACGCTTGAGATCAAATCAGAAGTGGCGCGCCTCGAACAAAGACTGAGTACGATATCCGACACGATGCTGCGCCCAATTCAGAAAGACGTCGAGGCGGCTGCCGCGAAGACCCCTGCAGTCGATACAATAACCCAACGGCTCGAGGAACGATTGAATGCGATCGAGGATCAAATTTCGCGCAGTCAGCAGATGTTCCGGCCGATCAATGAGAAGATAGATGAACTTATGCCTGCGGCGGCGGCAAACCTAAGCAATCATCGCAGCTTGTCCGTGCTCGACCAAAAGGTTCTCGGTGTCGAAGAATCGATTATCGGCATCAAACAGCGAATGGATCAAATTGGCGCAATCTTGACTACGCTCGATCAACGCGTCGACACCACCACCGTGCAAGCCCGCCTCGACCAAACCGCACACGAATTGGCCGCAATACGCACCGGACTGCCAACAGAAGCGGCGTTCGAGCCCCTGGAGCAAGGACTGGCGCGTTTGCAGCAAATGATTTTCAGTCTACGCGAACGTGATTTGTCGGGTCTCAACGGCGCGATTCGCGCCATCGAGAATCGGGTCGATTTTGTTGGGGTTGAGAACCGCCTGACATCGATCGAGTATGGCTTGGCGGCGACACATCACATGCTTCGATCGAGATTGGAGCAGTCGGCAGAACTTCCGCCGGCACCGCAACGCGACCCGTTCCGTGAGCCTCCCCGAAATTCCGCATTTAGATCCGATCCACTCCCCGTCGCGCCGGAAGCACCTCTAGATCCAATCGACGCGGTTCGTCCGAAAGATGGGACCGGAAACCTGCTCCTAGAGCCAGGCTTTGGGCAAGCCGACAATCTTGAAAAGATAAGAGGCATTGGCCCGATGCTCCGGCAACTGCTGAATGACACGGGAGTGTTCTATTATTGGCAAGTCGCTGAATGGACTGAAGAAGACGTTGCGAGCATTGACGCGATCCTGCCGGGCTATCAGGGGCGGATCAGCCGCGACCGCTGGGTTGAACAGGCCCGCGAACTGGCGAGTTTGCCCGGTGCTGCCCGTCGTCCTCAACCGTTTGGAAAAAATACAGATTAGGACGGTCATTGGGAGTGGTGAGGTCTCACTAAAACCCAGGCTAGCGCTTCCGTGCGCCACCCTTTACACCGTCGCCATGTTCCGACTGTTCAAACGCGATGAGACCGGCAAGATTGCTGCTTACCATGAAGTTTGGGTTGAATTTTCGCCCCGCCGCATTGTCGAGCATTGGGGCTATATCGGCGAGCGGGGTGACACCGATGCGCACCGAATTAAGCTTTTGCGGTCATTGGAGAAGCAGATCGACGATCTCCTTAACCCCGCTCGCGCGCTTGGTTTCGCTGAAATCGACGCGATTGAATATTCAACCTTGATCATTGAATACCCTCTTTCAGATGCTTGGCGGCGCGACGATGAGCTTAAGATCCGCGAAGTCGAAGACGCGCTCACGGACGTGCTCGGCTGGACCGGGCTTGGCAGCTGCGATGGCGACACGATCACCGATACGGCGATTGAATTCACCTGCCGTGTCCTCGAACCCGACCTCGCAAAAACCCGTATTGAAGAACAAATGGCAGACACAGAGTTTGCCGACTATTCCCGCATCTACCAGGAATAGGTATACACTCCGCATGGCTGACACCACTTCGCTCATCGATACCACGCCGACGGAAAAGACAGTCGGCATGTCACCAGAAGGCTGGTTGACCGACAGTTGGTACCTCGCTTGTCTCTCTTCAAAATTGAAGGCTGGACAGCAGATCCGTCGAATTGTCCTGGGGCAGCCATTGGTGGTCGCACGTTCGGACAAAGGTGAAGTCTTTGCTCTGCGCGATATTTGCCCGCATCGCCTGGTCCCGTTGAGTGCCGGCCGGCAGGTTGAGACGGATGGCGCAGCGACGATAGAATGCCCCTACCATGGCTGGCGGTTTGGCGCTGATGGCGTTTGCAAACATATGCCAAGCCTAACGGGGTCGGAGCCATACGATCCGAGCAAAGTCAAAGTCCGTCGCTACCCTGTTCATGAGGCGAACGGCGCCGTATTCGTCTTTATCGCGGATAATCCACGCTTTGATGGTGTTCCGGACGTTCCGGTGCCAGAATTTGGACCTCTGGCCGAGGCCCCTAAATTTGTCATTGAAGATGTCTTCAACGCGCATATGGATGATGCCGTGGTCGGCTTGATGGACCCGGCGCACGTGCCCTTCGTTCACAATCAATGGTGGTGGCGCCCGCCTTCGGTCGGCCTCAAGCTAAAAGAGAAACCCTTTGTGCCAGCCGAGCGGGGCTGGGCCATTGACCGGCACAAGCCGAGCTCAAACTCGAAACTTTACAAATGGGTGTTTGGTGACGAGGTCGAAACCGAGATTCGTTTCCAGCTGCCTGGTTTTCGCTGGGAAATAATTTCCAATGACAAAGCCCGACTGCTGACATTGACCTGCCTGACGCCGGAAGCACCTAAGCGGACGCGCATTACGCAACTCACCTGGTGGACGGGCGCGCCGCTCTTGAATCTCGCGATCCCGTTCGCAAAGCCGATGGCGCGCAAATTCTTGCGCCAAGATGGCGATATGGTCGATCTGCAAAATCTCGGCATGGAACACCAAAAAGCGATGATGTGGATCGACGATATCGATGTCCAAGCCAAGTGGTATCAGATGCTGAAAAAAGAATGGGCGGCGTCGCGGTCTGAAGACCGCAACTTTGTAAATAAGATCAAGCCAACCACGCTGCGGTGGCGCAGCTAGGCGAACCTCGTCTCGACGGTTTCTTCATCTCACGCACGGATATTTTACCGAGCGTGTCCGCAACGGGTCTGGTGTTCTTTTCGATCGCGTCATAGTTTAAGCGCTCAACATCGCGTTGGAGCTGCGAAAAGAGATGACCCAAATTTCTGCGTTTGCTGCTGTCTCCCGGTCTTTTGGCTATTTGCGGGGGATGCGGATCAAGGACAAGAAACTGCACGTGCCGCATCCGCGCGCGCGCGTCTCGCTCGACCGTTCTTTCTTCAAAAGCGTGTTCAGCGGGGTGCAGCTCTATACTTATTTTGTGCTGCTCAACATCACACGGCTATTCAAGACCCAACGTCCACAACACACCATCGCCTTTTATCCGCAAAGCGCGCCGCCCTGGTACAATATTTGGCTCGTCTCACAGGTGAGCGACTTGAAAATCACCTCGGACTTAGAGGCCGCGGATACGATTTTCGTCTTCGAAGATGACACGTTTACCAGCTCCGCGCGGCGGTTGACTGACAGCCAACGCAGCCGTGCGTTCAATCATCGGATTGAGGATATTTCCAAATCCCATGTCGGCGCTGTATTTGAGAAAGTGTTCGGCTATTCGCTGACCGTAGACCCGCTGACTTATGAAGGGCCGGCTGTCTGTAAATCAGACTTGAACGGCACCCATGATGGCAAGATCGTGACCTGCCCGATTTCGGCTCAAGACTTGGAAGACGGCGCGATTTATCAACGCTTCATCGAAACCGCGAATGATGGGGTCCGCAGCGAAGATCTCAGAACCGCTGTGGTCAAAGGCGCGATCCCTGCGGTCTTCCACAAATACAAGGCGCTCGAAGTGCGGTTCGGCACCAGCTATCTGAATACGGATGTGCGCACCGCCAATGAGGTCTTCTCAGCGGACGAGCAAAAACAAATCGCCACGTTCTGCCGAGAGATCGGGCTCGATTTTGGCTGTATCGACGTGATGCGCGACATGACCGATAACCGAATCTACATTGTCGATGTCAATAAGACTTGTATGCCGGTTCTGTCTCTCTCCTTCAAAGAGCAAATGCGCGGACTTCGCCTGATGGGTGGATCGCTTCGCGCGGCGGTGGGAGACGAATAGATGCAGGCTGTCCCGACCTATATCCAGGATGTCTTCTGCGCCACCTGGACGTCTCGGCGCAAGCTGAGCCGCGATGAGCTGACGCGCGCCCTTAATCATCGCAGCCACCGCGAATGGATGGTCCGCTATTTGGATCGCAAGTCTAAGCTGGCGCGCCTCAATCTGCGGGTCTGGTTCAGTTTTCTGATGGACTGGTGCGAGCATCATATGAATTTCCGCACACGGCGGGCTCTAAGCCAAGCCTGGCTAACTGCGCCGGCCCAGGCTCTCGAGCATGCCAGACAGGCCTTACAACATGAGTCGCGCGAGGTCCGCGAAGACGGGCTCGCTATTCTCGCTTATTTTGAGGACGCCAGCAGCTTGCGGCAGATCCGATCACTGTTCGACCATACAGACCCGGAAACCCGCATCCGCGCGCATTTGGCTGCGCGTGCGATCGAAGCAGGAGATCCTATCCTGTTTGTGGCGCCATACTTTTCTCGCCGGGGCTGAAAGAGCTGGGGTTACACTTTTCTGACCCCGTTCCGTTCTGCCAACGTTAGTTGGCATCCATGGCGGCTGGCTGATGCGCTCAACCGCCATGGGTCCTGACTTGCGTCAGGAAAACAGATCCTTTTTGCCTCATCCTGAGCGAAGTCGAAGGGCGAGGCGGGCTTCTGGGAAGCAGGGCCCTAGATCCTTCGACTTCGCTCAGGATGAGGGCCCAGTGGAGTTCGGTCCGTTGCTGACCGAAAGCCGCCCGGGTGCCAACTGCACTAAACCAAATCGCATCCACTCAAGTCGACCGTTCCATCTCGTCCAGGTCCGCAAAATAAGCCTTTAAGTCGCGTTTGATTTCCGGAGCCAAAATATAAAGCCCGAACAGGTTTGGTATGGCCATGACGAAAATCAAAGCGTCAGCGAAATCGAGGATCGCTTCCAATTTTACCGCCGCGCCAATCACGATGAACGCGCAAAAAATCAGACTGAACGCATACTCTTTCCCGCGCCCTTCCCCGAAAACATATGTCCAAGCCCGGGTGCCGTAATAGGCCCAGGCAAGCATGGTTGAAAACGCAAACAGGATAGCTGCAATTGAAAGCGGCACGGGGGACCATGAAATCTTGGATTCAAAAGCCGAGGAGGTCAGTTCAATGCCTTGCAGTTCATTCGATGTGAGAGACTCTGGCGGGAAGGTTGTGATGATGACCAAACCGGTCAGCGTGCAAATGACAACCGTGTCGATGAATGGCTCGAGTAGCCCAACGAACCCCTCGCTGATTGGTTTGTCTGTCGTGACTGCGGAATGCGCAATGGCTGCTGACCCGATGCCAGCTTCGTTTGAAAACGCGGCGCGCTGAAAGCCAATGATCATAATGCCAAGAACGCCCCCGAAGGCGCCAGACAGCGTAAATGCTCCAGCGAATATGGAGGCAATTGCCGCTGGTAGGTTCGCAGCATTCAGCGCGACAACGGCCAACGCGCCGACAATGTAAAGCACGACCATGAACGGGACGAGCCGCGATGTAACTTGGGCGATCGACTTGATGCCGCCCAAAATGATCAAGGCGACAAGGCCGGCGAGCCCGATCCCAACGATCCATCCATTTCCGTCGAGGGGACTGGTCTCGCCGCCCGTCACTTGCAACAGTTGGACATAGGCCTGATTGGATTGAAACATGTTTCCAATACCGAGGCATCCAATGATGATGCTAATGGCATAAAACAGCCCAAGGAACTTTCCGAGCGAAGGGAGCCCCCGCGCCGCAAGCCCTTTATGTAAATAATACATCGGGCCGCCTGATACGGAGCCATCGGCATTCACCTGGCGATATTTTACCCCGAGCGTACATTCGACGAACTTTGTGCTCATGCCGACCAGGCCTGCCACGATCAACCAGAAGATGGCTCCTGGGCCGCCGATCGAAACGGTGATCGCGACCCCGGCAATATTACCGATTCCGACCGTGCCAGACACGGCCGCGGTCAGCGCTTGAAAGTGGGTGATTTCGCCATCGGTCTCAGCGTTGGCATACTTGCCCCGGACGACGTTCACGGCATGGCCAAAGCCTCGAATGTTGATGAAGCCAAGATAGGCCGTAAAGAAAAACGCCCCAAAGATCAGCCAACAGACAATCAGAGGCACGTCCGATCCGGCAATGGTGACATCATAGAATATGAAGGTCGAGATGGCGTCCGTTACCGGTTGGACAAATTCGTTGATAACATTGTCCAAGCTTTGGGCGTTTGACATTCGGGACTCTTATTGCAGTTACGAAGGCTTGCACCGTCCCGGAAGGCGCGACCACCGTCAAGCGCTCGCGGTGCATTCGATCAGTTTTGTCTGCGCACGGGCGCGTGTTGGAAGCGTTGCCTATGCGTCCATCGCTCGCAACAAAGCGTCAGTTTCGTCATCGCTTGGGAAGAACAGCTCGAGCTTAACATCATCCAGCGCGAGATCTTCCGGCGTGCCGAATGAGGCGATCGTCGAGAAGAGCGATAGGCGCAAATCGCCGGTTCGGTAAACGGTGGGCGTCACAGGCAGGGTCGGCAGAGACTGAGGCGGACGAAACTGAGACAAGGCCTCAATCGCGTCATCTAGCTTTTCGTCTCCGCCGCGGGCGATGCTTTCCGTCCGCAGGCGCTGCGCCGAATGATGCGCCACTTCGGGCCAATTCTCGATCATGGATTGAACGTGCGGATCGAGAACGATGTCGATCAAGCTAACGCCTACCGCCGCGCCAATGAGCGCGAAAAGTTGCTCTGCTGGCCGGTTGAGTTGCAGGATCGTCCAATGTCGATCAATCGCCAACGCTGGGTAGGGGGCATGTTGGGTGAGCGTGTGAGAGACCGCAGCCCGCACTGGCGCCATCTCATCGGTCTCCCAGCTGCGTTGTGGGTAGCGCGCCGCGAACCCCGCTTGAGTGAGCAACTGGTTGCGCGCTGTCATGGGCAGGTTCAATGCGTCTCCGAGCCGTCCAATCATTTCGCGGCTCGGATTCGACCGACCCGTTTCCAGAAATGATAAATGTCGTGAAGACACCCCGGCTTCCACCGCGAGCTCGAGCTGACTGTATCGCCGGCGTTGACGCCAGGCCTTAAGCGTATCTGAGAACTGTACCATGCCAGCAGCTATATCCAACTTCGATCCGCGCGTCAGTTACCTCAGAGGTAATTGATTCCAATCACGGGCTGCGATTATCTCGAAGCAGAATCACACGGAAGAAGATGTCATGTCTCACGCGTTTCACAAGTTTTGGCTCAAAGTCACGGCGGTCGTGGTTGGATCCTTTGGGCCCATATTCTTTTTCGGAACCATGGCCGAAACCTTAGAACCCGCACGTTGGACGTTGGATTTTCTAAGCTGGCCTCTTGATGGCGGCACAACATTTGACTCACCCGATACGAGGTTCTTGTCCGCGCTCACCGGCGGGTTTCTGCTCGGCTGGGGGATCACGATCTGGTGTCTCTCAGTTTGGGTCTATGACGCTGCGCCTGAAGGGGTTCGAAAATCCGTTGTGACCGGTGCGGTCGCCTGGTTCATTCTCGACAGTTCGGGATCAGTTGCGTCCGGAAATGCATCAAATCTGTTTTTCAATTTCATCATTTTACTGATCGCGGTGGGCCCCATGTGGCGCGCGGCATCCCCTCAATCTGCTCAACTAAAGGAGACATCCGCATGATGCCTTTTCGTTTTTTCTTAGTCGCGCTGTTCGTCGCGCTTTTGGTCTACACGCTGATGGTGGGCGCGGCGCATGGCTGGAACCTGATCCCGCCTTTCTTCGCTGAGATCCAAGCCATGACCTGGCAGGGGCAGTTTAATTTCGACTTTGCCGGATTCTTGCTTCTCTCGGCGCTGTGGTGCCTTTGGCGCAATGAATTTTCGCCGCTGGGTTGGGTCCTATCGCTCTTCGCGGCGACCGGGGGCATATTATTCCTATCGGCCTACCTGCTCTATTTGAGCGTCAACACAGGCGGAGATATCAAGGTTATCTTGCTGGGCGAGAAACGCGCGGCTTAAGTTAGCGCGTTGGGACAGGTGCATCGCCGGAATAGTCGTAGAAGCCACGTCCGACTTTGCGCCCCACCCAGCCGGCTTCAACATACTTCACGAGCAGTGGGCAAGGCCGGTACTTGGTATCCGCGAGGCCGTCATGTAGCACCTGCATAATCGACAGACAGGTGTCCAAACCAATGAAATCTGCAAGCGTTAGCGGTCCCATCGGGTGGTTCGCTCCGAGCCGCATGGCGGTGTCGATGCTCTCAACCGTGCCGACCCCTTCATATAGCGCATAGACCGCCTCATTGATCATCGGCACCAGGATGCGATTGACGATAAAAGCTGGGTAGTCTTCGGCATTGGTCGTCGTCTTGCCAAGACGCTCGGCGAAGGTCATCGCCATATCGTATGTGTCTTGATCGGTGGCCAACCCGCGAATGATCTCCATGAGTTTCATCAGCGGCACGGGGTTCATAAAGTGCAGTCCGATAAACCGTTCGGGCCGATCGGTGGTCGAAGCCAAACGCGTTACGGAGATGGAAGACGTGTTCGTTGCCAAATAAGCATGATCAGGAACAACTTTGCAGAGATCGGCGAAGATCTTCTCTTTTACATCGCGGTTCTCCGTCGCAGCTTCGATTGCGAGATCAGCCTGGCCCAGCGGCTCGAGACCAACGCTCGTCGAGATACGGGCCTGTGCCACTTTCATCTCGTCGACAGAGATCAACTCCCGAGACAGCTGCCGGCCCATATTCTTTTCAATCGTTGTGAGTCCTGCAGTGAGCGCGTCCTGCGAAATGTCACTCAGGATGACATCATACCCTGCCAGCGCACAAACGTGTGCAATCCCATTTCCCATCTGCCCAGCGCCGACCACGCCTACGGTCTTGATCTCAGCCACATTCGTCTCCCGTCGGAAATATTTGTTCTAACGGAAATAGGTTGCTTGTGCGGTGCGGCAAAGCAACCGTGGATTTCTTTCGCAGTTGCAAAAGAATTATAGCTGTCGCTTCCGCGCCACAGGCGATGGTTAAGCCGCTGATCCAGTTTCCTTGGTCGAAGCGGCCGCGCGAATGGTATCAAGCAAGGATCGGCGCAGAAGCTTATCGTCGATTTTTTGAAAGGCTTTGACCAATTCCATGGCTTCGCCATCCATAACCGGCAGGCTCGGCGGGCGGTCACTCTCATGCACCATGAAGCGTTGCGCGGTGTCGAGCATATCGTCCACGCCTTCGTAAAAATAAGTAATCGTGATTCCCAAAACTTGGGCCATTTCAAATAAACGGCCCGCTGAGATGCGATTCACGCCCTTCTCATATTTTTGCACTTGTTGAAACGTAAGACCGAGCTTTTCGCCCAGCTGTTCTTGCGTCAATTTAAGTTCTCGACGCCGCCATCTTAGTCTTTGTCCAACTATTCGATCTATTCCACTCGGCACTTTATTCTCAGACATCCACCGCCCAACTTTCTATACACGTAGAAGTCTTTTAGCGCCGCCAAGTAATAAAAGCTAGGCCCGACATAAAAACTATTGCGATCCAGTAAAAAGTTTCGCCAAATCTTTGATAAACTGTTGTATTCAACTTCTGAGGTAAAGGAGACCGTAATACAGATGAGCGCCAGCCCGAGGGATCACCGGCGAAGGGATTTCCGGTTCCGAACTCTCGGCCGTAACCATCTACCATTGCTGTGACCCCGCGAGTCGCGACTCTGGCCATTGGTAAGCCGCTTTCGATCGCGCGGTAACGGTTCTGGGCATAGTGCTGCGCAGGACCTAGGCCACCGCCGAACCAGGCGTCATTAGAAACGACCACAATCCACTCAGCCGCGTCTCGCTGCGGTTGGGCTTGGCGAACAATTTCCGGAAATAAGCCTTCATAACAGATCAACGGAATGAAAGGCGGTGCAACGGTTTGCGGCAAGAGAACAGTCGCCTCTGCACCGGGTGTGAATCCGTTTT
>JBCBBY010000094.1:0-11392 GCA_038531195.1 Pseudomonadota bacterium
GTTTTTGGTCACTTTTGGCAAACCTAACGGGAGGGGAGGGGGGTAAAAAAACACCCGGCCGGGCGAAGGTTGTTGCTCCCCTTGCTCCCTGGATTCACCTGTGTTCCACACGGATGTATGATCTACATTCGGTCCCATCCGGCAGCGATATCTATCGCGACGACGAAAGCGCTCAGCTAAAACTGAGCGGTGATGACCGTCATACTCAAAATGAAAACGGATCACCATATGCCTTATTCGGGGATTCTGGCGGCAACTATTACAATGGAACGCTTGAATATGGCGAGTATAAGTTGCGCATTCGTCTTTATGAGCGCGACAACCGAAAGGGCGACCGCATTTTCAACAAGACCGTCGATTTTGAGATTGCGGAACCGGAAGCAGAAGTCTTAACGACCGAAACTGAGACCTACACACTGACATCAACTTGCGTGTGGGAACGAGATGGCACGGATGCGTTCACCGATGCGTCGCCAGAATCTGGCGGTTATCTTGCGCACCAACAGGCTTGGTTTGTCGCCGATCTTGATGACGAAGACGGCGGTGAATGGAAAGTCGGTCACCCCAATCGCGTCGACCATAGCCGCTATGATGGTGACGAATGCCGCAGCGCTGAGCCCGTCGAACTCACAAACAATCGCAACACGCTGAACACCTACGTGACCTCGCTCAGCGCGGGCGGCTATACCGCGGGTCACCTCGGGATTGCTTGGACGTGGTATCTTATCTCGGAAGAATGGGATCACATTTTCGACGGTACGGCAGCGCCGCTCGCTTACAGCGAACCAGATTCTGCCAAAGTCGTGATCTTGATGACGGACGGTGCGTTCAACACGGAAGTCTTCCCGGAGCAGGGCGATTCTGCGGAGCAAGCTGAAGATCTTTGCGACAATATGAAAGAAGCGGACATCAAGGTCTATGCCGTCGCGCTAAACGCTCCAACAGCCGGCCAGGACGTCTTGTCCTACTGCGCTTCGGGAAGCGATTATTACTTCGAACCGGAGACGGCGGAACAGCTCACCGATGCGTACAAATCGATCGCGACATCGATCTCGGATCTGCGTATTTCGAAATAGACGACCAAACAATTGATCGCTGCTGAGACGCTTCGCGCTTACTCTGCAGCGATCAATGTCGTTTTCGATCTCGGCATCGGGCCCTGTGGCCAGTGCTGCCACAGCTCAGCTTCTTTCGCAGCCGCCTGCCCGATCGACGCTTCTTTGATGTGCCCATATCCGCGAATGTCATCCGGGACCTCAGCGATCGCTACGGCAAGCTCATGATTCTTTGCCGTCAGATCCGCGATTAAACGATCGACATTGTCGAGATACTGATCGCGCAGCTTCCGCTCGAGCCTCCGCTCATCGGTCCATCCAAACGGATCGAGCCGCGTCCCGCGGAGCCACTTGAATCGTTTCATCAGTTTGAAGCCCGTTTTCATCCACGGGCCGAACGATTTTTTCTTCAGATGTCCGTTCTCATCCTTTTTGGAGTTGAGCGGCGGCGCGAGGTGGTAAGAGACTTTGCCGCCCTTAAACTTCTTGGCCAGATAAGCATCGAACTTCCCATCTGTCCAAAGCCGAGCGACTTCATACTCATCTTTATAGGCCATGAGCTTATAGGCGTACCTCGCCACAGCTTCTGACAATCGATCGCCCAAGTCTGCCTCGGTCTCGGCGGTGCGGACGCGGTCCACGAGCGCACGGTAGCGCGCCGCATAGGCCGCGTTTTGGTACCCAGTAAGGCGCTCCACGCGGTTTTCGATCAACTCATCTAAGCTCATCGGCGAGATATGCCCGCGCGGGTCTTTCGCCGCTTCCAAACGCTCTGGATCATACGCAGCGATGCGGCCAAGATCGAAGGCCGCCATATTGTCATCGGCCTTCACACCATTGAGTTTGATCGCGCGATAGACACCGCGCAAGGAAACCGGGATCTGACCTTTCTGCCAGGCATAACCGGCCATGATCATATTGGTGTAAATCGCCTCATTGAAATACAAGATGGCCAGCGCTTCGGCGTCGAAGGCGGCGAAGTCTTTGGCTTGGCGTTTGACGCGCGCGGCCAGCAAGTCGCTCTCAAACTTTTTCGACCGGTCGCGAATAAACTCACTGGTCGGCGTCACGTCACTATTTGCATAGGCAGCGGTGCGCTCAACATCCATCAAGTTTAGCGCGTCGCCCCCGGCGGCTACGACCAAGTCGCAAGCAATCATACAATCAGTGCTGGCCGGCGGCACGCGTCCCGTCGAGATCATATCGGGTTCGCGGGCAAAGCGCAGGTGACTGAGCACGGGGCCGCCCTTCTGCGCGAGGCCTGTCATGTCGAGGCTCGACGCTGCATTGCCATCGACATGCGCGCCCATGGCAAGGATGGCCGCAACTGTGGTCACACCTGTGCCACCGACCCCGGTGAACAGAATATTCCAGGCGCGCTCTAAGCTTGGTGTTTCGGGAAGCGGCAAATTGGTCGCGTCAATCTCCGGGCGGGGTTGGTCATCCGCCGTGAACTCCCCATCCGTGATCGTCATAAAGCTCGGGCAGAACCCGTTCACACAGGAAAGGTCTGTATTACAGGTCGATTGATTGACCCGGCGCTTGCGCCCGAGTTCGGTTTCAACCGGCTCTACAGACAGGCAATTCGATTTGATTGAGCAATCTCCGCAGCCCTCACAGACTTCAGTATTGATCAGGACGCGGGTGCGGTCCGGGGCCCGCAGCCCGCGCTTCGAGCGCCGGCGTTTTTCCGTGGCGCAGATTTGATCATAGATCAGTACCGACACGCCCGGCGTTTCGCGCAATTGCTTTTGCACTTTGTCGAGATCGGCGCGGTCATAAATTCGGACACGGCGCGGCAGACCTTTGACGCTCGCATAACGGACGGGGTCTTCTGTGACGATGACAATCGTCTCGACCCCTTCGCCTTTGACCTGCGTTGCGATTTGTTGCGGCGTCTGACCCGACTCCACAGTCTGTCCACCCGTCATCGCAACCGCATCATTATAGAGGATTTTGTAGGTGATATTCGCGCCTGACGTCACCGCCGCTCGGATCGCCAATGACCCTGAATGCGAGTAAGTGCCGTCGCCGAGATTGACGAACATATGGTCTTCATCTGTCGCGAAATGTTGGCCCACCCAGGCAATGCCTTCGCCGCCCATCTGGCTGGTCATGTCAGTGTTTCGGTCTGGCATAAAGTTCGCCATATAATGGCAGCCAATCCCGGCCAGCGCCCGCGAGCCCTCTGGCACAACGGTCGAGGTATTGTGCGGACAGCCAGAGCAATAATGCGGCGTACGCACCGTCGGCGTGGCATTCGTACGGGCCGCCTCACCGGCCCGCCCGACACGCGCGAAATACGCATCTGCTTTCTTTGTATCCCAGCCCTTCGGCAAGATGCCGCGCAGCGCTTCCGCCATTTCAGGGACAGGAATAGATCCGGTTTGCGACAGAAGCGGACGCCCTTCTGCCGTGCGCTTGCCTTCCAAGATCGGACGCTTCTTCTCGGGCAAAGGATAGAGCGCCGCCCGCAATTGCTCTTCAATCTGCGGCCTCTTGTGCTCGATGACCAAGACCCGCTCTAGCCCGGAACAAAACGCGCGAATGCCCTCTTGTTCCAAAGGCCAAGGCATTGCGACTTTGTAGATTGAGACCCCAAGCTTGGCCGCCTCGTCGGGGGTTAGCCCGAGCGCCGAGAGCGCCTCAAACACATCCCGCGCAGCCTGCCCGCTGACGATCAGACCGATGCGCGGTTTCGCACTCGGTAGTATCACCTTGTCGAGCTGATTGGCGCGCACCCAGGCTTGCGCCGCGGGAAGCTTGAACTCGCGCAGGCGCCGCTCTTTCTCCAGCGGCGGATCTGACCGCCGCATATGCACGCCATCATCCGGAAACACGAAATCGGGCTGCACGAACTGCATCCGGTCGAGCGAGATATCGACCACCGCGCCGCTATCCATCGTATCGGCAAGCGCGATCATCGACGCCCAGCCGCCGCTAAATCGGCTCATCGCCCAGCCATGCAGACCATAATCTAATACATCTTGGATCGAGGCCGGGCTAAGCACCGGGATCTCTGCGTCTTGCATCGCATATTCAGATTGCGACGGCAGCGTCGACGATTTGCACATATGATCATCGCCGAGCACCGCCAAGACGCCGCCAAGCGCGGATGTACCGGCTGCGTTCGCATGCTTAAAGACGTCACCCGTACGATCGACCCCGGGGGCTTTTCCGTACCAAATGCCAAACAAGCCATCCCGCTGTGCACCCGGAAACAGCCCCAATTGCTGGGACCCCCAAACCGCTGTCGCGCCAAGGTCTTCATTCAGGCCTTCCCAGAATTTGATATCGTGTGCATCCAGCCATGTCTGAGCGGCGCGCAATTGCTGATCATATCCGCCCAGAGGCGAGCCGCGATACCCAGATATGAAGCCTGCCGTATTGTGCCCCGCCTGCAAATCGAGCCGCTTCTGATCGAGGGGTAGGCGGACCAAGGCTTGTATGCCGGTCATGTACGCTTTTCCCTCGACAAGATCATATTTGTCGTCCAGCGTGACTTCACGATGTTCCAAAGCGCACCTCTCCAGTGTTGCGTTTAGGTCATATATCCCAATAATAACATGAAAATGCTTGCCTTCTTTGTCGGATATGGGCTAATTTAAGCAATAATTATCTAAAATTCTTCGCTTCCGGGGGAAAATTTGTCAGAACCATTAGATGCTATTGATGCCAAGATTCTCGACTTAATCCAAAAAGACGCGTCTCTTTCTGTGGCAGATATTGCCGAGCGCGTTGGCTTATCCTCGTCGCCTTGCTGGCGCCGGATCAAGCGGATGGAAGAAGCCGGAATTATTAAAGGCCGCGTGACCTTGCTCGATCGCCAATCCCTCGGGCTTGGCTTTGAAGTCATCGCCAACGTCAAATTGGCGCTGCCAAGCAAGGACAATCTTGAAGCCTTTGAAGACCTTGTCGGCAAGTGGCCGGAAGTCATGGAATGTATGACAGTGACCGGGGCGGTCGACTATATCATCCGCGTCACGACGACAGACATGTACGCCTATGACAAGTTCCTGCGCGAAAAACTGCTTGGGTCGGCACTGGTGTCAGATGTCCAGTCCAGGATCATCATTAATGTCGCAAAACGCACGACGGCTGTGCCGCTTGGACTGGTCAGTGATTACGTCCCGGCGGGGTAGGTCCGGGTTGCGCCTGCGGTCGGTTCGGCGAGCATAAGAAGATAAAAAATTAAGGGCGTGAGGCAGTCTCACGCCCTTAAATAAATCAGAAAGCGTCCTTCAGATCGATCTGTCGAACCGTATAACCATAGTCTTGCAAGAGCACTTGGACGGCGTCATCGCCTAATAGGTGTCCTGCGCCGACAGCGACGAAGTCAGTGCCAGATCCGCGCAGTTCTACATCGAGCAATTCAGCCCAAGCCTGATTGCGAATGGTGAAAACTTCGGCATAAATCTTTGGATAGTCTGCGCGCATCTCAGCCAGAAGTTCAGATTCCATTCCTGACAGGTCACCTTCAGCCCAGTCTTGAGAAATCTCTCTCAAGCGATCCGCCGAAGTTCCAATGCTTTCAACCGCGCTCATCAAGAATTCGATCTGAAGATCAGGATCGAACTCTGCCAGCAGCTTCGTTTGTTGCGCCGCGGTTTCAAGGTTTCGGACGGGGCGATCATCAAACAGTTCCGCCAATCCCGCTTCAACACCGCGCTCTCCGATAATTCCTCCGCGCGCCAAATCAGCCTGGGTCAGCATGAGCGCAGCCAACCAAGGCTGGAGCGATTCAATGGCCGCGGGCGGGACCTCAAGATTTTGAAGGGCGACCATGAGGTCTGCTCGCTGTTCGTCGTTCAGCCTCGAAGATAAAGGTGTGTCAGGTGACATACCGTAAGTCGCGATCAATTTTTGGATCTCCGGCTGTAGCGACGGGTCATTTGTTTTGCCGATCTCCGTCCAGACTTCATCAGCGCGCTCAATGGCGCCTTTTAAAGCTTCCGATTGCCATTCAATGCCATCTGGCAATGCGTGTACCGTCGGGAATAGAACCATTTCGCTATCCGCATCGCTCACAAGCCAGGCAGGCGGCTGGCTGAGGGCGATCGGAGCTGTGAAGATTGCGATGCTCGCAGCGGTCAAAGTATTCTTCAGTCGTGACATTTTGAATTCCTAGATTGGTTTTTTGTGGAGGGGGTTAGGCGATGAGCCGGATGACTTTGTGGATCAATGCGCCGAAAAAGAATCCAGCAGCGCCCAGTCCGGCCATTTGCGCCACGGACAGTTTTTGACCGCACCCGAAAAAGCTGAACTGTGTCTTCGATGCGCTCGCTGGGGCCGCGGTTTCTTTGTTCGGCGCGAATAAAACAACCCCCAATCCAACGAGGCCAACGAGCAAAAATGGAATAAGCTCAGAGGCAACGCTGGCGGGTGCCTCATGGAAGCTAAAGAGTAGAATTGCGAGCACTGCATATCCGGCTGCAATGCTGAATGTGAGGCTCAATCGATAAGTGCGTGTCATACCGTTCTCCTTTCGTGATATGGCAGGAAAACAGTCGGCATCCATCTGAAACTCTTACAAAAAATATTTTTGCACTAAGTCTGTAATACGAATCAAAATTGGACGACTAAGAGGATTATGGCCCGCCATTCAAAGATTGATTTTGACGATTTAGTCCGAGAGTTTGCGGCAATGGTATCTCGTATTGCGTCCACTTATGAGAAGCGTCCGGCCTTGATTGAAGAATTGACGCAAGACATTTTTTTAGCGGTGTTTCGCGCGCTGCCTTCATATCGAGGTGACGCCAGTCTCAAGACCTTTGTTGCGCGCATCGCTAACAATGTGGGAGTTGATCATGTGCGCAAAGCGACGCGCCGTCTGCAGGAAGTTGATGTAACTTTCGCACAAAGCGTTGCTGATCCAGATAGCGATCAAGAAGATGCAGCTGACCTCTCACTAAAACGAGATCGCTTGGTCATGGCTGTGCGCGCATTGGACCTGCCGCTTAAACAGGTGGTCAGCCTGCATCTCGAAGGGTTTACCAACGCCGAGATCGCCGAAACGCTTTCGCTGAAAGCAAATAATGTTGGTGTGCGCCTGCATCGCGCAAAAACTGAACTGGCCAAACGAATGAACACAGCGCCAAAACATGAGGTCGCAGTATGACGGACTCGCTAAACGCTCCAGAGACAAATGATTTTGGCGATCTCAACGAACTTTGGCAGGACAGCGGTCCAGTTGATACGGCGCCTCTCATTGATCGCTTAAAGCGACACAACCAAAGGCTACGCCGCCTCAATCAGATTAGCTTTGCAGTTTGCGTAGGCGCACTGGTGATCACGGCAGCGATGGAATTCTTGGGACGCATTCCAACCAACGGTTTGCTGACCCTAATCGGTTTTGTGGCGATCATCGGCAGCTGGTGGAAATATCGCCGCGACAAAGCAAAACTGGTCGCGGCCTATTCAGAGGAACCAGAGAAATTGCTGCCCTTCCTGATTAAGCGCACCAAGGCGGCCAGAAACCTCGGCCGCTATTATTACTCTTGTTCATTTCCCAGCGTCATCGCAGGCTATGTGTGGGCGCGGCTATCTGACGATGGCGGCACAACCGAGGTCTCATCATGGATTCTCATGCCGTTGGTGATGGTCGGGTTCGCGTGCCTCATTGGCACCACAGTTTTTGGCGTGCACCTGGCTCGCCAAAAAACGCGTGAGTTAAAGGAATTGCAGGCGATGCTGGCGACACTGTGATGTTTCGTTTGCGCGCAGAGTAAAACATGAGCCTAGCGTCCGCTAAGACGCCGAAGGCTCTGCTCAGCGAGTGCCTTAACCCCGCTCCACGCACATCGCGATGCCTTCGCCGCCACCAATGCAGAGCGAGGCAACGCCTTTTTTCACGTCGCGGTCTTCCATCGCCGCCAGCAGGGTAATCAAGATCCGGGCACCAGAGGCGCCGATCGGGTGGCCCATGGCGCAGGCGCCGCCATTGACGTTGACAATGTCATGGCTGAGGCCGAGCTCTTTCATCGCAATCATCGGCACAACCGCAAACGCCTCATTGATCTCCCAAAGACCGACTTCGTCTTTCGACCACCCCGCTTTGGCGAGCGCTTTTTCCATGGCTGGTACCGGCGCGGTTGTGAAGTTCTCCGGCTCATGTGCGTGGCTGGAGGACGATACGATCTTGGCGATCGGTGTGAGGCCGCGGCTCGCCGCGTCTGACTCTTTCATCAAGACCAGGGCCGCCGCCCCATCGGAAATCGCAGAAGCGTTCGCCGCGGTCACGGTGCCGTCTTTGTTGAAGGCTGGACGCAGGGTTGGGATCTTGTCAGGGCGGGCCGTGCGCGGCAGCTCATCTGTGTCGACCACGGTTTCGCCTTTGCGCGTTTTGATCGTGACCGGTGTGATCTCGCGCGCGAACTTCCCGCTCTCCGTCGCCGTTTGCGCACGCTTCAATGTTTCCAGCGCATAAGCGTCCTGTTGTTCGCGCGTGAACTGGTACTTCTCCGCGATCATATCCGCGAACGCGCCCATTGGGCCGCCTGCATACGCATCGGTCAAACCATCCAACGCCATGTGATCCTGGGCCGCCATGTTGCCATACTTGTGACCCTTGCGGACATCCATCAGGTGCGGGGCATTGGTCATGCTTTCCATGCCGCCGACAATCACGATATTGGCGTCGCCCGAAGCAATTGATTGGCGCCCCATCACAGCGGCTTGCAGACCCGAGCCACACATCTTGTTGATCGTGGTGGCCTCCAGGCCCTTATCCATGCCAGCTTTAAAGCCAGCCTGACGCGCAGGCGCCTGGCCTTGTCCAGCGGGCAAGCAATTGCCCATGATAATCTCATCGGCTTCGTCTGCAGCCAGACCTGCTTCCGCGACCGCCGCTTTGACCGCAACCGCGCCCAACTCATTTGCCGACAGCGCATCCAAGTCGCCCAGCAAGCCCCCCATGGGTGTGCGCGCCATTCCAACAATCACAACGGGATCTGAATTCGACATGGTAAGCCCTCCTAAGCTTGTCCGGTTTTGCTCTTTTGTGCAGTTGCGAACAAATGGGGCTGAAGACGGGGTGCCGTCAAGTCATCTCTTCGTCGAATCTTTTTGATCCCCGCCCGCGGATTAGCGCACGCGTTGCGGGGCTGTGGCGTCCAAAGTGACCGCTTGATCCATAATGTCGATCAACTCATCATTGATATCGTCTTCGCTAAACACTTTGACGTGCCGGAGCGATTTGCCTGAGCCTTCAATGCGATCAAGAAAGTCATCTGCCAAACGTGCGCCTTGCCAGAGTTGGAGGTTACACCGATCCGCCTGACCGATGACGGAGAAGACGCGCTCATTGCCGCTCCAGCAAGGAAAGCCCCAGGCGAGCTTCACAGTGAGATGAGGCCAGTGTTTCTTGATGACGTTTTCGAGCCCGAGCGCGATCGCTTTTTGGTGTGGTTCAAGTCCATCAAAGTACGCACGTACCGTTTTCGGCTTCGGCATAATTCCGCCCCATCCGTTCAACCCTAGACTGATCTTACTTCAAGGTGCGCTGCACAAACCATAGGTGAACAGACAATTTTTTAAATTTTGCGACAGTCGAACAAAAAGGGCGGACAATTGTCCGCCCTCTGATGATTAAATTGAAGGACTACCTACCAGATCCGAATGCGCTCTTCAGGTGGCAAATATAGCGCGTGATCGGGACCGACATCGAAGGCCTCATACCATTCGTCAAAGTTACGAACGATACCGTTGACGCGATAATAAGGCGGGCTGTGCGGGCCGCGCACGATCTGCCGCCGCAATGCTTCGTCGCGATACTTGCTGCGCCACACCTGCGCCCAGGCCATGAAGAACCGCTGGTCGCCGGTAAAGCCGTCTAAGACGGGCGCTTCTTCATCTTCGCTGACCGTGCCGTCGCCATTCGTATCGAGGCTCATGCGGTAGGCTTTATACGACATGGATAGACCGCCCAAATCGCCTGTATTTTCACCCAGGCCCAAGCGTCCGTTCACGCACGTATCGCCATCATCGAGCGGGCAGAATTGATCATACTGGCCGACCAGGGCATCGGTGAGATCGACGAAGGCGGCCTGGTCATCTTCCGACCACCAGTTACGCAGCAATCCGTTGCCATCGTAACGCGACCCTGAATCATCGAACCCATGGCCAATCTCATGCCCGATGACGCCGCCAATAGCACCATAATTGATGGCCGGATCAGCATCGATGTTGAAGAAAGGCGGTTGCAAAATCGCCGCCGGGAATACGATCTCGTTGCGCGTGGGGGAATAATACGCGTTGACGGTTTGCGGCAACATACCCCACTCGGTCTTATCAATGGGTTGTCCAAGCTTCGCGAGATTCTCCGCGCGCGCCCATTGGCGCGATGCCATGAGATTATCAAACGCGCTGTCACCCGCGCTCAGAGTGTCATAGGTCTCAAACTTTTCCGTGTATCCCACTTTTGGGGTAAACTTCGAAAGCTTGGCGCGCGCCTCGACTTTCGTCGTGTCGCTCATCCACGGCAATTCATCCAAATTGTCCGACATGGCGAGCCGCAGGTTGGCCACTAGCTCGTCCATCGCCGCTTTGTTCTCGGCCGGGAAATAGCGCTCAGCATAGACTTTGCCGACGCCTTCGCCGAGTGAGGCTTCAACCGCACTGACGGCGCGCTTCCAACGCGGACGTGGCTCTTCCTGCCCGCTCAGCGTTTTGCTGAAGAACTCAAAATTAGCTGTATCGATCTTCTTCGGCAGGACGCTCGCATTCGATGCGATGAAGCGAGCCGTCAAATAAGACTTCCAATGGTCGATCTCACCATTACTGATCACTTGCGCAATCGCCGCAATCCCGCCGCCAGAAATCTTTTCAAGCTGCTCTTCGCTAAGGCCAAGCTCTTCGATCTCTTCATCGCTCGGCATCACCTGGCTGACGACAAACGCCGATTGTTCAGACAAGCCGCGCGCATCGAGAAACGCCGCGATCGGGAAATCACCGGCAAGATCAATAAGCTCATCACGGCTGAGCTTATTATAGACCAGATTGCTGACCCGGTTCATCGTGCGGTCCCAATGGGCTTCCGCAATCTTTGTTTCCAAAGCCAGGACATTGGCGGCCGCGTCTGCAGGGTTTGGGTCACCGGCAGCTTCCAGCATGATCGTCAAATAGTTCAGATATCCATCGCGGATTTCTTGGCTGCGCTCATCATCCTTCAAATAGTAGGACCGATCGCCGATGCCGAGACCTGATTGGCGAAGATAGAAAATATGGGTCTCTGTATCTTTGGCATCGATGCTGACGCCGCCCGCCATTGGACTGGCAAACCCGGCGCGCGCGAATTGCCGGGCAAGGTCTATGCTGAGCGCTATTTCCCGGCCGAGAAC
>JBCBBY010000095.1:0-11376 GCA_038531195.1 Pseudomonadota bacterium
CGACGGGCATCAGGATTGCCAACTGAACCAAACGATCCAATGTGCCCGTCGTCGCCGCTTTGGCTGGAAATGCTGGCAGCCAAGGCCTAGCGGTCGCCGTGCGCGCGATCGCCGAGCGTGAAATGGAAGGTAAAGCTGGCCGCCGCGCGGTGGTTCGTGAGACGTTAACCGGCCTCGTGAATGGGGTTATTTTCGCCATCGGGGTGGGACTGGTCGCCTATTTCTGGTTTCGAGAGATGGATTTGGCCATCGTACTCGCAGTTGCGATGCTGGCCAGTTTCCTGTGGGCCGGGGTCTCAGGCATCCTCGTGCCATTAACCTTAAAACGTATGGGCGCTGACCCAGCTGTGGCTTCATCCGTCTTCGTTTTAACCTTAACCGACACGATGGCCTTCTTCAGTTTCTTAGGTCTTGCGACCTTGTTTTTATTATAAAATACGGTGGACGTAGGGCGCGGCGCAGAGTTTGCACTTCGATCCTCATTGGACAGAAAATCTGTCCCAAACCGGAGCAGGTGATGGCGTTGAATATGCGTACATCTCAAGCGGGACTCGATGTCATAAAGACATTTGAAGGGTTCCGCCCACGTTCAGAACGCTTGCCCAATGGTCGTTGGATCATTGGCTATGGGCACGTGCGCCAAGCGAAAGAAGGTATCCGAGTCAGTGAATCTGAAGCCGAAGCCATCCTGCGCGAGTACGATTTGCCACCGGTTGAGCGCTTCGTCATGCGATGCGTCCTGGCACCGACAACGCAAAACGAGTTCGATGCTTTGGTGTCTCTGGCGTTCAACATCGGGCCAAAATCCTTTGCAAGCAGCGATGTTGTCGCGAGCTTCAATGGCGGTAACCGCTTAGAAGCCGCGCAGGCCTTCGACGCCTGGCGTCGCGCCAAAATTGGTGGCCGCGTGCAAATTGTCGATGCTTTGGTCCGCCGCCGCGCGGTCGAGAAAGCTCTATTCTTGAAGTCACCAGGTCAGGTGCCGACAGCTTCGTCTCGGTTGTACCGAGCCATGCACGATTCTGAAACTCTGCCGCTGCCGCCACCACCACGAGAGATACTGGTTGAGCGCAGCGCGGTTGCGCTGGAGGGCTTGGATCCGATCGAGACGCTTGAGGAGGTCCAAAAAGGCGACTTGCCTGTGGTGCTAACGGCGACTGAACAAGCTGCGGAATCGGTCCGCGAGCAGATGATCCGCATCCTGGGAGAGGATGGCGACAAGGTCACGACCGATGCGACGGCGACGGATGGCGCTACGCCGGAGGAGATCACGGCCGCGATTTCGGAATTGGCCGGTGATGCGGGGACAGAACCGATTCAAAAGTCGGTCTGGCCGGACCATTCGGACCTACCACTTGCGGATGATCACGATCAACCGACTGGACCGCTGGAACCCGTTGAAGACTTACTGCCTCCGCTCCAGGAGACAGACATCATTGATGATCTCGAAGAAGTCACCGTGACGCCCGAGAGCATTGAGCGCGCCGTGCAAGCGAACGGGAATGCTGAGCATGAGAAATGGCGCGGTGGCGTGCTTGCGGCGCTCCCTTTTGGGCTATTGGCTTTGATTGGCGCGGCGCTTTGCGGATATGGCATGGCGAGCCAGTTCGGATTGATTAAATCGGGACACACGGTCGTGAACACTATGGCGATCTATATGCCGCCATTCTTGATGCTGCTCGGAGTGTTGCTGTTTCTAGTGATGGCGTATCAATTTGTACGTACTCTGACAGCTGACGAGTAAATTTTCTCAGCGTTTATGTCTGAGGTTTAGACCACATTCAACGTACAACACTTCGATTTCAAATCGCTCTGTTTGAGGGCCGTCATCGCGGCTTGATATCCGGATTCAACCGCCGTGTCGTAAGCTTTCCAATCGCGCAATTCGATGTCTTTGAGTTCTGGCAAAACCAGGACATCGACGAGCTCGCGCCCGGCATTTGGATTTACGCTGACGGTCGCAGATCGCATCAATAATCCAGCGATGGGTGGTGCGGTTGAGAAGCCATGCTTCGCGACCCAGCCTAAGAAGCCCGGTGCGTTGACGAATTCACTTGCATCCAATCCTTCAGGGGCGCGGGCGACATCGCAGCCGACGACAAAGCCGCGTTGTAGCTCGCGCATCACGTCTGATGGGAAATTGTTCAGCACCGCGCCATCCACCAAGACTTCACCTTCATCGATCACTGGCGGTAGGATGCCGGGCAGGGCGATGGTTGCCCGCAAGGCGCGGCGCAGGAGACCTTGGCGATGTACGCGGTAGGCGCCATCGGTCAGGTTGGTGGAGACCGCAAAGAAGGGGAGTTCTAAGTCGCCAATCTCTGCGTCTCCGAAATGTTCTTTCAATCGCGAGTCGACGCGGTGCCCTTTGACCATACCGACGACGGGAATGTTCCAATCTCCAAGCGGATTGGTCTCGACAAAGCCCTTGCGAATTCGTCGTTCAATCTCAGCATCGTCCCAGCCCATCGCAACACAGCCCGCGACGACCGCGCCCATCGAGGCGCCGCCTGCAAAATCGATCGGGATGCCAAGCTCCCGCAAGGCACGCACCACGCCGATATGCGCATAAGCGCGTGCCCCTCCGCCGGAGAAAACGACTCCGACACTGCGCCCAGCAATGGTGCGAGCGAGGCGATCGCAGTGGTCGCCTTTGACCTGATGCCAGTGGAAGATGCGCGCTGCGCCCGATGCGCGTAGCCAATCGGCAGGACGGCAGGCTTTGCGCTCAGCGCCGTGATGCAAAAGTAAAACGTCCACAAGCTTCAGGGATTGGGCAGGCGAGTTCTCTTCAGGGAAAAGGGGATAAGAGGGCTTCGCATCTGCGCGGGCGACGACCCAAATCCGATCGGCCTGGCGCATGGATAAGCGATACCAAGAGTCATCCCCCATAGTCGAGGTCAGGATGACGACATCATTTTCTTGCTCGAGCGTGTCGAAATAGGCAGATGGCTTCTCATCGCCTTCGTCCTTGTCGATAATGCGAGATTTTACGCCGAGCTTCTTCAGAGAGTCTTGTAGAGCTGACGCGCGCAAGTCGAGGTCGATGGTTGGCGAGGTTGCCACCAAAGCGAACACTTTCGGCGCTGTTCGGCGATTTCGCTTATTGCCCTCCCTCAGGCGCGATAGGATCAAACGGATCATGGCAGTTAGAATTTCGGGTTCAGCGGCGCTGAGCTTTGCAAAACCCACGCGTGAAATTTCCAGAACTTCACTGTCTCGCAACGCGTAAACAGAAGATGTATGCGGAACATTGTCCGGCGCGCCGTCGCCATCTATGTCAACGCCGCCTTGAAACATCGCCATTTCACCGACGGGTTCTCCGGCGCGGATGTGGCCCATAAACTCAGACCGTCCATCTCGCATGGCCTTAAAAGCTCCAAAGGAGCCGGAGAGAACGAAAAAGATCGAATCTGACATCTCACCGGCTTTAAACAGCGGCCAACCAGCGGGAACGGAGAACCAACGCGCTTCTTTGCCCGCCGCTTTCAAAGCCCGGCGGGGTACGTCTTCTAGAAATTTAATCGAAGCAAGGGCTGGAACCACGTCCAAACTCATGCCGCCAAACAAGGCCATCCAAGTTTTCTCCACGTTTTCACTCGAACTGATGCAAATATGGGGCAATTTGATGAAGGATTCGATGACAAGGCTTCACAAGGCCGGGATGACAGGCCGGGCGGGGCTCGTTATGGCAGGTTAAAAAGCGTTCTGGGAGGGCACACTATGCCTGTCTTAAAGTCAAAATTGGACGTCGCAGGGGCTGCGTACTCCGCCAATCGCCGGTCAATGGAAGGTCTGGTTGAGGAGTTGCAGGAAAAGACCGCGAAAGCCGCACAAGGCGGGTCGGAGCGGGCGCGAGAACGCCACGTTTCCCGCGGCAAGCTGCTGCCACGAGACCGGGTTGAAAAGCTGCTTGACCCGGGCACGCCGTTTCTCGAGATCGGCACCTTAGCCGCGCATGACATGTATGATGATGAGGCGCCTGGCGCAGGCATCATAACGGGCATTGGCCGCGTCGAAGGGCGCGAATGCGTGATCATTTGCAATGATGCGACGATCAAAGGTGGCACTTACTACCCGATGACGGTGAAGAAGCACCTGCGCGCGCAAGAAATTGCGCTCGAGAATCATTTGCCCTGCATCTACCTGGTCGACAGTGGCGGCGCGAACTTGCCCCACCAATCTGAGATCTTCCCAGATCGCGAACATTTCGGGCGGATCTTCTACAACCAAGCCAATATGAGCGCTAAAGGCATCCCGCAAATCGCGGCGGTGATGGGCTCATGTACCGCGGGCGGGGCCTATGTTCCGGCCATGTCCGATGAGACGATCATTGTTCGCAAGCAGGGGACGATCTTCTTAGGCGGCCCGCCTTTGGTGAAAGCAGCGACAGGGGAAGTGATCTCAGCCGAAGACCTGGGCGGCGCAGATGTCCACGCGCGCCAGTCTGGGGTTGCCGACCATTATGCGGCCAGCGATGATCATGCACTGGCGATTGTCCGCTCCATTGTCCGTACCTTGCATGTTCCGAAGCCTGAACCGGTGGGGCTGTCAGAGCCCGCCGAGCCGCTTTACGATCCGCTCGAACTGCGCGGTCTCGTGCCGCAGGATTTGCGCGAGCCCTATAATGCGCGGGAGATTATTGCGCGGACGGTGGATGGCTCTGAGTTTCATGAGTTCAAAAAGCTCTACGGCGAGACCTTGGTGTGCGGTTTCGGCAAGATTTACGGCATGCCGGTCGCGATCCTTGCCAATAATGGGATCTTATTCTCCGAAAGCGCTCAGAAAGCCGCCCATTTTATCGAGCTGGCGGACCAGCGCCGTATTCCATTGCTCTTTCTGCAGAACATTACCGGCTTCATGGTCGGGTCGAAATATGAGGCAGGGGGCATCGCTAAAGACGGCGCCAAGATGGTCACCGCGGTTGCGACCGCTTCGGTCCCCAAGCTCACGCTGGTCACAGGCGGGTCCTTTGGGGCCGGGAATTATGGCATGTGCGGACGGGCGTACAGCCCGCGCTTCCTGTTCATGTGGCCGAATGCGCGCATCTCTGTGATGGGCGGCGAACAAGCCGCGTCGGTCCTCGCGACCGTCAAGCGCGACGGTATGGAGCGGCGCGGGGAAGACTGGCCTGCCGAGGAAGAAGAAGCGTTCAAAACCCCAATCCGTGAGCTTTATGAGAAAGAAGGCTCGCCTTACTTCTCGACGGCCCGGCTTTGGGACGATGGCATTATCGACCCCGCTGACACACGCCGTGTGCTGGGTTTAGCGCTGTCTGCAACCCTAAATGCCCCGTTCAAAGATCGCGGATTCGGGGTTTTCCGGATGTAGACTGGGCGGCCAATTGGCTTGGTGAATTAAACCTAGGACAGTCTCAGGGCTCGAACGCGTCACGACGATCTGCCTGGACCTGTCGTCAGCGTTGGGATTCCCGCAGATCTTTCTAATTTGTCGTGACTCCGTGTTTAGATAGGTTTCGGAAAAGTCACGGGTTTTTTTCGATTTGCTCAGGCAGCCTCGGTCTTGCCACAGGGTGTGGCGAGCAACGAGGGAGACCTTCAAATGACCCGTACCATTATCCTTACCACTTTCGCCGTTTTCGCACTCGGAGCAACAGCTAGCGCTGGCGCTGACTTTGCCACGGTCGATGCCAATGCTGACGGCTTTGTCTCAGAGTCTGAGTTCGTCACTTGGAAAACTTCGACCGGCGAAATGGACGCGGCGGATGCTTTGGTGAAGTTCATCGAAATTGACGCCGATGCCAGCGGCATGATTTCCGAGGCCGAAATGGAAGCGGCCATGACCGCGGCCAAAGAAGAAGAGGGCGCTGACGACACGCAGATGTAAGCCCGATCTAACTGCCTGTCCCGCTCTCTCGGGCCCGCTCCGGCGGGCCCTTTTTTTGTGGATGCGCGTGCGGCCCGGCGCGCGAAAGCGGTCGGGGTTTGGGAGGTGTGGTGTTGGGGAGGCGTCACCCTCGACGGCGTAGCCGTCTGAGGGTCCATCACGTGCGTTCTCAGTATGTGGATGGATTGGGAGATGGATCCTCAGACCGCTGCGCGGTCGAGGAGGACGCGGGGGGCTAGCCGGGTTCGAGGTGCTTGAGATCTCCGTAGACGCCAGCGCAAGCTGGGGTCCATGGCATGAACGTGCCTAAAGCAAGATAGGAGATTGAGGTCCTTAGACCCCAGCTTGCGCTGGCGTCTGCGGGAGGGGAAAGCGCGCTTTCGACCCAACCTGGGCAAAGCACATCGACATCATCGGGCTTATAGATGGGCACATACATGTCATTCACATGCGGTTTCTGGCTCATGCCTTCAAAATAAGGCACCCAGGCGCGGCCATATTTGTCAGGTCTGACAAAGGCGATGCGCCCGGTCTCATTCTGCCAAAGGTCCACCCGCCATAGCTCAAAGAACAGGATCGGCCAGAAATAGACGGCGACCTGTTGGTAATGCGGCAAGTGATAGCGGTGGGTTATCATGGAGCTAAGATTAGCACCGACTGAACTCGGTCGGATACAAAACCCGCTCATCTCCGCGCAGGCGGGGATCCCTGGTAGTCTTCGTGGGGACATGCGGCACGAGATACCCGAGTTTGCCGGAATGAGCGGCTTACTTGGGGCGATTTTAAGCCACTTGCAGACCTTCGCACTGAAATCGCGTCACCAACTAGATCGGGTAAAAATCGTTCGTAGACTAAGACAAGTCATTTTGGCGTGAACGCGCATAATTTATTGCCGTCAGGGTCGCGAATATATGCGACGTAGTGGGTTCCGTCGCGAATGCCTGGAGCACCTTCGTCTGTGCCACCGAGGTCTAATGCAAAGGAATGGAATTTATCGACAGCATCGTAACTGTCCGCCTTGAATGCGAGCATTGCCCCATTTCCACCTGATGCTCGATTTTTGTCGTATGGCACAGTCAAGCAGACTTTAGCTTGATCCCCCGATCGCCCGTACTGGGTCCATTCGGCGGTGGTCGATTCTCGCGTCGCACCGAGCGCACCGAACACAGCATCATAAAAGGTGATTGAGCGTTCCATATCGCTCGTGCCCAAAGTCGAATATGAGATCATCTAATCACGCGGCGGTCTCTCGTTGCGATTTTAGTTATGGCCATCTCCGCACCTTTCATTGCCCCCATGTCGACTTAAAACTAAGCCTGCTCATATCTGCGCAGCGCGATCGAAGAGACCCTATGCTTCCTGTCTTCGACAAATTCCCCGGTCACACGAGGATGCTTCCTACGATACTCACGTAACACCCAGCCGACAGCATTCGCGATATACTTTTCTTTACGCTCAAGGTGCGGTTCCAATAGCGAAAAGGCCTCGTCGGTGGCCAGATAAACAGCGTTTTTCCCAGAATAGTGAACCAGTGCAACAATCGATACTCTGATCGACCACAGATCGGTTTGTCGGTTCAGGCTTTGCAAATAAGGGAATACGTCTTGTTTGAACTGTTCGTTGAAAAAGGACAAAATGCCTCCCAAGCCGTCGGCATGTCCCCAATCGTCCACTCTGTCGATCCAATTTTTGATTGTGTTGAACTGGAAGCGCTCGAGGCGACGTTTTCGTCCTTCAGCATAGTAGTATAGGAGCGGAATGGACATAACTTCATAATAGGAGGCTTGCTTCCAAATGTAGTCATGGAGCGCGAGCCGATCTTTTGGAGAAAGATCTTTTTGCGCGAAATCTTTCGTTGCCACCTGCCGAAGAACAGGAACCCGAATCGCCAAACACTCGTAATGAGTCGACTTATCATTTTGCGCGGCCGCCGCGCGTCTTGGGCTTCCGAGCGCGACGAGCGTTGCTGTCAGCTCATCAAGCAGGTTTTGAAGTTCAACTTGTTTCATCCCGTGCCCCCTTCCAGACTATTATCGAAAGGCAGGATTTGGTCTACATCAGAGCGTTTCCCGCCCCATGCCGAGCGTTCGCTTTAGGGCGTTCTAAGACGCTCGCTGATTTCCGCTGTGACGGGTTAGAAGAACGGCGATCCGGCCAGCAGTAAAATCGCAAACACGCACTCGAACGCGACCGCCACCCAGTTCTTCCGTGTATTTGTCCGATCTAAGATTATCGATAGAACGCGACCTAAGGCAGCCCCTAACCAGCATAGCCCCGCGATCAAAAAAGCGATTGGAGCCATAGTGACGATCGGCACGATGCCTAAAGGCAGCCAGAGTCCGCCATAGGTTGCCCGAAACTCTGATTGGCCTTCTGGAGTCTGCCAACTAAGACCGACAAATTTTGCCGCTACTTTCGGAAGCACCAAACCGAGCAAACCCATCCCAATGGTTCCAACGGCGCCGGCGATGTTGAGCAGTTCAATCATATTCGGTCTCCGAATATGTGGAACTGACTAAGCCAATCGATGGGCCGCGTTCGGGGTGGGAGACGCTGAGATAGAAACAATGCATCTCAGACCTTGTCATCATAGCGTTCGCGGGCGCGCTCGATGGTGTGCAAATTGTCTTCAGACCAGACTTTCAAACTTAACAACAATGGCGAAAGAGACTCGCCTAAGTGCGTCAGCGAATATTCAACACGTAAGGGGCGTTGATCAAAGACTTCCCTGAGCACCAGGCCATCTCGCTCCAGGTTCTGAAGCGTTTGGGACAGCATCTTTTGGGAAACGCCGTCTAAGCGCCGTTTGAGCTCGCCAAACCGCTGCGGGGCATCAGACAAAGCCGCGATAATCAATGAACTCCACTTGTCTCCGATCCGCGCCAACACGTTGCGCGACGGACATATCCTTATGAACGCATCTGGCTCCGGCATAGTTACTCCAAGGTACGTAGTTGACCATGGAAACCATTATACTCAAATGCCCGAGCTCGCAAAATCGCGTTGAAGCGAGCCCTCTTAACTCTCTAGGAATCCAAAGGCCCATGACGATAAAAAGACTCGAATTTGATGTGTCAGGCGAGACCGTAGTTGGCAATTTGCACCTGCCAGTTGCGGATCATCCAATTCCTGGGGTCATTGTAGGTGGCCCGATGACGAGCGTCAAAGAACAAGTAACCGGCGTTTATGCCGCGGCCTTAGCTGAACGAGGCTATGCCGCGCTTTGTCTCGACCATCGCCATTATGGAGAGAGCGGAGGGCTTCCCCGACAATACGAGTACTACCCCGATAAAATTGAGGACCTGAAAGCCGGACTGGAGCAACTGGCCGCTCATCCGAGCGTGGATAGCGAGCGCCTCGGAGCAGCGGGTGTCTGCTTAGGTGTTGGATATGCGATATGGGCATCTATCGATAATCCGAGGGTCAAGGCAATCGGGGGCGTTGTCGGCTATTATCGAGACGTGACCGATATGAAGGCGCAAAACCCGAATGGCTTCGCTGAAGCCGTTGAGCAAGGCCGCGTCGCGCGAATGCACTATGAAGAAACCGGCGAAGTAGAGATGATCCCGGCCGCTGCGCTGGAAGGTGACGCTGCGATGACCTTGCAGTCGACATACGATTATTATGCCACCCCGAGGGCGGGCGTACCCAATTATACAAACGCGTTTGCCGTCATGTCGCGCGAGCACTTTTTGCAATTTGATGTCCGACCAGCCGCACCCAAGATCAGCGTTCCCACAATGATGGTTCATAGTGAGAACGCGCTTTCTCCAAAGTGGGCAAAATCCTTCTACGCCAGCATCAATGCGGACAAAGATATTCGTTGGATGGATGGGCCAAATCAGACCGCGTTCTATGACCACCCTGGCCTGGTTGCCACGGCGGCTGACCATCTAGCGGAGCACTTCGATTGGCATTTGTAATGTCTTCTTTTGCTCGCTCAGTAGTCTTAGTTTTTGATGATCATCCACGTGAGATCGGCGCCGGGTCAAGCTCCCCATCCCAAGCCCATCAATCGCTCTGTCTAAAGCTGGGTTGGGTTTGGCGCGTCGCCATATACGGCTTGCGGATCAAAAGTCTTTTCGGTTTCTTCGAAGATCAGCGATACAGGTTCGTCTGTCTTGGCGCCGATCTCGACGCTTCGATAGAAGCAGGACCGATACCCCACATGACAACTCGCACCTGATCCACCGACGCTGACCCGCAGCCAAACGGCGTCTTGGTCGTCATCAATACGCATTTCCTCGATCTGTTGGGTTAGCCCACTCGTCGCACCCTTGTGCCAAAGCTGATTTCGGCTCCGGCTCCAATAGTGCGCCTCACCGGTCGCGATCGATCGTTCGAGGGCGTCACGGTTCATATACCCGTGCATGAGGAGTTCGCCAGTCTGCGCATCCGTTGTCACGCAGGCGATCAACCCATTGGTATCAAACTTCGGCGCGAGGACATATCCTTCTTCGACCTGTTCAATCGTTTCGCGAGGTGCGAACATGCCAGTGGAAGAAGCTTTAGTATTGTCGGATGTCACGGGGTCACTCCATTGTGCCGGGGATATTGGGGCGGTGGTTAGGCTTTTCTAATCTGAGAGTCGAGTGATGATATAACATCACATGTTGAAATCATATAAACGATGATTTATATGTTTCTGCTCCGGCCAATTGGCCGCCCTCAATTTGAAACGAAAGAACGGATCTGATGCACGATCGCGACGCCCGAATTGCTGAGCTCTATGCCGCTTCAAAAGAGCGGATCCTCCTCCTCGATGGCGCGTGGGGCGTGATGCTTCAAAAAATGGGTCTGGGGGAAGAGGATTATCGCAATGAGCATTTCAATGCGGACACCTATCCCGGTCAGATGAAGGGTAATAATGATATTCTTTGTTTGACCCGCCCCGACTGCGTCACGCAGTTGCATGATGCCTATTACGACGCGGGTGCGGATATCTCTGAGACGAATACGTTCTCAGCGACGTCCATTGCGATGAACGATTATAACTTAACGCTCAAAGACGTGATCGACATCAATCATGCGGGCGCGCGCCTCGCCCGAGCGGCAGCCGACAAATGGACAGAGAAGACGCCAGACAAACCGCGATTTGCGGCGGGGTCCATTGGTCCGCTCAACAAGATGCTCTCCATGAGCTCTGATGTGAACGATCCAGGGGCGCGCGAGGTGGTCTTTGATCAAGTCTATCAGGCGTACCGAGAGCAACTCAAAGCGCTGAATGAAGGCGGCGTGCACATGTACTTGATCGAAACGATTACAGATACGCTGAACTGCAAAGCCGCAATCAAAGCGAAAATGGATCTTGAAGCAGAAGGCATGGATGTTCTTCCCCTTTGGATTTCCGGAACGATCACCGACCGCTCTGGTCGGACCCTGTCGGGACAGAATGTCGAAGCGTTTTGGAATTCTGTGCGTCACGCCAAGCCATTTGCAATTGGTTTTAATTGCGCGCTTGGAGCGGAGCTCATGCGGCCACACATCGCGGCGGCTTCTCGGGTTGCTGATACGTGGGTTGCGGCCTTC
>JBCBBY010000096.1:0-10901 GCA_038531195.1 Pseudomonadota bacterium
CGCGGCCGGCGATAATCATGTTCGGATTCATCGATCTTGTATCGTGCATAAGTCCGACATCGAAGAGCTACGGCCGAATGGTGATGGCACGGCCTCCATAATATTGAAAAACGGCACCCAGCAGCAAGCGAGCCGATCGTATCGCGCGAAAGTGCAGGGGCTATTGAGCGCTAGTTAGGTCCAAGTCTTTGGCAACGGAGAGGTCCAAGGAGCGAGTGGCGCGATCCGACCTGCGCAGTATGGTTCTTGGGGAAATGTTTCCCGCTGGCTCCGCGAGTAGGACTCGAACCTACGACCGGGCGATTAACAGTCGCCTGCTCTACCAACTGAGCTATCGCGGAACAGCGAGCCGCCTCATTAGCAAAACCGATTTGTCTGTCAAACCGGGAAATTCACCTGACGGCAAAAAAAGGGCGGAACATAAAAATGTTCCGCCGAGGCATTGGGTGATGGTGGGTGTCTCCAATAGAAGACATTAACCTTCTCCCAAAGATTGGTTAATGAGAGTTAAACGGATTGCAAAAGATTTAAGCGATCGCGCAAATATCTTCAGAAAACGGCTGATTTTGGTGGGAATTCAGTAAGAATGGAGGCTCCGGCCGGAATCGAACCGGCGTACACGGATTTGCAATCCGCTGCGTCACCACTCCGCCACAGAGCCTCGCTGGTGAGGAAGGGGGCATAGCAGCGAGATGTTCGACTTGCAATCGGGTAAAATCGGTTCAAGCGCATTGGTCATATTGCGACCCCGCCAAGCTGTGCTATTTGCGCCTTTGAACAGGGATTCTTTTTAGAAAGGCCGGGACATGGACTTCGCGCAGGCTCGTAAAGTGATGGTCGACTCGCAAGTGCGGGTAAATGATGTGACATCTGCCAGCGTGGTCAGCGCATTCTCCAACATTCCGCGCGAAATTTTCGTGCCGAAAGCGATGCGGGCCTGCGCTTATGCTGAGCTCGAAATGGAGACCAGCGACAACCGCGCCATGTGGTTGCCGCGAGATCTCGGCAAATTGCTCGTCGCACTCGAAGCGATGCCGAGCGATGTTAGCTTGGTGATTGGGGCCGGGGCCGGGTACAGCTCAGCCTTGCTGGGGCATATGACCGACGCGGTCATCGCATTGGAAGACGATGAAGCCCTGGTCGACGCGATGGCTGAACGCTTTGCCGAAATCGGTATGGATGAAGCGGTCGCGGTTCAAGGCGATCTAGCCACAGGCCTCCCAGACCAAGGCCCATTCGATGTCATCCTCGTCGCCGGCATGGTGGAAGAGGTGCCGCAAGCCTGGCTCGATCAGCTCTCCGAGGGCGGTCGTTTGGGCGTCGTCGTTGCGACAGGGCGTGGTGTGGGCGCCGCCCGCGTCTACAAGCGCGCTGGCGACACCACCTCTTATCGTGAAGCCTTTGAGTGCTGCCCGCCCATCTTGCCGGGCTTTGAAGCCAAAAAAGAATTCGTCTTTTAAGAGCTTAGGCCGACTTTGCGAGCTCGGGGTTCGGTTGCGCCACGGTGCCTTTGTCGGGATCCGGCAAAAGCTGCGTCGGGGTGACCGGGGTACCGGTGGCCTCCGCAATCAACTCCGCAGACCGCGTTTCAATCGCCGCAGTTAGGCGAGCCATCGTCTCGTCTTTCGACAATCCAGCAGGGATAGGCTCGAGAAATTCGATGACGGCGGTGCCTGGCTTTTTCAGAATCTCTTCTTGCTGCCAGAAGCAATTGAGATTGGTGGCGACCGGTACGATCGGGACATCCATCGCTTTTTGCATGTGCCAAACGCCCGGCTTGTAGCGGAAATGGTAGCCAACCGGCGCCAAATGCCCCTCTGGATAGATCAGAACACGGCGGCCTTCTTCGCGCGCCCGCGCCATGCCTTCGATCAAGGACGCCGCTTTACGCTCGCCGCCGCCACACGTGTCGATCACGATCGCGCCGAGTTTGCGTAAAATACCGCCGACCAGTGGAAACTGCTCGAGATGGTCTCCCGTCACAAAGGCGAGGTTTTTCACTTCAGGATAGACCATAAAGCCGTCGCCCCAGCTCGCATGCTTCGGGGCGAGGATGAATGCGCCCTCGGGCAAATGCTCGCGGCCGCGAACCTCTTTCTTAATTCCGCCAATCCAATGCAGCGCAAAATTGATCGCGCGCGTATAGGAGCGAATGATGGCCGTTACTGGCCCGCGCCCGGGTAAAACCAAAAAGGGCAGGGAGGCGAGCACGTAAATAACAGACAGGGCGTAGTAGACGCCTGTGAACAGCAGACCGCGGATCATCATCAATCTCCTTGGAACTTACTTCTGAAGCAAAATCGCCATGATGGTACGTGTGAACGTCTCAACATGCTGGCTGAAGGGGCCAGGCAAGCGGTTATAAATCTTGTTCTGGCCCGACTGCATGACCACACCCAGGCTCATCGCGGCCAGAATCGCCGGGTCGCCTTTCGGGATGTCACCTGTGTCCATCAAATGTTGGATGAGGCCTTCAATTACCGTAACGGGGTCATCGTCGCGGCGCGTGTCATGCGGCAAAAAGCGATTGAGCGAGACCAAGTGATAGCTAAAGGAGAGCCAGTCCTCGTCGGCAAAACCGCAATAGGCTGTCACCGCGCGGCGGACTTTCTCTTCAATCGTGCCGGGCTCGGTAAACGCTTTCAGCAGCATCTCGCCCAAGCGATTGTGGGTTTCCATGAAGAGCGCCAGCGCGAGTTCATCCTTGCCTTTATAATGGCGGTAAAGCGCACCTTCTGACACACCTGCATTATCGGCAATGTTGCGCGTCGTGGCGGCGTCTACGCCTTCGCGAATAAACAGCTCAAGCGCCGCTTTTTCGATTTTTGGGCGGGCATTTCGAGCCCGAGGGCGTTTCTGGTCTGCAAGCGTCATAGGGCTAAACTCCGATAAGTGAGCGCTTGTTAACATAGTGCGTGAGAATTTACAAGTGATTAATTGCTCACTTTTTCTGTTTGACCCGCCTTCGCGTCAATCGCCACTATAAGAAGTAATTAGATAAGCGGAGGAAAATATGGCTGACGGACAAGTGCCTGATCGGGCTCAATTCAAGGAATTTTTAGAGAGCTCAAAAGAAGACTGGGACATCATCTCTGAGCATTCCAAATCCTTCAATAAAGGCCTCGCTAAGCGGGTCTTGGACCATTTGCGACTGCTCGACGGTGACTTTGGCGGCTTTCCGGTCGATCGTCTGACCCATTCTCTGCAAACGGCGACGCGGGCGCATCGTGATGGCCGGGACGAGGAATATGTCGTCTGCGCCTTGTTGCACGATATCGGCGATACGCTGGGCAGCTATAATCACCCCGACGTGGCGGCGGCGATTCTCAAGCCATTTGTGTCTGAGCAAAACCACTGGATGGTTGCCAATCACGGCATGTTCCAGGGCTATTACTTCTTCCACCATCTGGGGCTCGACCGAAATATGCGCGATCAGTTCAAAGATCATCCGCACTTTGAATACACCGCTCAGTTCTGTCACCTCTATGATCAAAACGCCTTTGATCCGGACTATGAAAGCGAGCCGCTCGAGTTCTTTGCGCCGATGGTTGAACGCCTATTCGCCAAGCCAAAAAACTCGATGTATCTAAAAAGCGAGACCGCGGCCTGATCCGTCAGGACAAGATTTCGCGAGATCGGACTTGAAAAGCACCGGGTTCGGCGTGATCTGGAGCTTCAAGGAACGCACCCGTGCGATTGCTAAAGCGCGGGGGCATGGATATACGGGCGCAATTGATTTCACGAAGGTAGCTCTTTCATGCGGAAATTTATCCCTCTGACCCTCGCATCCGTCCTGGTCGCTCCAATGGCTATGGCGCAAGACGCCGCAGCAGGCGGCGGTCTAATGTCAAGCCTGATCATGTTCGTTCCTTTGATCCTGATCTTCTATTTCTTGCTGATCCGTCCCCAACAACAACGTCAAAAGAAGCATCGCACGATGCTTGAGGCGATGAAAAAGGGCGACACGGTCGTCACGGCGGGCGGCTTGATCGGTAAAGTGACCCGTGTTGCGGACACAGAAGTGACGGTCGAACTCGCCGATGGCGTTCGGGTCCGGTCTCTCAAAGGCATGATCGCTGACGTCAAAGACAAAAACACGCCAGTCGCTGCTAACGACTAACACGCAAGGGCTTTGCCGCCATGTTGAATTTTCCGCTTTGGAAAGTGGGTCTGATTGTCGTCGTCCTGCTTTGGGGATTGGTTCTGGCCCTCCCGAATCTTTTCTCGGATGGATTTTTGGGGATCGAACCCCGCGAACCGTCGGACACGACGAACACGGTCGCGATGGCGGCGTATGAGCAGCAATTGCAAGAAGCTGAAGACTCCTGGTGGTTCTTGCCAGCCGGCAAACTCAATCTCGGCCTCGATCTGCAAGGCGGCGTTTATCTCTTGATGGAGATCAATCCGGAAGAGATCGTCGAGAACCGGCTCGAGCAATTCCAAGCGGATGTCCGGAACGCTTGGGCGCAGCGCGGCAATCGCGATGTTATTTTGCGTGACGCGAATGTTTCTCTGGTCGATGGCCGCTTGACCTATCGCTTGAACGAACCCGAGCGGCAGATGGATGACGCGATCCAGCGCCTCCGCCGTGTGAATCCGACTATTGGGACGACGCAAACGGAATTGTTCGACATCAATGAAGGAGGGAATGGCTCGGTCGTCATAACCTCACCGGGCTCTGCGCGGACCGCGCTGGCAAAGGATGCGCAATCTAAAATGATGGAGATCATTCGACGCCGGATCGACCCTGATGGCGTGGCCGAAATCTCGATTACGCCGCAGGGGGACAATCGTATTATTCTCGAGGCGCCAGGCGAAGCGGACCCAAAACGGATCAAAGACCTGCTTGGGCAAGCCGGACGTTTGACTTTTAACATGGCCAATCTCGATGACTCGGCTATTCAGGCCGCGATTGGGACCGGCCGTCCGCAACCGCGCGAAATCCTGGTAGAATCAATCGACCGGGGCCCAATCCTGGTCAATCGAATTCCCGAGCTGACGGGGGCGGACATCGAATCCGCCAATCGTTGCTTCGATGAAGCTAACTTCCCGGCGGTGTGTTTTCGGTTGAACGGCTCCGCGGCCACCAAATTCTACAACCTCACGCGTAACAATATCAATCGAAACTTCGCGATCGTCCTGGACGGAACTTCGATGTCTTCGCCCGTCATTCGCAGCCCCATTCCAGGCGGCAATGTGATCATTGAAGGCCGCTTCACAATGGAAGAAGCTGACGACCTCGCCGCGATCATTGAAGCGGGTGAGCTGCCAGCGAAACTCAACTTCCTCGATGAGAGGACTGTTGGACCAACCCTCGGTGCTGAATCCATCGCTGCAGGATCTCGCGCGAGCTTAATCGGCTTGGCTTTGGTCGGCGTGTTCATGGTCCTCGCTTACGGGCTTGTCGGCGGGTTCGCCGTTGGCTCTCTAATGGCCAACATCATCATGATCATTGGCGCGCTCTCCGGCTTTGGCGCAACCCTGACACTGCCCGGCATTGCCGGTATCATCCTGACCATTGGTATGGCCGTGGACGCGAACGTCATCGTGTTTGAGCGGATCCGCGAGGAGCAAGCCAATGGCCGCTCCCCAGCGACCGCGATCCAAGCGGGCTATGAACGCGCGCTGTCAGCGATTCTGGACGCCAACATCACGACCTTCATCGCCGCCTCGATCCTTTACATGGTCGGCTCCGGCCCGGTCAAAGGCTTCGCCGTGACCCTGGCGATCGGGATTTTGACCTCCGTCTTCACCGCCTTCGTGGTGACGCGCTGGTTCACCGTCATGTATTTACGCTCGTTCCGCCCCAAGCGGCTGGCCATGTAAGAGAGGACTTTAGACATGCTTCTTCGTTTATGGCCGGAAAAAACCCAAGTCTCATTCATGAACCTCCGGTTCGTGGCTCTGATCATTTCTGTCGTGGCTTTGCTCTCATCCGCTGCGCTGTTGATGACGCGCGGCCTGAATCTCGGGATCGATTTTGCCGGCGGCGCCGTCATCGAAATCACTGAGCCTGAAGACATTTCCGCTGATGACATTCGCAGCGCCGTCGAGCCGCTGATTGTCGGCGAGGTGCAAGTCAACTCGGCCCGCGGCACAGGGCCAAACGCACCGGACATTGCGGTCATCCGCTTTAAGCCTCAGCCTCCCGTCGGCGAAGAAACGCCAGACGAAGCGCAAAACCGCGCGGGGGATGAGGTCAACGCGGCCCTCAAAGCCTTGGTCGATGAAGGTCTGCCAGGGGGCGAGAGCCGGTTCGAAATCCGCTCCGAAGCCTCGGTTGGGCCGAAAGTTTCTGGCGAGCTTTTCCGATCTGGGATTATCGCGCTCACCGTCGCGCTGGCTCTGATGATGGTCTATATCTCATTCCGCTTTAAGTGGCAGTATGCTCTCGGCGCTGTCGCGGCCTTGTTCCATGACGTCATCCTGACCATGGGCATGTTCTCGCTCACCGGCTTTGAGTTTAACCTCGCCACCATCGCGGCTTTGCTGACCATTGTCGGGTATTCGATGAACGACACTGTGATCGTGTTCGACCGGGTGCGCGAAGAGGCGCGAAAGTATAAGAAGCTTGAACTCTCAAAAGTCGTCGACTTGGCGATCAATGCGACCATGTCTCGAACGCTTTTGACATCTGGCACGACGCTCCTCGCGCTCTTGTCGATCTTCCTTTTCGGCGGACCGGTTCTGCGCGGCATGAGCTTTGCGCTGATCTTCGGTGTGATTATCGGGACGTATTCGTCCATCTTCGTCGCATCAGCAGTGGTGCTCATGCTCGGCTTTGATCGCGGCGATAAGCCGAAACGCGAAGTCGAGGGATTCCAAGGGGTCGGATAGACCGCTTCGGATTTAGCCGATCAAACGCACGCCGACCTGATGCTCAAGCGCGTCACACACGGCGTCCGCGACATCATCGGCATTTCCGCCAAAGCTCGTCGCGCGGCAGGCTTGCACGTGCAGATTGATCAAAGCCGCTTCTTGCTGGACGTCTTCGACGCCCGAAACAAGTTGGTGGAGAGACCCTGACAGCCGTGTCAGAGCCCCGCCACCATAGGCCCCAGACGCCCCATGTAGATTGTGCAACGCATTACGGAATTCGCCGAGCGTGTCTTCGCGTTCAGGATTATCGCAATAGGCCTGCCAAGTCTCTTGCAGCAAATCGAGATCGTTTTGCTTCCAAACTTCGATATTTGACGCAGCATCCTCTTCCGCTTGGGCCGCGGCCGCAGCTTCGGCTGCAATCTCTTCTTCGGTCGGTTCGACAGCGCCGACGACGCGGGAAATGTCCAGCTCCGTCAGTAATTCGCGGCCTTGCTTTGGCGACTTAAACGATTTCAAAAGCGATTTTAACATGCTCCCGGTGTACCAGGTTAGGCTTAACAAACGCCTGAAGAAACACGGAAAACTGGTTAATTTTAGAAGGCGAACTGTTCACGCAGGATGCGTTCGTCGAGCGCATGGCCCGGGTCGAACAGCATGGTCAGGTGCTGGCTGCGATCGGCATGGATCGACACGCGCACCACGTCGCGCACTTCTTGATTGTCCGCCGCGGCCGCTACGGGGCGCCGCTCGGGCGCGATAATATCGATATCGACGCGCGCATCATGACGGAGCAGGGCGCCGCGCCACCGTCGCGGTCGGAAGGCGCTGACGGGGGTCAGGGCAAGAAGGTTCGCCCCAATCGGCAAGATCGGGCCATGCGCCGATAGGTTATACGCGGTCGATCCCGCCGGTGTGGCAACCATAATCCCGTCACAGGACAAAGCGGCGAGCCGCTCCTTCCCATCGACGATGATCCGCAATTTTGCGGTCTGCGCTGTTTGGCGCAGCAGCGAGACCTCATTGATGGCGAGGCGCTGATGGGTCTGGTCATGCACGTCCGTGACCGTCATCCGCAATGGGCTGACGGTGGCACGTTCAGCGCGATCGATGCGGGCAATCAAATCGTCCTCATCATACTCGTTCATCAAGAACCCAACGGTGCCGCGATTCATGCCATAGACGGGTTTGTGATCCTCAAACCGGCGGCGCATCGCGTCGAGCATGGCCCCATCGCCGCCGAGCGCGACGATGACGTCGGCTTTGTCCTCATCATATTGCCCATACTTTTGGGTCAAACGACGCAGGGCCTCTTGAGCCTCGGGGCGCTTTGATGCGCTGAATGCGATACACGTGGTCATGGCGCTTCTATGTCGGTGGCATCGAACGCGGGGTCAAGCGCCTGTGTGAATTGCCCAAACGGAAGCTTGACGCTACTGTGGATAAAACGATGAATCGGAGGAATCGAGATGGCAGACGGAATGCAGATTACCAGCCTCAAAGGCCAGGTCAGCGAAGAAGAATGGAAAACGCGCGTCGACCTCGCCGCGATGTATCGTCTAACAGCGCTGTACGGCTGGACGGATATGATCTTTACCCACATCTCGCACCGCGTTCCGGGGCCAGATCATCACTTCCTGATCAACCCTTATGGAATGTTCTTTGAGGAGATCACGGCGTCGTCTCTGGTCAAAGTGGATCTCGAGGGCAATGTCGTCCAAGAAACCCTATACTTCATCAACCCTGCGGGCTTCACCATCCATTCCGCCATCCACGCCGCGCGCGATGACGCGCATGTCGTGATGCATTTGCACACCAATGATGGCGTCGCGGTCTCCTGCAACAAAGAAGGCCTGCTGCCGCTGAGCCAGACGGGCATGCTGGTACGCCACGATTTGGCCTTCCATGATTATGAAGGCGTGGCTTTGGATCATGGCGAGCGCGAGCGGCTCGTCGCCGATATGGGCGATAAGAATAGTATGCTGCTCTACAATCACGGTACGCTGACGGTTGGCGGCACGGCTGCGGAGTGCTTCTTGCGCATGTTCTTCCTGGAGCGCGCCTGCTCGATGCAGGTTCGGGCGCTGACGGCAGGCCGCGAAAACATGGTCATCCCGTCGCAAGAGGTGCAGGATGTGGTGAAGAGCCAATCCAACCCAGAAGGCACCAAAACGCTCGCAAATATGCTCGCATGGCCGGGTCTGCTGCGGAAATTGGATCGCGAAGCCCCAGGCTATGACGCCTAGAGAATTTCCTTATACGGGTTATCCCGTATAGGTTTTTACACTAGTGCGTCCATTCATACCGTTTCAAATCTAAGGCGAAGACCTTAGATCACGGTCGATAGGACACGGAACATAGTTGCGATGAAACATTTGAAAGCCTTCGAAGACGCGCTCGATACCATCCACAGCGAGGGACGGTACCGCGTATTTGTTGATCTTCATCGCCACAAAGGCGAGTTCCCGAAAGCCACCGCGCGGTTTGAGCATGGCGAACGGGAAATCATCGTTTGGTGCTCAAATGACTATCTCGGCATGGGCCAGGATGATGATGTCACCAATGCCATGCACGAGGCGATTGATAGTTTCGGCGCCGGATCCGGCGGCACGCGCAATATTTCCGGTACCACCCGCTATCATGTCGATCTCGAAAAAGAGCTCGCCGATCTGCATGGTAAGACGGGCGCGCTCTTATTCACCTCAGGCTATGTCTCGAATGACGCAACGCTTTCGACGCTTGGGAAGATCCTGCCAAGCCTGATCATCTATTCCGATGCGCTCAATCACGCGTCGATGATCGAGGGCATTCGCCGGTCAAATGCAGATTACCGCGTTTTCCGGCACAATGATGTCGATCATTTGCGCGCTTTGCTCGAAAATGACGACCCGGATCGTCCGAAAGTCATCGCGTTTGAAAGCGTCTATTCGATGGACGGCGATGTCGGCCCGATCGAAGCGATCTGCGACCTTGCTGATGAGTTCAACGCGCTCACCTATCTCGATGAAGTGCATGCCGTTGGCATGTATGGAGAAGAAGGCGCTGGCGTCGCGCAACGTGACAATGTCATGCACCGCGTCGACATTATTGAGGGCACACTTGGTAAGGCTTATGGCGTTATGGGCGGCTATATCGCTGCGCATGAGACGATGATTGATGCGATCCGCTCGACCGCGTCTGGCTTCATCTTCACCACATCGACTTGTCCGGTCATGGCGGCCGGCGCGCTGGCGAGCATTCGCAAGCTGCGCTCAGACGAAGGCCGCAAATTGCGCCGCACGCATCAAGACCACGCGGAGATGCTGAAGCAAAAATTCCGCGATGCCGGACTGCCGCTCATGGAAAGCGACACGCATATTGTGCCGCTTCTGGTTGGAGATCCTGAGAAGTGTAAAGCGCTGTCGGACACGCTTCTGTTTGATTTCGGCATCTATGTTCAGCCGATCAATTATCCCACCGTTCCCAAAGGCACTGAGCGTCTCCGCTTCACACCGGGCCCGGTTCACACTGAGGAAATGATGGACGATCTGCTCGCCGCTATTTTGGCGGTCTGGAAGCAACTCGGGCTCGACGAGCAAGCGGCTTAACCGCAGCGGTCCATATGAAAATCTGAGAAGGCGCGCTTTTCATAAGCGCGCCTTTTTCTATTCGCCGCGTTTGCGACCAAGCCCAATCTCTTTGGCGAAGGCGGAACGCTTTTTAGCATAATTGGGCGCCACCATCGGATAGTCGCTCGGCAGGCCCCAACGCGACCGATATTCGTCCGGCGTCAGGTCATAGCGCGAGCGCAAATAGCGCTTCAGCATTTTTAGCTTCCGCCCATCTTCCAAACAGATGATGTGATCAGGCGTGATCGATTTGGAAATCGGCACGGCAGGGTCAGGTCGAGGTGCAGCGACGGGTTCATCCTTAGCGAGTGATTGTACTGTCGCGTGCACAGTCTTCAAAAGATCTGGCAATCCCCCGGCTGGAACAGGATTGTTCGCCACGAAGGACGAGATTGTCGTTAGCTAAAACATGACAAATCACTCGAAAGCAGAACTGCTCGAGATGACGACGGATATTGTCTCGTCCTTCGTGGC
>JBCBBY010000097.1:0-10515 GCA_038531195.1 Pseudomonadota bacterium
CAACGTCTCGCTGCTGGCGAACTTGGCTTTTCGACCTTAAAGCGCCGAGGAAGTCTGGTGGCTTAGTCTGGGATTTCCACTCGTGTCAGCTCCCACCCCCAATAGCCGCCCAGAGTGGCGTTGCCTTAGCCTCCTATCAGCGGTCTGTCCGCCTAGTCAGGTCGTAACCGTAAAGCAGACTGGCAGTTCACGACCCACAAACGGTCATTCACTGCTTAGAGCAAGCAACCATCAATTTGCCAAAAGGACCATCGCATTCTCCTCGCCCGAGCAGCGTTCTGCCAGCGGTCCTTTGATCAGTCTGCTGTCGATTGGAGTGCAGCGATATCCCTCTCGGTAGAGTTTTTCGATCGCGGGGGTTGGAACCGAGAAAGGCGGACCCGCTGTTTGCAACTGGTCATAGCTGTAAGCGATCAGGAGCTGTGGCGCTTTGTCTGTGATGGCAGTGATGTGCTTCGCGTAGGCATTACGCGTCTGCTCTGGCAAAGCCACCAAAGCTCCACGGTCGTAGATTGCATGCACTTTGCCCAAGGCCTCGCTCCCGAGTTCGAAGAAGTCACCGAGAAAGATCGAAAGCGCGCCCGCGTCGTACCGGAGCAGCGGTCCTATTTCGGTTAGGGTGGGGACGAGATCGAGACGCTCAAAGACCTCCTCAATCGCTTGTTGATTGAACTCTATCCCCACCACTTGGAGTCCTTGAGAAAGCAGCCAGTCGATATCGATCGTTTTGCCGCACAGCGGGACGAAGACGGTGTCGCCCTCTCTCAGATCAAGCGCTTGCAGATGCCGCTTAAGAAACTCATGCGGCGCTGCTTCATGGAAGGCGATCTTGTTTTCGCGCCAGCGCGACTGCCAGAACTCTTCATTCATTAGAGAATCTCTTTTGCAATTGACTCGCAAGAGCAATACAGTCATGGGGCTTGGCGTTCAAATGCAAAAGGGGTCATCACTTGTTCAAACCATGCATCACGCCGTTCCGGATCGCCTTGCTAGCATCCACTTGCGTCGGATCTGGCGTCTACGCGCAGGAAACGGAAGAGGTCAGCACCCCGGAAGATGAAAGCGTCATCATCGTAACCGGCGAAGTCTCGACATTTGGCGCAACCAAATCAGAGACTCCAATTCTCGAAACGTCCCGGTCCGTCTCGGTGATCAGCAACGATGCGTGGCGTGAACGAGGTGCGCTCACGCTCGACGACACGCTCAATTACACGGCTGGTGTGGTCGGTGACACATTCGGCTTTTCAACACGCGGAGACTTTCCGCGTGTTCGTGGTCTCGATGTTCCTGAGTATCTCGACAACATCCAGGTCTTGTTCGGATTTTACAACAATGCCCGCTCAGACATTTTCACGCTTGAGCAGGTGGAAGTGCTGAAAGGCCCGGCGTCGGTTCTTTACGGTCAAGGGTCACCGGGCGGCATTCTGAACACCGTCAGTAAGCGCGCGGGGCCGGACGCCATTGGCAGCGAGGTGTTTGTTGAATACGGCACGTTCGATCGCGCGCAGATATCGGCCGATATCGGAGTTGACCTTTCCGGCGATGGCACGGTGACCGGTCGCTTGGTTACGCTCTACCGCGATGCGGATACCCAGGTCGATTTTGTCAATGACGATGCGTTCATTATCGCCCCTTCGATCACGTTCGATAATGGTCGGACCTCACTAACGCTTCTGGCAAACTACACCGACCGCGAGAGTGATACGGCCCACCAGTTCCTGCCATTGGCGGTGACAGCATGTGCAAGCGACGACGTAGCAGTTTCTGAACCCAACATCTGCTCTGGCGGCATTTCTGAGGAAGTTGACGCTTCGCTCTTCGTCGGTGAGCCCGCGTTCAATCGCTATGACAGCGAGAGCTTCTCCCTAACCGGCTTCCTTCAGCACCAATTCAATGATGTCATTGGGTTCGAAGCTACGGCGCGTTACCGGGACAACAGCGCAGATTACAGCCAGACGTGGGTGTCATTCCTGGGTGATGGAACTCCGCGAGTGCTGCCAGATGGGACGGCCATCGGTCGCAGCTGGTATGACGCCCCTGCAAGCTCTGATCAGTTTGCCATCGATGGGCGCTTCCGTGCGCAGTTCTCCACGGGTGCGATTGAGCATGAGGTGCTGGCCGGTATCAACTACCAAACCATCGACACGTTGCAGGAGGCCGCGTTCCTCTATGCTCAGCCGACAACCTTCAATCTCTTCAACCCGATCTATGATGGATCCGAAATCCCCGCCGACGCCTTGCTTGAGGCCGCGCGCGGACGCAGCGTGAACGAGATCGATACAATCGGCTACTACGTCAACAATCAGATGACGGTCGGCAACCTCGTGCTCAACGCTGGCGTTCGTTTTGACGAACTGGAAACCGGCAACGGCACGACGACGCAGGATGACGATGCCACGAGTTTAAGCTTCGGCGCGCTCTACAAGACAGATATCGGACTCAATCCCTACGTCAGTTACGCGGAGAGCTTTCAGGCAGTGGTGGGAAATGACACTGTCACCAACCAGCCTTTGCTGCCCCAGGAAGGCAAGCAGATCGAAGTCGGCGTGAAGTTCCAACCTCGCGGCACGCGAACGTACATCACCGCCGCTTACTTCGACATCGAGCAGTCCAATCTTCCCAACCCCGCAGCCTTGCGCAGCGCAGCTTCGCAGCAGGAAGGTGTCGCCAAAATCAGTGGATTCGAAGTCGAGGCGACGACAGCCATCGGGGATGTATCGATCGACGCGGCTTTCAGCGTGATCGATACTGAGGATCCGGATGGTGTCCGTTTCCCCAGCGTGCCTGAGGTGCAAGGTTCCGCTTGGGTAGCGTGGAAGCCATCGTCCGAGAAGCTAGATGGTTTAGTCGTCGGCGCCGGGATCCGGTACGCCGAGGGTAACCAAAGCAACGGTACGGCCTTTCTTGCGGCTAATGGATTTGCTCCAACTCCTGTCCTGATCGAAACCGATGGCTACACCGTGTTCGACGGGTTGATTGGTTACAGCTTTGATCGATATTCCATCACGCTCAACGCACGGAACATCTTCGATAGCGAGCTTTACGGAACATGCCTGTCACGCGGAGACTGTTTCCCTGGCGAAGGCCGAACAATACAGCTGCGCGCGGGCGTGCGTTTCTAAGGGTCTGAGATTGTGTTGATTTGGCAGCTTTTGGGCTTGGGACTGGCGACTGGGGGCGTTGGCGCACTCTATCTCGCATGGCGGCGCAAAGTGCGGAGCTGGCCGCTGGTTGTGATCGGATGGGTCTTGGTGCTTGGATCGATAGTGTCGTGGAGCCAGACCAGCGGCGTCGACAAAGGGCCGGCGCTCGGCATCGTTGCTGTCGTTCTGATTGCCATGATTGCGGTGATCGGCTCGGCGATGAACGCGCCAGTCAAGAAACGCCGCACTGTTGCTCCGCGACGACCTTCGCCCGGCGGGCAGGCAAGCGTCTGGCATGAAGGTCTCTCGCTCACCGGATCAGTTCTAGCCATTGTTTTCGTTGGCCTGATTGCTGCGATAGCCAGTTGCACCGCATTGTTCATGGTGGGCCGTACAGCGGGTATGGAACATACCGCCAATCTCACACTCACGATGTTTGCTTTTCCGATGGTCTGGGCGGGGCTTGCGACTTTCATCGGCTACTCTTCGAACGCTGTGTCCAAAGTTCTGGTGCTGATGGGTCTAGCTGCGATCTCGACGGTTCTTCTCGTAGTTACGATGCAGGGAACTTGAGATGGCAGAAGCGAGTGCAAAAGCGTCAGCGGCTCGGGTCGCAAAATCGCTCGAGGCGCACAGCCTCATAGCAGTGATTTTTGGCGGGCTGATTTACATCCTGGCCGTCACGGGTACGCTTTCTGTCTTCAACCATGAGCTTCAAAGATGGGAGCAGCCCACCGTACCGGAGATGGAAAGCATCTCTCCGGAAGCGGCTGAGAGGGCGGCTCTGGAAGTCTTTCGTAGTGAAGAGACGCCGACCACGCATCTCTACGTGAACTTCCCGCAAGAGGGTTTGCCTCGTACGGTTATCACGACTGATACGCAAGCGTTTTTTGCAGGACCTGATGGGACTGTGGCTGCCAAGGAAACGTTTCCCTGGACACAGTTCCTGCTTGATCTGCACTACTACCTGCACCTTCCGCAAATTCTGGGCCTCACCGTGGTGGGTGCTCTTGGCGCCATGCTGATCGGGTTGTCGTTTTCCGGTTTGCTCGCTCACCCGCGCATCTTCCGTGATGCTTTCACATTCCGCAGAGGCGCAGGGCGTCTGACAACTACAGACTTGCACAATCGGTTGAGTGTTTGGACCCTGCCATTCCATTTCTCTAATGCACTGACCGGAGCGATACTCGGCCTCGCCAGCATACTCGCTTTCGCCATCGCAGCGGTCGGATTCAACAACGACACTGGTGCGGTATTCGACCCGGTTTTTGGAGGCGAGCCGGAGCCGAATTCCGCTTCGGCGCAAGTCGCAACGATAAGCGCGCCGTTGAGCTACATGGCGCGAGAATTCTCGGATCTCGACGTCACATATTTCATTCTGCATGATCCCGGGACGGCAGGGCAGCACAGCTCGATTATCGCTGAGCACCCGGATCGTCTGATCTTTGGCGAGTACTATAACTTCACCGCCGAGGGCGATTACGAGGGGAATGTTGGGATTTCCGATGGAACGGTCGGGCAGCAGATAACCGGCGCTGTCTACAACGTGCACTTCGGCAACTGGGGTGGGCTGCCGGTGAAGCTTGCCTATCTCATTCTCGGCACCGGCTTGTGTGTGATCGTAGCCAGCGGCCTGAGTATCTATTTTGCGAAACGTGAGGCGAACGGGCGACCGGCATCGAAGCTGGCTGCGGTCTGGGCTGGGCTGATATGGGGTACGCCAGCGATGCTCACCGCGACCCTTGTCGCGGCTTTGATCGGGGCGAGCGGTGGAAGCTTGGTCGTCATTTTCTGGCTTGGACTATTAGCAGCGCTTGTTGTTGCCGGGTTCATCGGTCGAGAAGCGACCCATCGTGTCGGGCGGCTTTTTTTGCTCACCAGCCTGACCTTAGCACTCGCGGTTTATGTCGGGCGATATGGATTGAGTGCCTTTTCCAATGCTGGATTAGGCATCTCGGTTGTGGGCATCGCCTTGGTTTCTGGACTGGCCTTGTGGAGCTTCAAAGCGCGTCAAAGGCCTCTCGAAGGGCTCTTCGGATTGGATAATTCGGAAACGCAGCCTGCCGAATGACGAATCTAAGAAGAACACGCGAACAATCAGAACTGGAGTGCAAACGATGAAGACGACGATGAAAGTCTGGGCTGGCCTTGGTTTGGCCACCGCGCTTGTTGGTGGAGGCGTTGCTGGTTGCGCTGATGATGCTGTCAATGAAACCGAGGCCACCGGAACCGCTCAGACAGGCGAAGCTGGCGAAGGTGAAGGCGGCGAAAGCGGCGAAGGCGGTGTCTCAGTGGCCCATGCGAGCACCGATCCGGTTGTGTACGGATCAGCGCTGGCCGTTGCGGAAGCTCACGCGATAGCAGCTTTAGACGCCTTTAAGGCGGGGAAGTTGGACCCAGCCACAGAGATGTTCGGACACCCTGTTGGCGAGGTGCTGGCCGATATGGAGCCGGTCTTTGAAGAGCGCGGTGTCGATGACTTCAAGCAGCTGTTCTTTGATGCATCGACAGCGGTCGCTGAAGGGAAAGATGAGGCCGAGGTTACTCAACACTATGATGACATTATTTCGGCTTTGCGCAGTGCAGCGGAGAAAGCGCCTGACAATGGATCATCCGAGGCCGCGATTGCGGCTGGTATTACGGCGGACATGATCGAACGAGCCATCTCAATGTATGGCGAGGCATCAGGCACTGATCGATACGAGCCTTACCTCGATGGGTATGGGTTCTTCAAAACGGCTGAGACATCATTCGATGGATCGAGCGACGCAATCAAAGCGGAGAATGACACGCTTCACACACGCCTTACGGAGGCATTGGAACTGCTTAGCCAAGCATATGCGTCTGTTGAGCGGCCAGCTGAACTCGATGCCAATCAGGGGCAACTGCAAGCGGCGGGATCGAGCGTTCAGCTGAGTCTTCCCCAGTCGTAGAATCTCTCGACCGCAAAATGGTGGGGCGGATTGCCCCACCTGACCAAACGGCATTTGCGGAACCGCTGGACAACGAAAATTTGCCCTTGCTCTTTTTGCAAATGCGAGTCATTCTTAATTATTGAATGCGTCATCACGCAGATTCTCAGGAGAAGCGCCTTTGAGGAGTTGTCGGCAACGTGGGTTTCAGGACGCGATGTTCATTAGGCTGTTTCGACTTTGGTCGATAGCGCGCGACGACGCAGCGCCTGCTCTCCCGGCCATGTTCGAAGAGGCCGCCAAGCTAGGCTACAAGGACCAAACCGCTGCCGCATGCGCTAGCCTGTTTGAACTGGTCGAGGCACATCTCGGTCGTCAGTTGGTTCGAGAGTGTTGCTGCAGTCCGAAGTTCTCACCCGACGAACGCGCTCTGATCGGCGTACTTAGAACGGCGCCAACGTTGGAAGTGGGGCGTGGCACGCGTGAAGTCCCCCATGGAATGCCTGGTGCTATCAGTTGGGCCGCGAGCTGTGTCTGTGATGCAATGGGTGTGAAGCTGGACGACAACGTCGTTCGTTTGATCAGAGCACCGGCAAATTCTCAGGACTGCCCATTTAGCATTTCAGAGAGATCGGAGCATTCATATGGCGTATGATATCACGATGCTCACCTACACGCCTGACCTGCGCTACATCGATCATTCGAGAGCCAGAATTGTATGCGCCATGCGCTATAGTCACATTGCAAAGGCCAGAAAGTGCTACTCTGCAGGAACATTGGCCAACCGCTTAGGCTCGATGGATGCGGTTAAGAGTTTTCACGTTTTCATGGACGAAGCAGGGCGCGCGTGGCCTGAACCTATCTCCCTGAACCCTCCGTGCCAGCCCGCGTTTAGCTACGATGAAATGCTGCTCGCTGATCTTTGTATCGCTGCGGCTCGCAACGACCGCACTCCCTTCGAGCAGATGATTGAGGATATGTTGGCACCCTCTGCTCGCAATGCCCTTTGGGCTGCTTCGACGCGCCTGATGCGAAATATAGCAGCCGTAGCACGATAAGGCTGGATCAGGTGCAGCGTGGGATCATCTTTGCTGGATTGATGGTCTTCGCGATGGGGCAAACAATCCTCTTCGCTATGCTCGGTCCAGCGGCACGTGAGATTGGCCTTGCAGAATGGCAGGTTGGCGCGATCATATCTGCATCGGCCATCGTCTTCGTCGCGATTTCACCACTCTGGGGCAGCTTGGCGGACCGCTGGGGGCGCAAGAACGTCATCGTAACGGGTCTTGGTTCGTATGCATTGGCCAAATTGCTTTTCGCCTGGCTTCTCAACCTCGGCATGCAAGGCGTCATGGGAGCAAGCGCGACGTTCTTCGCTCTAGTTGCCGCGAGGCTAGTCTACGCTCTGGGGGCTGGCGGAATCCAGCCAGCCGCTATCGCCATGATGGCTGACCTTACATCTAAAGAAGATCGCTCGGCTGGCGTAGCTGCGGTGGGAGCTGCTTTTGGCGTCGGCACTGTGATCGGCCCTGCCGCTGCTTATGCATTTGTGGGATTTGGCCTTCTTGTTCCCCTGCTTATCGCAGCCGCTGCGGCTTGCGCGATATCCATAATGGCTGCTGTCTTCGTTACAGATCCGGAGCGATCAACTGACACCGCGAACAACCGTCATGCATCGCTTCTTTCGCTTCGTGAGATTGCACCTTTCATGGTTTTGTCTCTGGGCACGTTCACGGCCATCGCTTCAATCCAGCAGACGATGGCGTTCTTCATTCAGGACTTCACCGGCAGTAACGCAGTCGAAACGACGAGGCTGGCCGGCAACGCGTTCGTCGTCCTCGCATTGGCTATGCTGTTCGTCCAAGGCGGAGTTGTTCAGAAGCTGAAGCCGAGCCCCACGACAATGCTTGCCATCGGCTTCCCAATTGCAATGGCCGGGATCGCCACAATGGCTCTCGCGCCAAGCTACGCGATCATGATCGTTGGGTTCGGCGTTATGGGCGCGGGATTCGGTTTGGTGCAGCCGGGGATCAGCGCATTTGTATCGCTCGTGACCGGCGCGGAAGCTCAGGGAAATGCCGCAGGCTACGTACAAGCGGCGATGGCCGGTGGGTTCGTAGTCGGCCCGCTCGCGGGCACAGCGCTATACGGGATCGAGCCGCGCGCTCCACTTGTGCTGGCGTTGGCATGTTGCTGGCTGTGCCTAGGGCTCTTTGTTTGGACCGTCTTTTCGAGAGCTCAGAACGCGGCGAAATCGCCAGCCGAATGAGTGCGTCTCTCAAGCAACACTTCGACTATCTCCCCGCACAAGCAAAGAAAGTTTTTGCAAGTGAGAATGATTCTCGATAGCGAGAAGTCAATCTCAAGGGGAAATTGGATGATTCTTTCTGTGTCGCGGTCTGCGAAGAGCGCACTTTTGCTTGGCGGCAGTGCAGCCGTGCTGGCGTTCGGATCAACAGGAGCGATGGCGCAGGATGCGGACCTGACTAATGGCCCGGACCAGGAGCTGAATCTCGAAGAAGAGACCTCATTGGACGAAGATCGCGTGATCATCGTTACCGGTCAAAAGATCCAACGTTCGCTTCAAGACACACAAGCGTCCGTAGCGGTGGTTAATCAGCAGGCCATTCAAGACGCCAATTTTCGAGACGTGTATGACGTGCTCAATCAGACAGCCAACGTTGCCAGCCTGTTCGATGGTGCGGGCTTCTCAATCCGTGGCTTAAGAAACACGGGAGCTGGTTCAGGTGAATCCACCAGCGACGTGGCGTCCATCTTCGTGGATGGAGTGTTCATCCCCAGTAGCCTGTTGACCAATGGTGCCTTCAGCATCTGGGATGCACAAAGCGTGGAGGTTTTCCGCGGACCGCAATCCACAATTCAGGGACGGAACTCCCTGGCTGGCGCTGTCGTCATCCGCACTGTCGATCCCGGGTCCGAATTCTCGGGCGACTTCCAAGTTGAAGCTTCGGAATTCAACACCTTCCGCGGCTCAGCCGCCCTCACCGTGCCAATCGCGCCGGGCCAGGTCTCTTTGCGGCTGGCGGGCGACTATCAGCGGTCGGATGGATTCCAGAACAACACGTTCCTAGACCGCGATGATATTGACGAGTCCGAAGCGATCACCGGTCGTGCGACACTGCTCGTAACCCCAGATTTCGCGCCCGACCTAACCATTCGCGGCACCTTCACCTATTCCGACAATAGCGAGGGTGAAAACCGCGTCGTCGAGGAGCTTTTCCGCCAAGACGGACAGCGTACCTCGATCCAGAACAATATCGATCGCCAGGGCGCAGAGGCTTACATCGCATCGGGCGAGATCAGCTATGACTTCAGCGACGAATGGTCGCTCACGTCTGTCACCAGTTACATCGACAGTTCGAGCTTCTTCAACTTCGATCCCGACAACTCCAACCCAGCAATCACTGGCCTGAACGATGAACTTCAGGTCAATATGAGTGACGATCGGATCTTCACACAAGAACTCCGACTGACTTACGATGGTGATGGAATTTCTGGCCTTCTAGGCGGCTACTTTTTCGACAACAAAGGCAGTACGGACAGCGACAACAGCACAGTGGTTGGCACCGATTTCGCGTTCCCGCAGGCGCCAACGCTTGCTGGATTGCTGTTTATGACACAGGCTCCGACGCCCGCACAGATCGCGCAGGCAAATGCGATCCGGCAACTAATCGTTTCTGAAGTGCCAAGCTTCCCGGTTCAGCTAGTACGGCAAAGCTCTACCGATGTGCAGAACTTCGCAGTGTTTGGTGAAGTGACAATCGACATCACAGATCGACTGCACCTAACCTTGGGTGCTCGCTATGACAGGGAAGAAGTTCAGCAGACGGTTTTCGATGCGACAATTGTTCCCAACCTGACTGTCGGCAACCCGCTGATCGATCCAGTGCTTCTGGCGACACAGCAGCAGTTTTCTACCGCGTTCACATTCGAGGCAGATAACGACTTTGAAGCCTTCCTGCCCAAAGCGGGCATTGTGTACGACTTCAGCGATGATGTGTCGCTGGGCTTCACCTATCAGCGGGCCTACCGGGCTGGCGCGTTATCGTTCAACACCTTCCGCGCAGCATTGGCCCCCGAAGGCAGCGAGCAAGCAGCGCTGGAAGAGGCAAACATCGTCAACAGCTTCGATCCTGAGTTCACCAACAACTATGAGCTCTCGTTCCGCTCCGTCTGGGGCGATGGATCATTTGTGCTGAATGCGAACGCCTACATCATTGATTATACCGATCAGCAGATTCTGGTTCAACTGACGCCCAACCCTCTCGATACGATCACCGACAATGCCGGACGATCACGTCTGCTGGGTTTCGAGATCGAAGCCACGATGGAGCCAACCGACGGGCTGACACTGTTCGCCAACCTAGGCTATTCGGAGACCGAGTTCACGGAAGCAAGCGCCGTCATAGGTGGCGACATCACCGGTTTTGAGTTCGCTT
>JBCBBY010000098.1:0-9953 GCA_038531195.1 Pseudomonadota bacterium
GGTTTCTAACCAATAACTGATTGGCGTCGCTATTCTTCGACCGGCGCCAATCGGTTGACCAACGCGAGTAAGCCATAGCGCGCGCGTTGGTAGTCGAATTCGGCTTGCGATAGGGTGATCCGGGCAAATACCAGGTCGCGTTGTCCATCTAAGACGTCTTGAATGCCAGTACGACCCGCGCTGTATTCGGCCTGCTGGCCTTCAACGACGATCTCACTCGCTTCAACGGCAGCTTCTGCGGCGGTGATTGCGGCGGCCGCGGATTGCAATGTGTTCCAGTTTGACGCGACAGCTTCTTCGACTGCGAGTCGGGTATCGCGCCGCGCTGCATTTTCTCGCTCCAACCGAGCTCGAGCGGACTTTAGCCCCGAGTAATTCTGGCCCTTTTGGAACAGAGGTACGCGCAGTCTCGCAACCATTTGGAACTCATTCGCTTGCTGCTGGACGCCAGGCGTCTGCGCGGATGATTCGAGATCAAACTCATTGTATTGGCCATCTAGTGAAAGGGACGGTGCGAACCGGCCGCGCGCTGCATTTTGCCCGTGGCGCGCAGCTGAAACCAAATCATCCCGCGCCAACAGGCCTGGATTGGTCTTCAGCGCTTGCTCAACAGCGTCTGCTAGACTGATCATCTCCGACTCGATACGCCCTGTGTCAGCCACAAGAACGGGCGGGGCGATTTCGCCGGTCTGCCGCGAATATGTGGCCTCTGATACCGCGAGACTCGCTTCAGCACGGACCAATTCGGCGCGTTCTTGCTCCATGCGTGATCGCGCTTGGGATACTGAAATCAAGCTTTCGGCCCCGGCTTCACGGCGGCGGTCGGTGACAGCGACCTGTTGTAGCAACAGGTCCAAGCTTTTGGTGCGATGCCCGACAATCGCTCGATCCAAGATCAGCGCAGCGTGCGCCGTTGCCGCCGATTGGGCAACCGTTTGACGACTTTCCAGCTCCAGCAGCTTCTGAGCTTGCGTCGAAGCGCGTGCATCCTTGAGCCCGAAATAAGCTGTGCCGCCCTGGAAAACAGGTTGCGAAAACTCGAGTGAGTAGGTCAATCCGTCTTCCGCGCGAAGACGTTCCAACTCATCACTCCGCCAACGCTCTTCGCCGGCGGTGATCGAAGCAGACACTGACGGTAAGAATTGTCCCAATGCTCCAATTTGGTCCGCGCGTGCGACTTTTGTGTCCGCAGCGCTAATCGCAATTTGCGGACTGTGCCGGATCGCGGCTTGTATGGCATCTTCAACCGTCTGTGCGGAGACGCTCACGAGTGGCGAGGAAAAGGCTATGGCGCCTAGAAGTAAACTACGGATCAACATGAACGCTTTAATCCGCATCTTTGGTTAATTTACTATTTCAGGTTGTGAATTCGAATTTTCGCCTGATGTGCCAACTGCGCCGGGCTCCGAACATGTAGACCTATTTCCAATCGGTAAAACTTCACCCCGAAAATCGCGAGACGCATTAGCGATATTTCCAATATAGCATGCTTATAAGTCTTTGTGGGTAACGCAATAAAGGCACTTTTCTGTGCTTTCTTTTGTTTCAACTCGGGGGACTTTGACTTGCGCTCTGAATTAGAGAATTTGACGGTCTTCGATCGTTTTCGACCGATTGCTCGAACCGGGCGAGCCGTGCTGGGCGTCAATCGGGATTTGCCCCAACTGAAGCAAAGGCGACTGTTATTTCTCTATGTTTTTGGTGCTCTAATGGCGATCTATGTGCCGTTGGTTTCGCCGATGCCACAATGGCCATCAGTCGGGCTTGACGCTCAACAATCACTATTTGTCTATGTCGGGGGAACGCTCGGGCTTCTCGCGCTGCTTCGCATGATTAAGTTAGAACGACTGATCGGAACACTCTTGTGCCTCTGGGGTTGTTTTTGGTTAAGTTATCACCCTGTCCAAGTTGGGAACCCAGAATTTCTCCCATTGCTAGCTTTGATTTGTATGCCATTGATTATGGGTATGATCGCCGGCGCAACAGCGTGCGTTCTTGGAACAATCGCAGTTCTCTCAGTATATGCCGGTGTGAGCATCACATCTCAGGTTAGTTCTGTCGGAGGATCGCATGATCAGCTTGCCACTCTGGCCTATGCCGGTGTTTGTACCATCGTTGCGAGCTTGGTGTTTGTATACTTCGATCACTCCAGCGAACTTCAAACGAACACTTTGCGCGAAGACAAAGATCGCATTCAAAAGGAAGCGCTCACCGATGCTCTAACTGGGTGCGCCAACAGACGGGCCTTCATGCATGCTGTGCGTCGCGGGCGCGAAGATATGGTTGGCGTCGTGATCATCGATCTTGATCGCTTTAAGCAAATCAATGACACGTTCGGCCATCAGGCGGGCGATCGTGTCTTGAGTGTATTTGCTGATCGTTTGAAGATCATCGTCGGTCAAGATCGATCTGTGTATCGGCTCGGTGGCGATGAATTTGCGATCATTCAAGATAATCTGGCATCCGAAGATGCGATGCGTTTGCTCGGCGAACAAATCGTGAGCGCAACGGATGTCCCGATTTCTATGTCGGATGGAAATTTAGAGTTTGATGCTTCAATTGGCATCGCGATTACGAGCGAGACTGTTGAAAACTTAGAAACCCTCTATCAGCAAGCGGACACGGCGCTCTTCGCAGCTAAGAAGCAGCCGGGTGCGAATTATATTATTTTCGACTCCATGTTGGATGGCACCGCCACGCGTATGTTCGAAGTTGAACAGTGTCTGAAATCTGCGATCGAGCAACGTTCAATCAAGATTGCCATGCAGCCTCAAGTCGACCTCAAAAATGGGTCGATTGTCGGATATGAAGCGCTCGCGCGGTGGGATGACCCTCTCTTGGGCAAGGTATCGCCTAGCGAGTTTGTTCCAATCGCGGAGCGGTCATCTCTTATCGAAGTCCTCGACCGTCAGGTTATCGCGAAAGCCATGCATGGCGCCTCGGATCTGCTCATCGGAAGCCAGAAAATTTCGATCAATGTTTCGGCGCGTTCTTTAAATTCGAAAGATTTTTCCAAGTTTATTCAACGCCAGTTAGAACGTTCGCGTGTTCAGCCCAAACGCGTGGAACTGGAAATTACTGAGACCGCGCTTATCGAAAACTGGGAACGCGCAAAATGTACCGTGGCGGAACTTCGCGCCAACGGCGTGGGAATCGCGCTCGACGATTTTGGCGTTGGATATTCGTCTCTGTCCTATCTCACCGAGTTTCCGATCCAAAAGATCAAGTTCGATCGCTCATTTGTTCAACGAAGTTCGGATCGATCCGCCGCTTTGGTCATGGAATCGATCGTAGATCTGGCAAAAAAAATGAACTTGGAGCTCGTTGCCGAAGGCATCGAGACCAAGGATCAACTCGCATTAGTGCGGAAGCTTGGCTGTTCGGTGGGACAAGGCTTCTTGCTCGGACGCCCTAGTTTGCGCGGAGAATCCGTGATCGACACCCATGCTGAACTCTTCGCAGCATAATCCGATAGCCTGTTTGCGTCTTTAGACATGGGGCATTCTTAGCCTCAACCGCGCTATTTACCTTGCAACCGCGTGCAGCCTTAAATACATGGACGCTGAGCGTACTGACGATCGGCGCACCCTATGGGTCTGCAGCCGCTCAGTACACGGGAAAGACACGAAAGAACGTTGGATAGAATATGAGCCTGTACACTGAATATCTCGATCAAATCGAAGCGCGAAAAAAAGATGACCTTCATCCAAAACCGATTGAAGATGCGGCGCTTGTCGCTGAGTTGATTGAGCAGATCAAAGATACAGGGCACGAATATCGGGATCAGTCTCTCAATTTCTTTATTTACAACACGCTACCAGGGACCACGAGTGCTGCTGGTGTGAAGGCGGCATTCTTGAAGGCGATCATCGTTGGTCAAGAAACAGTCGCCGAAATTACTCCAAAATTTGCCTTTGAACTGCTTTCTCACATGAAAGGCGGCCCATCGATCGAAGTCTTGCTCGATTTAGCGCTCGGAAGCGATGAAGAAATTGCGAAAAGCGCCGCCGATGTCCTGAAGACCCAAGTCTTCCTCTACGAGGCCGATACCGATCGGCTTGAACAGGCGCACAAACGGGGCCACGCGATCGCCACGGACATCTTGACGAGCTATGCCAATGCCGAGTTCTTCACAGAGCTCCCCGAGGTCGAAGAAGAGATTAAAGTTGTGACCTTCGTCGTCGCCATCGGCGATGTCTCAACCGACCTCTTGTCGCCTGGTAAGGATGCGCACTCACGTTCTGATCGTGAGCTTCATGGGAAATGCTTGTTCGAGCACGACCAGGACAAACAAAACGCGCTCAAAGCCTTGCAAGCTCAGCACCCCGACAAGCGGGTTATGCTGGTCGCCGAGAAAGGCACAATGGGTGTTGGGTCCTCCCGAATGTCGGGCGTCAACAATGTGGCGCTCTGGACAGGTCAGCAGGCCAGCCCCTACGTTCCGTTCATCAACATCGCCCCGGTCGTAGGCGGGACGAACGGCATCTCGCCAATCTTCTATACAACGGTGGGCGTGACTGGTGGAATCGGTGTCGATTTGCAAAACTGGGCACGCAAACTCAATCACAACGGCGCCCCAGTCATCGACGAAGACGGCGAGGCTGTCTTGGAGCAGCTTTACTCGGTCGACACGGGCACAGTTTTGACCATCAACACCAAAACCAAGAAGCTTTACAGCGAAGACGGCAGCGAAGAACTGGTCGATATTGCGACGGCGCTGACTCCCCAGAAGATGGAGTTTATGAAAGCTGGCGGCTCATACGCTGTTGTGTTTGGTAAAAAGCTACAGACAACGGCTGCACAAATCCTCGGCATAGAAGCGCCGGTTGTCTATGCGACGTCAAAAGAGATCTCACACGAAGGTAAAGGGCTTACAGCGGTCGAGAAGATCTTTAATCGGAATGCGGTTGGCGTTGCACCAGGGAAAACGTTACACGCCGGATCGGATGTTCGCGTCAAAGTGAACATTGTGGGATCACAAGACACAACCGGCCTAATGACCTCGCAAGAGCTTGAAATGATGGCGGCGACGGTCATTTCACCGACGGTAGATGGCGCCTATCAATCGGGCTGCCACACAGCATCTGTTTGGGATATCAAAGCACAACGTAACACGCCAAAGCTGATGAGCTTCATGAATAGGTTTGGCTTGATCACGGGCCGTGACCCTGAGGGCGAATACCACCCGATGACGGATGTGATTCACAAGGTTCTCAACGATATCACTGTTGACGATTGGGACGTGATCATCGGCGGAGACTCACACACTCGTATGTCAAAAGGCGTCGCATTCGGCGCAGATTCTGGCACCGTCGGCTTGGCGCTCGCAACCGGCGAAGCCACCATGCCAATCCCGCAATCGGTCAAAGTTACATTTAAAGGCGCCCTCAAAGATCACATGGATTTCCGTGATGTGGTGCATGCAACCCAGGCGCAAATGCTTGACGAGTTTGATGGTGAGAACGTTTTCCAAGGCCGTATCATCGAAGTGCATATTGGTACGCTACTCGCAGACCAAGCGTTTACGTTCACCGACTGGACGGCCGAGATGAAGGCGAAGGCCTCTATTTGTATCTCCGAACCTGAAACCCTGATCGAGTCGTTAGAGATTGCGAAAAGCCGAATTTCGATCATGATCGAAAAAGGCATGGATAACGAAAAGGGCGTTCTGAAGGGACTGATCACGAAAGCCGATCAGCGAATTGCGGACATACGTTCCGGCGCACGTCCACCGCTCATGCCGGACGATAATGCAGAATACGTGGCAGAATTCACCGTTGATCTGGACAAGATTAACGAGCCAATGATTGCTGACCCGGACGTGAACAATGACGACGTCTCACGGCGCTACACGCACGACACGATCCGTCCGATTTCGTACTATGAGGGGACCAAAGAGGTTGATCTCGGCTTTGTCGGATCGTGCATGGTGCATAAAGGTGATATGAAAATCATCTCTCAAATGCTGAAGAATATCGAAGCGCAGAACGGCACCGTTGAGTTTAAGGCGCCACTCGTGGTGGCGCCCCCAACCTACAATATCGTCGATGAATTGAAGGAAGAGGGCGATTGGGAAGTCCTGCAGAAATATTCCGGCTTCGAGTTTAATGATGACGCACCAAAGAACACGGCGCGGACCAAATACGAGAACATCATGTATCTCGAACGTCCCGGTTGTAACCTTTGCATGGGTAACCAAGAAAAGGCCGAGAATGGCGATACGGTGATGGCCACATCAACCCGTCTCTTCCAAGGCCGTGTTGTTGCCGACAGCGACGAGAAAAAAGGCGAATCCTTGCTGGCATCGACGCCAGTTGTTGTGCTTTCCACAATTCTCGGCAGAACGCCGACCATTGATGAGTACACGGCTGCGGTCGATGGTATTGTCTTGACGAAGTATGCGCCGCCGCCGCTTTAAGGCGAGTTATTCTGCAAGGCTTGATTTCGCCAGCCATATAATCTGACAGTAGACAGTCGACCTCTCAGTTGCGGTAAGTTGATGGATAATGCTATCCATTAATTTATCGCGGGAGGTATGGAATGATTAAACAGATTGGCGCGCTATTGCTGAGTGCGGGCCTTCTTACAGGTCTTGTGCAGGCGCAGGATAGCGCTTCTCCGAATGTCGTTATTATTCTGATCGACGATGCGGGCCTCATGGATTTGGGCGTTTATGGCGGAGAAGCGCGAACACCGAATATAGATGCCCTCGCCAAGTCTGGCGCGATGTTTACGCAGTATCGCACGTCACCCTTATGCTCGCCGACACGGGCAATGCTTCTAACCGGATTAGACAATCACCTCACAGGGGTTGCCACCATTCCTGAGGTTTTGCCGGCTGAGCATAAAGGCAAACCTGGATATTCAATGGCTTTAGAGCCCGGTGTGTTGACGCTTGCGGATCGCTTGGGCGCTGCCGGATATCGAACGCTGATGACCGGAAAGTGGCACCTCGGTGAGGCCGCAGAGGAAATGCCTCATATGCATGGATTTCAACGCTCGTTTGCGCTTGCCGCATCCGGCGCGGACAATTGGCAAGATAAATCCTATATGCCGTATTATGCCGATGCACCGTGGTGGGAAGACGGCAAAGAAGTCGCGCTACCCGACGACTTTTACTCTTCCGAATTCATCGTCGATAAGATGATCGAATATCTCCAAGAAACCGATCAATCAAAGCCGTTCTTAGCCTATTTGCCGTTTCAGGCCATTCATATTCCCGTGCAAGCGCCAGCCGAGTTTACAGCCAATTATGACGGGGTTTACGATCAAGGTTGGCATGTCCTTCGCCAAACGCGATATGAGATAGCGCAAGAGATTGGCTTGATCGCCGAAGGCGCGCCTTTGGCCCCCATGCCCGCTGATGCCCGAGACTGGAATTCGCTGACGGCTGAGGAGCACGCACTTTACACGGCGATGATGGAAGTCAATGCCGGTATGCTCGAAGCAATGGATCATCATATCGGACGCTTCATTGATCACCTAAAATCAGCGGAGCAATTTGAGAATTCAATTTTTATTGTCGCATCTGATAATGGGCCTGAGTTCAATCGCGGCGATGATGATCACCGCATTACTCTGTGGCAGTCTCTAAACGGGTATAATATCGATCCCGAGCGGGCCGGGTTGCCGGGAAGTTGGGGGTTTATAGGACCCGAGTGGGCCAATGCTGCTGCATCACCCGGCGCCTTATATAAGTTTTATGCGACTGAAGGTGGCGTTCGATCACCGCTCATTATCTCTGGACCCGGGATTGATCCCATTTCAATCGACTCTCCAGCAATGGTGACAGATATTGCGCCGACGCTAATCGATTGGATAAAGCCGCCAGAGGCCCCGAGCGACTCCAAGCCGATGACCGGTCGAAGTCTCCTTCCCGTGCTACGAGGAGACGTTGAAGCCGTTTATGCCCACGACGATATCCGCGCGATCGAGGTTTCCGGCAACACCGCTCTCTACAAAGGCGACTATAAAATTACGCGGAGCATGCCGCCAGCAGGGGATGCGACGTGGGGGCTATTTAACATGCGTACTGACCCGGGTGAAACCTTGGACCTTCGCGAGATGGAACCTGAAATGCTAGCGGAGATGCTGGCGGCCTATGATGACTATGCTCGCCAAGTGGGAGTGTTGGAAATGCCGGAAGGGTACCATTCCCTTGAGCAAATCTTGGACAATACGACCCCGCGGCTTTTGAAACAGTATCGTTGGTACCTTGTTGGGATCGCTTTGCTGTTTCTGATCCTTGCTTATGCGATTTATCGCGGCGTTCGCCTCTTGCTAAAGGGCGCTGGTACATAGTCTGTGCGCCGCGTGATGCGGAAACAGGTGCCTTACAATATGGCACGAAGCATGCCATAAAAGGCCTTGTAGGCCATGACGCTAGACTTAGCGCCCTGTGGCCGACCCGAACAAAATGCATTTGCCGCGCATCCATATGCGCGTCGTGGAAGCTAAGGAGGAACATTGATGCAGGTGATTAATGAGGTTTTGCCGTCCGACCCAAAGCAGATGGAAGCAGCCGCGCAAGAGGGGCCGAAGGGTCCTGTCTTCATGATCAATTTGTTGAAATTCAAAGAAAAGGCTGAGTACGAGGATGGTCGCGAGACCGATTTAACGGGACGCGAAGCCTATAACCTTTACGGCGCTGGCGTCGCTGGTTTGTTGCCGGAATTCGGAGCGCGCTTCTTCTTTATGTCAGACCTAACGCATGTTGCTCTCGGCCAGGTCGAAGATATGTGGGATGAGCTGGCGATCGCAGTGTATCCCAATCGCAACGCCTTGTTTCGAATGTCTCAATCGCAAGAATGGCAGGACCTCTCAGTCCATCGCGCGGCAGGATTGGAAGGCCAAATCAACTTAGAATCTGTGATGCCGGATATGCTAAAAGGGCTTCCGTGGATAGAGCTATTCCTGAAAGAACTCGGGTGATGGTCTGGATGAGGCGCATCTTTTTTGCGTTGATTGTATTGGCGCTGTTAGGTTTTCTTGCGTTCAACACCTTCAAAATCCAAATCGCAGAGAGGGCGTTCCTGCGAGCCGTTGATCAGAACGTTGGCGTGGACCCTAGTGAAGAACTCCCAGACGGTTTGCATGTCTATATTTGCGGGTCAGGCTCGCCAATGCCTGATGCGACACGTGCTGGGCCTTGTTTAGGTATACTCGCCGGGCGTCGTGGGTTTGTCTTTGACGTCGGATCAGGCGGGGCGCGAAACCTGGGCGCTATGGGCTTCCCGATGGCAAACATTGAGACCGTGTACCTTACCCATCTGCATTCTGATCACATTGATGGCTTGGGCGAACTTCTTCTCATGTCATGGATCAACGCATCTCGCACCGAACCGACACCCGTTCGAGGTCCTGCCGGGACGATAGAAGTGGTCACTGGCTTCAACACGGCTTACCGTCTCGATAGTACTTACCGTTTGGCACATCACGGGATCGAAGTTGCCAATCCTGCAGGTTATGGCGGCGCGCCCGAGGAAATTACCATACCACAAGGGCCTGGCGGACAGAGCGTTGTCTTCGAAGATACCGACTTAAAAATTACTGCCATCCGCGTCGGACATGCACCGATTGAACCCGCTTTTGGGTATCGCGTGGACTATAAAGGACGTTCGTTGACGCTAAGCGGTGACACGATCTATCACCCAGGCTTCGTCGCAGCATCTCAAGGCGCTGATTTGATGCTACATGAGGCGTTGAACAAAAAAATGGTTCAAGCGATCGGCGCCAAGATGGCAGAGGTCGGCATTGAAAATGGGCGTCGTATCTTCCACGATATCCTTGACTATCACACAGACCCTGAAGAGGCCGCACAAGCGGCGCAAGAGGCTGGAGTCGATCAACTCGTATTTTACCACATTGTTCCACAATTGCCGGTGAAACTGCTAGAAGGAGTGTTCGTTGGAGACTCCAAAAAAATCTTTGATGGAAAGATTACCGTTGGGCAG
>JBCBBY010000099.1:0-9619 GCA_038531195.1 Pseudomonadota bacterium
GCTTCGGGTCGATGGGCAACATGACCAAGTCGATGGTCTCGGGCATGAGTTCAGGCGTTTCCTCCGCTATGCCTCAAAGTTCCGGCTCCGGCAGTGGCGGCGGCGGATTCTCCGGAGGCGGCGGTGGTGGCGGAGGAGGCGGTGGTTGGTGACCGGCTAGCCAGGGCTCGCTGCAGACCCCGCCAGTAATCCACCGTCCAACGTCAGCGTTTCGCCTGTCATGTAGGTGGCGCCATCGCCGCCGAGCATAACACAGAGCGCTGCCACTTCTTCTGGTTGTCCAAACCGCTTCAACGGCGTGTCTGCAACAAGCGCAGCCATCTTCTCGTCGCGGTCAGGTCCATCGCCGATCATCGGCTCCCAAATTGGGGTGAGGATCGCTGCGGGCGCGATGGCATTGCAGCGAATGGCCCAACCTTGTTGCGCGCAATAGAGTGCAACGGTGCGCGTATGATTGATGATCGCGGCTTTGGAACTTGCATAAGCAGCCGCGCCTGGGATGCCCACCAAGCCCGATCGCGAGGCAATATTGATGATACTGCCAGCTCCAGCGGCTTTCATCGCGGATATCGCTGTGCGGCAACCAAGGAACGTCCCGTCGAGATTGGTCGCATGCACATCGCGCCATGCGTCTAAAGAGGCATTTTCCGGGTCATGGACGAGGTTTCCGGTCTCGAACCCGGTCATTCCCGCATTGTTGACGAGAATGTCGAGCCGAGGATGGGATGTTAAGATGTCAGACCAGTCGATCTCTGATCGAACGTCGAGATGATGATAGTCCGCGCCGACGGCGTTCGCCGTGGCTTGGCCCTCAGCGTCAAGGATGTCTGTGACGATGACGCGGGCGCCTTCATCAGCAAAGGACTTTGCGATCGCGGCACCAATACCGCGCGCTGCGCCGGTAACCAGCGCGATTTTGTTTTCTAGAACAGGCATGAAAAAGCTTTCGAAAATAAAGACAAAGAGACACCGCTTGCGGCGGTGTGTGTGTTCCAGGTTTCCGGTGGACCGGTGTCGCTAGTTCATTTGTCTCAGAAAGCTCCCGTTGAGATGAGCGCTATATCGTTGAATTGTTTTTTGCGTCAAACGATTTTTGGGTCATACTCCGGCAGCAGCAAAATGTGGGGAATTGTGATGTCTGAGAAACAAAGAATTACCGGGATTGGTGGCTTCTTCTTTCGGGCCAAAGATCCGGATGCTTTGGCCGCTTGGTACGAAGAAAATTTCGGGATTGATCGGGTGCCAAGCGATTATGACACGCAGCCTTGGCATCAGAATGAAGGCCCGACAGTGTTTGCGCCGTTCAGCCATGACACCACCTATTTTGGCGACGACACGTCGAAGACTTTTATGCTCAACGTTCGGGTTGAAAGCCTTGAGAAAATGGTCGCTCAGCTGCGTGCCAATGGAAATGAAGTCACGTTGGACGAAGGTAATCCTTACCCCAATGGACTATTCGCGAACGTATTCGACCCCGAAGGCAATCCCATTCAAATTTGGGAACCACAACACAACCCAGTTTAGGTTTTCGCGACCGGCTCAGGGCGATGTACCAGGGTGACCAAGACCCAGGACACGATCATCAGAAGATACCAACTGCCGAGCTTGTTGAGCGATACCGTATGCCACCCGGCCTCCTGGCCGGGATAAAGCCAAATTTGCGTGAACGTGGCGATGTTCTCTGCGATCCAGATGAACAAGCTGACCAAGAAGAAGCCGTGCAAGAGCGGCATTTGGTGGCGCCATCGCCAAACGCGGTAATAGACGTGGCAACGCAAGAAGAGCAGCGCCGTCAAAGCGAACAATACGTAGCGCCCATCCCAAACATAATGATGGCTAAAAAAGTTCACATAGATCGCGGCGGCGAGGATCAGGGTGAGCGTCACAGGTGGGTAGTGTTTCCAGCGAAATTCAAACACGCGCGCAACGCGTGCGAAATAGCTCCCCACCGCGGCATACATAAATCCGGAGAAGAGCGGGACGCCGCCAATTCGCAGCACGCTGTCTTCGGGATATGTCCACGAGCCGACTTCGGTCTTGAACAGTTCCATGCCGGTGCCGACCAGGTGAAAGATCAGGATAACAATGGATTCGCTGGGCCGTTCGAGCTTGGTGATGAGGAACAGCGCTTGGATGCTGATCGCATAGAGGACCAGAAAATCGTATCGCGTTAGCGGTGCATTTTCAGGATACAGATATCGGGTGACGATCATACCGAGCAGGAGCAAGCCGCCAAACAAACACGCCCAAGCTTGCTTGATCCCGAAGACCAGAAACTCGACGAGTGCTTTTGTCAGCCAGGCGGGGAAATAGGTCGACAATGACCGCTCGACGGGCGGCAACCATCGAGCGAGAATTTTATCAACGCGAGATTGAGCGAGGCGGGTCATGCATCTGTTTTGGCGGTACGCCGTGAAAATTTAGCGACCCAATCGTGCTCGAAATGCGTCATATCCAAAATCGCTCAGCATCTCTATTTCACCTGTCTCATGTCGGACAGCGAGATTGGCGAGCGGGTTGCCATTAAACGTGTTGGTTTTCACGAAAGTATAGTGCATCTGATCTTTGAATATGATGCGATCACCCCGCTGCAGCGGCGCGGCGAAGGAATAATCGCCTATAATATCTCCGGTCATGCAGGTGCGTCCGGCGAGGCGGTAGGTGTGGGCGTGTTCGTCCGGTTCGCCAGCGTCAATAATCTTCGGACGATACGGCACTTCCAAGACATCTGGCATATGCGTCGAGGCGCTGGCATCGAGCAAGGCGATGTCGCCATCATTCCAATGGAGGTCGATCACGCTGGCATGCAGCTCACCGGCATCAACAACCAGCCCGCTGCCCGGCTCGAGAATGACGTCAACATCAAACCGCGCGCGAAACGCTTTGATCGCCGTGATCAAGGCGTCGACATCATAGCCGGGTTTGTTGATGAAATGCCCGCCGCCGAAATTGACGGTGCTGACCTTTTCTAAGTACGGCGCGAAATGCTCTGCGACCTGGTTGATCAAGCCGACTGAGCCGTCCGAGCCAGATTCGCACAAGGCGTGGACATGGAAGATGTCGATCATGCTCCAGTCGATTTCGTCCAGCTTTGCCTTGACCTCACCAAAGCGGGACATGGGGGCGCACGGATCGTATAGGTCGCCGCCAAGGGTCGCATTTGAGAAACCAGGATTAACGCGTAGACCGATCTTTGCACCTGCGGCTTTGGCCTGGGGGCCATATCGGGAGAGTTGCGCAGCGGAGTTAAAATAGATGTGCTGCGCGAAGACCCCTAATCGCTCGACCTCGCCGGGCGCGTATGCGGGGGAATAAACATGGACTTCTTTACCGAACGTCTCTGTCCCGAGCCTGGCTTCATCTTCACCGCTTGCGGTCGTGCCATCGAGATAATCCCGCATCATCGGAAACACTGCCGGTAGGGCAAACGCTTTCGTCGCGAGCAAGATTTTGCATCCTGCCTGTTCACGGATCCGGGCAGCTGTCTCGAGATTGGCGCGCAAGCGCGCTGCATCCAGTACAAAACACGGGGTCAGTATGTCTGTCACAGATGACACGAGGCGAATTATCCTTTCAAAAGAGGGATCAGATGACATGTGCTGCGTCAGATAAGCAAGAGGCCGAAAAATGCACCTTCGAATTGCAACACGAGATGATATTCCGGCGATTGAGGCCCTTATGGAGGCGTCTATGGCGGCGCTCTTGCCTGAATTTTTAGATGAAAAGCAAGTTGAGCGGTCGAGTGAGAGCATGGGGGTAGACACGCTATTGGTCGATGACGGAACATATTTCCTGGTTTACATCGGCAACGACTTGGCCGGATGTGGAGGCTGGTCGCGGCGGCGGACCTTGTATGGAGGCAATCACACGAGCGGCCGGGATGACGCTTTGGCAGATCCAACAACCGAGCCCGCGAAGATCCGCGCAATGTATACCCATCCGGATTTTACCCGGCGCGGGGTTGGGCGGTTCCTGCTCGACGCTGGCGAAGAGGCGGCGCGCGCGGAAGGGTTTAAAGCGATGGAAATGGGCTCCACCGCGCCGGGACGTCCGCTCTATGAAGCGTGCGGGTATGAGTTCATCGAAGATCTCTCGCAACCAAGTGAAGATGGGACGGTCGTCCCTATACTGCGAATGCGGAAGGCGCTCGTATAGGAGGCGTCTTCCGGGATGTGGCTAATCCTCGGGATCTAAAAGAGCCCCATTCTCATCCCGTCGCTCTGGTCCATGCACGTTCACGCGTCCATCCCCAAAGGGCGTATCTCGCTCTTGCAGCGCCTGCTTAAGCCCTGCTTCACCAGCCCGGCGGACAAAGGCGCGCGCGCTCTTGGCTTGGTGTCCACGTGCATCGTTCTCGACCGCATAGCGTTGCAAGGTGCGCGCGCCCATCAGTTCAAGCCCCATATTCACCGCGCGCTTATTGGCGGCGAGAATGTCCGGATCAATCAAGGCGAAGCGATCGGCGAGGCCTTCGACTTCGGCCTCGAGCAAGTCGGCGGGGACGGCTTTCAAGGCAAAGCCAATCTCAGCCGCTTGTTTGCCGCTAATCTTGTCGCCTGTGAGCAACAGTCGCTTGGTCCATTGCGGCCCAAGATTATGCAGCCAGAATTGATTGGGTAGGGCGCCTAAGTCGCGCCCGGCAGGAAAGCCGATCTCGGCATCCTCCGCCACAATCACGATATCGCACAGCAAGGCGAGGTCGGTGCCGCCCGCTTTGCAATGCCCATGGACTTGCGCGATGACCGGTTTGTGCATGTCGAAAGCGGCCATTCGATAGCGCTGCGCGCGTTCGAGCTGCCAGATATCATCATCAACACTGCGCGCACCGCGATAGGGGGCATCTGGATTTTCCGCCTGCAGGCGCGAGATTGGTACGTGCTCGCTACCGGCGAGATCATAGCCTGCGTTGAAAGCGCGGCCCGCGCCTTTGATAATGGCACAATGCACGTCCGTGCGCGCATCTGCATCCCAAAGCGCTTCCGACAGCTCGGCCTGCATTTTCAAGCTCATCGCGTTAAGCTTCTCGGGCCGGTTCAGCGTAATCCGCGCCCGGCCATTTTCGATCTCGTAAAGGATGGTGTCGAACATGGCGTGCAGTTTAGGGGGCGGAGAGACGAAAGTCGAATAAGGCGAGACCAAACAGAAATAGCGGCAGGTTGCCCTGCCGCTATTGGAGAGAATTGGAGATCCAAGGCCGGGCTTTATTCCGCGCCGCCATAGATTTCGAGTTCGGCGAGGCCGCAATTTCGACCGGGCTCGTCGACCTCGGTGCAATGGAAGACGATTTGGTCGGTCAGCACGGGTTCGTCCAACTCATAGACTTCCCAAACACCAGGATCGCGATAGTCTTGCGAGTTTAAAGTGTAGGTCGTTGAGTCGACCTGATATGCACCATTATCCTTGCCCCCGAAGACCTGCGGACAATTAAATTGCGCAGCATTGAGGTCTGCAGGATAATCGACGTCGTTCTCTATCAAGCATGCGTCTGTTTCGACCGCATATGTATCATTGTAGAAAAGCGAATAGGTGAGCTTTGGTTGCTTCGAGCGCGCGGACCCAGAATGGCGCACCCGCACGCGTTTGACATATTGCGGAATGGGCAGAGTCACACGCAACCAGTCCGATTCATTGGCGGGTAGGGGTAGCTGCCCAGCCCAACCTGTACCACTGATAAACGCCCATTCGTCCTTGGATCGGACCGTTCCGTCAATCGCAAGTTGCGGCCCATATCCGTTTGGAAGGTTCCTTTCGACTGACGAAGCATCAGCAACAACACCAGGGGCCATGGCGAGGTTCTGATAGCCCGTTTGGACAATGCACGGAGCGGTCCAATTCTCGTCGGTTGAAAGACAGTACTTACGAACCGCACCTGATCCCGCAATCTCAATCGGGTCACACGTAGCATCACCACTTCCAGGCCAGTCTTCGAAATCGAAGTCTTGATCGCAACTGTGCGGCACGCATGCGAGATCGATCGAGCCATCATATAAACCCGCGGTCCCATCAGCCACCATTTGGTCATTCAGAACGCCGAACGCTTTTCCATAGGGGCACATCATCGGGAAGGTGTAGCGATGGTCCAAAGTGAACGCGGTCGCCGCGTATGATGAGTCATAGCCCAAAACCGTGAGCATAGGATAATGCCCTGAAAGATCATCCCCTGCATTGAAGTTGCTGCTTACGCCATTGGAAATCTGACGGACAAAGGACGAACCCATTTTTGCGGGCTTCTCGCCCATCCAGATCGCATGATCCAGGATCTTGGATTTGTCGCCCGGGGCTTCTTTGGTTGAACACGCGAGACTGTAGCGCGCGCCGACCAGCTGATTGTGGACACAATCATTTGAGAACGGCATCGAGGCCTCACTCAATGGGACACGGCCAACCAATCCGGCCGCATCGGATCCGTTCTGATCTTCAAAATCATAGCGAAGCCGTTGAATTAAATATTCAAGCTCGTTTCGACAGGCCTCAGCGCGTTGCCCAATCGCGCCATCATCACTGACATTGCTCGACACGTGATTGTTCCGCCAAGGATCAATATTGAGATCCCCTGTCAGGATAATGCGATCATCTTCATCGATGCTGAAGTCGGTGATGAATTGCGAGAGCTCCTTGAGCTGAGCAACGCGCGCCGGACAATTATTCTTCGAACTTTGAAGATGCGTGCCAAAGATATGATAGTCCTGACTATATGCTCCATTGTTTTTTCGAACTTTGACATAGCGAACCCCCTTCGAGGCCGCGCCTTCACTTCCCGCAGAGTTGGCGTAGCGATTCCAATAATCGCCGAGCGCGCCCTCGGAGTCTCGGTTTTCACCACCGACGAAGGAAAGTCCAAACGCTGAATCGCTGCCGCGCCGCAATCCAATAAGCACGCCAGAATCCAAGGCGGTGCCTTTTGGATTGATGCAATGTCGATCAATTCCGTGAGTATGGTCATCGTCAGGATAGATGGTTTGATCGACGACGAGACGGCTTTCGGTTGGGCAGTTTTGCGGCTGCGTTGGATCATTATTGGGTCGGTTGAAAGGCATCACTGTCGCAAAATCATAGAGGTCGCGCAGCTCCTCTTTAAACTTGTCGCGTGCCTTAACGGTGTCCCACTTATCTCGTTCAAGATAGCTCGCTTTGTCTTGAAATGCCTCAGCGAAAACCAGCACATCCGGCCCACCATATTCCAAAATATATCGGCTGATTTCTTGCAACTCTCGTCTGCGTCGTCGCCATTGAGAACTGCACCCCGATTCGAACCAAGCACATCCGAGTAAGGTTAGTCGATCTGTGCTTGAGAAAGCAGGAATGGACGCGATATTATATGTGAGGATGGTCAATGTATCGTGATCGTTTCGGAACGATGGGTGCGACATCGCGAGGCCTGTATTCCGAAGCCCCCAGCCCCGCCCATTCGTATCCGCACCGACAAAGTCTGGTAGCCCTGGGCGCGCCACCGGAGATGTAAAAACATAGTCGTCAGGAATAGCGATTTCGAGATCTTTGTCTGGCCAGCCCCCGCCTGCACAAATGGCTTTTTCAGCGGTCACCTCTAACCAAACCCGATTAAAGTTCGGATCGTTGGCGCGTTCCGTCGCCCCCCAGTAAAGCGAGTATTCAGGGTTTCCTCCCAGCGCTTCTATTTCGTACAAATCCAACGGGTTAGATGGAAGGTCTTCCGTCAACACCATTTTCGTCATTTCACGAACTAAGTCATTTTCGTTGATAAAAATGATCGCCCCGAGCGTATCAGATCCGTCCAATTTCATTTGGTTCGCATTGAATGCGCGGCCGACAAAATCATTATCGAGACCTCGCCCGAAATGGTACGGATCTTCTGCGCAAGCATTGGTGATCGAATACATTTGATTTTCGTCATAATTTCCAGCTGGCGCGAACAGAAAGTCGGAAATTGTTTGTTCTGATCCGTCCCCGCTCTCGGTTTGGATATAGATTTTGTCGACGACGATCGGATGGTGGTCATCGGCGTAGTATTGGTCGTCGCCATTTATGTGCAGATAGGTTCGATCATCACCGACATTGCCGCGATCGCCTGGGTCGCACCCCTCTTTGAGCTTGTAAGACCATTTATAAGGGCTGCCATTCTGGTTCTCTTCAACCGAGATTTCGAGCTTATTGGTGCTCTTGGTAACAGTGCCATTTGGACTGACTTCGACCCAAAAAGAACAGTCTGCGTTCTTTGTGTGCCGCGTCCCATTCCATTCCCATAGATTGACATGCAGTTTGTCGCCGCGCGCGATGCCGCTCACATAGGTGGCGTCAGAGTATGTGATCCCGCCCTCATCGACGGGCGTCGTCAGAATGACCTCGACGCGTTTGCTCCCTGCCCAAGCCGAGCCCGCACTCACCGCGCTCGCAGACATAGCGAGAGCGCTTGCGGCGAAGCATCGCCGCATCATTTTGCCAAACATTTGTAGTTCCCTCTTTTGGGGAGAGCGATCTCCCCTAGCCTAAAAGACGAACGTCAGGCGGTGTTCGAGGTCCCCACACGCACATGCACGTTCAGGATTAAAGACCCGTATTAAGCGAGTGTTGGGGATTCTTTTATCTTGAAATTTCTATGACACTATTGGGGCGCCGGAATATAGTTTCGATTATTAATCCGTGCTCGGAATTAAACTTATCGTAGAAGCTAAAAAATTTCTATCCCATTCAAGAGGCAGCCGATTAGGCCGCCGCACACATGGGCCGCTCTTTGCTGTCGTCGGCGGGGATATAGCCGAGCTGCTCGAGGCTGATCGCGAAATCATCGACATAATTGCAGGGCTTTTCGCCTTGCTGAAACTGGGTCTGCGCGACGAACGTATTGGAACCAGGGCGCGTGAAGCTGACAAATGGCGACCAAACACGGTGCCAGCCGCGCTCGCGTGCAATGTCCGTCACACCGAGTGTTTCGGCGAGGGAGGCGCCATCCTCGGCACGAACGTGAATATGCACATAGCTAATCTGAAAGTCTCTGCCGGAATTTGGCAGACTGTCGCGCTGCTTGTCGGAGAGCGTATTGGTGACGAAGTCCGCAATCGTGCGGGGATTTTCCGCGTTCATCTCTTCGGCTTTGAACTTCATGCAATACGGACACTCTTCAAAGCCCCAGACGACCATGAGCGGATTGTCGGCGGCTTCCGCAGACTCAACGGCCGCAGCGTAGAGGGCTCGAGGGTCTAGGCAAGCGCGATAGGTCGCGTCCTCGACATCTAGCGTGCAGCCAGGCGAAGGCGTGAAGTCTGCATAATCAACAGCGTGAACAAAGAGTGGCTTGTCCGACGTGCTCACGGCGTCGCTACACGCAGCGACCAAAAGCGATACGGCGACAGCCAATCCGGTCCAAATGTTCAATTTCATCACAGTCTCCCAACCTTGTTTGTAGACCCGATGCGCGGTTTTCCGGTTCGGATCAATCCTCAACACGTAAATGTGTATCGTCGCAAAGCGGTCAAGAAAATTGGTTTGGTACCTTGTAATATCTAAAAATCTAGATATGTAGATATTATGAATGATGAAACAGCCGCCTCGTCCTTTGCCGCGCTCGGCCATTCCAGCCGCGTGGCGATCTTGCGTTTACTGGTTCAAGCCGGGAGCGCAGGCCTCAGTGTCACGCAAATGC
>JBCBBY010000100.1:0-9453 GCA_038531195.1 Pseudomonadota bacterium
CCCGTATTTGTCATCTATCAGCTCCCTAGTGCTGTTCCGGTGAACCATACGTTGCGCATACCGTCAAGCGCCTCGAGATTTCGGTTGTGAGTTTCTCCTAAGCAGGTTGGGAAATCCTTACGTGTGTACACGCGCGCACGCGTATCCATAAAACCCCCTATTTCGGGGGGTTATTAACCTTTTTGAATGACCCATTACACTCTTACTCACTTATATATATTTATATACATATATATATGATTTTATTGGTTTTTTGTGGTTCTGAAAGTAGTGTAATTAGTAGTGTAGAAGTGTAAAGAAAAACGCCGGAGGTTCTCCCCGACGTTTTTTTACACCACACATATAATTTGCACGTTTATCGCTTGGTTTTTTTACCCCTATTGGTGATCACATAGACCTCAGTTGGGCGCCCTCTTTTGTTCGGCTTCTCCGTCTTTTTGATCATGCCACTGTGCACCAAGAGCTCGAGCAGGTCCTTCATGCCACGTGGGCCACCGTCAACGCGCGTCCGGAAGTTGTTATAAAGCTCTCTATAGGTGCGGTGACGTTTCTTCACATAGGTGATGATCTGGAACTGCACCTTAGCCGTTTTAGAGCCTCCGCCTATGCCTTGCTCTATTTTCGATAGGTTTAGCCTAACACACCAATCAACGAACCGTATAGCGAATGTGAGCTCGTCGAGGCCCAGAGACAGCGCAGAACCCTTATAGGCGTGATTTGCCGCCACGAGGACGCAGGCCACTCTCAGAGCGTTCTCTGCGGCCCTTGCGTACAGGTTTCGAATGATCTCGGTCCTGCACACCTCGTCGCTCTTACAGTGCAGCATATACTCGACATAGAGGTCTAGAACCTCGTCAGAACCCCACTCAATCTGCTTGGGGTCTGGCGCCTTTGCTGCGGACGTCGTGACCGTGTTTGTCGCCTCATTGAAGTAATTCTCATCTTTTGGGACGGACGGTCCGTCGTGAATGCCCTTTAGCATCCTGACAAGATGAGCGGGAGGGCTGGCCAAACCGCCGGACTTCAAGGCCCTCTCACACTCAACGCGCCTGCGTTCCTCTTTCGTCATACGCTTCGGATTGATCGGCAGCATCAACCAGCGGTTAACGAAGCCTTCCTCGAGCTGTTCCTCGCTTATATTGCTGTAGAGCTTATCCGGCGTTGACATAGCGAAAATGGACAGGTGAGGCGCCGGAATGGTCATGCTCGCGCGAGCGGCCATTTGAGACGTCTCATAATTGCCGAAACCGACCGAATACATTTCTTTGATCGGCTTCGCTCGAGATTGTTGCGCCGGAGACGCTTTCGGATCCGTCATGCGCTGCATGGTGTCGCCGAACTCATCAATCAGACAGAGCGCCGTCGGGTTCATTGAAATGTAATTCTCGAACACAGTTCCGGCTGTCCATTCCGACGGCCCTATGAGCGTGCTCAAGCGAGCATGACTGAGAAGAGCCGACGGCCCTTTAATGTACTGCGTCTTACCAGCGCCCGATGGCGCAAGACCGAGGAAATAGAGGTTTAGCGCCCCGTCCATGTATGGCGTCTTATATTGGCGCCCTATGGCCGTTGAGACGGTTACGAGCGACGCAGCAAGCGCAAAGGCGTCTAAACCGACGTTTTGGTTGTCGTGAATGTACTCAGCCAAAGCGGTGATTGGATCGCAGAATTTCGGGAACTCTGTCCACCGATCGCCGACTGAGACCTCTTTAACGAGCTCAAACGAGTGCGCGTCAGACGCCTCGACGATTTCCTCGTCTTCGTCTTCGTCGTCATCGTCATCGTCATCATAATCCGGCCCAGCGATGATTTGCGCCGTCGTGATCTGATCGGTGTAGAGACGATCCTCGAGCCATTTGCAGGCCTCGGCCTCCCCGAGCTTCTCTGTCGCCATGACGAGATCGATTGCACTATATCCGCGATCGTCGCCGTGGTCTTTGATGCCGTTCGGTGTGATTGAGAGCGATCGCTTGCGGTCCTCGGTTCTGTTGCCGGATCCAGACGGCCTAAAGTCAGGCACGGCACGATAACCGCTCGCCGACTTGTCGAGGCCGTATATGGTTAGGTCAGGCACCCATAGATCGAGATTTGCGAGCGCGTCCACCTTGACGGCTGCGAATGGGTCGTCTGAAAAATCGGCCGATTTTGCGATCTTCTGCCGGTTCCCGAATGCGTCACTCTCACCCTCGGCGCCCTCTTTCCAGCCTAGGCTTTCGAGCATCTCGTGAAACTGTTCTAGGTGATCGGCCGTCAGCACCGGGAGCTCATCGATCGGGACTGGCCCATCGCCGACCCATTCATAGACAGGTCCGTCAGGGTGCACCGATGGCGGCATGACGGTTTGCTTTGTCGCATTGCCGGTCAACAGATCAGCGAGCGGCACTTTGTCTTTGGTGCGGTAACCGCGAGATCTGACGTTTGGGTTTGCGAGAAAGAACACGGTCGTGCCTTTAGCGCCTCGCTTTTCCATTGGTGACCTAGGCAGGGTGCTGAGCAGTTCAGCGACTTCATCGGGATCTACGACGTCAATATCGACTGCGACGAGCTGATACTCGCCGACCGGTGTTCCGAGCACGACGCCGAGGTTCGCCCTAGGCATGGTTGACCAATAGACAAAGTCATCCTCGTTCGGCATCTCGTCGCGCCATTTCTGCCATTCGACAGTGTGAACCCATTGACGATCGCGGATCCACGCCGGGAACTTACCGGCCGGCATGATCGGGATCGTGTGATAACCGAGCTCGCGGAGCGTAGGCGCCCCGCTCTTAAATGGACTTGTCATCGACCCCCTCTCCGCGTGCCGAGCATTTGCATATTGGGTTTCATGTCACCCCTCCCCCGAGCGCTAGCCCGACAAAAACAACAAAGGCAAGGACCACCCCAAGCAGGGAGCCCCATCGATTAGTTTCCTGCACCCACTTGCGGTGAAGGATCTTGAGCTCGTATCGTTTAGTCATCCCGCTCTCCTGACTTAGTGTCTGGGGCGGCCTTCTCGTTCTGCCAAAGCAAATAATTCAGGTCCAAGCGAATGCCTGTTAAAAGACTGGCCACGTCATCGTCATCCAACTCGTATGAATTTACGTTTGCCCGATCAGCAATTTCTGCAATTTTTTCGAGCCAACCAGAGCGTTGGGCGAAGCTTCCAGGCCATCGTCCAGCTTTTTCAAGCGCCCTCTTCGCTCGGTCGCCAGTATGCTTGACGAAATCAAGGTGTTGATTTTCCGTGAGACCCGTTCTCTCATATCGGCGTTTGCAGGCCATATAGATCGACTTCAAGCCAAGCTCTAAATCGTTTGCATCGCCCCGCCACCCCGGTTCCAGAAGGGCGAGGACCGCATCAGTGATCAGGTCCAGCTCCTCTTTTAGAGAAGGCTCACTAGTCAATTCCCGAGCCTCGAACATGGCGTCTGAAATCACCTCCCGCAACTCATCTCTAGTCTTATCGGTCATCAGGGAACACCTTGTTCTGAAGATCTTCGATGTCCTTGTTGACCAGGACCATCCAATTTTGAACGTCTTTGAAGTTTTTGCACGCTGCGTCAGCGTTCTTGTCGACCGCTTTTGCCACTTGAATGATTGCGTAAAATATCAATCCAAACATGGCGGTAAGCGTTAAGTATAAGACCCAATCAGTCATCGCATTGCATCCTTCAAGCCCAGCATGCTCAGGGCGAGCGCCCCCATGTAAGCGATCCCGAAAACACCATTTAGGCCAAGAACAAGGCCCTGATGCTCCCAACGCCAGTTGATCGGCGCGCTATTTATCTCGTCCCAAGGCATGGTCCACATAACCCAAGTGAAGCTGACAAAGACGATTGTCAGGATCGCGACCGCCGCAAAAAAGAAAGCCAGCTTGACGATATGCCAGAAGTTCATGGCGATTCTCTCATAGGGTGCCTCACCGCGCCATTGGAGGCGCAGCCACGCCATTAACTCTTTGGTCGCTTCAGATTGAAGAGAGTACCGCTGAGCAGCCCACTCGGGGCCTTTATGGGTGAGGCGAAGAACGTCTTTGCCGTCTATAGAGACAACCAAATGTTCTGTGTCTTTTCCTCTGATTTCAACAGCCACCTCACCCTCCCTGCGCTTCGTGGGCGCGGAAAGCGCGTCTGAGATCGTCTTTCGACACGTGAACGGACATGTGAGTGCCGGTGATCGGGCTGTCAGGCTCTTCCAGATCACGCGGATCGACCACCGCTAGGAATGGCTCCAAAGCCTCCCGCGCTTCCTGTAGGGCGGCCTCCAAAGCAATGTTCTTGTCACGCAAGTCGTTCTGAGCAATCTTCATTCTTGCATACTTGATGGTTTTGGCTTTCTTCGCCGCCGCCACCTCCGCCTTGAGGCTGGCGTTTTGGGCTAGCAGTTCAGGAAAGGCGTTTACTACTTCAGCAATGGTTTCCAGTCTGGGCGAAGGTGGCCCGTCAAGCTGGTCGGGGTTCTCGTCTACGCAGACGTGATCGCCATCATCCTTTGGGCCGTGCATCAGGAAAGCATATAGGCTCTCATCATCAAGCGACCTAAGAGACACGTAATCCACTGAAAGTCTTTCAGGAAAGTACGCCTCCGCCAGCTTTTTCAATTCAGCATAATCTGTCATAGCGCCTTCTCCCGCGCAGCCCGAAGGTGGCGCAGTGTAATTTCAGCAATTGTTTGGTACGCCGACCTCGCCGACCTCGCCGACATCGCCGCCGCCCTCGCCGACATCGCCGACCTCGCCGACATCGCCGCCGACCTCGCCGACATCGCCGACATCGCCGACCTCGCCGACATCGCCGCCGACCTCGCCGACATCGCCGCCGCCTCCGCCAACATCGCCGCCGCCTCCGCCGACCTCGTCGCCGACCACTCCGCCGCCGACCACTCCTCATCGGAGACTTTTACGGACACAGATTTGTCGTGAAGCGCAGCAACACTCTGAACGGCTGCGCGACACTTTACGCGCCATTCCTCATCGCCCGCACCAATTGATTTAGCCGCCACTTCCAGGAGGATGTCTCTTTGGATTTTGTGGCGAATGGGCTCAAAATCGCTGCTTACGGGCAGTGCTTTTGCTAGATCAACGTGCCAGCCCGATCTCTGGGACCCAGGAAGCCCCTCAAACACGGCGTCACGCAAATGTTCGAGCCATTCGGGTGTGCCAAAGTATATTGCTACATAGCTGTGATACCCATTGCTCGGGCCATCATTTAAGTCCCAGGTGTCATTCGTTGCTGCACGAATATCGTATGCGTCACATCCGACTGAGCAGCCTCGATTATCTGCAGCATGGGTGAAAAATCCCGAGGCGAGGCGATCTGCCTCCGCATGGCTTATCGCCAATGCAACCTTCTCTTTTTTCTTTTCTTCCGTCAGCATCCTATTCTCCTTCCGAGGGTCACTAACATGCTCACCCCTCCCCATAATAATGCTCGAACCGGCGAAGCCCACTCATGATCGTAGTGTGATGATAAGGCTTCTGACCTTTCTCAGGTTTCGGTGTCGCTTCCCGCACGATCTGCGAGAGGGTTAGACCGAATTGCGTCTGCAAGACTTTCCAGGTCCCGATCCGCATTCGTGGCTTCAACCCATCCTTCCCCGGTTGCCAGACCATGCTCGGATCCGCCATCGCAAAGCCCTGTTTCCGCAACATCTGCGCTGCCGTCTCGGCTGCTAGTTTCGCTCTCGGTGTCATTTTCATTTCCTTTCTGTGTGACGTTAAGTGCGGCCTCGCGCAGTCGTGTCGCTGCGTCCTGCCAGTTGCGAGCCATGTGACGATCGATCGCCGTCGTGTGCTCAAGCTCGAGCGCTTCGAGGCGCTTTTGCATATCGAAGGCGCGAGCCTCCAAATCATCCAAGCGGATCAAGACCGCTCTCATTGTGTCGTCTACCATTTGGTCGCTCCAAGATCTTTTTCAGGGCAGTGCGTGTGACGCCGACGGTATTCGAGCTTTGAGCGGTATCGCCCATTCTCGGTCCATTCGATGCGCCACACCTCATAGAAGTAATCGCAGCCGTGAAAGATCGGCTCGCCGCATTCGTAACACTCGTGATCGTACTCTTGACGATTGGTGTGCACACGCCGCCCCTGAAGGGTGCGCTTAGCTGGCACAAGGACCTCTTTCGCGTTACCTCTACGCACGGGACATGCGCTCCCGGATCACGTCGGCAGGAATGCGGCAGCGAAGACACGCGACAAGAAACGCCACCATATAGACTTTATCGTCATCCGGCGGAGTAATCCGATCCATCTCATCCATGACCCCCATCAAGACGTCGCCCGCCATAAGCTTATCAGCCTCGTCATAAACAGATTGATCGACACGAGGGATAGCCACCACCTGACGCTCCGCCTCCTCGGCGCGCGCCTCGAGATCACGCTCGCGCTGTTCAAGCATCTCGACTTCTTTGAGCGCATCCTCGAGCTTGCCCTCTGTGTCCCGAAGACACTCGCGCCGCATCCGGTCCCGCTCACTCGCGAGCTCGAGCTCACTCCGGATCGTTCTGACCTCAAGCGCCTCTCGCGCGACCGACGCAGAGATAACGTCCTGCAGTCGAATGTTAGTATCGTACTTGTCAAGCGGCCCTTTAACGATCGCCTCGATTGCTCGCGCCTCAAACTCATTCATATCAGCCCTCCGTATGTGTGACGCATTCCTTAGATCACGCGCCGAATACCCTGTCAACTAAAAATTTCTAGCCTGCCCCGGCCAGCGTCCGCGCGGGACTTCCCATTGCTCGCCATTGATCCCGTCAATGTTGACCTTTGCGTCGAAGTCCTCGGCAGAGAAGACCTTGTTCGTTATCTTGTGGAATTTGCCGGAGCGCACTGGCCTGATCGTTCGAGGCATGACGAGCTCACCGAACCGACACAGGGCCTCGTCTACATCGCCGGGGACTTTCGACGCCCCGCCGGTGTGTCTCTGCCAGTTTGTGAAGGCCTCGTGCTTGGCCTTGCCGCGATGATTGAAACACCAAAACTCATTATAGACGCCGACCCCGGCGCGATACTCGACGCGCATCATGCCGAGCCCCTGCTTACCTGCGACGTACTGAGCTCGCCACGAGTGAACCGGCAAGTCTTCGGCCTTCACCTCACTGCTCAGAACGGCAATGTCATCGTCAGGCGTCGCCTCGTGTTTGGCCTCGATTTCGAACTCATGCCCACAGCTTGGGCAATCTGTCGCGCCGGTCCAGCACATTTCGCCACAGTCAGGACACTCTTTGCCATTGGCTGCGCCGACTTCCTCGCGCGCCTCACCGGAGCCGCCCTCGGCAGCGTGAACGCCAACCATATCGACAGGTCCAAACCGCCGCACATTCCCGGCATAGTCGAGAATGAGGCAGTTCGGTTTCGCCGATGCGGCAATCAAAGCTTTTCTTTCCTCGGCGTCACCGGCGCCGTTGATATCAACAGTCTTAAGCACTCTTGTTCCACGCCCCAGCATTTGAACATATAAAGAGGTCGATAGCGTTGGCCTAAGCAGGGCGATCAAGTCAACCCCCGGAGCGTTGAAGCCGGTCGTCAGTACCTCGGCATTCGTGAGACATTGGATCGCACCCATTTTGAATTGCTCGATCAGATAGTCGCGCTCACCTTTGGGTGTCTCGCCGGTGATCGATCGTGCGGTGATGCCGCGCGCCTGCATCGCTTCCTCGACCGCTGCAGCGTGAGGCACGCCCGAGCAGAACAGAAGCCATGAGCGGCGATTGTCGGCACGCGCACGAGCGACAATGTCGTCGCAGGTTTTCTCGACGAGCTCGCGCTTCATGGCCGCTGCCGTGAGCTCACCTTGAACGAACTCACCGCCCCGACGCTTGACGTTACTGACATCGATCTCTGCAGCGCCGAGCTTTGAGGTGAGCGGGCAAAGCCATCCGTCGCGTGTGCCTTCCCCGACGCCATACTTGTAGGCCAGCCGCTCGAACACGGCGCCCTCTTTTTGAGATACGAGACCACCGCTATCCATTCGATAGGGTGTTGCCGTGAGACCGATCACGCGCATGCGTCCGCCGGTCTCGAGCGCCATCGCCTTCAAGTATTTCTGATAGATGCCGTCCCCGCCGATCGGGATCCGGTGACATTCATCGGCGATCGTAATGTGGCGCGGACCGAACTGCTCGACCTTGTTATAGATCGACTGGATCGAGGCGAAGATGATCGGGTGATGCGTGTCACGAGAATTAAGACCGGCGCAGTACAGGCCGACCGGCGCCTCTGGCCACAGCTCTTTGAGTTCCTCGTAATTCTGGCGAACGAGCTCGCGATTGTGCACGAGCATCATGATCCGCATGCTCGGCCATGTCTCCATGATTGAGCGGCAGAGCATCGCAACGACGATCGACTTACCTAAGCCGGTGGCAAGCTCAGCGACCGGATTTCCGTCTTTTTTTCCGTCCTTCCACGGATTTAGAATTTCGTCGTGCGTTGCCTTTTGGTAGTCTCTTGGCTTGATCCTCATTTGGTTTTTTCCTTTTCAGTGTGTGGCGGTCTATTATGTGCAGCGCTGCCATAAACAGCGCTAAAGCGAGCCCAAACCACAGCATCACAAAGAATGCATGCATTGCGGAGTATGGAAGCTCAGAGTGCGGGAGGCGTAGCGCGAGCCAAAACCCGATCCCTCCCGTCATTATAGCGCCGAGGTCCAAGAGCAGGACCGCGGCTATTAGTGATACTGTTTTGCGTTCGGTTCGGCGCGCGTGAAATTCGAACGAGAGTTCAAACGCAACCGCGCTTAGGCAGAACCAAAGAAAGGCGAGCAGGATCGCGCCGAAGCTCGACGAGATCACGATCGGGCTGACCTGCCGCATGAAGCCCATGCTCATTGCGTAGAACAAAAGCCCAAGCAGGGTTAGGCCGAATGCGGCGCGCGGTCTATGCATCTTCGGCGCTGGTTTTGGTAAGGTCTTCACGGTCGCTCGGCCCCGAGTTTGTATAGGTTGTGCCGTCCGGCATTGCATACTCTACCCATCCCGCCGACAGATCATAATCTATCTGTTGACCGTTAATAAATTCTGGATTGTAGAGGTGCGAACTGCACGCGGCGTTCTGCCGCGCCCGATCTGTGTCAATTTTGTGCTTCTTACATAACCAGTCTCCGCCCTCGACAGGCTCCGAATAGATGCAGGTTCGGCAATTCACCTCCGGAAGGTCCTGCGTCAATTCATGGCAGCGATCGGCGAACCGACAGAACCGACAAAGGTAAAAGTCAGATTTGTCCGATATGCGGGGCGGGGGCGCGCTGTCGAAGGCGACACGGCGAGCATTGTTCTCGAGCCGGTTCGCGTATTTGAAATCGTACTTGATCCGCTCCACAAAGATTGCGTCTGTGTTTTTGTTCACAGCAACATAGAGCGAACGCTCGATACCGGTCTTGTGCATATACATTTGCATTTGACCGTAATGCTCCGGCTTGGCGCGCATGACGGCCTGACCTTCGCCGAATTTCTCTCGCGCCTTTAAGAGGCCTGCGAATG
>JBCBBY010000101.1:0-9273 GCA_038531195.1 Pseudomonadota bacterium
GCGCTGACAAAGGAAGGGCAGGACATGGCTAAATCGAACGGCGCATCAGATACCGTGATTATCAAAAAGTATGCGAACCGTCGCCTCTACGACACGTCGACATCGTCTTATGTGACGCTCGACCATTTGTCTGAACTTGTCCGCCGCGAGGTTGATTTTGAAGTCGTTGATGCCAAAACGGGCGAAGACCTGACACGGCAGGTTTTAACGCAAATCATCTTTGAAAAAGAGAACAAGGGCGAAGGCGCTCTGCCGGTGAACTTCTTGCGCAAGCTGATTGGGTTTTACGGGGCCGGCTCTCAAAACCTGCTTCCCGCTTGGCTCGAGATGAGCATGAATAGTTTCGCCGAAAGCCAAGAGCGTTGGACCAAAGCGATCGGTACGACCAGTCCGTTCTCAATGTTCGAGAAACAGGCCCGCGCGAACATGGAAATGTTCGAAAGCGCGATGCGCATGTTCACTCCAGGCATGTCGTCTCGCAAATCCAAGCGCGAAACTCCGGCGGCTGCCCCCAGCGATGACACGATGGAGATCTTGCGCGCGCAAATGACCGCGATGCAGGAGCAATTAGACGCGCTGTCGAAGCGGTAGCCAAGGCTCACTCTTCTGGCACTTTGATCATGCGGCTCGGCTCTAAAGCCTCACCGCGATTAATCGTATCCACCACCAACGCGCCTGAGACCAATAAAACGGCGCCGCTGTCTTCAGCACCGCCATGGTCGAACACGCCATAACCGATGGCAAAGTCGCCATATCCATCTGTGTTCAGATCACCGATGCTCTTCACATAACTCAGCTGCCGGCCATTCTCACGCGGGATACCAAGCGTGCCCAGCCCGCCAATCGGCAGGTCGACAATCGCGGTACCGCCGGCCGGTAAGTTATCAGCGGATACGCCATAACTGCTAAAGAGTGTGCTCCTTGTTTCACCGGCGCCCACGAAGACCATCGTTTCGTGCAAACCGTCTTCTGGTGCGCGCAAGACATGGATTGGCTCTACTCGATAGGAATTCGCTTCCAGTCCGTCCGAGGAGGCCGCCAACTGAATCGCGCTGCCGCCCTGCACCATTCCGCGCAGGTTGTGCGTGCTGCCATTCTCAGCCAGCAATTCGGGATCGCCTTTCACGATATAGGCAGAATCGTTGGCCGTATGATAACGCCCCCAGCTAAAGGCGAAATCATCAATTTCGTCGCCCGTTACGTCACCGAGCGCGGTAACCATATAGTGCTGCTCCTGCGCCTGAGACGCCAAATCTGTGAAGTGGACGAAGGGCTCATTCAGCCCGTTGAAAATCCGATCAACCGCCGAAAGCTGTTGGCGCCCACCGGCTTGTAAGAAGGTCAGCAACTGAGCGCCAGCATAGACAAGTATCCCTGAATCGTCGACCAAAGGCCCCGGCATCGGGATAGCGATATCGACGCGCTCATCGCCATCGACATCTCCTAAAGCGGTGAGCGGCCCGCACGTGCTGTGATTCCCAGTATAGACGGTATATGCAGCCTGTTTAGAACCGTAGAATTCGGAGATTTGAGCCCGGTCGCCGGCCTCTAAAACGCTCTTCAGCGCCGTTCCAGACAAAACGAATATGTGCGCATCAACGGTGTTCCCGAAGCGCAAATTCGTAGCGCAAAACGCGAGTTCGGGGAGACCATCGCCATCTAAATCGCCAAGCGAGGCAAAACTCCGAGGACTGAGGACATGGTCAAACGCGTCGCCCTCTAGGCTGATGCTCGCAAAGTCCGCCCCGGAAAAATCTTCTTCCACTCCAAGTGCCATGCGCTCCGCGAGGTCCACCCCAGAAACGATCTGGATGGAGCGGTCGTCGTGCGCAAAAACAAAGTCGTCAACCTCATCTCCGTCGAGATCCCCGAGCAGGGTGATATTGTATCCGAGGTTTAAATCTGTATCGGTTCCGCTGAGCTTCCATACGCCCGCGTCAATCCCGTCATCAAAGCTCAACAGCGTTGTTTGACTTAAGGCTTCGCCTGAGACGACGTACAGCTCTCCCGATGGGTGGTAATCGTCTGGCGGAAACGCAGAATAAGCATCTCGGCTATGTCGTCCGGGGGCCGCAACCGCAATGTCGGGCCGGCCGTCTTGGTCGATATCGCCGAGCGGGCTCATATTGCGTCCCAGGCCACCGAACGTCGTCTCACCGATTAGCCAAACCACCGGAAAATCTTCAAACACCTCCTTCTGATCCACGACGTCTAAAGCAAACGGGATCACCGGGGCCTCTGGGTATTCATAAGCAACCATTTGAAGTTCGAATTTATTGTCCCCATCGGCGTCGATTGGGCGCTCGTAATCAAGCCTCTGCCGCAGTCTCAGCTCGCCAGACTCTTCGTCATATTCAAACGCGTCTGCATCGCCATTGCCATTGTCTCCAAACCGCAAACCAATGAACCCGCCGCGCCCATCCGGCGAGCGAGCCAATATCGACCAGTCTTGATTTTCAGGCACCGTGGAGAGCGTTCGCGGCGAAGACTCAGATTGCGTGGAGGATGACGACGCGGCTGTAAACGCGAGCTGAATGTCTGGCTCTGTTACGGGCGGATCAATCTGCTCAGGTGTTTCGGCGGGCGTATCGGCAGTGTCCGTTGAGGTATCACACCCCGCGACCAGAAATAAACAAATAGCGAGGGTAGAAGCGCTGAGTCGCAACATGAGAAGACCTATCTCAAAATGGCAACGCAGCGGGATCTTGCTTAAACACCGCGCATTTCCGGGCGTTTAAGCAAATTGGTAAAATTGCTTGAAGTTTGATGATTGGCCTACAAGCGGGCGCACTCTCGGTTTATCGCAAAGGCATGGCTGCGACGACGACACCGCTATCTTGCTCTTGTAGTAGCGCTGCACATGCACGCGTGCACTGAACGCTGTAACTGACATTTTTGACAGGTTGCCAAAGTCCAAGCGACTCTTGCTTCGTCACCGGATTGACCATCTTTGTGGTGTTGTCGTCGCCCGTCAGGTATTCGACCAGCACCAGTTCGAGCATTGCATCACTGTCGCCTGTCACTGTCAAAACCTCGCCATCCCAATTGAGTTCAGGAAGGCCTTCCGTACGCTGATCGATCCGCTTTTGAATGTTGCGGCGAACATCCTTTTTACGCGTTCCAGGACATTCCTTTGCGCCATCATAAAATGATTGCGGCGTATAAGGCGCGCGCAGGCTTAATCGATCCGTATACGCCATCTGCCGGTCTTTCGCCTCAGGCATAGACATTGGGTCTGGGTCGCCGAGATAATCCCAATAATTGACGGTCCAAGTCAGGATCAGAACATCGTCGCGTTCGGCTTCAATCTGCTTCATCGTCCGATGCGCCTTCGGGCACGCCGGGCAATTTTGATTGGCAAATAATTCAACCAATACCGGGCGCTCAGCTTCCGCAAACGCGGAACCGAGTGTCAGGCCGATCACAGCAAAAAGGGCGAAGAAACGCATCATCAGGGCCTCATACCCGTTTCTCCGCCGCATTGGAATTCACTTGGGTGTGATGACTGCGTTATGCCGCGTCATCTGCAAGATTGCGCAGGACGTAGTGTAGGATCCCGCCATTGCGATAATAATCCAGTTCATTGTCGGTATCGATGCGCACGGTCGTATTTGCCGTGACCGTGGTGCCGTCCGACTTGGTAATCTGAACGGCCACGTTTTGGCGTGGCTCGATGCGATTGATACCTTCGATCGTTACTTCTTCATCGCCCTTGAGGCCGAGACTTTCCCACGTCGTTCCGGCTTCGAACTCGAGCGGGAGCACTCCCATACCAATCAAGTTTGAGCGGTGGATTCGTTCGAACGAACCTGCAATCACAGCGCGGACGCCCAGCAAAATCGTGCCTTTCGCTGCCCAATCGCGCGACGAGCCATTACCATAAAGCATCCCCGCAAAAACAACGAGCGGGACATTCTTTTCCATATAGCGCATGGCGGCATCATAGATTGGCATTTGATCGCCGCTCGGGTGATGGATGGTCACGCCGCCTTCCACGCCTGGAACCATCTGGTTCTTGATGCGGATATTGGCGAACGTGCCGCGCATCATGACCTCATGATTGCCACGCCGCGAGCCATAGGAGTTAAAGTCGAGCACGTTGACCTGATTGCTCTGCAAGTATTCCCCGGCAGGGCTCGACGCTTTGATCGATCCAGCAGGCGAAATGTGGTCCGTGGTGATGGAGTCCCCAAACATTGCCAACACGCGCGCTTTGTGAACATCAGCGGGCGCTTGCGCATCCTTGGTCATGCCTTCGAAGTAAGGCGGGTTCTGGACGTAGGTAGATCCCAGCGGCCACCCATAAGTCTGGCCGCCCGATACTTCGATCTCCCGCCATTGTTCATCGCCTTTAAAGACATCTGAATATCGCTCTGAGAACATTTGCGGCGTTACACATTCGGCCATAATCTCTGCGATCTCGTGCGAGCTTGGCCAGATGTCTTTGAGATAGACATCATTGCCGTCTTTATCCTGTCCAAGCGGCTCCTTGGTGATGTTGATCTTGAGCGATCCTGCGATCGCATAGGCCACGACCAGCGGCGGCGAGGCGAGATAGTTGGCTTTGAGATCCGGCCCGATCCGCCCCTCAAAGTTGCGATTGCCCGATAGGACAGAGCAGGACACGAGATCGCCGTCCGCAATCGCTTTGGAAATTTCCGGCTGCAGCGGCCCGGAATTCCCGATACAGGTCGTGCAACCATAACCCACCAAATTGAAGCCAAGCGCATCTAGGTCTTGGGTGAGATTCGCCTTATCCAAGTAATCGGTGACAACTTGCGAGCCAGGCGCGAACGAGGTTTTGACCCAAGGCTTGCGATTGAGGCCCAGCGCTGCGGCTTTGCGCGCCACCAATCCCGCGGCAATCAGAACGCTCGGGTTCGATGTGTTCGTGCACGACGTTATGGCCGCGATGAAGACATCGCCATGCGTGACCGAGAAGTCTTCGCCTTCGACTTGGATGGCCGTCGCATCGTCGGCCGCCGTTCCGAATTCATTGACCATGGCCTCGGCAAACTTGGTATCCGCCTCGGACAAGAGCACTTGGTCTTGCGGGCGTTTGGGGCCGGAGATGCTAGGGACAACGGATGAAAGATCGAGCTCAATCGTCCCCGTGAAGACAGGGTCCGCCATGTCGGGCCGCCAGTAGCCTTGCGCTTTGGCATAAGCTTCGACCAAAGCGATACGGTCGGCGTCGCGGCCGGTGTTCGAAAGATATTTGATCGTGTCATCATCGACCGGGAAGAAGGCGCAGGTTGAGCCGAATTCTGGCGACATATTCGATAGCGTCGCCTGATCTTCGAGGGTGAGATTGGCGACACCGGGTCCAAAGAATTCTGTGAACTTCGCGACCACACCATAATCGCGCATCATCTTTGTCACGGTGAGAACCAGATCAGTCGCTGTCGCGCCCTCTGGCAATTTGCCGGTGAGTTTGAAGCCAATGACTTCCGGGATGAGCATTGAAACCGGTTGGCCGAGCATCGCAGCTTCAGCCTCGATCCCACCAACGCCCCAGCCAAGCACCGATAGGCCATTGATCATGGTGGTATGAGAGTCGGTCCCAACACATGTGTCTGGATACGCGATGGTCTCGCCATCCACCTCTTTGGTCCAGACAGTTTGGCCGAGATATTCCAAATTAACCTGGTGACAGATCCCCGTCCCGGGCGGAACCACGCGGAAATTCTCAAAGGCCGACGCGCCCCAGCGCAAGAACTCATAGCGCTCCTGATTGCGTTGATACTCCACCTCGACATTCTTCTGGAAGGCATTCGGTCCCGCGAAATAGTCGACCATCACCGAATGATCGATGACCAAATCCACGGGCACTTGGGGATTGATCGCATCTGCGCTCGCGCCCAAATTCTGCGCCGCATCGCGCATGGCGGCGAGGTCAACAACCGCCGGGACACCCGTAAAATCCTGCATCAGAACACGCGCCGGGCGGTAGGCGATTTCGTGAGTGACCTTGCCGCCATTATCGATCCAGGTCTTAAACGCGGTGATATCGTCTTTGGTGACCGAGGTGCCGTCCTCATTGCGTAGCATATTCTCGAGCAACACTTTCAAAGAGGCCGGCAAGCGCGACACATCCCCAAGGCCATTTTCGGCTGCGGCATCGAGGGAGTAGTAAGTATAGTCCTTACCGTTTACGGATAATGTCTTGCGGGCCTTGAAACTGTCGAGGGAAGGCATGGGCGATCGAACCTCTCTTCATCTATCATTGGCGAGCGCCGGAGCGGCGTCATCGGGGTTTCCCCTATCAGATAGGGCGTTGGGCAAGGTGAAGCAAATAGACAATAAGTCTGCGATTTTGGCTTTCTTGCAAGGTACGGTTTCATCTTGACGACAGCACCGCTCATTCAAGGCATGGCGCTTGGCGCCGTGCGCGGCGAGCGGGTCCTGTTTCGGGATGTATCCATCTCTGCGGGGGCGGGTGATTTGATCCTGCTTCGCGGCGCGAACGGGTCGGGAAAAACCACGTTGCTGCGTCAGCTGGCGGGCCTTGCCCCACCACAAGCCGGCCGGGTGGACCGGGCGAGTGATCATCATTGGCTGGGACACGCCAATGGTTTGAAAGCGCATGAGACGCCGCGCACGCATCTGGCGCACTGGGCACGGGTTTGGGGCAGTGCGGTTGAGATTGCAAACGTCTTAAAAGAGATGAACTTAAAACGCCCGGCAGATGTACCGTCGCGCATGCTATCTGCAGGACAGAAACGTCGAACCGCCATTGGGCGGTTGAAGCTGGTTGACCGCAAGATTTGGCTTTTAGATGAGCCGTTCAATGCGTTGGACACGGATGGGCAGGCGATGCTGACGAACATGATCGAGGCGCATCGGTCCGAAGGAGGCGCTGTGATTGCAGCGCTGCACGGAGACGCGCCGGTTGAGGCCAGCGGCGAGGTGGAATTGTGACCCAATACTCTACGCCGCCAATGCCTGCGAAAGCAGGGATCCAGGGACAGATCCATCCAAACGTCCAGGCACGAGCGCTTCGTCCATGGGGACCTGCTTTCGCAGGTCCCGTCGGGGAGAGAATATGACCGCCTCTCCGCTCTTCTCAGCCTTCCGGCAAGCGCTCTCTGAAGCGTGGGCCTCTGGCGCAGGCCTTTTGCTGCCGATCGGCTTTTTCTCCGGTACAGCCATGCTTGTCCCATTCACGCTGGGCGACGAGGCCGCAACGCTCGCGAAGATTGGTCCTGGTGTCCTTTGGCTCGCGCTCGCATTGGCTTCGCTGGTCACGCTAGAGCGGGTGTTCCAAGCCGATCTTCAGGATGGCGCACTCGACCTCTGGATCCAGGAAGACACCTCTATTTCGCTCATCGCGCTAACCAAGACGCTCGCCCATTGGCTGATCTCCGGCGCGCCCTTGATATTCATGGCGCCTGTGCTCGGACGTTTGCTCGGCGTGCCATTCGAGCAGATGCTACCAGCGATGTTGGCTTATGGCCTAGGCGGACTGACCTTCTTTCTTTGGGGCGGCGTGGCCGCAGCATTGGCGGCAGGCGTGGCCCGGGCTGGACTGTTGATTGCGCTCATCGCCATTCCGTTTTTTGTCCCGGCCATCATTTTCGGCACGATGAGTTTGAGCGAGGGCTTTGATGGCGCCTCTATTCTGTTCCTTGGCGCATCAAGCCTGTTTGCACTTGGTGTCGCACCTGCTGCCATGGGGGCCGCTTTGCGGTTGGCGGCGGAGTAAACGGAGCTTAGATAGACGCCATGTGGACGATCCTCGCCAATCCGCACCGTTTTCTGGGGTTCTCGAAAACCGCCATTCCGATTGCGATCGGGCTGGGTCTCTTATTGTCCGCGTGGAGCCTCTATCGAGGCTTGTGGGTGGTGCCGCCGGTTCCCGATCAAGGCGGAGATATCGCGCGGGCGATGTTTGTCCATGTCCCGAGCGCGTGGCTGTCCATGGGCCTCTATGCAGGCCTCGCCGGCGCCAGTTTTGTATGGTTCATTTGGCGCCATGAATTGGCCGATGTCGCCGCCCGGGCGATCGCGCCAATCGGGGCGGGCTATACCGCTTTGTGCTTTGCCACGGGCGCAATCTGGGGCGAGCCCACTTGGGGTCCGGCTTGGCGCAACGTGATCTTGTATGATAGCCGCTTGATGTCGGTCTTGGTGCTGCTCTTCCTATTCCTCGGTTATATGGCGCTGCGCGCCGCCTTAGAGACCCGCCAAAAAGCTGCCCGCGCGGGGGCCATTCTCGCCATGGTCGGCGTGATCAATCTGCCAATCATAAAATTCTCGGTCGATCTCTGGAAAGAGTCGACCATTCATCAAGGCTCGAGCGTCATTCGCATTGGTGAAGCGGCGGCTGAAAGCGCCGGCATTCACCCGGTCTTTTTGGTGCCACTGATGATTGGATTTTTCGGCCAGCTGCTCTTCGTTTCGGGACTGATCATGCTGCTTATGCGGGCCGAGATCTTCGGCCAACAAGCCGATGCCATCCTCGCACGTCGGCTGAGCGGGAGTTGATCGATGCCCGAATTTGATAAGAATGCTGGTTACATATGGGCGATCGTGGTGATCGGCCTGGTCGTCCCAGTCTTGCTGGGTATTTATGCCGCCGCGCGCGCGCGCATGGCAAAAGCGCGATTAGACCGCTTACAATCTGAAGACGACGACGCCTGAGCGTCTATTTCTTCTTCTTTTTCTTTTTCTTCTTTTTCTTCTTCGACTTTGGAAGATCTTCTTCCTCTTCCTCATAGTCGCCAGAAATGACCGATAGCGAGAGCATCAGGCTCTCACGCCGCGACTTTCGCAGCTCTTCGGTGAGAATTTCATCGGCGCGCATCACTTCTGGCGCGGCGCCTTCAAACGCTTCTTGGCCCGCCTCGGTGAGGGAAACCGCCTTGGCGCGGGCATCTTCCACTGACTTTACGCGTTTTACGAGCCCGGTCTTTTCCATCCGCGAGACCATGTCGGCCAGGGTGGAGCGATCGATACCTGTGACATCCACCAGGCTTGATTGACTTTGACCGTCTTCGTCATTTAGCGCAGCAAGCACCGCGAACTGACGGATGGTTAGCCCTTTGTCGGCCAAGCCGTTTGCCGATTCATTTACAGCCGCTTGTTGGGCGCGATGCAACAAATGGGTGACGGAACGCGCCAGCGTAAATTCCGTACTCGTCTCTTGCTTGCTCATCACCGTCGCCTTAGTTCCTAATTCAGCCCGTTATCCACCCTAAAAGCAAAAATACCGTGTGCAGATCAATTGAATTCTCCCATAAAGCGAGAGGCTGACAAAAAAATGACAGTAAA
>JBCBBY010000102.1:0-8698 GCA_038531195.1 Pseudomonadota bacterium
CCATAGCCGCGTAAGCTTCATCCTCGGACACGGTGACGATTTGCGCGGCGGCAACAGCGGGCGGCGGTGTCATCAATGGTTGAAGGTCAACACAATGGAGAACTGGCTCTAGATTCATCCGATTAAGTTTAGTGAGAAGACATCCTTCACGCTATATCGAATTCCCATCGATGCTCTTCAACATCATCCGTTTTGTTCCCATCCCGCCTTCTTGCGATAGATTGTCGACGGGTTGATTTGCAATTGCTTGGCTGCAGCGACGACATTTCCCCGGCAAAGCGCGATCGCGCGTTCAATCGCTCTTTTCTCGGTCATCCAAAGAGGTTCGACTCCGTAGTCTGGCTCCGCCATAATTGCGGACGGCGCTTCATTTGGTACGCTGGGGTAGACCACCTCTGTCGCCTGCACTGCCGTTGACTGTGCCGGCAAGTCTGATCGATTGATGGACCCTCCCTGCTTAAGGACTACGACTTGGCGGACGAGGTTTTCGAGTTCACGCACGTTGCCAGGCCAAGCGTGAGACACCAACCATTCTTCGGCGTCTCGGGCAAACCCATCGAATGCCTTTCCTTCCTCATTGGCAAGCCAAGGCATCGTTTGGCAGAAGTACCGGATTGAAATCATCGCGATCTGCACGACGGACAAGATGTTCGATCGAGCGCGCTACAACTTCGCTTTCACCGGTGATAGGGTTGCGCGAAATAAGCACGGCCCAGCGGCGCGCATTGGTCGCTTGAATACCGCCGACACAGTTGGCTGAGACCAAGCCTTGTAGGAACCTTGTGCCGTAAGGCAGCTTCGTTGAATGCTCTCCGATTGCAGATGCGGCATTAGATGCCGCTGGTCGCGTCAGGTTCGACATGTAAACGCGAATACCTGGCGGTGTGATCCGGGATGGGCGCGCCAACGCCATTTGGAAACAACCACGCGAAGGGACATGCACCCGATCACCAGCGACGAGAAGTGGGTCATCCATGGGGCCGCCATCCAGCGCGCCCGTCATATCGAACACGCGACGACGTCCGTTGCGAATAAGAACGACATTGCGGACATCTGCATCTGGGCGAACACCCGCCGCAGCGGACAAAGCACGGCTCAACCGGCGCTGCGTGGTAAAGTCTCCAGACGCTTCAATGCGTACATTTGGATCTGAGTTCGCCCCGCGCTCATTGATAAGAACGTCGCCTGATTGAAACACGGCGCCCGAGATGGACACATTGATCGGCGCCCAATGCAGCACGTCGATGGAGACTTGCACAAAGTTAGATCGAAAATAGCCGCCTGAAACAAGCAAGCGCGATACGGTCTCTTCGAGTTGTTTTGTTGTTGTTCCCGCTGCCGGAACATCACCGATGAATGGTAAGCGCAGATACCCGATTGGCGAGATCACATAGTCGCCTTCGAACCCTTCGCCGCGAACGATCTGCAATTGAATAAGATCACCCGGCGAGAGCACAGCGGGTTCTTCAAACGCTGCTCCGAGACCTGTATCGATCGGCTGCCCCGTCAATGCGAGATCCATATCCTGGCACCGTCCCAGGTTTTGCGATGAAGCCGCGGCAAATACTCTATTCTCTTTCGCGTCTGACATCGACTGGCGCTGAGCCTGATAAGGCGCATCATTCACCGCTGCGAGATTTCGAGGACGCTCAAATGATCCGGCGCAACCGACCAAAAACAAAATGGTTAGAACAGCCGCGCAACGGATGAGATCTTGGATGACCCTAGTCATGAGCCACATCCACAACAGCTAAAGACCGAAAAACTGAGATCGCCCAAGGGCACTCCGTCCGAACCACTTTCATAAGTGTTCCGTTCGAGACCTTTGTTTTCACCTGAATCATATCGCTTGCGACCGCACCGGCCTGATCCAAGGTACTGTGGAAACGGCTGAGTACCGCATCGTTTGCAATAGAAATTTGAACGCTTGCCATGAAAGCCTCCTGTTTGAGCTTTCAGGTTTGCAAGATGCGAGCGGTATCTTTTAATATCATAAAATCAGATACTTAGGATCCACCACCTCCTGAATTTCTCTCAAATTGCAAGCTGCAACTTGCAATTTGCAGAGCGTTTTTTGCATTCTGCAAGACGCGCGATAGATCTACGAAGTGAATTTAACCATAGTTGAAGAGGTCGAACGAACGGTCAGCAATTCTACAACACCGGTTTCGCCAAAAATGGTTGTTTGCTTGATCCACCGGCCTAAACAAGAGAGACGCTTAGATCACCAATTCTCTTTCACGGAAACGACGCCCTCATCATGACCCTAGCTACGGCAGATAGCTCACGATCATGCCCCGTCGTTATACTCGCGGATGGGGGGTCAACGCGTTTCGGGCGCCCCAAGAGCGAAGCCTTTCTTTGCAACAAACCGCTCATTGAGTGGGTATTTGAGCGCATCCGCGCGCAAACCGACGCGCCAATTCTAATCAATGCCAGCGCGCAGATCAAAACAGCTGCAGATGCACCGTATCTTCCAGATCTCCTTGGTCCTGATTTAGGACCACTCGCGGGGATCCATGCGGGCTTAGAATGGGCGAATGCGAATGGATACAAGTCAATAGCAACTGAGCGTGACGAAAAGCCCTTCTTCTTCGAAATAGCCTTTTTCGTAGGCGATTGCCAACGGCGCCATATCGGTCAGTTTAATGAATCCAAATTTCAAGTCTGTTTTCTCGAGCCCTTCCATTGGAATGACGATCGGTGCAGCTTCTGCTGCTGGGCTCGGTTCGTTCACTTCAGCAGGTGTGCCGCCGCCACAAGCCGCGAGTGTAAGCGCGCCAACGCCCAACGCGGCACCGATTAACGTCCGGCGGCCAAACATAGTTTCTAGTCGTGTCTTAATAGTCATCTCAATCTCCGATGGAGCCCGCACCATGGCGCAAGCAGAAAGTCTGAAACCCACTTGGAGCGCGATGGCGCGCTAAACGTGTGGGGAACTCCATCCATCGGCGGATGTGAGAGTCACCTATGACGTCTTCGTCATGGGTGGAGGAAACAGACGTCAGCCCGTTCGTAAACGAATTATTTGACACTCAACTCTGAAGAAAGGCGTGCTGCTCATTTTTTGTGCATCTGCACAATGAGCTGTCGCCTGCGGGGTCAACAGCAAGGCGCGCGACTCTTGGAAGAGTTCACCTGCCTGCTCGGGGCAATAATCCGCCAAACGCCGCGGAATCACAACAAAGACGTGAACTTATTGTATGGCTCAACCGCGAATTACCCATTGCTCGCTTGGAGCAACCGTTTATTTATTAACCGATTGCTCAGCAATTCAGAACGACTGAGCAACAGCACGCACCCCGAATGTGCGATGTCTGAAATATGGGGTGAGGATGAAAAAATTTGAGTTTAATATACTTGTGTATCGTATGAATGAACGCCTCGCCTTGGTGATTGCTGACCGACGCGCATCTGGAACTTAATCCAATCCGGATCCAAAAAGATGGCTGTTCCTGCTCAACTTCCTGAATACGTATCAGGCTCGATTTTGCCAAAATCGTGCCCGCGATCTGAAGCGATTTTTGAACTGCACGGATCCGAGATCGCCCTACGGGTTATGATCTTTCGAGGATATGTCTCCAAACTTCGGTCCCTGGTCATTCTCAACTCGGTCGAATACCCGATGCCGCCTTCAATCGAGTTCTGTGAACAAATGTGGGCGAACGGTCTGCAGGTTATATTTGTGGAACGTCCTGGGTTTGGATCGACCTCTGGCTTACCAACGGCTTTATTCGCAGACGAACTGATTAAGCAAGGCGCAACTGCTTCGACCGAAGCTGTGCTGATCCAACGACTGCTGCAACAGCTACAGTTGAAAAACATTGTTCTACTCGGAATGGGAAGCTCAAACCCTGTTTGTTACCGGTTGTCTTTGCTGGCAGATCGAATCTCCTTGTCCCTTTATTCGAACGTCGTCTTTAACAAAGACATTTTAGATGTGTTTCGTCCAAAATGGCTGCAGGAGATGTTTCGGCAGATGATCCAATCAAAGTCCGGCGTAAAAATCGCATCTGCCGGAATAAAGCACCGAATGCGGCATAAGCCGTTGGACTTCTATCGGCTTCTCATGCACCAGAGCAATGGTGATGTTGCTTACATCAATGCCAATCCTAACGACTTTGTCTTGGCCGGTAAGCTGTTTCAGACGATCAATTACGCAACGATCGCTTATGATTTGCGGATGTCACTTACCCCAGACAATCTTCTAAAAGACGGTTTATTTGCAGGTCGGAAGGCTGTCGCTTTTTCCGGAATAGAAACACCCGACCATTGGCGCGCGCAATTGGATTCTGAAGCTGCTAGGCTCAAAATTCCAGTTTCATATGCACCGCGCGGAGATTTCCTCGCGCCCTACGCGTCGCCCGATTACTTCATAAATGTCATCAAAAGACACTCGACCATCTCATCTAAACGCTCACGCCAAGCATAGTCTGATCCAATCAAGTAAGCGCCAAAACGCTAGCCTGCTTTCCCACAAGACTCGCTGTCCCCGAGAGAACACGCTTTGCTATAGAGTGATCGAGCCCGGTCAGAGTCTTCGCTGCCCCCCTGTCCCGAACCGTATAACAAAGCAGCGTTGGAGCACCCTAGCGCATCATTGCGGTCGCATGCGAGCTCATAGAGCCTTCGGGCTTCGAAATGATTTTCATCTACTCCTTGCCCGACATCATAATGCCAACCGAGCTCATTGCACCCGTAGCCACTGCCAAGATCACAAGACTTGCGGAACAAGCTTACCGCACGCGGTTGATCCTCAATCACCCCCCAGCCATTTTGATACAGCTCGCCAAGGTTACTACATGCTGAGCTGTTATCACCATCGCACCCCTTCTCCAAAAATGGACGCGCGCTAGTATAGTCTTGGCTGACACCAAGCCCCCTGAAGTAATTCCAGCCAAGACTTGCGCAGCCTCGCGCATAGTCCAAATCGCAAGCTTTGCTGAACAAGGATACAGAGGTATTCAGGGATGCGGCATCCCCTTCATCGCGTTCCAGCATCCCAAGGTTCGTACACGCAAAGGCTTCATTTCCATCACAAGCGATTTGATACAGTTCGCTGGCGCGAAGAACATCTTTTGAGATCCCTCTCCCAGTCGCATAATGCCACCCAAGCTCGCCGCACCCATAAGATCCGCCTAAATTGCAGGCCTTTTCGAAGAAACTGATAGCTCGCGATTGGTCAGCAATAACGCCCCATCCGTTCTGATACAGTTCACCCAAATTACTGCAGGCAGACGTGCGGTCTCCATCGCATCCCTTTTCGAAAAATGGTTTGGACTTTGCGTAGTCTCTTTGAACACCGATGCCACGGAAATAAAACCAACCTGCATTGGCACAGCCTCGGGGCACATCGCCCTCACATCCGCGGGTGTAAAGCTCAAGCGCGCGTCCATAGTCAGCTTCAACGCCGTCGCCGATTTCATAATCGTATGCGAGCTCTACGCACTTTTCATTGTCTCCGTTCACGCACTCACGCTGCAATGACTTCGCCGCCGCGCTCATCGTATCTGACTGGCTTTCTACAAACGGGGGCCGGTCATCGGGTGTCGCCAGCGTATTTGTCAATGATGCAGCCAATCGCCTTGCTGCGTCTGCATACTTGGTATCAAAGCAAGTGTCAGCGAAATCGTTTAGTCGCTCCGGCGAACTCTCCATCTGCACGCTGCGCCAAAGCGATTGCGCCGCTTGCTCCGTATAAAGTCCACCGCATAAAAGCGCTGCCCCTTTGTGGAAGACAAACGGCCGTTCCGCAAAACCTTCCATCCACGGTCTTTGCGGCTGAGGACGATCTCGAGTTTTGCTAACGACATCGGCGGATACGTTTCGTATGACGTCATCAGCCTCAAGGCCTGCAACGTTCAACGTCCTCAACAAGGCATCGGTAAAATAGCTACGTCCAGACTCGCTTACATAAGCTTTTTCACCGGGTTTAGCTGCATAAAGGAAAATCGTATTTGATGATGCGGCAGATACTCGACTGAGCCCTTTGTTCGAAAAGCTACTCTTTGCCTCGCTCGGGAGCGGATTGTCGCGGCATGCATCCAATATCAGTACATTCGTACCACCACGACGAGGGAGGCGAGCAAGAATACTGTTTACATCCAGAGCATGATCCTGAACGTCTTGGCGTCGACGGATAAAGCCATCATCCGTCGGAAGAAGATAGTTTGTTTGTGTCCCGCCTATGCCGTGCCCGGAAAAGTAGACGACAACATCATCGTCAGACTCGATGCTCTCCTCCAGTGCCCTTAGTTGTGCAAGCATGGCGCTTCGGGAGAGATCAATATGCGCTTGATCGCCAACCAAACGAAACCCGAGTTCAGAGAGTTTATCCGCCATTGCTCGCGCATCCGCGGCCGTCTGTGGTAAGTCTTGCGCGCGTTCATACTGCGCGTTGCCCATAACGAGCGCGACACGTTCGGCGCTCGCCTGAACGCAAAAGCAAGCCATAACGGCCACAATAAAGATACCGCGAATAATATACATTTGTCCCACTCCTGACTTAAAAGTTAACAGGGTTGGACGGGTCGTTTCAAGTTAGATTTTTGATTTTTGACGCGACCCACCAAAGCCGATCGATCAATGCTCTTGGTTTCATTACAGTTTCGACGGAATGCTTCAGAATTTCAAATAGAGGCTACTCGGCGGTGTCCGCGCCACAAATCGTATCATCGATGCAATAGTGCAGCTGACCAAGTCCATAGGCGCGGCTTTCCGCTTCAGCCGAGCGTTCGGAAACATCCGCCCGCAATTCTTCATCACCTTTGGAGGACGTCTCGACCCTAATCAGTCCGCGTGATGCAGTGTCATTCATCGTCCGCCGCAATAGGCGCATAATGTACTCGGCGGGCGCTTTAATCGGGGCATCCGAAAGACTGGCATTTGGATTGACGAGCGCTTCGCTTGACCCAATTGCGCCATCAGGCGTCACCAATGGGGCATCATCCGGCACTGACAAAACAATCAAACTCTGATCTCCGAAGGGAGGACCGGCTTGGAAGGCAAAATCAAAAAGGTCGTCAGGCAAACGCACAGTCTCTCCCGCGCCATACGTTTTCCATCCACCTGGCCGCACACCGTCGCCGGTGACGGGGTATAGCTGGCGCATTTCTCCGAGCGCATTGTAATCAAAGACGACTAACTTACCCTCAATGGGCATCGTGATCTCGATACTGACCCGGTCCCCGGCATTCAATCGTCGTGTGGATTGACCATCGAGCTTCATGTCTAGTTCCAGTGCGGCGATCTCGCCGTCATATTCTGTTTGCACCGCGCTCAAAAAAGACTCTAAGTCGAGATCTTCCTTAGCCACTGTGACAGGGGGCTGGATCTCGACCGGACCGGCGATCCGCGTGATCCAATCAGCGTAATGCGAGACTTTAGCATAAACACCGGGCGAATCACGTCGACCACACCCCACACCCCAGCTGACAATGCCGATTTGATAGGGCCATCGAAACGTATCGCGTTTCACCAGCGGCCCTCCACTATCTCCTTGGCAGGAATCTCTCTCAAACTCGCCTGCACAAATGGTCGTATCGTCGACCCGAAAATTGAGAACGGACGCTGGATATTCACCGGACCGCACAGCTGCGCTCACCGTCTGATTAAGCCGTTGGCGGCAGAGGTCCAAAGGTGTCGTTGGGATATCCACCTCAAGCAATGTGAGACTCCCCGCAGCAATTTCGCGGCCCGTATCAAGAAACCGAAATTTTTCTGACTCGTTCTGATTTTCTCCGGTCTGGCCGTACCCAGCAACGCTAGCAATTTCTCCATTGAGCGAGAGCGCGTCTGTTTCGTCAGAAAATGATACACGCATCGTCTTACCCGCCCAAGGCCGATTGAGCTTGATCAGGGCGATATCGGATCCGAGTTGAACCTGCCCCGCTGTATAACTGGAGTTCGGCCCACCGTAGTGAATTTCGGCGACGCCATACTCGGCATCCGGCGTTGCTGCAGTAAGATCGACCAATCCAGGCACAACTTTTATCGGCAAACTCGAGGCATTTCTGTTTCGCGGAAAATAACGCCATTCTCCAAATGAGGATCGCAGAACCCTCTCAAAGCAATGGGCGGCGCTTAAAACCCAATACTGATTGATCAGGGTACCGGTGCAAAAGTGATAGCTGCCGCCAACCGTTTCCATCTGTATAGAGACGATACCAGGCCAATCGTCAGCTTTGCTGACTTCTCCACCGACAATTTTGGCCCCGAAATTCTCGCGCGACCCTTGAAAGACTTGCGGATCTTCGTCCGCATTTTGAGCAATAGCTTGCACGCCTACATTCCAGATACAGAACGTCGCCAGGAATATTGAAAATACTCTACTCATGCGTCCTCCCCACGAGGTCATACCGATTGTCACGGTACATTAAGCCTACACCGAATTGCTAATTTGAGAAACATGCTGTTTCAAACTGGCTATAAAAGCAGCACCCGAAACAGACACAAAAATGAATGTTCAAGCGCGTCTTGAATAGTCGAACCAAGTGCGCTCAAACCTCGTGAAGTTCTATCCATTTGAGCCTCAAAACATATGGCCGCACCACACCCCACAATTTCTTCAATTCTCGTTGATGCGATCACCGTTCAATTGAGAACGCATCCAGGCATTCCGCTTTTGTTTGTTTCAGGCGCACAAGGGATCGGTAAATCGACCGCGCTAATGGCCGTAGATGAGGCGTTTTCTCGCCGA
>JBCBBY010000103.1:0-8503 GCA_038531195.1 Pseudomonadota bacterium
GATCGTCAGGCGCTGAGAAGCACAACGGCCCAAGCCGCCAGCCCGATTTGGATTATTTGGATCACAACCGACAGCCCATGCAGGCGTTTGAACATGGGTTGATCATCGCGGTCGGTGGCGGCGTTGATCTGCGGCATCAGGATTTGCCTGACGTAGATTGTCGCGATCAGGATCACGCCCAAGACGATGGTGGCGCGCCCGGAGACAGCTAACGCGGCGGCGGTTGCAACTGCGGACATGCCGATCACCGCAAGATAGTAGTATGGGAAAGTGCCCCGCAACAACGGGCGCACCTTGTCCATCGGTAGCTGTTTGAACAGCACCGGCGCGAAGCCAAAACTGAAAAAGGTCATCCCGCCAAACAGCATCGCTGTCATCAGAAGCGCAAAAGTTGTCATGGCTGGGTCACCTGTTCTCTATGTGTCTCGCGCGAGAACCTAAGTGCCGCGTGTAGAAAGTCACGCGATCGCGACAAGCTGCCGTAGGTCTTCATGATTGAGAAACACCCGTACCCCTAACGTCCCGGTGCCGCCATGCACGGGCGTCTTACGAAGGTAGATCTCTACCCCTTCGATCTGGGAATAGCCTGCACAAAGGGTGGCGATCTGTGCCATCAGCCATTCCTGCGTTGCCCTGTGCCCGCTTTGGGCAAGCTGCAAAATATCTGCGATCAAGGGGTCATAATCAAAGACATGCGCCATATCATCTGATGGGATCAACACAGCCGTGCGCGGCACAATCAGCGTCAGATCCAGAATGTGATGGTCGGGGATCACATCGCCCGGGCCATATGTCCCGATGTTGGTGTCGATCACCAGATCCGTCAGCGTGATTGTGCCACGTGCTGTCATGTCCATCCTGTTCAGCCCTCTTTTGCCCATAGGTGCATGAATTAGTCGCAGGGGAGCGGACGGCAATTGGTGTGGACCTGTTTCGCGCCACAGCTAGCTTAGTCCTGTATGAAACGTTCGACCATGAAACCGCTGCGTCAGCTGCTGCGCCTTGGCCTTGGGATCTTCCGGACCCCCGCGCCACCGCGTCAGCTTGTGCTTGCGCTGGCTTATGGTGTCTTGTGTCACAGCGTATTCGCCGCCGCCGTGATCGCGATGATCGTGGCGATGTTTTACGGGATGAGCGAGAGCTTTGGCACGGTGCCGGCACCGTGGTCGATCCTCGTGAACCTGGCGTTGATCTTACAATTCCCGCTCATGCACTCGTTCCTGCTGTCAAAACGTGGCGGCGCGTGTCTTGTGCGGCTTGCCCCTAAGCGTCAGGGATCAGTGCTTGCCACAACGACCTACGCGATTATCGCGTCGCTGCAATTGCTGGCGCTTTTTGCACTGTGGACGCCAAGCGGGATCATCTGGTGGCAGGCTGAAGGCATCGCTCTGGTCCTCATGACAGGGCTATACGGCATGTCTTGGCTGCTTTTGATCTGGGCCAGCTATGACGCGGGCGCAGAGGTGCAATCAGGTGCGCTGGGGTGGATGTCACTGGCGCAACGGGCAAAGCCGGTCTTTCCCGCGATGCCAACGCGCGGCCTGTTCAGCATCATCCGGCAACCGATTTACGTGTCATTCGCGTTGACCACGTGGACGGTCCCAACATGGTCGCCTGATCAACTGCTATTGGCGATCATGCTGACGGCCTATTGCCTTGGCGCGCCGGTGTTGAAAGAACGGCGCTTCACAAAGCGCTACGGCGCGAAATTTGAGGACTACCAGAAAGCCGTGCCTTACGCCGTCCCGCATATCGCCAAACCGGCACGGCCGATCAAGTGATCCGGTCTGATGACTGAGCCGCGCCTACCCGAAAGGCTATATCTCGACTTCGATAGCTTTTTTGCCTCAGCCGAACAGCACTTTAACCCTGATCTGCGCGGCAAACCTTTGGGTGTCGTGGCGCTGGATTCCCCGCATACCGGCTGTATCGCAGTGAGCCGTGAAGCAAAAACGCGCGGCGTCAAAACTAATATGCCCGCCCGCGAGGCGCGCAAGATCATTCCCGATATGGTCTTTGTTGTCGCGCGCCCTGATGTGTACGTGCGCCTGCACGAACGTATTTTGGCCGTCATCGAAACCGTTCTGCCTATTCAATTTGTCCGGTCTATTGATGAGGTGGTCTGCGCCCTGCTGCCAAGTGAAGGCAAGCAGGGCCTTGCGCTGGCCACCCGTATTAAGGCCGCATTGTTGGATGCGTTTAGCCCTGTGCTGACCTGTTCGATCGGCATGGCCCCGACAGAGCTCTTGGCCAAAGTCGCGGCAGAACGTCAAAAACCAAACGGCGCCGTGCTGCTTGACCCTGCGACGCTTCCCCACGCGCTTGCCGACCTAACGTTGCGCAAACTTCCCGGTATTGGCGAAGGTATGGCTTTGCGCCTTGAAGCGGCGGGCGTACATGACTTTCCCGCATTGTGGTCCCTCGCGCCAAAGCAGGCCCGCGCGATCTGGGGCAATGTGGAAGGTGAACGCTTTCTGCAAGAGTTGCATGGTTTTCATGCGCCGCGTGCCAAAACACGTAAACGCATGTTTGGCCACAGTCGTGTGCTGCCGAATGATTGGCGCAGCCCGGAAAAGGTTGAAGACTGTGCCAAGCAATTGCTGGCCGGTGCTGCACGCCGCTTGCGGCGGACAGATTTCCGCGCCTCCAAACTGACGCTGAGCCTGCGCAGCCAACGCTTGCGATCAACCCGCGCAAAGTCGGCTGAGGCGAAACGGTGGAGTTGGGAAGGACAGTTCCTGCCATCGCGTGACTATCGCAGCTTTCGCAGCACCCTTGCGCAAGGCCTGTCAAAGGCGCGGCAACAGGTTCCCTTCACACCACATGCAGTTTCGGTGGTTTTGCACGGTCTGGACGAAGAAGCGGATGTAATTGGGGATCTCTTAGCACCGTTGACGGACGACGCCGATGACCGGGATCACTGGGAGGACGTCAGCGACGTGATGGATGAACTGCGGGCGCGATTTGGTGGCAAGGCGTTGTCGCTCGGCACACATGACTCCGTCCCCGGCGGCTACGTTGGCGGTAAAATCGCTTTCGGGCGTATCCCCGAGGCAGATGATTTTGAGCATGCACCGGGCGCGAATGACGAGACGCACTTTTGTAGCTTTTGAGAAGTTTCGCATAACCCAGGACGTAAGGTAGTCGTTCGAGCGGATGTAGTGCATGCACCGTTTTAGCCTAAGCTATCGGCTATACCCAACGGCCGGATTGACGACATACGCCGCGCCGCAGCAGCAAGTGTGCCGCAGGTGCGAGAGGATGCTGCATTAGCAAAGATCCAAAATCGAATGACGGCAAAGTCTCGCGCTGCGGACCTTCAACAGCGGTCTCGTCAATGACGGCACCGCGGACAGAGCGGTCCTTGGCGATTTCTCACGGAGCGGCCGCTTTTCTCTTCTTTGGCCTATGCCGTGGACCAGCGTTGCACCTCGGAAATGGCGATGTTCACGAAGTCCTTAGCCGCGTCGATGCGGCCCGCGCGGCGATTGATTGTCTGGAGACCACCAACAACGCCCACCACGTATTTTCCGCATTTTTCGGGTTCCAAGTTTGGACGCGCATTTCCGGCACGTTGCGCGCGCTCGACGAGCCCCGCTGTCGAAGCGCCAATCCGGTCGAAATGGGCATTGACCGCGTCGCTGACGGCTTGTGATCCGATGCTGGGCAGTTCTGAGACGAGGGCCGTCATCAGGCATCCAAAACGGCGCATACTGCCTGGGTAAGGCGTCACCATCTGCTCAAGGGCAGCCACAATGGTTTCAATGCGGTCGCTGTCGTCCATGATACGCGCCACATAGGTTTCCATTTCCTCGCGATACGCCGCGAGGGCTTCGAGCAAGAGCTGCTCTTTGCCGCCAAAATCGGTGCGGAGGGCGAAGCTTCCTAAGCCTGTTTGCGCTTCGATGGCGCGGACGCCGAGCGCTTGGTAGCCATGCTCCCAAAAGGCATCTTTTGCCTTCAGGATCACTTCGTCACGGTCGTAACTTTTGGGTCGTGCCATCAGAGCGCCTCCAAAGATTTTGATAGATGCGCGGAAAGACCTTTTCCAGTCACGCGCGCGCCGTGGCATGGCAAAAGGTGGGTAAGTTCAATTCGCGCAAAAAGTGGCTTGGCCCAGTTACGGTAAACCTCCGCATCTTTGAGGCACATCGTTTTGAAACTCCCGCGCGGGCTGGCCTCAGACGGTGGCAGCCCGTCGTCTTTTGCCGGGGCGCCAAACGCGTCGCAGACGATCAGACCGACCGCCCCCGCGCTGGTAATTTCAACCCATACCTCTTGCGCCTTCAGCCCCTGAGGTTGGTGAAGACGGACACCGTCGGGCAGGGCGGGCATAAGATCCTGCACATCTTCGAAGCTGAAACTCGTTTGTTTTTCCAGCCTTCTGTGTGCCCCAATCGGCGCGTAAAGCGGCAGGCCGGGGAAAGCCTCCAGATACTCGGTCAGCGCGAGGTGATGAAAGTGGTTTGGGGCGATTATGGCCGAAACCCCTCCAAGCGCCGTCATTCGTTCAATGGCGCCTGGGGTGAGCCCTGTCACGGGGCTGTACAGCGCCAGTCCGCCGTCCCTTAGCTTGATTGCTGCCATTGCCGCCGCACCGCGTCTGGCGCGATAGACACCTTCCATATCAGGAATGGGCTCTAAAGGGAGCAAGGGTTTTCTGGGCGGCATAGCAAGTCCTTCAAACGGTGTTGACAGCATTTCACTGCGTGTGTAGTGATTCATTCACTGCAACTGCTTTGAAACATAGCTCGCCCTTCTCAGTTTGTCGAGTGGCCAGCAAAACCAGGAGTTAACTCTATGAAACCAATGGAAATGTCTCGCCGAACTGCGCTTGGCCTGACGGGCGCGCTCTTTATGGGCGCCAGCCTCCCGCTCACCGCTCTGGCTGACGGTCATGCGGATCATCTGGCATCGCTTGATCGTGTTGAATTGGACGGCAATACGCTGGCCTACCTGGATGTCGGCGCCTCTGGCGCACCGGCTGTGATGTTGATCCACGGTATCCCAACATCATCCTACCTGTTCCGCGATGTCGCCCCTCGGATCGCCGCCGCTGGGTACCGCGTTATCGCACCTGACCTGATGGGGTTCGGTGCCTCTGACAAGCCTGCCGACCCAGCCGCCTACGCAACGGAGGCCCGAAGCGCGCGGCTCTTTGCGCTAGCCGATCATCTGGGCGTCGAGGATTTTGCGATTGTCTTGCACGACGTCGGGGGCATCACCGGCTGGCAGATGGTCCTAGACGCGCCCGACCGTTTGACCGCAGTGGTTGCAACCAACACAATCGTGGGACTTGCAGGCGTCACACCTGCACCAGCGGTCATGCAGATCATGGGGCAACAGGCCACGCCGCAAGAGGTCTTCGCGCCGATGGCCGCACCGGAGGGCGCAGAAGACTTGGCGTTGATGTGGTTAGAGCAAGGCTGGTTTGGCCCGGGCTCTGTCCCTGCCAGCGAAACCGCCGTTTATGCCGCTGATATCGAGGGCGCGAATGTAGTCTACGAGACGTTTTTCGCGCAGGCCGTGCCCGCCTTCATGATGGGCGAAGAGGCCCGCAATGCAGCGCTGGCCGCCTACGCAGGCCCCACCGCAATCATCTTTGGTGAACAAGACGCCTACTTTGATGCAGACGTTGTGATTGGCGACTTGCAAGCGCGTTTGGGCACGCCGGACGCCAACATCACCCGCATCCCCGACGCTGGTCACTACCTGCAGGCCCATGCGCCTGAGGCGTATGTGAACGCCTTGACCAGCTTCCTCGATGCAGAACTCGCCGAATAGGCATCCCCAAAACCCATCCGCAAACAGGAGAACGACAATGGCAAAAGTGACCACAAAACGCACGATCGATGCGTCCGCAGAAGACGTCTGGGCCAGCTTGGACGATTATGGCGGGATCGCGAAGTGGAACGAAAACCTTGCAGCATCCCGCATCCTGCCCGGAAGCATGGAAACCGGGCTTGGTGCAAAGCGGCAGTGTGACTTGAAGGCCGATGGCAGCGAATATCTGCGCGAGACCATCAATGTGTATGTGCCCGGTCGCAAACTGGGTCTGGTGATTGATGACACGACGATGCCCATGAAAGGCGCGACCTGCCTCTTTGAAGTCCGCGCCCTTGGGAACAACAAAAGCGAGATCTCCTTCACCATGGATTTCAAGCCGCCGATGGGCATCATTGGCCAGCTTATGCTACCGATGATGAAGCCCATGCTGCGGGGCAAAATGGCTAAGGCCCTAGAGGGCAACGCCAAATACGTCACGCGCAACGCCTTCTCCCACGCGTAACGCTTGGTTGGCGCGGCTCCGACCGCGCCACTCCCCTTCTCTTCGAAAAGGATAGATCATGAACCGCGTGGTCCGATTTGCCACGCCGGACGGTCCTGCTGCGCTCGACATCCGGCAAGAAACTATCCCAACCCCGTCTTCCGGCGAGGTGTGTGTCACCATAGAAGCCGCCGGTTTGAACCGGTCCGAGTGGCTGTATTCGCGCGGTGAATACCTCTTTGAGCCGCCAAAAGACGCGTTGATCGGCGCAGAGGCAACCGGTCGGGTGCAGGCCGTTGGCCCGGACGTCACGGGGTTTGCTGTCGGCGATGCCGTTTGCATTCTGCCAAGCTTCCGCGTCGACCACTACGGCGTTCTGGCAGAGCACGCGCTTGTGCCCGCCACATCGGTTATCCCCCGCCCCAAAGGGTTGGACCCTATCCAGGCGGCGGCCGTGTGGATGGGGTTTGCAACGGCCTATGGTGGGCTGGTCACGTATGGCGGCCTGCGCCTGGGCAAAGACCAGCGCGTGCTGATCTCGGCCGCGGCATCCTCGATTGGCATTCCTGCGATTCAGATTGCCAAAGACCACGGGGCCTATGTGATCGCCACCACACGATCGGCGGACAAACGCGATCAGCTTTTGGCGGCGGGTGCCGACCAAGTTGTCGTGACAGATACGGACGGCACGCTAGAGGGCGCAGAGTTCGATATCGCTTTTGATCCGGTCTCGGGCCCCTTTTGGCATGACCTGGTCAACGCAGCCGCCCCCGGCGCACGGATCATCTCCTATGGCAGTCTGGCTTATTACGGCACTGAACCGAGCGTGCCGCTCTTTGCTCTGATCACCAAGAACGTCCAACTCATCGGCTATTACGTGGTTTGGCATCTTTTTGAGAAACCCGAGCTTTGGGCTGCGGCCTATGACTATCTCTTGCCCCGTATCGAGGAGGGACGCTTCCAACCGCTCATCCACCATACCTATCCGTTGAGCGATGTGCGCGACGCCTACCTCGCGCTCGAAGGCAATGCGCCCATTGGCAAGATCGTCGTCACCCCATGACCGACCTACTCTGGCGGCATGGTTCGGGCGTCAGAGTCTCGCAAACTTCGAACCCACAACAGGAGACTTCAACATGACCGACGTAACCGTAACCGTCGCCCAGAAAATATCCGCGCCCGTTGACAAAGCGCGCGCCGCCATCACCGACCCGCAATGGGAGAAGTGGTTGCCCTTCATCAAGTCAGCGGAGTGCGCTGGTACATCCGCAGGATCCTCCCGCGTTTGCGTGATGGACATGCCGGGGACCGAAATGGACGGCTATGAGCTGAAGGAGACGATCCTTGGCGTCGACGCCGACGCGGGCAGCTTGGCCTACTCCATCGAAAACCCGCCCATGCCGCTCAGCAATTTCTCTGGCTCGGTTGTGGCACAATCCGGCGAAGACGGCAGCACAACGGTTGTATGGACCGCAAATTTCCAGGCGGACCCCGAAAACGTTGAAATGCTTCGTGGCGCTATCATCGGGCAATACCAAGCCGGGATTGGAGCGTTGGAAGCTTACGCATCTGCATAGCGCAAACGGCCCGCGCTGCTCTGGCCTTACCGAGCGGCGCGGGGCCTCCATGTCTCCGAGAACGATACCATGTATGCCGCACCAAGATTACGAAACCGGCCATTGCTAGATTAGGCGGCATCGATCAATTTGGGCTCGTTTCGGCCATTAGCCGCGCGCGGCGCCAACTGCCGTTCTGCCTGATCCGTGGGAGATTGTCCTGTTCGCTGCGGCAGCTTGCATACTACGGGAGCCCGGATTGCCAGGCGTTTTCCGTTTCAAACAAGTCAAAGATGAACATCGCAGAACGTGTCGGAACACGATTTTCCATGAGACTAAAAAGAGACTAAGGCAACGGGTCGGCGGCTTTTCTTTTGTCTAACTGTCTGATTTTATTTGGAGGCGAGTACCGGAATCGAACCGGTGTACACGGATTTGCAATCCGCTGCGTCACCACTCCGCCAACTCGCCTGAGCCTTCGTGGCCAAGAGTGGCTAGCCCAACTCCAGGACTAGCGCAAGCTGATTTGGCGCCGCCGCCGCCAAGCGAACCGTCTGAGAGTGGGGCCGCACGGGCGCGGCCCGTTAGGATCAAGAACGCAAGAGCACTTTGCTTGAATTCATGGCCTGCGCCACTTTTTGGAAATGCGTTTTGCGCTTGTCCGAGTTGGCGGCAGCCC
>JBCBBY010000104.1:0-8404 GCA_038531195.1 Pseudomonadota bacterium
CCGGCTTTTTCATACTCTTTGTGCGCGACGAGACTTAGCGCCCAGAAATGCGGCGGCGTCCAAAAAAAGATGATTGCAAACAGGATCCAAGCGTCGAGCGGCGCGGCGCCTGTGACAGCCGCCCAACCAATTACTGGGGGAAAGGCGCCCGCTGCGCCGCCAACAACAATGTTTTGCGCCGTGCGGCGCTTCAGAACCATGGTGTAAAACCAGCCATAATAGGCGATTGAGAGCGCCAGTATGCCTGCGGCCAGCACGTTTGACGCAATCCACATTAAGAGCACCGACAGCGCCGACATGATGAGGCCCATTGTCAGCGCCTCGTCCTTTGGGACGGCGCCTGATGGGATTGGGCGTGTCGACGTACGGGTCATGATCGCGTCGATGTCGGCGTCATACCACATATTGATCGCCCCAGCGGCGCCAGAGCCGAGCGCAACCGCCAAGATTGCGACAACGGCCAGAACGGGGTTGATTGACGTCCCGGTCACGCCGACCGCTGCGACCAAGCCTGCCAGGGCGGTGAACACTACGAGCATCATGATCCGAGGCTTGAGCAACTCAAGATAATCACGCGCGGTTGCGAGCTTCGGCGGTGTGGTTGTTGCGGTCATGTCGACAGACATAGGGCGTTTCTCACTGGCTTCTATGGAAACGGCCCTCTGCGCGTGTTTGCGCAAAGGGCCGCCCGATTTTGATTGTAACGGGCGGGCTTAGTGGCCCGCTTCGTTTTTCACCACTGGCAGTTCATTGAACTGGTGGAATGGTGGTGGGCTTGGCAGCGTCCACTCAAGCGTCGTGGCACCTTCACCCCAAGGGTTCGCTTCAGCTTTGCGACGGCGCAGCATGGATTCGACCATGCCACCGAAGAACAGGAGGGTGGCGACCATTGAGAGCGCGTAGCCCATGGATGACACACTATTCCAAAGTTCGAATGCTTCCGGGTAATCCACATAGCGACGTGGCATGCCATTCAGACCCAGGAAGTGCTGTGGGAAGAAAATCAAGTTCGATGCGACGAACATGACCCAGAAATGAGCATAGCCGATCATCTTGTTGTACTTGATGCCGAACATTTTCTCGTACCAGTAATACCAACCAGCAAACAGGCCGAATACAGCGCCGAGCGAAAGCACGTAGTGGAAGTGCGCGACGACGTAATATGTGTCGTGCAGCGCGTGGTCGACGCCAGCATTCGCCAGGACAACGCCAGTTACTCCACCAAGCGTAAACAGGAAGATGAAGCCGATCGCCCAGACCATGGGAACAGAGAAATCAATCGAACCGCCCCACATCGTGGCGATCCAAGAGAAAATCTTGATCCCAGTCGGCACCGCAATCACCATTGTGGCCGCCACAAAGTAAGCCTTCATGTCAGATGGCATACCGACTGTGTACATGTGGTGCGCCCACACGATGAAGCCAATCGCACCAATCGACACCATCGCGTAAGCCATCCCGAGATAGCCAAAGATTGGCTTCTTGGAGAAGGTCGAAACAATGTGGGAGATGATGCCGAAGGCCGGCAAGATCATGATGTACACTTCAGGGTGACCGAAGAACCAGAACAAATGCTGGAACATGATTGGGTCACCACCGCCGGATGGATCGAAGAATTGTGACCCAAAGTTGCGGTCGGTCAGAAGCATTGTCAGCGCGCCTGCAAGCACTGGCAGCGCGAGCAGCAACAAGATTGCCGTCACAAACATCGACCAAGCGAACAGAGGCATCTTGTGCATGGTCATACCAGGCGCGCGCATGTTCAGGATGGTCACGATGAAGTTGATTGCCCCAAGGATCGACGCGATACCGGCCGTGTGAAGCGACAAGATCAACAGATCCATAGACGGTCCTGCGTGACCGGCTGTGCTCGACAGAGGCGGATAAAGCACCCAACCGCCGCCAAATCCGTTCACTCCATTACCGCCTGGGACGAGGAATGAGATCATCGCCAGAATGAAGGCGGTCACGGTCAACCAGAACGAGATATTATTCATTCTTGGGAAGGCCATATCGGGCGCGCCAATCATTAGCGGCACGAACCAGTTGCCGAATCCACCGATCAAAGCTGGCATAACCATGAAGAAGATCATGATCAGACCGTGATAGGTAATCACGACATTATAAAAGCTTTTCGCTTGTTCAATCGCTTGTTGGCCTGATGTCCCGTACAAGAACTCCATCATACCCGTCATCGGGCCAATGCCGGGCTCGGCGAGTTCAAGACGGATAAGGCCTGACAGTGAATAACCAACAATCCCCGCAATCAAAGCAAAGACGAGATACAGCGTCCCGATATCCTTGTGGTTGGTTGAGAAGAACCAACGCACGAAGAAGCCAGGCTTGTGATCGTGGTCGTCGTGGCCGTGAGCAGCAACTTGATCCATAGGCATGATCTAAATCCCTCTCTTACTCGACCGAAGCGAGACGCGTGTCTTCGCCCATCGGGTCAATAACTTGTACGAGCTCGGTCGCAGCGTCGACGTCGCCTGTTTTCATAATTTCAATCCAGCGATCATATTGATCTTGGGGCACCACACGCACCTCAATTGGCATAAAGGCGTGGTTCTTGCCGCATAGTTCTGAGCACTGGCCGTAATAGACGCCGGTTTCTTCAACCAAGAACCAACCCTCGTTGAGGCGACCAGGAACAGCGTCCGTTTTGACGCCAAACGCCGGAACGGTCCAAGAGTGAATCACTCTGTCAGACGTGGTTTGGTAGCGAATATAACGGTTCACTGGTATGACCATAGGATAATCAGTGGCCAGGTAGAGCGGCTTTTCTGGTGTTGGCTCTGGATCCGATGGCAGGCCATAATGGATGCCGTTTGAGACGTATTGGATCGGGTAACCGTCAGCATCGAGTTCGTCGACATAGTAATAGGTCCAAGCCCAGTTGCCCATGCCTTCTGCTTTGACCGTGATCCATCCTTGTTGAGCGGCTTCCACATAGACGTTTGGATCGTCCATATCGCCGCTTTGGGCGATCAACTCGAGATCTGGCTCATTCTCTTGATAGAAGAGATTCGAAAATGAAGGCCCCGCAATCGCGACGAGAATCAGCACCGGGACCGCGGTCCAGATGACCTCGATCGTCGTATTGTGGCTAAACTTCTGAGGCTCTGGATTGGAGCGCTTATTGTATCGGATACAGACCCAAATCAGCAGCGCCAAAACGAACAGCGTGATCAACGTAATGATGATCAATAAGTAATTATGGAAGTCGTTCACACGTTCCATAATACGAGTGGCGGCTGGCTGAAAACCCAGAGCACCAGGCGTGGGTTGCCCCACCAATTCTTGCGCAAATGCCGATCCCGTCATCAACACTGCTGAAATCCATGCAAAGATGTAACGCACGAGTCACTCCATCCAATCTTGGCTGAAGCCATATATACAGCAGACGCCCAGGTCCACCCAATACAACCAGCTCTTATAAAATGTCGCACTCGGTCGATAAAGTGTCGCACTTAGTGTATGGTAAACGCCATAAACAGGAGGCAAAGCTATGAAGCTCAAGCTGATCATCGCCGCCGCAGCGACTGCATTGTTTGCAGAAACCGCGTCCGCCCAAGTGTTTGTCATCGGGAATGGTCTCGGTGGGGAATGCTTCCAAAAGCTCAAATCCGGAGCATCCAATTTCCGCGCTGTCGAAGAACTTTGCACGCGCGCTCTGCGCGAAGAAGCGATGACCCGTAAGAATCGTGCGGCGACTTATGTGAATCGCGGCGTCCTACGCATGCGGGACGGTAAATATGACGAAGCCCTTGCAGATTATGCGGAGGCCGTCGCTTTGCAGCCGGATCTCGGTGCGGCCTATTTGAACAAAGGAGCTGCACTTATCTATATGTCGGACTTCGCAGGTGCGATTGCGCCACTGGATCGCGCCATCGAACTTGAGTCTCACGACCTCTATGCCGCTTTCTACAATCGGGCGATCGCTCGCGAGAATACGGGCGACGTGACCGGGGCCTATTATGACTTCAAAACATCACTCGAAATGAAGCCGGGTTGGGATCTCGCTGAGCGCCAGCTCTCGAGATTCTCTGTTGAAGGCGCGAGCTAAACGCAAAACTTCGCATGGGGGCGCTTGATCCGGCGCCCCCTTAGCGTCACATACACGGCATGACTTACACAGACCTGCCGTTCGATACCCAAGACGCCACTGCCATACTCGCCGACGCCGCTAAAGGCGCCGATGACGGAGATATTTACGTTCAACGCTCGCGCTCGGAAGGTTTCGTGTTCGACGATGGGCGATTAAAGTCAGCGACTTATGATACCGCGCAAGGGTTCGGCTTACGCGTCGCGGCCGGTGAAGCGAGCGGCAACGCGCACTCGGGTGAGTTGACCCTTGAAGCCATTCGCCGCGCGTCTGAAACTGCTCGCCAGGCCAAACGCGGCTATACTGGAAATTTGGACACCGGCCCTACCCCAACTAATCGACAGCTTTACGCGCCCATCGACCCAACAGAAGCGCCAGACTTCACCGTCAAAACCGGTTTGCTGGCGGAAATTGATGCATGGGTGCGGGCAAAAGACCCGCGCGTGGTGCAAGTATCTGTCTCTTTGGCGGGAAGTCACGAGCAAATCGACATCCTCCGACCAGCAGGCGAAACCTTCCATGATATCCGCCCTCTGGTGCGATTGAACATTTCCGTGACGCTGGAGCAAAATGGTCGCCGCGAATCAGCGTCCTCCGGTGCCGGTGGCCGAGCGGCCTATGACGAATGGATTGCACCAGAACGTTGGCGAGGGTTGGCAAACCGGGCACTTCGAAAGGCGGAAGTTAATCTAGAATCAATCCCCGCGCCCGCTGGTGAAATGGAAGTGGTGCTTGGGCCGGGCTGGCCTGCCGTCTTGTTACATGAAGCCGTAGGCCATGGACTTGAAGGCGACTTCAATCGCAAAGGCACCAGCGTTTATTCAGGGCGTGTCGGGGAACAAGTTGCGTCCAAAGGTGTTACCGTCATTGATGATGGTACGATTGACGCGCGCCGCGGGTCTTTGTCAGTGGATGATGAGGGCACGCCAACGAATCGGACCGTCCTGATCGAAGATGGGATCCTCAAAGGCTATATGCAGGATCGTCAAAATGCGCGTTTGATGGGCGTTTCGCCGACGGGCAATGGCCGCCGCGAAGCTTACGACGCGACCATCATGCCGCGAATGACGAATACGGTGATGCTGGGCGGTCAGGACGACCCGGAAGAGATTGTCGCTTCGATCAAGAAGGGCATTTGGGCTGTCGACTTTGGCGGCGGTCAAGTTGACATCACGTCAGGCAATTTCGTGTTCCAGTGCACCGAAGCTTACTTGGTCGAGAATGGCAAAGTCGTCGCACCGGTGAAGAATGCGACGCTTATTGGCCACGGCCCAACGGCCCTCAGCCAGGTTGAGATGATTGGTAACGATTTCGCCATGGATGATGGTGTCGGCACATGCGGCAAAGCCGGACAATCTGTGCCCGTAGGGGTCGGACAGCCGACGCTCAAAGTGGGTGGACTGACCGTCGGCGGCGCGGGTTAGAACATTAACGCTTGGTCGCATGGGAAGAGCGGTTGGGCGTTAATCCAAGCAAGTTGTCGATCCGACGGAACGCCAAACGTGAACTCTAGTGGATACACGATATTTTGGGCCACGCCTGGGCCTTCTTCCCCGTTATTATCGACAACCCGCAACTTGGCTGCTTCTACGGCGACGCGGGAAGGTTTGCAAAATATATAATCGGAACACTCGGCGCCTGTAACCTTGATGTCTGTATAATTGCGGATCTCAAACCGAACCTCGCATCGTCCTGGCGCAACTGTGTCATCTGGAAAAATGGGCGCGGGAGGCTCCAGGATGTCGACCGTATTATGGGGATGCGCCATCGCTGATGAAGCGGTGAACGCAAGAATGACAATCGATACCAGCCCTCCGAACTCTCGGATCATGTCGGCTATTCTCCGCTTGCCCGCAACGAATCGTCGACCAAATCTACCGCGCCGACATCCGTATTCATCCAGTTACGCAGCCTCGCTTTGACCTTCAACATGTTTCGTCAAATTACGCAGCCATGGGCTGAGGATGAGCAGAAGAATGCCAAGACCAACGGCGGCGCCGCCAAGTTGCAAATATACGGCATTGTAAGCAGCAAGACTATCCGCTGTTGCGGCGCCTTCCGGAACTTGCGTCGCTTTGGCCACTTCTGCGGCAATCACATTGGCGAATGAACTCGCCAAAAACCAATACCCCATCATAAAGCCAACGATCTGTTTCGCCGACATTTTGGTGACCGCGGAAAGACCAACTGGCGACAAGAAGATTTCCCCAGTCGTGTGCAAGAGATACATCAACAAAATAAAGACGACCGAGATTCGAAGCGCGCCCGCCGCATCTGGCGTCGCGGTTTGGATCCCGACATTGAGGATGAAGAACCCTGCCCCGATTTGGATCATCGCGAATCCAAACTTGATGTAGCTGTTTGGCTCCCACCCGCGATTGCCCAAGAACGTCCATAGCGCCGCGACTAAAGGCGCGAATACAATGATGAAGTACGGATTTGCAGATTGCAGCGCCGCAGCGGGGAATTCTTGTCCGCCAATCTCATTGGTAACGTGCGCTCCTGCGAATAAGTTCAGAGATGTTGGTCCTTGATCGAACAGGGTCCAGAACAAGACCGAAGAAATTGAGAGAATAAGCAAGCCGATCATCGCATTGCGCGCGTCGGCGTCGAGTTTCGTCAGCATGTACCTGACAATACCCGCCGTCACGAGGCCAAAAACCGGATACATGGCAGCCGATGTCAGCGCCGCAAACTGCAACAGTACAAACGCCACAGCCGCAAATCCGAGGCCGGCAGCATAGACGATCCACTCGCGATTAAGCCCCGCAAAGACAGGCGTTTTCAGATCGACATCGGCCGGCGGATCGGCGCGTCCTTCAAGCCAGCCCTGCCCCCAAATGAAGACAATCAGCCCAGCCAACATGCCGACAGCGGCAAGGCCAAATCCGGCTGACCAACCATACGTCGCAGCGGCCCACGCGCATGCGATCCCGGATAGGAATGAACCAAGATTGATTCCCATATAGTAGAGCGTAAAGCCGGAGTCCCGCCGTCGGTCGCCTTGGTCATATAGCGCGCCAACGCAAGTCGAAATGTTCGGTTTTAAGAACCCAACACCAGCGACGATGAGCGCCAAAGCCGCAAATAAAATCATTTCATGAATGGCGCTGCGTTCACGAGAAATCGTGCCTTCTAGGCTAACCGATTGCCCCGCGTCATTCACATAAGTCACGGTGCGTTCGCTGGAGCCGATTTCCGGCTGTTCGAAGCCGGTCACAACAAAAGATTCGGCTCCTACGATGATCGTCCTTTGATCGCGCGTTTCGCTATAATCAGGGCGTTCCAGAACATAGGACTGCTCAGCGGTTTGCAGGGTTTCTTGCGCTGGCGGGCCATGAAAGCCCATCAACCCGTGACCGGCAACAAGCAGGATCGCCCCAAACGTAACAGCTTTTCGAAAGCCAATATATTTGTCGGCCAACCATCCCCCTAAAAGAGGCCCCAGATAAACCAGCGCGACGTAGGCGCCGTAGAGCGTGAGCGAAAAGTCGCTCTCATATAGAAAGTGCCAGGTCAGATAGAAAATTAGCAATGCCCGCATGCCGTAATAGGAAAACCGCTCCCACATCTCGGCGAAAAATAAGATGTATAACCCTTTGGGATGGGTCCGCATTTGCCACATCGAGAAAACGAAAATTATCGGCACCAATGCCAATGCGGCATACAAGAAGAGTTGCATAATCGATCCTAACCCCGGGAATTTATAGTTTCAGAAACAACCATGCAGGGTTCGCATGCTCAAGATGCAAACTGCGTTCGAGGCTCCAAACAACAAAAACCCCGCTGCCGGAGCAGCGGGGTTTCGAATTTGATCAGGTGTGCGTCTTACTTAGACACAGACGCCACAACACCGGCGCCGACGGTGCGGCCACCTTCGCGGATCGCGAAGCGGAGGCCTTGGTCCATGGCGATCGGCTGGATCAGCTCAACGCTCATCTTCACATTGTCGCCTGGCAGAACCATTTCTTTGTCCGCTGGCAGGGTAACAACACCGGTCACGTCTGTCGTACGGAAGTAGAATTGTGGACGATAGTTTGTGAAGAATGGCGTGTGACGGCCACCCTCTTCTTTCGTCAGGATGTAGGCTTCTGCTTCGAACGTCGTGTGCGGCGTGATCGAACCTGGCTTACAAAGAACCTGGCCGCGCTCAACACCTTCACGGTCGATGCCGCGGATCAGGGCGCCGATATTGTCGCCCGCTTGACCTTGGTCGAGCAGTTTCCGGAACATCTCAACACCGGTCACAGTGGTTTTCTGTGTGTCACGGATGCCGACAATCTCGACTTCTTCGCCAAC
>JBCBBY010000105.1:0-8314 GCA_038531195.1 Pseudomonadota bacterium
TTCTCGGGTGATCCAGCGCGCGGCTTCGAGTTCATCCTGTTCGACCGAGAAGAAGCCCGGCAAGTCTTAGCTGGCACGCATCCGGACATTTATGCGCCGCCGCCAATGGCCGTCGCACATCATATCTTGAAGGCTTGGGCGGAGCGGGATTAGTCGACCGAATTTAGTCAAACGCTTTGGGCTCTATTCGTTTGCGCACGTCCGTGAGCGCGGCAAGAGATGCTGCGAGGAATGACAGAGCGGCTAAAAAGATACATGTGGTGTTCAATCCTGATGTCAAAATGACCTCGGAGCGCTGCATCGTATAATCGGTCGTACGCTGCAGATACCGCAGATAGTAGAAGTATGTAGACGCGACTATCGATAACACCAGGAACCCAAGATGCGCCCATCCTAGTCGAAACACCAGTTTCCGATCTGAAACACGCGCAAAAACAGCGTAAATGGTCGCGAAAGCGCCGTAAAAAAGCGCCGAGATCAGCAATCCTGTACCCTTCGCGAACAGGAATCTCGGCTCTAGAAATCGTTCTGTCGGGTTTTGAATGAAGACTGCGAAGGCCAAGGAAACTGGGATGAATATCAACCACGCAATCGGCAGAAATTTCTTCATCTCCCTCCCTGGCACCGCATTGGCGCGGTGCCAAGGTCTGGATCAAATTTTCAATTGAGGTGACGCGCCTTAGCGCACCGTGCCGAATTTATAGACACCGGTGATCGCAAACACGTTCACGCCGCCATCAAGCTGCTCGTCATCCGGCTCGATGCGCGTGTAATCACCGCGCAGGCCGAAGGAGTCTGTGATCATCACCTCACCGCCAAGACCGAAGGCGAAGCCATCGGCGTCAGCATCTGACGACACGCCATTGGTCGCGGTTTGGAACTCTCCCGTCGTGTATCCGAGGCGACCAAGCACATCGAGGCGCGGCAAGACCGGATATTTGGCGACGAGATATCCGCCATATTGGTTCTCGAGCTCGATATCGACGCCGTCCAAATCATCCGCGCCCAGGCCGAAAGAGGCTTCAAACTCGGTTCCGATCAGCTCGTTCAACCAAAACCCGCCACGCGCGGTGAAGGCAGTAATATTCGCATCATCGGTGCTGACGCTGGATCCACCAGCACTCACATAAAGCTCTGACTCCGCCAAAGCGACTGGACCAGTGGCGGCAAACATAACGACCGCGGCAAGGGCTGTTTTCTTCATGAGGGTCTCCCGAAACGCTACAACTCACTTTTCGGCGCTCATAAAGCAGCATTTGGGTTTATTGAGTGTGAAGTCTTGGTCATTAAGTTTTTGATTGGACCTAACCAAACAAAGCCCCGCACGAGAGAGGTCGTGCGGGGCAAGTTGGTCGACGCCTCAATAAAAGGGCGCGTTGAGGGAGAATTCCCCTTTATTTCAGCACAGTCGGCCAGTTTTCATTGGCGCTCGAAATGAAACCAGAGCGGTCTGCATCCCAATCGCTTTGAACTTTTTTGTTATAGTTGAGGTAGAGTTTGCCATCGACGATGGCCCAGCGACGGGCGTCGCCTTTGGCCGTGTAGCCTTGAGCAACCGCCCAGGCACAATAACCGCCATATTGAGGGGCATATTTTGCAGGCTCCGCCAGGAACAAGTCGAGGTTCTCTTGGCTCGCAAAGCGGAATTCAGCGCCTTCATACGTGGTTTTGAAGTCGGAGTCGCCTTTGGTCGCTTCGCCTGCTGTGAAATAAGCCACGGTGTCATAGCCCTGCAGCGCGAGGTTCGAGAAGCGGCCCGTGTAAACCGGATCCTTGTCAGCATAAGCGGCTGGGGCAGTCACTGCGATGGGACCAGCGGCGATCAATGTGGCGGCGATGAGTGTACGGAGTTTCATAAGATGAGATCCTTGTTCGGAAATATATTGTGTTTCTGGGAGGCGCCGCGCTTATGCACGTGCGGGGAATAGTGTTGATTTAAGGCCGGAGAAAATCGCGGCGAGTTCTTTGCGGCGGATAATGATCAGTCCGAACGAGGTCATCCAGACCACAACGGCCATAAAGAACAGACCGCCGCCATCATTGTTTGGGTCGATGCCAAGCGGTGTCCAAAGGTGGAAATTCACAGCGCCGCTCATCACAGCGAACGCAATCAATGCGCCAATGGCTTGTAAGCGGCGAAAGGCTGGGAGAATACCAATCAGCAGCAAGCTTGCCGCGAACAGCTCAGCTGTCCCGATCGCATATTGGCTGAATAGTCCGGTTTGAGCGAACAGGCCGTCAGCGCCGAAGCTCGCGGCCCAATCATTGAGCTTGCCAAAAATGGTTTGCGTCTCTGGTGCGTTGGTGAATTTGAAGCGCAAGCTATCGAGAAAAACGAGTGATGCGATACCAGCGATCAGATGCGGCGCGGCGGTTTTGAGTTTCGAGACAAGTCCCTCAGAAGATGTCTCGGGAGCGATTGTGTTTGTTAAAGTTGTCATAGTGCCCTCCTTGCGGTGTGCCCTTCACTTACGCCCATCAGACTTCACTTACGAACCACGACTGTGTGAGGGTCAGTCACGTCGGTGTGAGTGAAAAGTGAGCTGCCAAAATCGCACCCAAAAAAAGGGCCACGACTTACGTCGCAGCCCTGTATTTGCAGATATATTGAGCGTTATGCGGCCACGCCTTCACGGCGCGTTTTCGGAGTCCAAGCGTGTTTCTGGAAGGCCTCATTCACCGGCGTCTCAGCGACGTGATTGGTGTAGTTGGAAATCACTTTCAGAGCGACACCAAGGATCACGGCGAGCACCGCTGCGCGATCATATCCTGCGTTGAGGAATGTATCGACATCACAGTCTGAGACAAAGCCGCGATCGATGACCACCTTCTTGGTAAACACACGCAGCGCTTCAAGCTTCGGATCTTCAATCGCACGATCTTCGCGGACCGCTTCAATGACGCTGAGGTCGAGGCCTTGGCCTTCGGCGATTGTGGTGTGCGCGGCGACACAGAAGTGACATTCGTTTTCAACGCTTGCGGCGATCGTAACGACTTGCTGTTCCAGCGGCGTGAGGCCGGATTTACCCAATTGGTCCGCCAATTGAGTGTAAGCGTTCAACACGGTCGGGTTTTCAGCGAAGACCGCATAGAGGCTGGGCACAAAGCCCATTTTCTTCTCGACGCCAGAGATAAAGTCACGCGCCCCTTCGGGCGCCGTGTTTGAGTCATGTAGGGTAAATTTAGCCATTATCAGCTCCATTGGAATTTCGGGTCGGCCGGCGGGGGAGTGTCCGTCGATGAACCGCAAAATGGCGCCTCCCCCCTTTTTTAGAACTCAGGAAGGTTCCATATGGCTCATGCATTTTTCGCATAGGAGCGCCCAAAATGGACCGTATTGATGCCATGAGACTATTTCTGCGGGTCGCTGACGCTGGCAGTTTTTCGCGCGCCGCAGCCGATCTTTCGATCGGACAACCCACCGTCTCGCGGCGTATTCAAGACCTCGAGCATCAGCTGGGCGCCGAACTGTTTCACCGTACAACGCGCGCGCTGTCGCTAACCGAAGCAGGCCAGCGCTTTTATGGCCGGGCGCAGGATATCTTGTCCGAATTCGACGAGGCAGAGGCCGAAGCCCGCGGCCTCGATCAAGAACCGGTGGGTATGCTGCGGATCAGCGCGCCGCATTCCTTTTCGAAGCTCGTCATCACCCCCGCGATTGCCGCTTTCCTGGATAAGTACCCTCATATCCGCATGGATTTGATGACTGACGATACGTATACGGACTTGGTCACCGAGGGCGTCGACCTCGCCTTCCGGCTCGGCGAGCTGACCGACAGCGCCCTAATGGCGAAACGTCTCTTCGTCGCCTATCGCGGCATTTGGGCGGCGCCGTCTTATATCGAGCGGTATGGCACGCCAACGACGCCAGAAGACTTGAAAGACCATCAAGGCCTGGTGTTCCGGCAATCCCTTCAAGGCCAGCAATGGGTGCTCACGCATTCGGAAACTGGCGAAGAAAAACGGATTATGATGGATGGCCGCTTCCGCGGCTCGTCCGGAGATACGCTGCTCCAAGCCGCCGTTGACGGCCTCGGCCTCTTTATCGGGCCAGATTGGCTCGTGTGTCCGCACGTGAAATCTGGCGAACTGGTGCGCGTCATGCCGGACTGGCGCGGCGCCGACCTGCCGCTCTCCGTTGTATGGACCGGCGGCAAACTGCGCGGCAAAGCCCGGCTCTTCGTCGATCATATGCAAGAGGCGTTTAGCCAATTGGAGAATGTGGGGCGCTAAACGCCACTTAATTTCTCGTTCCACCTCACAGCCTGTTAACTTGGCAAATCGTAATGTGCATCGACTATGCGTCATAGCATTTGGAGAACAGTCATGTTGCGGTTCATCTCGGCGCCTCTTTGCGCGCTTCTTTTGTCCGGGTGTATCGTCACCAACACGGCTGGCCTATTGATCAGCGGCGCCTCTTTCGCTGGAAAAACCGTCTATTATGCCGGAAAAGGCGTCTACCAGGTCGGCAAGCTGACCGTCCGTGCGGCGGATGGCGTGCTGGATGGGACCGAGCGGATGCTGCGCCTTACCATCCTGACGATGGATGCGACCGGCTCCGTCGCCCGAACCACGCGTGAGATCCATTCGACCGCTCTTGAGGCAGAGCTCGCGGCCCTTGAGCGCACCGAAGGCGTGATCGAAGTAATTGTCGAACCGCTGGACTAAGCTCTTTTATCTTAACCGAACCGGGATTATATTGACCCCGTTCTTATGAACTATGGTGATAAACGCGCGTGTAATAAGCGGTTCGGACCCGGGGGCGGTACCCGGCGCCTCCACCAAACAGGCCTCCCCCTTCAGCGGCGGTCTATTTGGGGGCGAAATAGGATCGACGGACGTGTAAAGACGATGCCTTCACCCGGATGAGCTCCGTTAGAAGCTCACTCAACAATAGTTGCAAATGACAACTTTGCTGAAGGTGAACTGCTCGCTGCGTAACGCAGTGCGTGGAAAACCGCTTTAACTCCTAAGGCATCAGCGCCTTAGGCGGGGCCCGGAGGCGCCTGGCAACAGAAGCCTCCACTTAATCTGGGTGACAGGGCGCAACGTGTAATAAGTGTTACAGAACGCGCCGCGTAGAGGTGGCAAACTTCCCGTCTGGGGAAGTTGGAAAAACGGGCTCGCCTAACGCATGAAGGGCGTTGCGGGCGCGAAATTCGGGGTCTAAGGAAGACTCCAAATGGCGGGGATCGGAATGACCGACTATATTGGATATGAAGCATTAACGCAGGCCGCGATGCGCGGGGTTGTGCGCGAAGCCTTACGGCAAGCGGAAAAAGGCTCTGCCCCTCCTGGTGATCATCACTTCTATGTCACGTTCCGGACGAAAGCCCCGGGCGTTAAGATTCCTGAGCACTTAATCGAACAATTCCCAGAAGAGATGACGATTGTCATCCAGCACCAATATTGGGATCTGGAAGTGTATGATGGGCATTTTGAAATCGTCCTGAAATTTAACCGTGTGCCGCAGCATCTATCGATCCCGTATGTCGCGATGACCCGTTTCGTCGACCCAGCCGTTAATTTCGGTGTGAGCTTCGAGAAAGGTGGCTCAAACACTGACACGAGCGTCGTCGAACCCGCTTTGGCGGGCGATAACGCGGGCGCCGCATCTGACACGTCGACTGAGACCGCCGATGACAGCGAAACGGTCATCAGCTTGGACGCTTTCCGTCGTAAATAGACATGTCTGACGCCCCTGAAGACGAAAAACCGCGCATTTCTGATGCGGATATGCTTGCACGCTTTCAGAATAGCAAAAAGCGGCCACCTTGCTCGGAGACGCTTGGCATGCGGTTGGTCGAGGTCGAACAGGCTGCCAGCCGCGTTCGGATGCAATTTGATGTCCCGGCCATGTTTGCCAACCCAACTGGCGCCGTTCAGGGTGGTTTTATTGCGGCGATGATGGATGAAGCGATGAGCACATGTTGCATCATCGCCTCAAACGTCACCATGACAGCACCCACTTTAGAGATGAAAACCTCCTATTTGCGCCGATTGATGCCGGGTGACGCAGCGGTTGAAGCCCGCATTTTAAAATGGGGGCGGTCGGCAGCGTTTATGGAAGCCGAATGTTTTGACGATCAAGGGCGCTTGGTCGCGAAAGCCACCGCAACCGCGATACCCATGCCATTTAAGCGCTTGAGCTGATTTCGAGATCGCATCGTCAATTTTTCCATCGCGCTGATCATCAACAGTTTTGTACCGAAAAGATCAGAAACCGCCTCAGCGTTTGGGATTTGTGCTGCGCTTAGCTCAAATGCGCGGGCCAATTGTGAGACCCACTAGACCGCCATTTCTTGCACGCGCAGGTAAATGCCTTCGCGGTCTCCAACGCGGCGTTCAACCAACAGACGCGCAACTTGGTGATCATCCTCAAACGCATTGCCGGTGAGACTGTCGAGCAAAGCCTTGGCGAGATTATCAAGATCCATCCAAGGCGGATCGCCGGTATATTCCATCACGATATGAACATCATAATCGCCATAGCCAGGCCGAAGGCGCTGAAAATCTTTGCGGAAGAATTCGCGGAAGAGCTGCTTGTAATACCGGGTTTGCGTGGTCAGACCGTAGCAGCGGACTTCCAGCGCGCCATCTTCAGTGATGCGACCGCGGACTTTGCCATTCTTGATCCAACCGTCCACGCTTAGCTGACCCAGCCCGCCGTCTCGCGGCGGACCACGTCTTCGATGACATCAATGGCTTCTTCGCTATCGTTTAGGCAAGGCACAAGGGCGTAGTCTTCGCCGCCGGCCTCCATAAACGAGTCGCGGCCTTCCATGGCCAATTCTTCAAGCGTTTCCAGGCAGTCAGAGATGAAAGCAGGTGAGACCACGGCGAGCTTTTTAACGCCCTGCCCTGGCAACGCCTCGAGCGTTTTATCCGTATAGGGCTGTAGCCATTGCGTCGGCCCGAAGCGACTTTGGAACGTGGTCATCGCGAACCCCTCGGCCCAGCCCAATTTCTCGGCCACCAAGCGCGTCGTCTTATGGCAATGACAATGATACGGATCGCCTTTGTCAAAATAGGCTTTCGGGATGCCGTGATAGGACATCAGGACCTTGTCCGGCTGGAAGTCGAGCGTCTCTAAATGCGACTGAATGCGCCGGGCCAGGGCCTCAATATAGACGGGCTGATCGTGGAAGCTTGCGGCGGTGCGGACCGCCGGCTGCCAGCGTAGTTTCGCCAAGGCCTTAAAGGTCCGATCGCAGACACTGGCGGTCGTGGTCGCAGAATATTGCGGATAGAGCGGCACCACACAAATGCGGTCACAGCCTTGCTGTTTCAGCGCCTCGACTTTGGAGGCAATGCTCGGATTGCCATAATTCATAGCGAAATCGACGATCAGTGACGGCCCGCCGATCCGCGCCGCGAGGGCTTCAGCTTGCCGCTTCGTATAGAGCAAAAGCGGGGAGCCTTCCTCGGTCCAGATCTTCTTATAGGCGCGGCCAGATTTGCTCGGCCGGAAGGTCAGAATGGGGCCCTGCAAAATCAGTTGCCAAATCGGCTGCGGCACTTCGATCACGCGCGAATCTGACAGAAATTCCGAAAGGTAGCGCCGCATGGACCAGTAATCGGTGCCGTCAGGCGTGCCGAGATTGACCAACAGCACCCCAACCTTGCCTTGCACCACCGCAGGGTGATCGTTTGGCAACGGTCCGACAGTGCCAGGCGCTGGTAGCGAAGAGGTCATAGTATCGGGCATTAAATCATCCTTTCCTCGCTTATTTAAGCCGCTTCTGTGTTTAGCAAGAGAGACGATGTGGCTCACGCGCAGCGCGGGCGGTTGACTATACGGAAAAATTGACGCTTTCAGAGCGCGCCGTAAGCCAGTATGACGGCGCCACGCGCGAGCGAATAAGCAGATAAAATAGGTAGGATAGAGCCATTACTAAGTATGAACCTATGACCAAAGCAGAGGTCATCAATGCGCAGCGGGCTTGGGCAAAATATGTCACCGAACAAGACGTCGAAGCCCTATTAGGTCTCTATGATTTCGGTGAGCCGGATGCGCCGCTTTTATTTAAGCCAACGCTGGCCGATGTGATCCGTCTCGACGAAGCGGGCGCGCGGTCTTATTTCGTGGGCGAGAATCCAGACTATCCGAACGATCACGGCTTTTTAAAGAATGGCTGGGTCAGCGTGGAGTTTCAAAGCGCCGCTGGGCCGCTTTTGAAAGCGGGCGGGCTCGGATACAAAGACATGGGCCAGTATACGTTCACGAATGCGGCCGGCGACTCGACGCGCGCGGATTATACGTTTGCCTATCATAAGCTGAACGGCAAAGTGCTGATCTCGCTGCACCACTCTT
>JBCBBY010000106.1:0-8294 GCA_038531195.1 Pseudomonadota bacterium
CTTTCTTCTTCCTAATGCGAATTGATTATAGCCGATATCAGTTCCTCGTTAGTTTTACGTTTACCTGCATTTGGTTCGCTGCCATTCTATTTGTAGTAGCTCGGTTTAGACGACCTGTTTTTTGTATTCTGCCGGGATCGAACACCGCTAGACTAAAATCGTATCGCGGAGTGCGGTGGAAAGCGCTCAAATCGACGAAACTGTTGGACCGCTATCCACATATTCCCATAGTCGTCGATTTCAGTGATTCATCGCTTGAGGCGCGTTGGGAACGTAGAATTGCCGAAGAAGCGATAAAAGGTCGGCGCATCTTAAGTGCCTCGCAGCTCGCTGAATCACTCTTGGGACGCGTGTCTATTGAGCATATTTCGGAAAATGCGTTTGGGCATTTAGCGCCGGATTCTCTATACGCACCGGCGAAGCGCTATGTCGATATTGTTTCGGCGCTGGTTTTGATTGCGTTCCTATGGCCAATTATGGTGCTTGTTGCCGCGGCAGTACGTCTTGAGTCCAGAGGCCCAGCGATATTCAAACAGGAACGTATGGGATACCGCGGCGAAACGTTCACCGTGTTCAAGTTCCGCTCCATGACTGAGCAGGATGAGAATAGCCGAAGTGTCGTTACGGATAAGACACAGGCAAACGATCAGCGGATCACACGGGTTGGCGGATTTATCCGTAAGACACGAATCGATGAGTTACCCCAAGTGTTTAATATCCTCCGTGGCCAAATGAGTTGGATCGGCCCCCGTCCCGAAACGCTTCGGCTTTCATCATGGTATGAGGATCAGATCCCCTTTTATCGCTATCGCCACATCGTTCGGCCAGGCATCTCCGGCTGGGCCCAGGTCAAGCAAGGACATGTAACCGAAGTCGAAGACATCCGCCTAAAACTCGAATACGATATGTTTTATGTGAAGAATTTTTCGATATGGTTGGACCTTCTTATCGTGGTAAAAACTATATCGGTCATTTTCACCGGCAAAGGAGCCCGTTAGGTCATTTGCTAAACCTCGCGCGCCCTCTTTTTACCTGGGTATCGTTGGCGCGCGTTGTCCTGATTATTTTTGGTCTGATTTTGCTGGTACCGGCCGTTCACCCGGATGGCGTGGACCTTCGTTGGACGATGTACAGCAACGCAGACAAGATTCTTCATGCAATCGCCGGTTTCTTGCTGACGGTCTTAGGCTTAATGGCACTACCACGAGTTAGCGCGACAGCGATCTTCTTTGTCATTTCGGGTATTGTCGCTGCGGTTGAACTGGTGCAATTGGTGGGTCCCAGATCCGGTGATTTGGTAGACTTCTTGATGGGGCTACTTGGTATCTCCACCGTCGCGCTGACGCATCAAATTTCAAAATATAGACTTCAGCTTGAGCAGAGCACTTAAGCACAGCCAGATACACTCAATGCCTCGTTCTACAAGTTCATCCCCACGTGTGATTTTCGTGAATCGGTTCTACTTTCCAGACCATAGCGCGACCGCTCAGATACTAACCGATATCGCCACCCATTTGGCGTACAAGGACTTACCAGTGACGGTGTTTTGTACGCGATTGAGTTACAGTAACGATGCCGTATATGCTAAGAATGAGACAATCTCAGGGGTTGAAATTCGTCGCCTTTGGACGTCCCGGTTTGGCCGGGAGACTTGGCTCGGTCGAGGGATTGACTATCTCACTTTCTACTTAGGCGTTTGCGTTAGCCTTTTCTTTTTTTTATCGAAGGATGATGTCCTTATCGCAAAAACAGACCCGCCCATGCTGTCTGTTCCCTTGGGGCTAATCGCGCGTTTAAAACGCGCGACACGCGTAAACTGGCTTCAGGATATTTTCCCCGAGGTCGCGCTTAGCATCTCGGGCAAGACGCCAGATAATTTTGTCGTTCAGTCGCTCATTCGTCTTCGCAATCGCTCTCTTCGAAAGGCTGATAAAAACGTCGCGATCGGCAAAACGATGGAAAGCATGGTCGTGAAAATGGGAGTCGTTCCTGAAAAAGTGTCCATCATCCATAACTTCGTAGATGATGAGTCGATCACACCGAAAGATACGCACGCGCCACTATTACGGGAAAGCTGGGGCCTTAAACCAGATGACTTTGTCGTCGGGTATTCGGGTAACCTGGGGCGCGCGCATGACCTGGATACAATTTTGACGGCGGCGATGAATTTACGAGATCATGAAAAAATAAAGTTTCTGTTCATCGGCGGAGGGTTTTTGCGCGAGCGTCTACAATCGGAACTCAGCGTCCGGAACCTAACCAATGTTGTGCTGAAACCTTACATGCCGCGAGAAGCGCTGCCTGATAGCCTTAGCCTGCCCAATCTACATTGGGCATCGCTCATTCCGAGTTTGGAAGGCTACATCGTGCCGAGCAAAGTCTATGGTGTCGCGGCTGCGGGGAGACCATTGTTAATGATCGGCGATCCTAATGGCGAAATTTCTCGGATGATCGCACACTTCGACTTCGGCCTAAACGTTCCATGTGGGGATTCAAGAGGGGCCAGCGACGTCATACTGAACCTGTATTCAGACAAGGCGCGGTTAAGAGCACTAGGAGCAAATGCGAGGGCGTTCATCGAAGGAAACGCATCCAGAAAGCTTGCACAAAAACGATGGTATACTTTAGTTCAAAGCGCTCTGGGAGATAGGCGGTAAGACAAACCGTTTGGGGTTCTGAGGTCGACGATTTGATTCTTGCGGCACTTTCGCAGCTTTCACTGTGCCCGTCACACCTAACGCAGCTACGCAGAGACTTATTACGGCCGTGAGGGCAATCGTTCTCCCTGGATAATCAACCAGGCTATGCATCGCCCACACAACGAGCGCCACCGTGGCAACTCTTCTAAACTGAGGGAAGCCTCGACTCGCCCCTCTTCTCCACGCACGTAGACTGGCGGTGGCGAACCAATATAGCGCAAGAACGATCATCACGGCACCTGGCAGGCCAGCCTCCATCAACACCTGCAAATAATCGTTGTGGGCTCTTGCGATCCAAGTGCCGCCCACGGCATTCGGGTTCTCGTAAAGTGGTATTACGCTTTCGTACGTCCCCACTCCGGCACCCAAAAGCCAATGCTCAGAAATCGCCTCCACTGTCATCCGCCAAATACTGTATCGGGACACTTCACTTTGAGCGAAAGCTATGTCGGCCCCGTCTAGGGTAACCGAACTTACTCCACTCATAAGGAAAGCGAGAAGCGAGGTTAAGCCAATCAACGAACTCACTGCTAACTTTGGTTTTATGTTCGACTTTTGAAAGGCAAAAGCGCTTAACAGTGTAATCGGCAGCAGCATTACGTATCCAGCAATTGATTGAGCGATCAATACGCCTACGACCAGTCCTGCCACGAGGAGTGCACTAAGAATGAAAAAAGCGCCCCTGCGATCATTTGTTCGCGCCCGCGAAGTAAGCTTGATGCAAAGGTAGAAAGCGAACGGTATGGTCATCAATAACAAGCTGGCTTGATGATTTATGTTCGAAAAGAAACCCACCGGTAAATCGCGAGACGTAAAAGCGTATAAGTATAAATCTTGGTCGCTTAGAAGCTGGCTTATTCCCAGCACGAAACTGACTACCGCTAAGGTGCATATTAGAGCGGGAACAATCTGAACCAGAACACTGGCCCCCACTCTAATAGACAAAAGGAGAATAAAGAGGGGCGTAAACGCGTATCCGATAGTTGCTAACGTTGCATCGGGATCTAGACTGAGGGGCAATGGTGGAAGTTCTAATCCAAGATCGCGAAACCCGTCGCTGACGATATCTCGAGATGGCAATTGTTGCCAGATATTCGCCGGCAAAGGAATAAGTTGGATCAAACAGAGCGATATGCAAGCCACGAGCAAGGCAATGGGTATTCTTAACCCGTTTAAAGGTTCATCGCTGGGCCACGTCACGACCAACACAGCCACGCCTAATGCCGCAACCGCCTGCAGATAAGAATGAGCGACAAAACCTTCCCGACCCGCGCCGCCAAAGATCACACACATAAAGCAATACACGAAGAGCGCTGTGGCCAATGCTCGCTTTAGAATCTTATCTTCGCTCTGACTCGGCATATCGAACCTAATGCTCCGACTCTACGAGTTCGATCGCGGCGACTTTCACGATGGACGTAAGAGGATACTCACTTACCAGCCCCATCAACTCCAATAATTGGAAATCGCAATCTCGATCAGGGATCTGCCCGGCCTGTTCGAGCCTCTCACGCTCATTGTTCTTTTGAAGAACAACGCGCAATTCAGCGAGGACCGAGCGATCTGACAAACACGATACTCTCCAAACTAAGACAGCACCTCTTCGAGGGATCTGACCGCTGACTGTGGTGCGGAGAATGAACGGACCAGGCGCGCCGGTTATGATCTGACTAGCGATAGGGGTATTCGCGTTTCCCCGGTGCGTGACGTAGAGACCGTCAGTCGACATGTACTCTGCGAAATTCGAGTTTAGATTCCAGTTAAACGGTGATGGCGCGTCATCCGCGACAAAACTGCCGTTGTAAATCGCACCCGCCAACTGCGAGAGATCGCGCTCGACATATCGCGTCCAAGCATCATAAGCCTGAGAAATCAGGCCGCGATCGATGAGATATTGAAGATAGATTGGCTGAACATCTGGGTAAGCCGAAACCACATCGGCCAACTCCACGAGTGAAACCGTCTCATCCAGCAATTTTCTAACAATCCTATTTCCAGTTTTCGGTTTACCTTTCAGGTAATCCAACAACGGCGCCCAATCACGCCTGTCTCGAAACACACCGACCAATGAATCGGTGAGAAGTTCTGGCTCTAGTGTCTCGATCGTGGCTAAATGGTTATAAGCAACAAGAACAGCATTCAAATCCGAAGACCTTGATTCTTGTTGATAATTGTAAAGCCTTGCGAGTGCGCTTCTCGGATTCCTACTTAATGCATGATTCACCAGCCTTGAAGACATTTCAGGTGAAGCCGTGGGCGCGGTTTCGATTAATTGTATTTCAAATGGGAGAGCGTCCAATGGAGCTCGCCGCGCTAACTCAGCGGCAGTGGGAAAGATCTGATCCAAATCATCACGAGCACCAAGGTTCGACTTTAGTTGCTGCCTCAACAAAACGGACTGAAGTGGTTTAGCACCTAAAGTCAGGCGGTCATTGTCCACGAGCTCCAGTTCTCTTTGCTCACCAACGGAATAGAATATCCACGCCGCAACGACGCAAACGCCACATATGGATACTTTTGATAGTATTCTCGTTAGTAGGATGACCACCGCTTGGACTCATCGCTGTTCGAGCTTTCGTCGTCTACGAATTCATCATCTACGCGCGCTTCGATTAGAACTTGTCGTTTTGACTGTTTACTCGGTTTGTAATCGACTGAGTCGTACGCGCGATATCCATAGGATGAATAATATTGAGAGTATTCGTAGCCAGCTTTTTTGGCGTCGAATTTCGTTAGGACAGCTCCAAGTACATTGGTCCTCGATTCATAAAGCTGCGAAACGGTGCGCAGAGCTGACGGGCTTCTAATCAAGCCACATTGGATAACAACAACCGCCCCCTCAACGGCAGCTCCCAATCGCGGACTGTCGGTAAAACTAAGCACGGGCGGCGAGTCAACGACGACGATATCAAAGTGCTGCTCAGCCTCTTCAACGATTTCCCGCAACCTCGGCCCGGAAAGCAATTGGGCGGGATTGGGCGGAATGACACCACTGGGCAGCAGTGATAATCCATCCGTTTTCGTCTGTACGACATGGTCGATCAGATCTTCGGAACTGGTCAGGAGGCCAGATAGACCGACGGTCTTTTTAACATCCGTCATGAAAGACGGTTTCCTCATATCTGCATCTATGATGAGGACGTTCTTACCCCCCTTCGCGAAGACAGTAGCAATAGATAGCGTTGTGCTTGTTTTGCCCTCTCCTGGCCTTGTGCTGGTAACCAAAATAGACCGGGGCACCCCAGATTCAGTCGAAAATTCCAGCGCCGTTCGAGCTGAAGCGAATGCCTCCGAAATGCGCGATTTGGGCTCTTGTAATTCCTCGACAATCGCGTTTTTCTTTCGAGAAATCTTTGGTACAACGCCGATTGTAGGAAGCGACAACTTGTTTCGAATATCCTCCGGCGTCTTAATCCGATCGTCTATGAAATTCAGCAGAAACGCCAAACCAACGCCAAAACATAAACTGAGGAAGACAGATTGCATAATGGTTCTGCGCAAATTCGGCTCAAATGGGAGTCCCGGTTGAAGCGCTTCATCCACCATTGAAACATTGCTCGATCCGATTCCCGATTCAATCGACACTTCCTTCGATCGCTGCAACAGGGCTTGGTACTGCGATCTGATTGTTTCCACCTCTCGCTGCAAAATTCCGTATTGAATTCGTCGACTTCGGTCATCTTGAAGTCCCGCTCTCAACTCACCAACACGCGATCGCAATGAGTCCTCGCGAGCAACCGCAGCATCATACTCGGCGCGCAGTGAACTAATGATCGCTCGAGATTCCCTTTGAATATCGGCGTCGATTGCATCAATTCTCGCTTGTAAGCGTTGCATATCGGGGAATTCGGGTTTGAATTGCCCCAGCATCTCTTGGTAATCGGTTTGAAGATCAGCACGTTGACCTCGCAATCTTTCAAGGGTCGCACTGTCCAAAAGCTCTCGATACGTTTCGCTTTCCGAAGCCGCTCGATATTCCTGTTCAGCTTTAATACGCTCACTCTCCGCGGCTGAAAGCTCATTATTGAGAGCAACGATCGAGTTTTCATCAAGCGTGTTCACCCCGCTCTCTGAACCTCCAATATCGAGGATACCCTGCGCTTCTGCGTAAGCGACAAGATTGCGTTCTGATTCCTCCAATAGCGCTTTAGTTACAGAGATACGTTCTTCCAAAAACTCGCGTGCGAAGGTGGTCGTGTTGTATTTCCGTTCTATATTCGTCTGGATAAAAGTCTCGACCATTGCATTCGCAATCCGCGATGCCTCCACGCGATGTGGGCTAATGAAGGTCACATTCACCAACTGCGAATTTCCCGCGGGGGTAACACGAAGCCCACCAACGATTTGACCAGCCGCCTGCAGCACACGTCTATCTCGTGGGGCATCCTGATTCGCGTATCTCGGATCATTCGCGAGATTAAGATCTTCAGCGACGCGTTGAGCTAGCAAACGACTCCGCAATAATCTGAACTGAGTTTCCATGTATGTTGCGTCTGCAACCACGGTTGGTCCCACGCCTGAACCTTCGAATATTCGGACTTCTTGGCGTTGCACTTCCATAGTGGCAGTTGCTCGATACATCGGGGTCTCACGAAGGGTCATTACGACCGACGCGCAAACGCCGGCGATAACCACGGCGAGGATCATCCACTTGCGCAGCAAGATGATCTTAACAAAATCCAAAAAGTTCAGCCGCGAGGTTTGGGGTTCGTCATATCCCGCCTCATATGGGTACAGTACATTCGCATGATCGGTATCTCGAAACGGTACGACGCCTCTAACACTATCCGGGGTGAGGTCTCGGGAAGTTCCAAATTCTCTGTTACTCATCGAAAATACTTTCTACGTCCCGCTAAAATGCCATGAAGAGCGCGATGAGCGGTAACGATCTCAACAGCTCGCCATAGGACTCGCTCACATTGGAACCATCGACAACAATAATATCGTTTCCGTAGATTTCAGGGTCGTCCGCGTTTCCTTCTCGGATTGCGTCCAGATTAAATGCCGCTGCAAATCGCTCGCCATTTACTTGTCGGAAGACGGCAACTTTGCGTGTATTGGCCCCTTTCGACGGGCCTCCTGCTTGAGCGACTGCCTGTAACAAGGTAAGTCGCCCTTCAATGGGATAGATTCCAGGGCTGTTTATTGATCCATCAACGGTCACATTTCGGCCGACGCTTTCGACGATCGTCACATTAACGTCCGGATCTTGAAGATATTTTTCGCCGTACACCTCTTCGAGCATGTAGGATAGTTCACTCGCCGTGAGGCCCAGACCACGTACCTCATCGATCAACGGTAACTTAAGATTTCCCCGGAAATCAACCTGATAAGTCCCTTGGAGAGACGACACTCCGAAGACATCAATCTGCAGCGAATCCATGGGCCCGATGCGTAAATCACTTTTTGTGATCGAACTCGTCGCATCTGGAATCGGAAGAGGTTCACTCGAAACGGGAGGGCCAGAGGTTGAACATGCCCAAACAAAGGCAGCGCCCAGCAAGAGCATTGTAAATGATAGATACCTGCGCATGCGTCCCTCACATAGAGTCATTACACGATAGATACGATGCTGCGCGTGCACAAGGAGATTCC
>JBCBBY010000107.1:0-7884 GCA_038531195.1 Pseudomonadota bacterium
TACCTCTAGGCCCAGTGACTTCAACGAACTTGCTGGCCATCTTTCGCTCACTCCCGTGGCGCTCTTCAGCAACGCTAATTGGAGGAAACTCTGTATCTACGAAGCTGACCAAGGACGCACTTTGGCGTTCAACTAGCATTGGATTAGCCACCCGAGGGTCGTTCTACGTTGGCATTGTCAGACCAGTCCTGCCGCCTGGCCCATTGCTCAAAATTCTCCATTTCAATCGGAATGCAATCCAGCAGGTGTTCTATGTTTACTTCGAACGGCCGCGTTGGCGCGTTGTTGTTGTATTCATAGAACGCTTCGACACCCTTGGCTTGAACCTCCGCTTCCTCGGGTGTCATCTGACCGCGATCAAAGGCCGAGACCAACAGCCTACCGAAATCGGCTGGTGAGATGGGAGAATATGTGATCTGCTTGTTTAAAGCTCGAGAAAGTGACTGCGCGACCATAACTGGAGTCAAACGCTCAGGGCCGCCGATATTGAAACAGCGCCCAACAAGATCATCGCGACCAAGCGATGCGATCATGAACTTTGCAACATCGTCCAGGCTGATCCAATTGGCTTCGAGATCAGGTCGGTGCGAATAGACAAAGCGATCTTCATTGACGATGGACGGCCGTGCCCAGTTTGTCAGAAGGTTATCCATAAAGAGAACCGAGCCGAACACGGTTCCATTAACGCCGCTTCGCCAAAGCGCGTTCATCCCATCTGTATTGCTTTGGTACATGCCAGGGTCACCAGGCCGATCGGGCACCCAACTCGACGTGTTCCAGACAACACGTCGGACACCAACTTCCTTGGCTGCATGGCCAATTTGGCCGATCGTCTCACTGCGCCCGTGCATGTCGACAAAGGGGTGCGTGTGGAAAACAGCGTCACTTCCCTCCAGCGCGTCGGGCAAAGTCGCCAGATCGAATATATCCGCGGAACGGACCTCTACGTTCTCAAATTCAGTGCCCTGAAATGTATCCGGATTCCGCGAAATAGCACGCACTTCGTATCCAGCTTTGAGCAACTGACGCATCTGGGCGATACCTTGCCTGCCAGCCGCCCCTATAACTGTGACCAATGCCATGAATTATCTCGCAATTTGTACTGAAAGCTGTTTCGTCAGAACTTGAAAGCCGCTTCTATGAAGACTTGGCGGCCGCGATTGAAACTGACGACTCTGTCATCGCCATCGGCGATTGGCCTGAAGGGTCTGTCCGTTACCGAAGAGGCGAACAGTTCATTGCCGATGTTCACAGCTGCAAGAGACAGCTTCCACCGATCATCTGCACTGCCAATCGATACTGCTGCGTCGAAAGTGAAATAGTCTGATTGGACAGGATCGTTCAATCGCTCATCCGCGAAGAAATATGACCCGCTGTAATTGACGTTGCCGTTCAGAATGAAGTCGAGCTCGCCGACGGGAACGCGGTAATCAAACGCAGCATTGCCAGAGAATTCAGGAGCGTTTCGAGACGCTCTGCCACGAAGATTGTCGCCAGTAGGCCCCAGAGGGAAGAAATCCTCTGTGTATCTCGCATCAAGGTAGGCAAGCGCTCCTGAAAACGTCAGGCCGTCGATTGGCGATAGCCATTGAAAGTCGACATCAACCCCTGTGGTGGTGATTTCGCTCGCGTTCAAGACGTTGAACTGGATCGCGGCCGCATCAAAGAGCTGAACCTGAAGGTCGGAAAACACGTACCGATAGGCCGTAGCATTTAGCCGCAAGCTTCTTCCGAACAGCTCCGATTTTACTCCAACCTCAAACCCCTCAGACTCCTCAGAGTCGAAGTTCAAACTGCTGAAATCGCCCGCCTGACGCGAAACCTCCAATGAGACCGTGGGCAGGATCGATGTGTCAATACCTCCGGATTTGAAGCCGGTCTTGTACGCTCCAAAAACAGATACATCATCAGAAACGCGGTAGTTTAGAGAGACCTCAGGAGAAAAGTTATCATCATCAAACCCGACGTTACTGGTGAAGAAGCCCTGTGGTGCGAAGACCGACCCAGGCCCCTGAAGGAAGGTATGCACAAATGGCACCGCGACCGTGCCGTCCTTGCTTTCATCAGTGTAGCGTATTCCAGCTGACAAAGTGAGCTGGTCCGTGAATTCGATATCCGAATTGAAAAACACCGAGAAAGCTTCGGATTTGACGTTCTGTTCCTTCGCCGCGTCGGCGGTAAACCCGGTCACCGGATCAGGTGCGACGAGACCAATAGGTATAATGAACAGGGTCGAGTCAAAGTCAAAATCCCGATATTCGTAGAAAGCCCCAAGCGTGAACGTGAAGGGCCCGAAGTCTGAGGCGGTGAGCCGAAACTCTTGGGAAAACTGCTCGTTCGCGATGATCGCTTGCCCCATACCCTGGCCAAGCTGCTCATTATTGGGGCCTATCCCACCATAGGAAAAGGCGTCCAGCTCCTCCGTATCGAGCGAATAATAGCCAGACATGCTTGTTAGCGTAATACGGTCGCTAACATCCAAATCCATTTTCAACCGACCCAGCCAGATATCCGTGTCATGGAACGGAACGGCGGTGGCGCGGTATTGCGCTGGGACACTCACCAATACGGCTGGATCAGGGTCCACATAGGAATATCGACCATCACCCAGATTGCAGTTGTATCCTGCTGGAAGGATGACGGCACCACCAAGCAATTCAACATTGTCGGCCACTCCGTCCGGACCACAATCAAGATCTTGGTTTATCAAGGACCCATCACGCTCATTGCTGATATAATTAACCTTGAGATCTGCCGTAAATTCAGCGGTCGGAGCCCAGTTCAGTGTCCCACGAACATAGAGATCCTCGGACCCTCTGGCGGGATTTGCCACGCCTGGAAAATCGTTCAGAACCAGCTCGTCAATCTCGTTGTAGCGCGCTGCCAATCTAACGCCGAGAGTGTCGGAGATGGGGCCCGAGATGTAGACCTCCCCAATGTAACCCTTTTCCTCCGTCTCGTATCCAGCCTTTGCGCCGACCTCCCATTCATCTGTTGGCCCGGCCGATCGAATAGTCAGCACACCTGCTGAGGCGCTCTTTCCGAAGTAAAGCGATTGCGGCCCCTTCAAGACATCCACTTGCTCCGCGTCGAAGAAGCCTGCTTGCAGAATACGCAGTTGGCCTATTTGCACTCCATCGAAGTCCAGCGCGACAGCCGAATCAAACGATGGTGAGAGATTTGCGGTCCCGACACCGCGCAAGCTGAGCGAAGCACCGCCCAGCGCTCCGCCTTGTTGAATGTTGAGCGATGGCACCCGGCTGACCAGCTTATCAACGTTGGTGACTCCGAACGCTTCAAGGGTTTCGCCACCCACTGATGTTACCGTGACCGGCACATCCTGTAACGATTCTGCTCTGCGGCGAGCCGTAACAACGATCTGACCGAGGCCCTCGTTCGGGTTGTCTGCCGCGGTTTCTGACACAGTTTCTGACGTGGTTTGAGCCGCGGCCTGCTGTGTCACAAAAGGAAACAAGCCGATTGTCACTGTTGCTAGAAGCGTTGCCTTGGCAGCTACAATTTTTGGCCTGTTTGTATAATGGTTTGCCCTCTGATCCATGGCGCAGTCTCCCCTCGTATGGCCGCGCATTTGTTTGCGCGTGCCGTTCTCCGAGCAGAAATGGAGCACTTCGATCTAGTTTTGAGCAACTAATGAATAGGCCGAAAATCTGCAGCTCAGCCGCCAAACCGTGACAATTTGGCAACGTCCAAGACTGACTGCTGTCATTGGCTGTTTCCGCCGCTCAGATCAGCCTAGCAAATGGCCCGATATAGCCAAGCTGGCTTGCTTTGAAGACAGCCTGAGTGCGATTAACGGCCGACAGTTTGTCGCATATACGATCGATATGGTAGCGGACGGTTGAGCGGCTCAGAGACAAGAGTTCTCCGATCTCATGATCTGTCTTGCCTGCCGAGAGCCAGCGGAGGCATTGAACGTCTCTTTTGCTCAAACCACAATTGGCGGGGATCCTATTTATGTCTGGTCTTACAGAGACATACCCAGAGATAAGGCGTCTGGTCAGTAGCCCAAATAGGAAACCATAGCGAGCAAACGCCCCTTCGAAGTCATCGATCTTGTCAGAGAACAATGGAAAGTTGTTCGCGGAGATCTGGCCAAATGGCAGGTGGACTGGGACGATGATTTCCATCGGAAATCTGTTGTTGTGTGACGCAAAATGGTCGGCTACTTCGATTTCGTCCAGATATGGGTTGGCTCGGACAGCATGAAAGCCATTGGCATCACACCAGAAAGCCTCACACTCATACCGACACGCGCGTGGCACTGGCGAGTAGAGCGCATAGTCCGATTGCTCCCACCAGCGCTGTCCATCATCAGTCCAACCGAAGACATCTGTGTTGATAGGCACATCATCTGCATCAATCATCTGCATCTGAGATGAGATGTTCGAACAGAGTGCAACTCTGAAGCCGCGCACTTGCGCGATGTTCCTGAGATTTATGGCGCATGAGCGGATGTCTTCGAGCCGCCGAATTGTGACAAGCTCCAGAAGTTCGTCGATGCTGGATTCGCCTTCGAAGTGCGGAGACGAGGATGTTTGAAGCACGGCGACTGCCTCCATTTGCGCATGATTCATCCTAGAGGCCGAGCCCTATGGGTGAACCTATCGATTTGCTCAAATCTGCCGTGGGCATTGAGCATAAAGCGAGACTGCGCACTGCAAGATTCTTTGCACTTTTGACAGTTCACCAACTTTGAATTCGCAAACATTTGTCATGGCCAACGCTTTGTTGAATCTGCGCATCCCTTCCTGAGAAGCGCTACGCAACTGGGCAGCAATGGCCTTAAGGCCCTCTGAAAAAATAGTTTTCTCGATCGGATGGAAAGGCGTACGCGCAAACAGATATGGCTGAAAAACTGAAGATCGATCATCGCGGCGAGATCTGCATTTTAACCCTCAATCGCCCTGAAGTCATGAATGCGCTCGACTATCCCCTCTACATCGCCATGGAAGACGCGGTGCGCGAGAGTTCGGCGCGGGTGATCATCATTACCGGTGCCGGGCAGAAGGCGTTTTGTTCAGGCGATGATGTCAAAGCCATCTTATCGCAAGGTGGTGGGGAAACACCCGAGATTGCTGAGCGCAACAAGCGCTCGGGTGGCCTTACGCCATTAGCAGATGCCCTTCTGCATACCGACATTCCGGTCATTGCGGCGGTCAACGGTTATGCACTTGGTTGGGGAATGGAGCTGGCGCTATTGGCCGACATTCGTGTCGCATCACAGACCGCCAGTTTCGGAGAGCTTTTTGTGAAAAGAGGTCTTTGCAGCGACGCACCCGGGCTTGGCCGCCTTGCAGCGCTGGTTGGCAGGGAGCGTGCCACGGAATTGTTGCTGACAGGCGATATCATCAGCGCCACCAAGTCCAAGGAAATTGGCTTAGTTTCGCGCGTATGTCGATCCGAACAACTAATGGAGGAGGCGTTGGCGATCGCAGAGAAAATTGCTTCCAATCCTCCACTGGCAGTTCGATCGATAAAGGCTGGGCTTAGACGCACGCTTGATCCCGATTGGCGCGATGTAGGCAGTTGGGCAATACGTGAGATCAATACTCTGATGAAAACAGACGATGCGAAAGAGAGTGCCAGTGCATTCCTCGAGAAGCGGAACCCAGTTTTCAAAGGGCGATAGGACAGCTGCAGCTAGAGTGGCCTAAGCTGCTTCTAAGTACGAAGTGCCGACAGAAGTCGCACCGTCCGCTTTCACCCCCAGAAACTGACCAACTTCGAGCATCAGGCCAAATCTAGAAGCAGTCTGGCAGCTCTGTCATTCGGCCAACCAAGAGCGGTTGGTCAGCTTTCGACCCATTTGCAGACATTGAGACGGCTTACTTCCTTGTTCGCTCCAACAGGTCCACGAGCTCCTCAAACTTCTCGCGTTGCTCGCCTTCGTTGCCACTGGCGATTGCTTCGGCAACGCAGCAAGCCGCATGATCTTTGAGAACCTGAGTTTCGATCTTCGCTAGTGCTGATTTGATCGCAGCGATCTGGTGAAGGATGTCCATGCAGTAGCGATCATCCTCGACCATCTGCGCAACGCCGCGCACTTGGCCTTCGATCCGCTTTAGACGGTTCAGTTTGGCGTTTGTGTCTTTGGCCATGTCTCAATCCAATTGAAATACCCTAGGGGGGTATATATAGGTGATGTCACTCGTTCAACAGAGATGACGTTCACCATGCCCCAGCTCTCCCGCCGCAACCTCATCACCAGCACTGCCGCGATGGCCGCAGCATCGTTGCTTCCCATGCCTGCTTGGGCGCGTGGCCAAGCAATGCCATATGCCAGCAAAGGGTTTGGTGAGTTGTCAGGTGACGACATCAACCTTTCGATTGGTGATGCGCATTTCATGACTGGCGGACGGTCAGGTCACGCCTTTGCCGTCAACGGCACGGTGCCCGGTCCCCTGATCCGATTGCGCGAGGGGCAGGACGTTCGGCTGCACGTTACCAACAATCTGGACGAAGACAGTTCGATGCATTGGCACGGCCTACTGCTGCCGTTCCAGTTCGATGGAGTTCCCGGTGTCAGCTTTCCCGGTATCAAGCCGGGTGAGACCTTCACCTATGAGTTCCCGATCCGTCAGGCCGGCACCTATTGGTGGCACTCACACTCGGGGCTACAAGAACAGGCGGGACACTACGGCCCCATCATCATCGAGAGCGAGGAACCCGACCCGCGCTATGATCGCGACTATGTGGTGCTGCTGTCAGAGTTCACGCCAATCCACCCGCACCAGATCATGCGCTTGCTAAAGGTGGGCGAGCACTACTTCCAAAGCCAAATGCAGAGCGCGACCGATGGCGAGATGTCGGGCGAAATGCGGCGCATGTGGGGCCAGATGCGCATGAACCCACGCGACATCGCGGATGTGTCAGGGCAGACCTACACCTATCTTATAAACGGCCACGGCCCGACCGATGATCTGCAATTGGAGTTCCGCCCCGGCGAGCGCGTTAGGCTGCGCGTCATCAATGGCTCGGCCATGACCTTCTTCAATGTCCGCATTCCCGGAGTGCCCATGACGGTCATTCAAACCGACGGGCAGGACGTCGATGAAGTCGAGGTGGATGAGTTCCAGATTGGCGTTGCCGAAACCTATGACGTCATTGTCGCTCCTTCTGACGGCAGTCACGCCATCGTCGCAGAAGCCATGGATCGCAGCGGGATGGGCGTTGCAAGCCTAACCTCGCATCTCGGCCATATCGCCACCCCTCCGGCACTGCGCGAGATACCGACGTTGACCATGACTGACATGGGTATGATGGATCACGCTGCCCATATGGCGATGGGGCACGACATGGACGGCATGGAACATGACATGCGCGACACCTCGCTGTTGCCTGATGATGTCGAGGCAGGACCCGGCGTCGATATGGTCGCCCCGATGCCTGCAGACCGGATGGACTTCCCCGGACTTGGCCTCGACAACGTGCCACACCGCGTGCTGCGCTACACCGATCTCAAGGCCAAGCGGATGAACCCGCACCGCGAAATTGACCGCGAAATGGAGATACACCTCACCGGCAATATGGAGCGGTACATGTGGAGCTTCGACGGGAAGAAGTTCACTTCCGTCACCGATGATCCAATCCGCTTTGGCTATGATGAGCGGGTTCGGGTGAAGCTGGTCAACCAGACGATGATGGCGCACCCGATCCACCTGCATGGCCACTTCTTCGAGATGGTGAATGGCGCGGACCACATGCACCAGCCTTTGAAGCACACAATGGTGGTGCAGCCCGGCGGCACCGCGACATTCGACCTGACCGCGAACGAGCCGGGTGATTGGGCATTCCACTGCCACCTGCTCTACCACATGCACGCAGGGATGATGCAGGTCGTGACCGTGCGGCCATTCCCTGATG
>JBCBBY010000108.1:0-7875 GCA_038531195.1 Pseudomonadota bacterium
TCAGCAAAGGCACAGCAAAGACCCCAGCGCATTAGAAGCTGAATAATGCCAAAGGCCTTTCTATGGAGATCAAAGGCCTCCGCTATATTGGTCAGAATCGGATGGTCTTGGGGGCTATATCACTGGATCTGTTCGTCGTGTTTTTTGGCGGACTGGTTGCGCTGCTCCCAGTTTTCGCAAGAGACATTCTGAAAGTGGATGAAGCTGGTCTTGGCTTCCTTGCAGCGGCTCCCGCCATTGGCGCTGTGACGGTTGCCTTCCTCTTGGCGCGCCGCCCGTTGGCCCGCCGCGTCGGACCTTGGATGTTTGCGGCAGTTGCGATCTATGGCCTCGCCACTCTGGTATTTGGATTCTCGACCATTTTCTGGGTGAGTTTTGCAGCGCTGATTGTTGTTGGCGCTGCCGATGAGATTTCGGTCTTTATCCGGTCTTCGCTCATCCAACTTGCAACACCTGATGAGATGAAAGGCCGCGTCACTGCGGTCTCGTTTATCTTTATCTCCGCGTCGAATGAGCTCGGCGATTTTCAGAGCGGCGTTGCGGCCCGGTTCCTAGGGCCGGTCGGTGCGGTCCTCTTCGGCGGCTTCGTCGCGATTGGCGTTTCGCTCTTATGGATACGACTCTTCCCGCAGTTGGCGCGCGCCGATACGTTCGAGGGCATTGAAGAGCAGGCGGTTTAAGCGGCGCTCTTCTTTCCTGGAACGAGATTGCCAAAGAAGGCCCAGACATCATTCACACCTGCCCCATGCACGGCGCCAGCGCGGTACACGCGGGCGGCCAAATGCAGGATGACGAATGTGGTAACGGCCATAAGGCTCAGCTGTGCGAGCACTTCCCAAAGGGGCGGTTCCGTCGGCATCCTTAAGATCAGAAGGAATGGTGTGAAGAAAGGCACCCAAGCCATGATCTCGATGAGTGCCGACTCTGCATCTTGGATCGCAAAAGCGAGCATCGCGAGCGGTGCCATCAAGGTGACGAAGAGGGGTGTCATCAGTGTTTGGGCTTCTTGAATAGTGTCGCAGAGCGACCCCAAGGCCAAGAAAAGCGAACCATACATCAAATAGCCGAGCACGAAGCTGACCACCGCTGGAACGAATAGCGCGGGGTTTGCCGCGGCTGTGACCAGCGAACCCAATCCTTTGGCAACGTCGGCTGGAATTGCATCGCGCATGAACCACGTGATCAGACCCGACCCGACACCCCAAAACGCCATCAAAGTCAGCGCAAGGAGTAAGACCGCGAGCAGTTTGCCGGCCAGCAGATGAGGGAGTTTTACCGAGGTTAAAAGGCTATCGAAGATCTTATTCGAACGCTCTTCGATTGTTCCCATGAGAAGATAGTTGATGACAGAGAAAATCAGGAACCAAAGCGAGAAGGCCATCATAATTGAAACGACAAAGGGCGCGCGGTCAGCTTGTGAGACTTCCGTTTCTTCGCCTTCTTCAGCGCCCAGTCTGAGCCGTTGAGGTTTTACGTCACGTTGACGCTCCCGCGCTTGCGTTAGGATCTCCCGGCTGACATTTACGGATGCCAACGCGCGGTCGAGTTGTAGTTCATTCTCAGCGCGGCGGGCCGCAGAAATGAGAGTTTGCGCTTGCAAATTCTCAGACCAGTACTCGATTTCTCCAGACTCTTCATTGACCACAAAAGCCGCGAAGAGCGGTTGCAAACCGCTTGGTGTTTCCAGCAATTGGTCGCCTAAAAGAAACGGACCAAGTTCGGCGCTTGTCGAAACAGGCGGGTCCACCTCTACAAAATCCTGCCTTGGCAACATGGCAGGATTTCCGCCTGCGGTTTCAAACGCTTCGGCGACCGTTGCGCCGTCATCGATCGCATCATCGAACGCTTGAACTTTTTCGCTTTCAGTGTCTTCAACGACGGCTAGCGGATCCAGCATCGCTCGGGCAACAGTCGCCTCTGAGCTGGTCAGGTTCTCGCGCAGGGCTTCGGTGAAGGCGTTGCCTTGTTCGATCACCGTGAAATAACGCGTCGGCTGAGCGTTTTGCGCGAATGTTGGCGCCAGGATGAAAATACCCAAAATAACCGGCGTGAAGAGCAGGCCGAGCCAAAAGCCCCAAGCCGAAACGTAACCGAGATAGTCCCGGCGCGTGACGAGATAAGTCGAACGGATCATGCGGCGTCTCTTCCTTCTGCAGCATCTGCGGCCAGTGTGTCGGTTAAGTCTTGTGCTTCGGCTTCGCTGACGAGAGAGACGAAGACATCGCGCAATCGCGCTTCTTGCGGGGTGAAACTGGTAATCGGCGCGCCAAGATCGATGGAGGCGCGCAAGGCATCTTGCGATGTCTGATCTGGTGTTAGGCTGACCCGCCAGTGGTCGCCCTCGACCTGCGCCTCAAAGCCGGCAGGGGCGAGCGCTGAACTGAGGTCAAAGCCATCTGAAACACCTATATGAACGGCGCGGCCAAGCGCCGCGAAGCCTTCTTCAAGCGTGCCGTCAAACACTTTGCGACCGCGTGCCATCATCACGATTTTCTCGCACAGCCGCTCTGCATGCTCCATCACATGGGTTGAAAACACGATGGTCGCCCCCCGCTTATGCTCATCAATGATCAAGTCTTCCAGAGCTTGCTGATTGACGGGGTCGAGGCCAGAGAACGGCTCATCCAAAATCAAGAAGTCAGGCCGGTGCGCAAGCGCCGATAAAATCTGCACTTTCTGCGCCATACCCTTAGAAAGCTTCGTTACGCGGCTGCGGCCAAATTCAGACAGGCCCATCATTTCAAGCAATTCATCCGCGCGCGCTTTGGCATCTCGGGATGTCATGCCCTTCAAGCGGGCAAAATAGGTGATGATCTGGCGCGGGCTCATTTTCTTATAGAGCCCCCGTTCTTCCGGCAGAAAGCCAACGCGTTTGAGCGATTCCAGATTAGGCCGGGCGCCCAGGAGGCTCACCTCGCCGCGATCTGGGGATAATACACCCAGCGCCATACGCAAACTGGTCGACTTGCCTGCCCCGTTTGGTCCCAAAAATCCGACGATCGAGCCTTTCGGCACGTCAAAATCGAGATCGCGAACGGCTTGGAAATTACCAAACCACTTGCTGACACCCGTCATTTTGAGAGGTGTTTCACCGCCCATTTGCGCTTCTCCAGCTGATATTGTTCCGTTTATCGATATGTAGAACGACTCTTTTGACTTGCTAGGCTTGCCAAGCCCTTAAAGTGTGCACAGGATAACTGCATGAAGACGCCGCTCAATCCTTCTAACGGGGATTTGGTCGTCGCACGGGGGAAAGATACACGTAAAAAGCGTGACCCAGCGAGACCAGAAACTTGTGCGCCGAAGCACTCTCTTAACGGGTGTAGCGGAACTGAAACGCTCGCATCAATCGAGCGCGCTTTGCTACGCCTCGCTTCTGGGACTTACGGAATTTGCTTGTCCTGCGGCAGCGATATCAGCCTGGCACGCCTTGAACGCAATCCCGCGGTCGAAACCTGCGATGCTTGCGCCGACCGCGCGCCGTTTAAAGCGCACTAAGCGCGTCGGAGAGATCTCGAACAAGATCGCCAGCATCCTCAAGCCCAACCGATAGGCGGATCCAGCTTTCATCAAGCCCCATTTCCGCCTGCTCTGCCTCGCTCAACGCGCGATGCGTGGTTGAGCATGGGTGACAGGCGAGCGATTTATTGTCGCCGAGATTGTTCGAAATATCGATGAGGTTGAGCCCATTCAAAAACTTAAACGCTTCGGCCCGCGCGCCTTTCACCGAAAATGCAATCAATGTCCCACCCGCAGACATCTGCTTTTGATGGACGTCAAAGTGCGGATGGTCTGAGCGGCCAGGATAGCGCACTGCCTGAATGTTCGGATGATCCGCGATGGCGTCAGCGACTTGCGCGGCATTCGCGCAGGCTTGGCGCACCCGCAGATCCAGTGTTTCGAGGCCTTTCAGGACAACCCACGCATTGAATGGCGAAGCGGCTGGCCCCGTATGGCGCAGCCACGGGTCGATATGCTCTTCGATGAACGCGCTTTGGCCGAGGATCGCGCCGAGGAGAACGCGGCCATGCCCATCCATATGCTTGGTGGCAGAGTAAACCGCGATGTCAGCGCCGAGCTCGAGCGGCTTCTGTAAGATTGGCGACGCGAACACATTGTCGACAACCAATAGCGCCCCAGCGGCATGCGCGAGCTCAGCCACCGCCGCGATGTCCACCGCTTCCAACAGTGGATTGGAAGGGCTTTCGATCAACACCAACCGCGTTGGTTTCGACAAAGCGCGTTTCCAGGCTTCGAGATCGCTGCCATTCACAAACTCGGTCTCAACGCCATAGCGTGGCAGAATGGTCGAACAAATATGCCGGCAGGATCCAAACAAGGCGCTTGCGGCAACAACCCGGTCACCTGCGCTGCACGAGGCGATCATTGCTGACGAAATGGCGCCCATGCCTGACGAGGTCACACGGCACGTTTCAGCCCCCTCGAGCGCCGCCAATCGCTCGGCCAGCATTTGGTTGGTTGGATTGCCATAGCGCGAATAAACATAGCCCTCGGCATCGCCTGACATGCGCGCCGCGGCTTCCTCTGCGCTCGGATAAGCGTAGCCAGAGGTTAAAAACATCGCCTCAGAGGTTTCCCCAAATTGCGAGCGCATCGTTCCTTCGCGTACCAATTTGGTCGCGAGGGCCCAATCATTACTGCGTTTCGTCATGGCGAAATCCTTTGCATTCGAGGCGCATCGTCATAAGCCTTAGCGTGTAAAGGGATCAAGCCATGGCTGATGGAAAATCTGGCGTTTTAGCAGACCGTGATCTCGCTGGACTGTTCGAAAGCGGCGCGATCAAATCGCAATCCGCGCTTGATGACGACCAAATTCAGCCGGCGAGCTTGGATCTGCGCCTCGGATTTCAGGCCCACCGCATCCGCGCGAGCTTTCTGCCAGGCGCCGGGCGGGGCGTCGCCGACGTCTTAGACCAAGCGGGCACGGAGCTGCATCAGATTGAACTCACCCCGCAAGGCGCCGTGCTAGAGACCGGCTGCGTTTATATCGTCCCGCTGCAAGAACGCCTCAGACTTCCGGCGGGTGTGTCGGGCCGCGCCAATCCGAAGAGTTCTACAGGGCGCATCGATGTGTTCACGCGGGTGGTGACCAATCGCTCGAAAGCCTTTGATGATGTGCCAACCGGATATTCCGGGCCGCTTTGGTTGGAGATCAGTCCACGGACCTTTCCGATTCTGGTCCGTCCCGGCGACCGTTTGGCGCAACTACGCTTGCGCCGCGGGCAGAGCGAAGAAGCCACCGAAAAGACCGTATCCATCGACCTTGACCAACCGGACGGCGTCCCGGTGGGCTGGCGCGCGAAACGCCATGGCGGCTTGATCGACCTGCGCGGCATCGGCCAGCACGAGGTGCACGAGTTTTGGGAACCGCTCTATGCGCGGGGCGGTCGCTTAATCCTCGACCCAGAAGAGTTTTACATCTTGGCGAGCCGCGAAACCGTCAAAGTCCCCGCCGGAAAAGCCGCCGAAATGGCACCGATCGCGCCCGAGCTCGGTGAGTTTCGCGCGCATTATGCTGGCTTCTTCGATCCTGGATTTGGCACCAATCAAGGCGGCAGCCGCGCCGTCCTCGAAGTGCGCTCGCGCGACGTCCCATTTGTCTTGGAGCACGGCCAGCCGGTGGCAAAACTTGTCTACGAACCGATGGCGAGCAAACCAAAAGCCCTCTATGGCGGCAAAACCAGCAATTATCAGGGGCAAGGTCTGAAACTTTCAAAACATTTTGCCCGTCCCGATTGAGCCAGGTCGCTGGGTGTGCGATAGCGGCGCCCCATGTTTGGATTCTTTGAACGCCGCTTGGACCCGTTTCCAGAGACGCGCACGGATATGCCGCCTGCGCGCTTATGGGCGTTCATCTCGCATTTTGTCCGCGATGCTCGGCCGTGGCTAATCGCAATGGCGATCCTCTCGGCATTGCTTGGCATTGGCGAGGTTTTGCTGTTCGGCTTTCTCGGCCAAATCGTGGATTGGTTGGCAACGTCGGAGCCAGACACCTTTCTGAGCGACTATGGCCTGTTGCTTGGGGGCATGGTTGTGGTCGTCATCTTCGCCATGCCGGTCGGCCACTTGGTCTGGGGCCTGGTCGTTCACCAAGTGATGTATGGCAATCTGCCGATGAGCGCGCGCTGGCGCATGCACACTTATCTGCTCGGCCAATCGATCGGCTTTTATTCTGATGAATATGCTGGCCGCGTTGGCGCCAAAGTCATGCAGACCGCGCTCGCCGTGCGCGAAGTGATGATCAAGCTGCTCGATGTCCTGGTCTATGTCATCGTGTTTTTCCTGACCATGCTGGTGTTGGTCGCCAGCGCTGACCTGCGGCTCGCGGCGCCGCTGGGCGTCTGGCTGCTCTTCTATATGGCGCTGATCGCTTTCTTTGTCCCACGCCTGACCAAAGTGGCCGAAACGCAAGCCGATGCGCGTTCCGACATGACCGGCCGGATCGTCGACAGCTACACAAATATTGCCACGGTCAAACTGTTCGCCCATGCCGGCGGAGAGCGGACCTATGCGCGCAGCAGCATGCGCGAGTTCTTGGTCACTGTGTTTAGCCAGTTTCGATTGATCACAGCGTTTTACACGCTCGTCCATTTGAACAATGCGATCTGCATTCTCTCGATCGGCGGGCTCGGCATCATGTTCTGGATGGAAGGCGCCGTCACCGTCGGCGCGATCGCGGTTGGTCTCGGCCTGGCCCTGCGGATTGTCGGCATGTCGCAATGGGTGATGTGGGAAGTCTCGGCCCTGTTTGAGAATATCGGGGTCGTCTATGACGGCATGGCCATGCTTTCCAAACGCCGCGCGGTTGAGGATGAAACCGGCGCGCCGGATCTCGTGGTCACGGACAGCAATCTGAAATTCGAGAATGTCTGCTTCCATTATGGCAAAGAAAGCGGCGTCATCGAAGGCCTCAATCTCAATATTTCCGGCGGCGAAAAAATTGGCCTGGTCGGCCGTTCGGGCGCTGGCAAATCGACCTTGGTGAACCTGCTGCTGCGCTTCTATGATGTTGAGCGCGGCGACATTCAGATCGATGGCCAGTCGGTGCGCGGCGTGACGCAAGCCTCTTTGCGCCAACATATCGGCATGGTCACCCAAGACACCTCGCTCTTACACCGCTCGATCCGCGAGAACATCATGTACGGCGTCCCCGAGGCGACCGACGAACAAGTCTGGGCCGCCATCGCGCGCGCCGATGCGACTGACTTCATCCACGACCTGGAAGACGCCAAAGGCCGCAAAGGCCTCGACGCCCAAGTCGGCGAGCGCGGCGTCAAACTCTCTGGCGGCCAACGCCAACGCATCGCCATCGCGCGGATCTTCCTCAAAGACGCGCCAATCCTGGTCCTCGATGAAGCCACCTCAGCGCTCGATTCCGAAGTCGAAGCAGCGATCCAGCAGAACTTGTTCCGCTTGATGGAGGGCAAAACCGTCATCGCGATTGCGCACCGCCTATCGACGATTGCGGCGATGGACCGCTTGGTTGTTCTGGATAAAGGCAACGTTTTGGAAATGGGCACGCATGATGAGCTGCTCGAGCGCGGCGGATTGTATGCGGATCTTTGGACGCGGCAATCGGGCGGGTTCTTGGCGGAGTCGGTGGCGTCTGCGGCGGCTGAGTAATGCGAGAAAATGGTGGGCCCGGAGGGATAGGAACCCGAGTGACCATAACCATTGAATTTGTTTAGCTTTTTTCAAACTGTGACACAGCGTGTGTACCACTTGTGTGTCACAGTTTAAAGCTGAAGTTCCTACCATTCTCACGTTGTCTCGGCCCCGGTAAACGTCCATCTACAAGGTACTTTTCAGATCATTGGCGTTATACAGGAATGATTTCGCCAAAAATGACGATCC
>JBCBBY010000109.1:0-7616 GCA_038531195.1 Pseudomonadota bacterium
CCCGTTTCTTCGAGCGCAGTCCGAATGGCGCCAATTCGGCCATCCATCATATCTGACGGCGCCACAACATCTGCACCAGCCTCGGCCTGGACAAGCGCTTGCTCGACCAGGACTGCGCTCGTTTCGTCATTTAAAACGTATCCCGCCTCATCGATCAGGCCATCATGGCCATGGCTCGTAAACGGGTCGAGCGCGACATCGCAGATAACACCCACTTCCGGCGCAGCGTCTTTCATTGCCTTAATCACATTTGGAATGAGACCGTTAGGGTTCAGGCTTTCACTGCCTTCTTCATCTTTGTGGGCGGGATTGATATGCGGAAAGATTGCGATTGCCGGGATGCCGAGGTCTCGAGCTCGCACGGCGGCCGCGGCGGCTTCTTTGACATTTAACCGTTCAAGGCCCGGCATCGCGTCGACAGGAATTCGTGGGACGTCGCCATCATGAACGACCATAGACCAAATAAGATCCGACGGCGTTAAGACGTGTTCCGCGGTAAGATCTCGGATCCAAGGCGACTGGCGCAGTCGACGGAGCCGTGTCGATGGGAAAGTGAGGTTAGAGTAGGGCGTCATTCTGCATCCACTTTTGAACCGCCAAATCCAAAGAAACTGCGGGGAACTTTGCGGCGCATAAAGCACCGCTTCTCAACGTCCATAAACGGTTTCTGCGCTTCCTCAATCTCTAACATATACGGTTCGAGCTTGGCACGCGGGATTTCCCTAAATCCCATCGAGGCGTAGAATGGGCCATTCCAAGCGACGTCTCGAAATGTTGAAAGGCTAACGTGGGGAAGTTTCCGAGTCTCAGCGTCAGCGAGCACTCGAATAACTAACGCACGCCCGATGCCCTTTTTACCATGATCAGGATGCACACTAACTTGATCTAAATACAGGCCGTTGCCGCGTAGACGCACCAAAGCGAACCCAACAGCCCAACCGTGTTCGTTGCGTGCTACAAAGACATTTCCGACCGGAATTTCGGTCTCAAATACGTCTTCAGGGACATGGTCATTCAGCGAATCGGCAGACAAAAGGCCGGTCGGCTCGAACATTGCGGATGCGGCCTTATCCACTGCGATTAAGGCCGCAATGTCGTCTAAGTCGCCGAGCGCGATGCTGTATCCTTCCGGCAGGTCAGACATTGACGAACGAATCCCCTATGGCATGTCTGCCGCCTAATAAGCATAAAGAGGGCCAAAAGCCATGACCACTCGCCTCACCGAAGAGCAGGTTATGATTCAGGATATGGCGAGGCGATTTGCGGCAGATCGTTTAGCCCCGCACACATCGACGTGGGACCAGGATAAACACTTTCCCGTTAACGTGATTAAAGACACTGCAGAGCTCGGTTTTGCGGGCATCTATGTTGACGAATCCGTGGGGGGTTCGGCGCTTGGTCGTCTCGACGCAGCGCTCATTTTTGAGCAGCTTTCATATGGCGACGTATCCACTGCTGCATTTATTTCGATCCACAATATGGCGAGTTGGATGATCGATCGGTTTGGTAACGATGATCAGCGCCAAGCTTGGCTCCCGGAACTCACCCGCATGGGGCTCATTGCCTCATACTGTTTAACCGAGCCTGGATCAGGTTCGGATGCGGCTGCCATGAAGACATCAGCGGTGCGTGATGGCGAAGAATATGTCTTGAATGGGTCAAAGCAGTTTATTTCGGGGGCCGGCACGAGTGACGTCTATGTCTTGATGGCGCGAACCTCAGATGACGGGGCGCGGGGGGTTTCTGCATTCATCATACCACTCGGAACGCCTGGGCTCAGTTTTGGCAATAATGAAAAGAAAATGGGGTGGAATTCACAGCCGACCCGTCAGGTTCTGTTAGATGATGTTCGCATTCCTGTGGCCAATCGGATTGGCGAAGAAGGCCATGGGTTTAAATTCGCCATGGCTGGCTTGGATGGCGGAAGACTGAATATTGCCGCTTGCTCGCTTGGCGGCGCGCAGCGGGCCCTGGATCAGGCATTGGCTTATTCCAAAGAACGGCAGCAATTCGGTCAGGCCATCTCTGATTTCCAAGCCATTCAGTTCAAGCTTGCGGATATGGAGACAGAGCTTCAGGCCGCTCGAGTGATGCTTTATGAGGCTGCTTCCAAACTTGACGCCAAGGCCGCTGATGCAACCCGATGGTGTGCGATGGCGAAGAGGTTCGTGACCGATACAGGCTTTAAAGTCGCCAATGAAGCCCTGCAAATTCATGGCGGATACGGATATTTGTCAGAATATGGCGTGGAGCAAATTGTCCGCGACTTGCGCGTTCATCAGATCCTTGAAGGTACGAATGAAATCATGCGGGTCATCATTAGCCGCGATATGCTGAAGTCTTAATCCGGTTAGCCACAAAAAATTCAAACTTCCTCGGCAAAGCAAATTTGTGATTTATTGGGAAGTTAGCGATGCGGACGATTGTCGGGTTTTGCACACTCATTTGGTTATTTTGCGGCTCAACCGCGTATGCACAGAGCTGGAATAATCCTGCCGATAAGTACATGTATGCGCATAAAGAGTACGCCTCTGCGACCTGTCCGATCGCGCCCGACAACGTCTCGCACTTTGTTTATTTTACGCGTGATCGGCATCGCATGCGAGGACACGCCTTCTTGAAGTCAGACCGCTTCGAGGGCGCACAAATTATGTATGCTTGGAGACAACTCGAAAAAGCCGAAGGCGAGTACGATTTTTCGGTCATTCGATCAGATATTAAATATCTGAAATCCCACGGGAAAAAGCTTTTCATTCAGCTCCAAGACGTTTCATTTTCAGCGCAATACAAAGCGCTACCTAACTATATGCTGACAGAGCGGTTCGATGGCGGAATGGTGCCTTATCGCGCGAACGGAAAGACGATTGGATGGATTTCAAAACGCTGGAATCCAGACGTGCAAAACCGGTTTCACGCTTTGCTCGACGCATTAGGTGAGGCCTTCGATGGAGAAATCGAAGGGATTAATCTGCAAGAAACGGCGATTGATGTTTCTGAGGACTTAGATCCGAGCTTTTCGCCGCAATCTTATGCCGACGCGATAAAGCAGAATATGCGGGCGCTGAAGTCCGCCTTCCCACGCTCCACAACCATGCAATATGCCAATTTTATGCCGGGTGAGTGGTTGCCGTGGGAAGATGAGGGGTATCTACGCGGGATCTATGAGCTCGGCGAAGAAATCGGGGTCGGTTTGGGCGCGCCTGACTTGATGGTCAAACGCCGCGCGCAGCTTAATCATCCAATCGCCATGATGCATGAAGGCGACTTTTCTGCGCCATTGGGGATCGCAATCCAAGATGGAAATTACGTCGGATCGACTGGTGCGGATGAGCATTTCAAGGACCGCAAAGAGCGCGAGTCAGCGATCCGTTCCTTAGTTCCCATGCTACATGCTTTTGCTTCCGATTTCCTAAAGGTGGATTATATGTTCTGGGTCGATCAAGCGCCTTACTTTAAGGCCCAGGTGTTACCGTGCTTGGACGGTAATAAATAAACGATCGTCGGTTTTGAACATGCCTCGCGCGGCGATCCTTAAAGAATCCATGCAGGCAGAAGGGAAATCTCGTGCACCTCACTCATCTTATTGTCGATGACTTCCTGCCTGATCCTGATGCGGTCAGGCGTGAAGTATTGAGAATGCCATTTCCTCCACGCCATCAAGACTCGGTCTATCCCGGCAGAAATGCCGAACACCGTCTTCAGTTTGATGGTCTAGAGGATTTGATTGGAAGCTTGGTTCACGAAAAACTCGTACCGAAAGTGCAAACGGCGCACGCAAAACCGCGTTTGGCCATGCAAGGTGACACCTCAAAAATCAGTGTTCATGTCGACAACAGTCATTGGTCGGCCATGGTCTATTTGACGCTGGATGAGCATTGCCAGGGTGGCACGCATTTTTTTCGGCATATTCCGACAGCATGGGAAATGGCGCCCGTATTCCCTGGTGAGGCGGAGGCGAAAGGGTATCCAAACGCGCGAGAGGCTCTCGAACACATCTTGGTCAATGACGGCAATGATCGTTCCAAGTGGAGCGAGACCATGATGATCCCCATGAAGTACAATCGATTGGCTTTGTTTCGAGGCTACCTGTGGCATGATGCTGGCGTTTCGTTTGGAACTACGCCAGAAAACGCGCGGCTCATTTTGCCATTCTTCTTTGAAAAGACCCAATAATGCGACCGAACGGCTTTACGACTTAACACGTTCGAGTATTCTTCTACCTGCAGCTTTCAATAAGACTAAGCGCGGGAGGAAAACTTGGCTCTACAAATAACACCCTTAGATGGGGTCGGCGCGGAAATCACAAATATCGACATTAAGCGCATGACCGATGCGGAATTTGTGCAGGTCAAAGATGCGTTTGCCGAACACGGGGTCATTTTCTTTCGCGACCAAGACACCGTGGAAAACGATCACATTGCCTTCGCTGAGCGGTTTGGAGATATCAATATCAATCGCTTTTTTGCGGCGCACCCGGACTATCCTCAGATCGCTCTCGTTGCGAAGGAGCCGGATCAAAAGGACAATATTGGTGGCGGCTGGCACACTGATCATTCTTATGACCACGAACCAGCCTTAGGCTCGGTCCTCGTGGCGCGCGAGCTCCCCGAGACTGGAGGCGATACGATGTTTGCTTCTATGTACCAAGCATATGACCGTCTGGACGATGAGATGAAAGCGAGACTGGATGGCCTGACAGCACTCCATTCCGGAAAACATGTTTTCGGCGAGGGGCCTGGTAGCTATTACAATGCGACGGACGCGGGCAGCGACGAGGATGGCAACAATCGGATCGGCAATGCGGCAGTCGCCGAAACGCTGACGGATCCGGTGCATCCGATTGTCATCAAACATCCTTTGAGCGGCAAAAAGGCGCTCTACGTCAATCCCGCGTTTACGCGGGAAGTTGTCGGGATGGACAAGAAGGAAAGCGATGAACTTCTCGCAAAGCTCTATACGCATGTTTTTGCCGGTCATGCTTTTCATCACAGATTTCAGTGGAAGCCCGGATCCATTGCGATGTGGGATAACCGCTCAACCTGGCATTGGGCCATGAATGACTATCACGGCCAGCGCCGTGTGATGCACCGCATCACGATTGAGGGTTGTCCACTTAACGCGTAGCCCGCTCGAAGCTAGAAGCGTACGCCAACGCCGAGGCTCACACTATCCAAGTCATAATACTCAAAATCGTAGCGTGCATAATCGCTGCGCAGATAGAGTTTATCGGTAAAGTCATAGGTCAATCCGATGCCAAGTGCGATGCCGGTGTCGCTTTGTGTGAAATCGTCCATGATATTCATCACTTCCTCCGTCTCCAAATTGGTGGAGATAAGGTTCGACGAAACATCAACCTCGCCGGATGCCAATCCCGCCCGTGCGAATGCGGTCAGTTTCGATGTGACCGGAATATCGCCTCTTACATAGGCGCCAATCAGGTAATCTAGATCATAAGTATTTTGCCGGTTATTCGAAAACGTTCCATCAAAGCCGCTAAGATACTGTTTTTCGTTTTCGACGCCGACTAACGCTTCACCCTCAAGGCTCCAATGCTCGGTCAAGCGATATCCAATTTGCGCATCGACGGCGCCGAATTCCGGTGAAAACTCGTAACCGTCATGCATTTGCAAGATGTCAGGGCCCAAACGGCTATACCCAATATCCGCGAAAAACTTTTGCTCGGGATCATTTTGATCCGTTTCTTGTGCCGTGCTATTCTGAGCACAGAACAGCGCTGCGCTGAGCGCAAAGACGAGAGATGGAAGCTGCATTACATATTGTCTTTCAAACAAAATTTATAACGCAGCGGGATCCGGAATACTCAAATTCCGGATCATCACAAGTTACGAAAAAGAAACGTGATGAGCGCCCTTGCGCAAGTTCAACTACGCTTTAGCAGATTGAGCGATCTGCCCACCATCAAGTACGATTGTATGACCGTCGACCCAAGACCCGGCACGTGAGGACAGGTAAATCGCTGTTCCGGCTACATCCTCTGGCTCGCCTGCGCGTCTGCGTGGAATTTGCGAAACCGCATGATTGTAAATAGCATCATTGCTGACAGCGGCCTTGGTCATATTGCTCGGAAAGAAACCCGGCGCGATGGCGTTCACGTTGATATTGTCAGCCGCGAGATCGGTCGCGAGATGTTTGGTCAAGTGAATGACTCCCGACTTGCTTGCGGAGTAAGCATAAGCTGGCATGCCCGGATTATCGAACCCGTGAATGGAAGCTGTATTGATGACCCGCGCAGGGTCTTCCGCAGTCGCGTTGGCGCGCAGCAATGGTAGCGCTTTTTGAGTCATAAAGAAGATCGACTTGATGTTGATGCTCATCACCTTGTCCCAGCCGGCCTCCGGAAACTCGTCAATCGGCACGACCCAATTGGCGCCAGCATTGTTGATCAAGATATCGATATGAGACTCTTGCGCTGAGACGTCTGCGATGAGTTTCTCGATCCCTTCAACTTTAGATAAGTCTGCAGCGATGGGTATGCAGCTGCCGAACTCAGATAATTCTTCGGCCTTTTCGCGGAGTGGACCCTCCTTGCGCGCGGAGATATAAGTTATTACGCCATTCTCAACGAAACCGCGGGCGATCATCGCACCAATGCCGCTAGATCCCCCCGTGACGATCGCGGTTTTTCCAGAAATGTCGAATAGGGCTTTCATTCAATCCTCCTTGATATCTTGTTTTGCTCAAGGCTTACGCTGCGCGCGCAGGATGTCCATCTCTGCGCATGCAGAACACGCTTAAATCCATATTATCTGACCATTGGGGGTGGTTCGGGCAGGTGAATTGGCCTACGGACGCGACGCTTCCCGAAATCAATCAGAGAGCGCAAATGGCCCGTTCGACTTTCTCTGCCTTTGCAGACACGATCAATTTGACCCAATGGGCGCAAACCCAGCGTAAAACGTTCACGCCAATGCGGATTAGAACGGAAGTCTTAGCCGGGCTGACGGTCGCTTTGGCGCTCGTCCCAGAAGCTGTCGCCTTCGCGTTCGTGGCGGGAGTCGAGCCCTTGGTCGGCTTGTATGCGGCGTTTCTCGTCGGCTTGATTACGGCCGTGGGCGGCGGTCGACCTGGAATGATTTCAGGCGCAACGGGTGCGCTCGCGGTCGTTATGGTGGCATTGGTGGCGCAACATGGCGTTGAATACCTTTTTGCCACGGTTGTTTTGATGGGGTGTTTGCAGATCGCAGCTGGGATTTTCAAATTCGGAAAGTTCATCAGACTGGTGCCGCATCCGGTGATGCTCGGTTTCGTTAACGGCCTCGCTATTGTCATTTTTCTCGCCCAGCTTAGCCAGTTCCAGGTGCCGGAGACCGCGCATCCAGATGGTCATGGCTTCTTACCCAATGGCGATTGGCTTCCAGCCGGTGAAATGACGATCATGCTCAGCCTTATCGGTGTCACCATGCTGATCATCTGGGGACTTCCGAAAGTGACCAAAATCATCCCAGCGCCGCTTGCAGGGATTGGCGTGGTCGCCGCCTTAGTCATCGGCTTTGGGATAAACACACCCGTCGTTGGCGATCTCGCGAGCATCAAAGGCGGATTGCCGACACTCCATATTCCGGCCGGGCCGATGACGCTGGAAACATTGGAGATCA
>JBCBBY010000110.1:0-3727 GCA_038531195.1 Pseudomonadota bacterium
AGGAAAAAAGTTCTTTGCGTGAGCGGCTTAAAATCGCCCCTGAACGGTCTCTTAGTTTTCGTTAGATCGCGTGATTAACAATTAGGTCGTTCATAATGCCGCGTTCGCCCTTAATCCTATTCGCTTTATATCTTCGGGTATGAAGGCAGAGGCTGAAATCCAAATCGTCTGGTTCAAGCGGGATCTTCGGATAGAGGATCATCGCGTTTTGGCGTGTGCGGCCAGACGCGGGCCTGTGCTGCCTCTGTTTATCGCAGAGCCAGAGCTTTGGCAGCAGCCCGATATGTCCGCGCGCCAGTGGGCGTTTGTGGCGGAAAGCCTTGAGGGTTTGCGTGCCGAGCTTTCTGCACTTGGTCAGCCACTTATCATACGCATAGGCGACGCCGTATCTATTCTGGAACGGGCCCGCAAACGGTTCGTTACGGTCTCGCTCTGGTCGCATGAAGAGACTGGCAATGGCTGGACATATGCGCGGGATTTACGCGTTGTCGATTGGGCGCATGCAAATGGTGTTGAGTGGCAGGAACTACGCCAAGCGGGTGTAATCCGGCGCATGAAAACCCGAAATGGCTGGGCAAAAAACTGGGATGCCTTCATGGCAGAACCGATAACACTCCCGCTACGCGCGCTTAAGCCGTTACCCGAATTAGAACCGGGGTTAATTCCGAGTGCGGTTGATCTTGGATTGTCCACCGATCCATGTCCGGGCCGCCAAGCAGGAGGGCGCAAGGCTGGCGAGGCTGCACTTGAGAGCTTTCTTTATGAGCGCGGTGCACCTTATCGCAAGGCGATGTCGAGCCCGGTGTCAGGCGCGGCGCATTGCTCGCGTCTCTCGCCACATCTTGCCTGGGGGACGCTCTCCATGCGCGAAGTGGCGCAAGCCACATGGTCTCGGCAGCGCCAACTGAAAGCTGATGGGATCAAAGGCGGTTGGCATGGTGCGATGTCGTCGTTTCAAGGTCGGTTACACTGGCGAGATCATTTTACTCAGAAGCTAGAAGATGAGCCGGCGCTCGAGTATCGAAACTTGCATCCCGCTTATAATGGCATGCGCCCGGCTGAGCCAGATACCGCGCGCCTTACCGCGTGGTGCAATGGTGAAACCGGACTGCCCTTTGTCGATGCCTGTATGCGCGCGCTTCGCACGACTGGTTGGATAAACTTCCGTATGCGAGCCATGCTGATGGCGGTAGCGAGCTATCATCTTTGGCTCGATTGGCGCAAACCAGGTGAGCATCTGGCGCGACTCTTCATCGATTATGAGCCAGGCATTCACTGGCCTCAGGTGCAAATGCAATCGGGCACGACGGGTATCAATACAGTGCGGATCTATAACCCTGTCAAACAGGGGCATGACCAAGACCCTGATGGCATGTTTGTGCGTCGCTGGGTGCCAGAGCTTGCCGAGCTACCAGACCAGTTCATTCATGAGCCCTGGGCATGGGAGGGGGCAAGCGATGTCCTTGGAAAAGCTTATCCGTTTCCCATTGTCGATCACCTCGGCGCTGCAAAAGAAGCGCGTCAGCGTGTCTGGGCTGTGCGCAAGGGGCGCGACTTTCGCGATGGTGCTAATGCGATTCAGAACAAGCATGGCAGTCGTAAGTCTGGCGTACCGATGACGGGCCGCAAGCGCAAAGCGAAGGACAACGATGACCAGCTTGCTCTGCCTTTGGTATCTGAGGAGGCGGCAAAATGAAGAAAACCAATCTGCCTTCAAAAGTATGCCCAGTCTGCGCGCGTCCGTTTGTCTGGCGTAAGAAATGGGAGCGGAACTGGGACGCGATTGTCTATTGCTCAGAGCGTTGTCGCCGTAACAAGAAACAGAAAGTCCGTCCGCAATGAGCCAATCTTCTTTTCTTGACGCGCCTGCCAAAGAGCCCGTGACTTGGGTTCCTTCATCGGCCGCTGCACAGGTGCGCCTTCAGCACTTTCTGCCAAAAGCAGGCAAAGCGTATGCTCAACAGAGAAACTTTGATTATGGCGCAGATGACCGGCGCAATGTCTCCGCGCTATCGCCATGGATCCGTCACCGCCTTCTGCTCGAAGACGATGTCTTGCGCGCGACACTCCAGCGCCATAGCGCAAGCGCAGCGGACAAGTTCATCGCGGAGGTATTCTGGCGCGGATATTTCAAAGGGTGGCTAGAACACCACCCGAATGTTTGGGCGCGCTACAAGCAAAACCTTGTCAGCCTAGTCGATCGTCTGGAAAGTGATGCTGCGCTCGCTCGCCGATATGAGGAGGCTGTTGGTGGGCGTACCGGTATTGCCTGCTTTGATACGTGGGCTGAAGAGCTCACCGAAAAGGGCTTCCTACATAATCACGCACGAATGTGGTTTGCGAGTATCTGGATTTTCACGCTGAAACTTCCGTGGGAACTCGGAGCGGACTTTTTCTATCGTCACCTGCTGGATGGCGACCCAGCCTCAAACACATGCTCTTGGCGCTGGGTTGGCGGCTTACACACCCAAGGCAAGACCTATCTCGCGCGTGCGTCAAACATTGAAAAATATACAGACGCACGGTTTAACCCCGATGGACATCTGATAACCGAAGCGCCAGCGTTAACTGAGCCAGACCTGCGTGCGCCAACGCCCGTTACTTTTCCGTCCGATGAGATGCCTGGCAACCGGATCGGACTCTTGATCACCGAGGAGGATTGTTCGCCGGAGACATTACCTTTGTCGGTATCGCCGGTTGCGGTTCTTGCGCTGAGTAGCGTCACCGAGCGCTCGGTCCTGCCACTTGGTGATTTGGCGAAGGTCTTTGCACCGAGCGGCGTGGTCGATGCGGCCACACGCGCAGAAGAGTATTTTTCGTGCGATGTTCAAACGACAAAAGAGGAAAACTGGAGCGCTCTGCTGGAAGACTGGACCAATGGGCATGCCCTTGATGCGTTGGTTACTGCACGCCTGCCAATCGGTCCTGTAACGAAACGACTGAAATCCGCCACCAGAGACTTATCGGTGCCGCTGATCGAGATCACCCGCGATTATGACAGAGCCGTCTGGCCATATGCCAAGCGCGGCTTCTTCGGACTGCGTAAGAAAATGCCGCACATTCTAGCGGAGACCGGCCTTGCCTAGAGCGCATCCAACACTTTCGTTGCGCTTTCAAGGTATTCTGCTTGTTTCTCCTCACTCATCCGGTCCCATGTGCGATACATTTGTGCCATGCGAGGATTGCCCTTTAGCTTTTCAGCATTGCGCACCAGAAAATCCCAATACAGTGGATTGAACGGGCAAGCATTCTCCCCCGTCTTCTGTTTCACATCATAGCGGCAATTTTTGCAGTGGTCGGACATTTTGTTGATATAGTTTCCGCTCGATGCATAGGGCTTTGACCCCAGCAATCCGCCATCCGCAAACTGGCTCATACCAAGCGTGTTCGGCAGTTCCACCCACTCATAGGCGTCTACATAAACCGCCAGATACCATTCATGCACCTCGCGCGGATCTATGCCCGCAAGCAGCGCAAAATTACCCGTGACCATAAGGCGTTGGATGTGGTGCGCATAAGCTTCTTCAACGATCAACGGACAAAAGCATGCCGGGAACGGCATTCTCAATAATGAGCTATATATAGGCCGCAGGATCTGGAATCGGCGCCACAAGGTAACCGACCCGATCACAGGCAAGAAACGCATGCGCGCCAACCCCGAATGCGAATGGGTTATTACTAATGTGCCTGAGCTTCGAATTGTAGACGATGAACTTTGGCATTCGGT
>JBCBBY010000110.1:3737-7425 GCA_038531195.1 Pseudomonadota bacterium
CAAACGCAAACAGTCTACGGTCTCTGCAAAGCGCGGCGGCGCCAAGCGGCCCAACCGTTTGCTGTCCGGCTTACTTGAGTGCGGTAAATGCGGTGGCCCAATGTCGATTGTGTCTCAGGATCGCTACGGTTGCTCGGCGAGAAAAGAAAAGGGCACGTGCGATAACTCGAAAACTATCATGGCAAAATCGCTTGAAGAGCGCGTCCTGGCGGGATTGAGAAAGACCTTGCTGCATCCCGACGCTCAACGCGCTGCTGCCAAGGAATTCCATGAAGAACTCGTGCGTCGGCAAGCTGCTGAGGGCGGGGAACGCCTACGCCTTGAAAAAGATATTGCTGAAGCAGGACGCCGCATAGACAGAATAGTAGATGCGATTGCAGATGGCCTAGCGAGCAATACGATGAAGCAAAAGCTGCTTGATCTGGAGGCGCAAAAGGCTGCCGATATTGCGACGTTGGCGGCACTGGGTGAAAGCCCAGTTGTGACATTGCATCCACAATCTGGAACACTCTACGCCGAACTCGTCGGAGCTTTAGCGGAGGTTGTCTCTGACCCATCACCTGATGCCGATGAAGTTCGTAAAATACTACGGAAGGTTATCAATCGCATTGTGCTGCAACCACCGCAGAATGAAGGCGATTATAACGTGGCCATAAAAGGAGATCTGGCCGCCCTGCTTTCGCAAGACGGCCAGTCTACTTTTATGATGGGTGCGGGAGTAGGATTTGAACCTACGACCTTCAGGTTATGAGCCTGACGAGCTACCGGGCTGCTCCATCCCGCGTCAGAGTGGCTTTCCCCAATGGGATCACCAGAAACAAAAAAAACCGGCACGAGGCCGGTTCGTACTGTCCGCCAAGCAGCTGGCGGGCCCGAACCAGTCGAGCAATCTATAAGGGAAGATGTCTGTTATTCATCACAAGCTTTAGCTGACCCGGCAGCGACTTACTCTCCCGCGCCTTAAGACGCAGTACCATCAGCGCTAGGGGACTTAACGGCCGAGTTCGGGATGGGATCGGGTGGGGAACCCCCGCCATAACCACCGGGTCGGCGAAAGCTAGCAATGAAAAGAAACCAAACAAAATGACCGCAGATTTATTTAATGTTCTGGGATGTTTCTGATCTTAGCCGTATGAGGCGTTCACCACCACACACGAGTTTCTAAAGATCAAGCCAATCGAGCAATTAGTACCAGTAAGCTCCACGCCTCGCAGCGCTTCCACACCTGGCCTATCGACGTCCTAGTCTAGAACGGCTCTCAAGGGAAACCTGGTTTTGAGGTGGGTTTCCCGCTTAGATGCATTCAGCGGTTATCCCGTCCATACATAGCTACCCTGCAATGCGGCTGGCGCCACAACAGGTCCACCAGAGGTATGTCCATCCCGGTCCTCTCGTACTAAGGACAGATCCTCTCAAGTTTCCAACACCCACGGCAGATAGGGACCAAACTGTCTCACGACGTTCTGAACCCAGCTCACGTACCACTTTAATCGGCGAACAGCCGAACCCTTGGGACCTGCTTCAGCCCCAGGATGTGATGAGCCGACATCGAGGTGCCAAACGATGCCGTCGATATGGACTCTTGGGCATCATCAGCCTGTTATCCCCGGAGTACCTTTTATCCGTTGAGCGATGGCCCTTCCACTCGGGACCACCGGATCACTATGACCGACTTTCGTCTCTGCTCGGTCCGTCGACCTCACAGTCAGGCAAGCTTATGCCATTGCACTCAACAGGCGATGTCCGACCGCCTTGAGCTTACCATCGCGCGCCTCCGTTACTCTTTAGGAGGCGACCGCCCCAGTCAAACTGCCCGCCAGGCTGGGTCCCGGTCCCATCCAGGGACGCGGTTAGACAACGAAAAGAATAAGGGTGGTATTTCAAGGATGGCTCCACAACGACTGGCGCCGTTGCTTCAAAGCCTCCCACCTATCCTACACATATTATTTCCGGTGCCACAGCCAAGCTGCAGTAAAGGTTCACGGGGTCTTTCCGTCTGACCGCGGGTACCCCGCATCTTCACGGGGACTTCAATTTCGCTGAGTCGATGCTGGAGACAGTGGGGAAGTCGTTACGCCATTCGTGCAGGTCGGAACTTACCCGACAAGGAATTTCGCTACCTTAGGACCGTTATAGTTACGGCCGCCGTTTACCGGGGCTTCAATTCGACGCTCTCACATCTCCTTTTAACCTTCCGGCACCGGGCAGGCGTCAGACCCTATACGTCGCCTTGCGGCTTCGCAGAGCCCTGTGTTTTTGATAAACAGTCGCAACCCCCTGGTCTGTGCCCCTCAGTTCTAGTTGCCTAGAGTGAGGCCTCCTTCTCCCGAAGTTACGGAGGTAATTTGCCGAGTTCCTTCAGCATCGTTCTCTCAAGCGCCTTGGTATTCTCTACCTATCCACCTGTGTCGGTTTAGGGTACGGTCTATACGGGAGGGCTATTTCCTGGGACTTCCAGGCCGCCATCCCAATCCGATAAGGGATGACAACTTTCGAAATCCGTCACACACTCCCAGGCCCACGAATATTAACGTGGTTCCCATCGGCTACGCCTTTCGGCCTCGCCTTAGGGGCCGGCTAACCCTGCGCAGATTAGCTTTACGCAGGAACCCTTGGATTTTCGGCGAGCGGGTCTCTCACCCGCTTTGTCGCTACTCATGTCAACATTCTCACTTCCGATACCTCCAGCACACCTCACAGTGCACCTTCGCAGGCTTACGGAACGCTCCGCTACCGCTCTTACGAGCCCACAATTTCGGTAAATGGCTTTAGCCCCGTTACATTTTCGGCGCAGGATCGCTTGATGAGTGAGCTGTTACGCTTTCTTTAAAGGATGGCTGCTTCTAAGCCAACCTCCTCATTGTCAAAGCAATCCCACATCCTTTCACACTTAGCCATTATTTGGGGACCTTAATTGGTGGTCAGGGTTGTTTCCCTCTCCACGACGGACGTTAGCACCCGCCGTGTGTCTGCCGATTAGTACTTCTCGGTATTCGGAGTTTGATAAGGTTTGGTAATCCGGTGAGGACCCCTAGCCCAGTCAGTGCTCTACCCCCGAGAGTATTCGATCGACGCTCTACCTAAATAGATTTCGCGGAGAACCAGCTATCAGCAAGTTTGATTGGCCTTTCACCCCTAGGCACAGGTCATCCGAGCACTTTTCAACGTGCAACGGTTCGGGCCTCCAGTGCATGTTACTGCACCTTCACCCTGCCCATACCTAGATCACTTGCCTTCGGGTCTAATGCTACATACTCGGTCGCCCTATTCAGACTCGCTTTCGCTACGCCTACACCTAACGGTTTAAGCTTGCATGCAACACTAAGTCGTTGACCCATTATACAAAAGGTACGAGGTCACTCCGAAGAGCTCCCTCAGCTTGTAAGCATCCGGTTTCAGGTACTGTTTCACTCCCCTCATCGGGGTACTTTTCATCTTTCCCTCACGGTACTAGTTCACTATCGGTCGGTAAGGAGTACTTAGGCTTGGAGGGTGGTCCCCCCATGTTCAGACAGGATTTCACGTGTCCCGCCCTACTCGAAAAGGTCTTCATTTTACAGCTACGGGGCTATCACCCACTATGGCGCAACTTTCCAGATGCTTTGCTTTATTTCAGACCAGGCCTGGTCCCCGTTCGCTCGCCGCTACTAAGGGAGTCTCAATTGATGTCCTTTCCTCCGGGTACTTA
>JBCBBY010000111.1:0-7358 GCA_038531195.1 Pseudomonadota bacterium
TGAGAAAGCTGAAGGCTGGGCATTCCAGATTACCGATTATGACTTCCAAGACTTCACGCCGGATGTCTTGAGCATTGTCGAGCGCGACTTTTAGCGGCCTGATAAACGCATCGCGAGCCGCATGAATGGCATCGCCAGCGCCACCATTATTTTACTCCCAACTCCGCGTGCATGGGTTTTGAAGTATCGTTCGAGACTATCAGCTTTGTGCTTGGCCACTAAAGCGCTCGAGGCGTTGGATGTCGACCCGTAATGCAAAGCCCCGGCATTCGGATCATACATAACGCGCCCGCCTAGCTCGCGGCAGTGGCGACAAAGATCAACATCCTCGACATGCAGGAAGTATCGTTCGTCGAACCCGCCCAATCGCTCCAAGCTCGCTGTCGACGTCAAAAAGAATGCGCCTGATATGACCGGCATTTCTACAGCCTCGCCAGGCGCAGGCGTCGTCTCGAGTGTCCAGGTGTTCCAGCCAAGCATGCTGGTTGCCGCGCGCCAAAGCGTGAGCTCCCGGCGACGAGGACCGCGTTCTTCGCGGCCGAAAAGATCAAAAATCCGGCCTCCAACAATCCACGGTGTGTCGAGTGCTGAGGCGACTTTTTGAAGGCTCTCAACGGACCCGCGCCGCAAAACGGCGTCGGGATTGATCACCAGGACCTGCTGTCCTTTTGCCGAAGCAGCACCAAGATTCACGCCTGCGCCGAAGCCGATATTCCCGTGACCTGAAACAAACCTGACCGTGTCTCGCGAGCCCGCGAACGCGCTGAGCCATGTTTGCATGCTTTCAGGATTGCCATTGTCGACGAGAATGATTTCCGCGACCGCAGAGTCTCCTGCCAAGGCGTAAAGGCATTCTTTGAGGCGCGGTCCTGTGTGATAGCTGACCACCACCGCAGAGACGGTCGGCGCGGTCATTTTGCGACCGGACCATCGTGCCGGGCTCGCAATAAGATCAGCGCGGCGGCAAGGGCGACACTTGCCCAAAACGCTTCGTTCCACATGCTGTACGCGAAGCTACACACCGCGAAACAAGCGCCAACCAGACCTGCAGCGGCATATTTCGAGATCGGTGGCCACGCCTCAGGCGGCCTTAGGCGCCAGCCCAAAAAGAACAGACTGAATGCGGCGAGCAGGGCCCCAATCATTCCCGTTTCGACCCATATTTGAAGCGGCATATTATGCGGATGTAGCGGAATGACGGGATAAATTTCCCAGGCGTGTGTGTCGCCATATCTCGCGGTGGCATCAGCCAGCCATTCTGGGTAGGCTTTGTAAGATTCGCGCCACGTTTGCGATGCTTCCAGACCGTGTCCGGTGAGCGGCGCTTCACCGACTTTGGAGCCAACCAGTTCCCAGCTATAGGTCCGCGAGAAAAACGAGCGTGGCAGTGGAATGCCGGTCATTCGGATTTGGCTGACGCCCCAGCTCAACAAAGCCGGGGCGGCCACAACGTAGAAGGCCAGTGTCGAGAACAGGACTTTGAATCCATTTCGCGGCATAAACTTGATGAGCGCCATGGACAAAAGCATGAACACGCTGCCGACCGCTGCGGTCTGATTGTCGGTCTGTAAAAAACCGGCGATCGCAAGAATCACCATCGAGATCGCCAAGATGGGTTTGAACTCTGTTTTTGGTGCGTGCCAAAGCCATGCGAGCAAGAAGGGCAGCAACAGTAAGAAAGACGTCGCGTTGCGCAAAAGGTTTTGCGGCATCTCCGATGTGGGATCACTGATCGGCGCCAATGCCGATAAGATTTGCGGCATGAAGATCGCTGTGACGAGGACTCCCCCAAATTGCACATAACCGGCCGTGGTCGAGACGTTCAGGCTTTGAGGCACAGACGATCGTTCAACTGCGCCCGTCGCAACAAGGACAGCCAAACCAGCAAGCGCGGTCAACCCGAACCGAATGCCCGGCATATCCATCGAGAAAGACCCACGGAACACATTACCCGTCAGCAAGGACTTTGCTTCAGGCGCCCAAAATCCAGCCGCGATGATCCAGGCCAAAAGAGCTAAAAAGACCGGAACATAAATTTGAATGGATTTGAGCCGCACATAAGCTAGCCCAATCAGAGCGCCGATCGCAATCGCCCCGGTATATCCTTGTGCGCCCATATAAGCGATAATGGGCCAGAGAACGAAAATAGCGGCCAAAAATGGCGCAAATGTTCTCGGGCCCATCTTCATTTAGGAACTCACTTTACGCTTCACATCTGGCGCTAAGGCCTCAAATGTCAGCTTAGACAGTCCTTCTTCCAAGGTCACGATCTCTTGTGCTTTCGATCCGAAGCGTCTCAGCGCGAGTTTACGCTCTTCGGCTTCGCGCGCGCCGACGACGGCGATCACGGGGATCTTCTGCAGCGAGTGTTCTCGGACCTTATAGTTTATCTTCTCAGATCTCAGGTCTGTTTCTACCCGAAGACCAGCGGCACGCATTTCTTCCGCAACTTCAAGCGCGTAAGCATCTGAGGTCTCAGAAATCGTTGCGACCACGACCTGTATCGGGGCGAGCCATATCGGGAACGCGCCGGCATAATGTTCGATCAAAATACCCGTGAAGCGTTCGAGTGAGCCGAACAAAGCCCGATGGAGCATAACCGGGCGATGACGCTCACCGTCTTCGCCGATATAAGTCGCATCGAATCGCTCCGGCAAATTGAAGTCGACTTGAAGCGTTCCACATTGCCAATCGCGGCCAATCGCATCTGTTAGAACGAATTCCAGTTTCGGTCCGTAGAAAGCGCCCTCACCTGGGTTAACACCATAAGGTAAACCCGTGGCTTCCAGAGCGTGCATCAACGCCGCTTCGGACTTATCCCAAACCGCATCATCGCCAATCCGCGCCTCGGGCCGATCGGAGAATTTGATACGCACCTCCTCAAACCCGAAATCCTTGTAGATATCGAGGATCAGGTCGACGACTTTCAAACACTCATCTTGGAGCTGTTCCGGCGTACAATAGATATGCGCATCATCTTGCGTGAAGTGACGCACGCGCATCATGCCATGCAGCGCGCCTGACGGTTCGTAGCGGTGAACCTTACCAAACTCTGCGACGCGCATTGGCAGCTCTCGATAGGAACGCTGACCGTGATTGAATACTTGAACGCCACCCGGGCAATTCATAGGCTTCAATGCATATTTGCGCTCATCTGGCATGACCGTTGAGTACATGTTCTCGCCAAATTTTGCCGCGTGACCAGATGTTTCCCAAAGTGAATAGTCGAGCAGATCAGGCGTATTGATCTCGACATAACCTGCTGCTTCCTGGCGCCGCCGCATATAGCCGATGAGCATTTGGAACAGCGTCCATCCTTTTGGATGCCAGAAAATAGAGCCCGGCCCTTCTTCTTGCATATGGAACAAGTCCATTTGGCGTGCGAGCTTGCGATGATCGCGCTTTTCAGCCTCTTCTAAGCGGTGAAGGTGGGCCTTCAGCTCTTTTTCATTGGCCCAGGCCGTACCGTAAATGCGCTGCAGCATCTCATTATTGCTATCGCCGCGCCAATAGGCGCCCGCCAGCTTCATCAGCTTAAAGGCTTTTGGCAGTTTGCCTGTGCTTGGCAAATGCGGCCCGCGGCAGAGATCATACCAGTCGCCTTGTTTATAGACCGTGATCGCTTCACCCGGCGGGATGATGTCATCAATGATCTGGGCTTTGTAGTCCTCGCCGATTGACTTGAATGTCTCGATCGCCTGGTCCTTATCCCAGACTTCGCGGATGATCGGATAATCAGCGTCGATAATCTCGGCCATTTTCTTTTCGATCTTCTCGAAATCCTCTGTCGAAAACGGCTCTTCGCGCGCGAAGTCATAGTAGAATCCATCATCGACGACAGGTCCGATCGTGACTTGCGTATCAGGGAACAAGGCCTGGACCGCTTGTGCGAGCACGTGTGCCGCGTCATGTCGGATCAGCTCGAGGCCTTCTTCGTCTTTCGCCGTAATCAAAGAGAGTTCAACATCGCCCTCAAGCGGACGCGTTAGATCATAGAGCTCGCCATCGACCTTCGCGGCGAGGGCTTTTTTGGCGAGTGAGTTGGAAATACTCACCGCAACATCATAAGGACTGGCACCGTCTTCATATTCTCTTACAGCGCCGTCAGGAAGCGTGACTTTTATCATCTTCGTTTTCTTTTCGTATCGTCTCTGGCCCATGATCAGGAAATGGGCGTTCTGTCAAAGCCCAATCACCGTAATGCCATGGAGCCCAAAAGGGTGCAGATTTCGTTTCCAAAGGCACAGGGTCATATCCGGATGAGCCACCTGGTCTGCAGCGCTGGAAACGCGCAAGCGTCATCCAGAAGCCTTTCCAGACGCCATGTCGCGACACGCATTCCGCGCAATACTGACTACACGTCGGCTGATGCCGACACTGTGCACCGAACATCATGAAGAGGGGCGACAGAGTCAGTTTATAGGCTTTTAGCAAGCCATATGCGACGGAGCGGCGAAGGCCGGACATAATGGGACAATCCCGATCTGATTCCTTGAAAACGGTCTAAACGCTAATGCCTCAGGCGAATAGGGCGTGAGCCCGAAAAGTGCGCTGAGTTAGGCCGCGGGCAGCGCGTCAGCTGCCGCGGCCCTGTTGGTTCGTGCGGTTTCAATCGCGTCGAGGATCGCTTCGAAAGCGAGCATCGTGGAGGCATGACGCGGTGGATAATCCCGCACGCCTTCGAGATGGCGCAGCTCATAGAACCGGCCTCGTGGGGGCTCACCGCCGTCTTTCAGCATGGCCCGCAATTGATCGCGAACATGGACCAGTTCCGCATAAGTCGCGCCGACGGCGTGTTCAGACAGAATGGCCGTCGCCGCCTGCCCAAGGGCGCAGGCTTTGGGATCCACAGCGATGCCTGTCACGGTCTCGCCATCGTCTGCCAAAGTGACGTCGACACGGACCGTCGAGCCGCAAATGCGGGAAACTTTTGTCGCCGACCCATGCGCATCCGCAAGGGTTCCGACATGTGGAATGTCGGCTGCAAGCTCGAGGACGCGGTTGTGGTATAAGTCGACCATAACCGCCATGTCGCGCTGAAGACGGATAAAATCAAGTCCCTAAACGAATGGTAAAACGGCCCAAACGCGCACGAGCAGGTAACCGGCGCCAACCAAACTGGCCCCAGCAAGTAAGATCACGAAGCCATCGCGTGCGGTGATGGCGAGCCCAAATAACAGGATTGCCAGGCTTGGCACAAAGGGTCCAAACGGCACAAATCCGAGCGGAAACGTAATCAGAGCTGCGGCGGCGCAGGCGAGCGCGACCAGCTGCGCGAAGGGCGTTTGCGTCAGAAAGGTCAGGCGCGGTTTCAGAAAACGATCGACCTGGGCGACATATTTGTCCGCCGCCGCGACCCCCATGATCAAATGTTTGCGCTGAAAACTGAATTCCAGCGCTTTCTTGGGAATCCATGGATATTGCCGTCCAAACACCATCTGAATGGTGAAGATCAGCGTGATGAAGGCAACCAGGAAATTTGCGCCTGGAATGATGGTCAGCGGGCTAATCGCGATAAAGCCCAATAGCAACAGAACCGGGCCATAGGAGCGGCGCCCCACTGCATTGAGCAAATCCCCCACAGTGACGGTTTCGCCATCAGTTTCGCTGCACAGCGATTGCAGCAGCGTTCTCAGATTTCGCACTTGAGCCATGGCGCTGTCTAAGCCAAAAGCGATATGGGTGACAAACTATTTGAACGCGAGGGCGAGGGCGTTTGAAACAGACCGTTTCCATATTTGCCGAATTTCTCGGCTCACTTTTCCTAGCCGGCGTTGTGATCGGCTCCGGAATATTGGCCCTGGAGCTGAGCGACGGCAATCTCGCGGTCGCTTTGCTTGGCAATACAATCGCTACCGGTGCCATCCTCTGGGTCCTGGTGGCGACGTTAGGCCCCGTCTCCGGAGCGCATTTCAATCCGGCCGTGACCTTGGCATTTTTCCTGCGCCGGGAAATCTCCATGGAAATGAGTATGCGCTATGTCGCAGCGCAAATTGCCGGATGCGTCCTTGGCGCCGTTTTGGCGCATGCCATCTTTGAGCTGCCGCTCCTGCAGATCTCGGAAACCAATCGCTCTGGTCTCGCTTTGATGTTGTCGGAAGGCGTGGCCACATTCGCCCTCGTGTTTGCGATCTTTGGCGCGATCAAGCACGCGCCTAAATCTGTGCCCATGGCGGTCGCTCTGGTAATTGTTGCCGGCTATTGGTGGACGGCCTCGACGAGTTTTGCCAATCCGGCCATCTCCATGGCGCGGGCTCTTTCTGATACATTTGCAGGCGTCAGCCCCGCCGCACTGCCTGGCTTTATCCTCGCCCAATGTCTCGGCGCGGCGCTTGCGACGGGGACCGCCCTGATCCTGTTCCCAAAAGAAAAGAGTGAGTGATATGAGCGATTTTCCCGTCATCATCCATCACAATCCCGCCTGTGGCACGTCCCGCAACGTCGTCGCAATCGCTAAGGCCGCGGGATATGACCCTGTCGTGATCGAATATCTCGACACGGGTTGGACCCGGCCGCAACTCCTCGCTCTCTTCGCCGCCGCGGGGCTCACGCCGAGACAAGCCTTGCGTGAGAAAAAGTCACCGGCGGAGGAATTGGGGCTGTTGGAAGAAAATGTCTCTCACGAGACGCTCCTCGACGCCATGCTGGAACACCCCATCCTGGTCAATCGACCCCTGGTCGCGACCCCAAAAGGGGTCCGCCTTTGTCGCCCGAGCGATACAGTCTTGGACCTATTAGAACAGGCCCCGTCCGGCCCTGTGCATAATGAAAAAGGCGACCAAATCTGGCCCGCGGTCTAACGCGCTGGCCAATGCCAGCGTGGCCGATCCGTGGATTCGACAAAGGTCTCGCCTGTGTCTTTGGTCAATTCGATCAGTTCCGCATCTGCTTCCAGCAAACTCGTGACCAGCGTTCGATTGTGCGAGACGATAATGGTTTGCGCCTCTTCGCTGGCTTGCGCAATCAAACCAGCCAGCGCCGGAATCACCGATGCATGCAAGCTTGATTCTGGTTCGTTCAGGACCAGTAATGGCGGCGGGCGCGGGGTTAGCAATGCGGCCGCAAGCAGAATGAAACGCAAAGTCCCATCTGACAGCTCCGCCACACTCAAGGGTCGCAGCATGCCGGGTTGGCGCATGCTCAGCTGAAACAGCGCGCCGCCCTGAACCTCGAGCTTGGCGCCATCAAAAGCGTGCGCGATCGCCGCGTCGAGCGCGTCGCCATTGCCGATTTCATAAATCGTCTGAACCGCCGCCGCGACATCTGCGCCGGAAGGCGACAGGGTCGTGGTGCGCGTCCCAATTTGCGGCTTTCGAGATGGCGCGTCCTCATCTGTGCGGATGTGGTCATAGAAGCGC
>JBCBBY010000112.1:0-7156 GCA_038531195.1 Pseudomonadota bacterium
GACGATTACCTGAACGATCAGGACCCAGCCAACGCCATCAATGCGCTCGAAACACTGAACACCTTCCACACAGATTTGCCGACAAACGAACGTGGCAACGACTTGCGTAAGCAAGGCGCCAAGAAGGCGATCGAGCTTGGCTTGTTCAGCATGGTCAAACATTTTCTGGAGCCGGTCGATCGAGAGCCACAAGTTGGCTTGCTGCTCGCCACCGCGGCCTTTTGGGGGCACGCCAATCAAGAATTGTTCGCCGTGCGCGATGAGTTTCCAAAGGAGCCCGAAATCAACCGCATGGCTGGCATCCGCGCCATACAAGACAATCTCCCCGAAATCGCCAAAGCTGCGTACGCAGCGCTGACGGCGCACCCGAGCTATCAGCTGGAATTGCTAGAGCAAGGTGCGGTTGAGAACAATTGGGCGCTTTGGCAACGCGACTTAAGCGGCCTGGTGGCAGGGCTTACCGATGATGAGGTGGTCCGCTTGGATCGCGTGCGCACCATTCAAATCGCTAACCGCAAAAATCCATCCGCAGAGCGCCGCGATATCCGGCCGTATCAAATTACCGATCTATTGAATGCATCTCGGCAGACGCTGTCGAAACCTCAGGCAGGAGCCGCTTATGAGTAATGGAATTTATGCGACACTGTCGCGGCAAGACGGGCTTCTAAAAGAGCTGCAAGTCGTTGCCAACAATATCGCGAACACAAATACAACCGGCTATAAAACCGATCGCGCCATCTTCGCTGAATACATCATGGCGACGGGACCGGACACACCTTCTCTCTCTATGGGCGGCCTTGCTGGACACAATTTCGATCTCACACAGGGGACCGTCAAATTCACCGGCGGCAAGTTTGATCTTGCCATTCAAGGTGAAGGTTTCTTCGCCGTCGAGACGGATGCTGGCCAACGTCTCACACGGGCAGGTGCCTTTCAACTTTCATCCGAAGGCGAACTGATTACGCCAGACGGCGCGCGCGTGCTGAGCAATGGCACCGCGCCTATTCAGATTCCGCCTGAGGCAGAGAATGTCACCATCGCTGGCGATGGTACGATTTCTTCGAATGGTCAGATTATCGAGCAGGTCGGCATCTTTACCACCGACGGCGAATTACAGCGCGACACCGATACGCGCTTTACGTCCACGGGCGCGCTCACTCCGAGCGAGACAGCCACCGTATTACAAGGCGCTGTGGAAGCGTCGAACGTTTCACCAGTCCTGGAAATGGCGCGGATGATTGAGGTCCAGCGCGCCTATGAAGCCGGACAAGCTGCGTTGGAAAGAGAAGACCAACGCATCACGCAAACGATTTCAACGGTTAGGAACCGATAGGCACAGGAGGTAAGCCATGAAATCACTCCAGATTGCAGCCACGGGGATGGCCGCGCAGCAAATGCGCGTCGACGTCATCTCGAACAATATTGCGAATATGAGCACGTCGGCCTATCGGCCGCGCGTCGCCGAGTTCTCGGATTTGGTTTATCAGCAATATCTGACGCCAGGGACGCTGACCTCTCAGCTGGGGACAACTGTTCCTGCAGGTATTCAGCTCGGTACCGGTGTGAAGGCTTCCACCGTTTCGATGGAAATCACGCAAGGCTCCATGCGCCAGTCTGGCGGTGAGTTGGACATTGGCATTGATGGTCCGGGATTTCTCGAAATCACGCTGCCCGATGGTGAGTCGGCGTTCACGCGCGATGGGAAGTTAAACCGGAGCACTGATGGCGAGATTGTCACGATGGAAGGATATCCGCTTGCTGATGGCATTACGCTCCCGAGCGATGCACGGCGGATTTCGATCAGCCGGGACGGCCAAGTTACCGCGTACTTTGACAACCAAGTCGATGGTCAAAATATCGGCGTGATTTCCCTGGCGAGTTTCGTCAATGAAAAGGGCCTCGAAGCGATCGGCGATAATATGTTCCGCGAGACTGAAGCTTCTGGTCAAGCCAATCGCGGCGTCCCTGGCAGCCAAGGGTTTGGCACGGTGCGTCAGGGCTTTTTGGAAGATTCTAGTGTCGATGTGGTCAAAGAAATTTCAGATCTGATCGAAGCGCAGCGCGGCTATGAATTGAACTCAAAAGTCATCACTGCATCAGATGAGATGCTCGCAGCGACGACCCGGTTGAGATAAGACTATGCTGGATATTGTATGTCTTAGCCTGGGCCTCAGCCTGGCCTCGCCGGCATCATTGACCGCCAATGATGTTATGCGCAGCGGTGAGATCATCACTGTCGATAATACGTCGCCCCCGGATGATGTTTGGCAGCAAGAGCACGCCAATCTGCTTGGACGCGAAGTGCGCCGGACGGTTTATGCCGGGCAATCGATTCACGCCAAAGACACGCGCGCCCCGCGCCTGGTGAAGCGTAATCAGCTGGTGACGCTGAAATATGTGAAGGGGCCATTGGAAATTACGCTGACAGGTCGCGCGCTTGGTGAAGGCGCGGAGAACGAATCTGTCACCGTCCTCAACTTGCAATCCCGGCAGGTCGTTGAGGGAACCATTCAGGCAGGAGGCTGGATATGGGTACAATAGAAAACACGATTGCAACCGGGTTGGTCGCGATCAGTCTGACCGCGTGTGCGTCCAGCAATGAAACGCGTGAAGCCACCGTGATAGACGTTGAACAACCAACGTTCTGGGGCCAAACCGAGGCCTCATACGGCGCGCCCCGCGTCGAGGCCTCCGCCTCGCTTTGGAGCACCGCGCCGAACGCCCTCCTTGGCATGCGCCGCGCGAAAGATGTTGGTGATCTTCTCACGGTCACGGTCGATATGAATGACCAAGCGAGTCTGCAAACATCCCTCTCGCGTAACCGTACGACGAATGAACAATTCACCATCGGTGCGCTTTTAGGCCTGCCGCAATGGGCGAACAATGTCCTGCCGGGCGGTGCGAACGTATCACCAGCCGTTGATTATGATCGAACCTCAGGTTTGACGGGTGATGGCGCAGTGAACCGCGCCGAACAGGTGACGTTCCAATTGGCGGCGCGTGTTGTTGGGGTTGAGCCAAATGGCAATTTGGTCATAGCAGGCTATCAACAAACACAAGTCAGCGATGAAGTCCGTTACCTGACCGTGTCGGGAGTCATCCGTGCCCAAGACATAACGCGGACCAACACGGTGTCCTATGAGAAAATAGCTGACGCTAATTTGTCCTATCTTAGTCAAGGGGAAACCATGGCCGGTATAAAACGCGGTGTGGTACCAAAAGTCCTCGAGAAAGTACTGCCCTTCTAACGGAGTCTATTATGAAACTCGTGATTACCAGTATTGTCGCTGTTATCTTTATCGCGGCTGGCAGCTTTGCCGGCGTGATGCTGAAGCCCGCGACTGAAGTATCTGCGAGTCCGGCCGCTGGCGCAGAGGCGGCAGGTGAATATGGGGCTGAGAAGGGCGGCGATTATGCCGCGGACAAGAAAGCAAAAAAGGGCGACAAATACGATAAGCCTGCGAGCTCGGGGGACAGCGCGTACTATAAGTTTAGCCGAGAATTTGTTGTGCCTATTATGCGCGGCGGCCAAGTCAAAAGTCTAGTGATTTTGCATATCAGTTTGGAAACAGACCCGGAAACATCTGATAGTCTGTTTACGGAAGAACCGAAGCTCAGAGATAATATCATGACAACGCTGATCGAGCTCAGTAATGATGGCCGCACATTGGAAGAGCTGACCAATGTCAACAATTATGAGACCATCCGGTCGATGATTTTGATGAACCTGAATGACGCAATTTCAGACGGCATCAAGAATGTCTTGATTGTCGATGTTGCCAAGCAGGATCTTTGAGTGACGCGACCAAAAATAGCGCTCTATTCAGACTCGATTTTCCGTACACTGTTTAAATCGGTCGTCAGGTAATTACTCGTTCCCAATTTAAGCTGGCCATCTTCGTTCGCGACGGTCGTTACTGTGCTCACGATTTCAGCCTGAGTTGAAGCAATCGGCTGACCGTTCGAAAACAGATCGATTTGGAATTGGTAGACGCCATTATTGACCGGAGTTGCAGCGCCGAGTTGCTCACCATTCCAGCTATGGCGTTGATCACTTGTATTCAGCGTCTCCTGCCAAACCGCTTGGTTTTGGCTATCGGTGACTGTGAACACCGCAGCATCATAGTCGAACGCTGGATTAACCTCGAACTCAATCGGAGCACCTTCATAAGCGACATATTGTGATGCTACCGCCACGTCTTGTCCGAGCCATTCACTCGCCGTCGCTGAATGCAAATCCCCAATCATCGTCGCGATACTCTCGAGCGTATCATTGGTTTTAACTTGCTGCTCAAGCGACGAGAAGGTCGCCAATTGTTCAACAAATTGCGTCGATTCAAGAGGTTCCAACGGATCCTGATTTTGAATTTGCGCCGTCAGCAATTGCAAGAACGCGTCAAAATCTTCGGAGAACGTATCGGTATCGATCGCCGACGCTGCGGTTGATGTTGTGCTGGTCGTCCCTGTTGTGGTGACCGGGTTGATCTCACTCATAGCTTACTCCTAAAGCAATAAGTCGAGCCGTTCCTGGACCACAGAACGCGGTCCAGTTGGTGTGGCTGACGGTGAGGTGCGGCGTTCCTCTGCCGCGAAAATTTGTGTGTCTTGACGGAGTGGGGCGTCGGACCCCCAAGCCTCTTGCGACTGCCCTTCCGCTTCCTGGCGGAAAGACATATTTTGTTCAGATAAGCCATGCTCTTTCAAAGCCTGCGTCAATTCGAAATGTAACTCGCGCAAGCGTTTTAGGGCTTCGGGATTGTCCGTCGTGACAATCACTTGCTGCAAGCCTTGTGCGTCAAACTTAAAATCGATCAGGACACGACCAAGTTCTGGCGGGTCCATTTGAACGACAAGCTGCTCTTGAGGGTCGAGGCCATTATTGATCGCATTGACGATGATGCCTGTGAGCTCGTTGGGAGTCGCGAGCGGGATCGAAGGTGCGGTCGGTGTCAGACCGCCGAGGTTAACCGTGTTGGCGCTGCTGCTCGCGCTGGCGATCGGCGCTGTCGTTAGGACCGGCTCAGCTGTGGGGGTGAGAGCATCCCGCGCCACGCCAGCGTTGATGAGACGATCCGTTGATGCCGTATCGGTTGCAATGGCTTGCCGCGCTTCGGCGTCGGCAGTGGCCAATTGTCCCTGAGGGCGCGGTAGGTCAGCATCGGTCTCGACTGAGCCAGAGGGTGTGCGCGTGCGCTGCTCCAAGTCAATTTGCGGATCAATCGTGACGTCGCCTTCAGGCGTAGAATCACCAGCAATTGCGATGGCAGGATCGGTGATTTTTATGGTTTCGCCGTGTGCAGCTCGCGCTGACTCTCGAGGCTCTGCTATACTGCGGGCACTTGGATCTTGCGCTAAGACTTCGCCGGTTTGAGCGCGGCCTGTTAGAGCCGCTGGCACATTCAGGGCCTCGCTGTCTGCGGTTTGCCCATTTGCGTTCAATCTGACTTGCGGATCTGATTCCACCGCGTCCAGTGCTGTCGGTACAGGTTGCGGCAACGCCGAATCTTCCGCGAAGTCCGGCGCGCCGATGCCTGCTGCGTCCAATGGTTGAGCTAAAATTTTGTCGGGTGCAGGCGGCAACGCGTTTGTCTGAGCAACCGCGTTTTCCGGCGGCGGCGCATCTGCGGCGGCGGATTGGGAATCTTTCGACACAAAAGAGGCAAATCCGTCTTTATTCGCGGAATCGCCGCCTTTGGCGGTCTTAGGGTCGAGGGCTGTGCTCTGGTTCGTCTTTTGTGCCGTCCTCGGCGACGCCAGATGCTCTCCTAGCAGTCCTGCGTTCATTTTTGTCTCGTTGTTACGAGCCCTCAGTACAACAGCAGGGCGTAAAGAGTGAATTAACAACTTAAAGTTTAATCTCGATTAACTGATTCAGGAGGAATCCATGTTGCCAACTTCACCCGTTGTTGGGCCGACGAGCGCTCTACCTTTAGCGACCGAGACCGCCGAGATCACGGCCTCTGATGAGTCTAAGCTGAAATTCGAGCAATTATTGTGGGCGGAATTGCTGACACATACCCGGCTTGAGAAGTCGCTTACGCTTGGCGGTGGAGACGGGGCATCGATGTTTGCGCGCTATTTTGTTGAAGCGATCGCCGAGGACATCGCCAAACAACATCCGCTTGGATTGCTCGACAAAGACCTGCCGGCGCAAGTGCCAGAACAATTAAATGTGGAGAGCGTGAACAATGGATAATTCGAATATCGAAACTTGCTTGAATGCTGTTGAAGCGACGTTTGAAATCGAAGCGGATTGTATTGTGCGCAGCGATCTGGGCGCACTCAGTGACGTGGCGAAGTCCAAAGTGGAACAACTCAGCGTTTTGGCAAACGCGATAGAAGCGGGCGCGCTCCGGGGACAGTCGAAAGACACGATTCGACGCGTCATGCGTTTGCAAGCGACCGCGATTGAGCATGACCGACATTTACAAGCGATGCGTCATGGATTGTCGCGAACACTTCAGCGTCTAGAGCGATTGCAATCAGATGCCAGTGTCGGCTCTTACAATAAACAGGGCGATAGAGTGCAATTCTCAGGGGCCCGTGGGGGCTACGAAAGCAAGGCGTAATACAGTTAAATCTTTTTTCATCTAAGGGTAGTATTCAGGATGATGCAACCACTAGTGGTTTAACGGATTAGTGCTGTCAGGATGACATCAAACAAGGTCTCTCAAGAGGCTAAACAAATACGGGACATGCATCCATGAACAATACTCTTTTGACCAATAACAGCGCGATGGTGGCGCTGGAAACCCTGCGCGGGATCAACAAAGACCTCGCAATGGTTCAAGCCGAAATTTCAACCGGTAAGTCTGTTTCAAACGCACGTGACAACGCTGCGGTTTGGGCGATCTCTACGGTTATGTCGACAGACGTTGAGAGCTTCAAGCAGATCAGCGACTCTTTGAACAAAGGGTCAGCGACTGTTGGTGTGGCACGGAACGCCGCAGAATCTGTAACCGACCTGATCACTGAAATGAAAACACTCGTTGTTTCTGCTCAGGACGATTTGAACGCAGACGACCGTTCTAAGATCCAAGCCGACATTGCTGCGAAACGCGACCAGATCACGACCATCGTTAGCGCTGCTCAGTTCAACGGTGTCAACCTGGTCAAGAGACGCCAGGAAGGTTGAGTCGTCTGTACCTTGAACCAG
>JBCBBY010000113.1:0-6999 GCA_038531195.1 Pseudomonadota bacterium
GTTCGCAAATTGTCGGACCAATACCCAACTACCGGGTCGGTCACCCCATCGACAATCATTGCAATTAGTAAAGCGGCGCCGACTAGGGCAAAGTCGACGCCGAGCACTTGGCCGTAATAGAGCAGCAGAAAATACTCAAAGCCGTTATTCTTCACGCCATCGGCGACGGCGCCAAATCCATATGCAAGCTTCGTAAGAAGCCCAGGCTTTCGCTTGGCTGCTTCGGCCATTTGTCCTCCTGACGGGGTGGCGGGCTTCTTTTTTGGCCCGCTCACCGATTGGGTTGAGCTTTACAGCCCAAGCACCATTTTCGACATGATGTTGCGCTGGATCTCATTGGACCCTGCGTAGATTGATGTCTTGCGATAGTTGAAATAGCTCGGCGCGACAGGGCCCGCATAATCAGGCGTCGCGAGGTCACTGTTCGCCCCCGCCCGCGCGACAGCAAACGTGTCCTGCACGAACGGCGCGGCATAACCGCCGACCGCTTCAAGCGACAATTCAGATATCGCTTGCTGCGCTTCTGATCCAGCGCATTTCAGCATGGAACTTTCAGGCCCAACCGCTTGCCCAGCGGAGAGCGCCGAGAAAATCCGAAGCTCGGTCGCATTCAGCGCTTCAATCTTCATTTCCATAGCCGCAATCTTACGCTGGAAATCAGGATCATTGAGCAAAGGCTCGCCGCCAGACTGCTCGACGCTGGCCAGCTTTTTCGTCTTGGCCAGGGCGTTTTTCAGGCCCGGTGCGTACGCGTTGCCGCGCTCGAACTGCAACAAGTATTTAGCATAGGTCCAGCCTTTGTTTTCCTCGCCGATGAGCGCGTCATCAATCTTCACGCGGACATCTTCGAAGAAGACTTGGTTGATTTCTTGCTGGTTGTCCGTCGGTCCATCCAAAGTCGGGAGTGAGGAAACAGAGATGCCCGGCAATGTCATTGGGAAAATCAAGAAGCTGATGCCCTCTTGTGGTTTTCCCTCTTTCGACGTGCGCACCAAGCAGAAGATCCAATCGGCCCATTGCGCATGTGTGGTCCAAATCTTTGATCCGTTGAGCACATACTCGTCGCCATCGCGCACGGCACTCATTTGCAAAGACGCGAGATCGGATCCCGAGCCAGGCTCGGAATACCCTTGGCACCACCAGATTTCAGATGCTTTGATTTTCGGGAGGTGCTCCGCTTTCTGAGCGTCGTTCCCGAACGCCATAATTACTGGTGCAACCATGGATTTGCCCATCGGTGAGGTGGTTGGCGTTCCCGCCGCCGCCATTTCCATATTGACGATGTAGCGCTGACTGGAGGTCAATCCCGGCCCGCCAAACTCGTCTGGCCAATTGAGGACAAACCAGCCTTTTTCATCGAGTTTTCGCTGCCACTCGAGCATGCCATCTTTGTCGATATAACCATTCTTCGCCATCGCGTTCCGCGCGCGTAGCTCTTCGGTGTAATTCTCAGCGATCCAGGTTCGAACTTCTTTTTGGAAAGCGAGATCTTCGGGCGTAAATGAAAGGTCCATTGGGGTGTCCTATTCGACGATATCAAACATTTCGATTTTGGGTGGTCCAGCGAGACAGGCCCCTAGTCCGGGTTGAGCCGCCTGGAAATAATCGGTCTGCCCATGTGCTTTGAGCGCGTCGCCAGAGGCGTACTGTTCCATAAAAATATAGGTGGTCTCTGAGCCTTTGGCTTTGTAGAGTTGATAGGTCAGGCATCCTGGCTCATTGGCCTTGACCTTTGCCATTAGGTCTTTTGCAACACCCTCGAAATCCCCTTGCTTGCCATCCTGAATCTCGAGTGTCGCAATTACGCCGATCATAGCCAAATCCTCATCCTGTCTTTTGGTATGGACACGACAGTATGAGGGTTTGGGCGAACGGCAAGCCCTCCCGCCGGGAAAAGCTGCCGGCTTTTGTATCCTGCAAAAGACACGCGAAAACGCTCAAGGGTTGCGCAACCCTATCAGTCCGCCCGTCAGCGTTTCGTTATCGACACATGCGCTCAATCGTTACGGCAGGGCCAACACGCTTCGAACGGCGCGATTATCGGCGCTGCTTCAGGACCATATCGAAAATGTCGTCCATGGCTGAGCCGTCTCGATCAGCATCGAACAGCGCGCCGAGCATTCCCATCCCGTTCGACGAAGGGGCTGAGCGTTGGGCGCCGCCGCCGAGCAACCCGCCTAGCAATCTGCCCAAACCACCGCTTTGGCGTTGCGGTTGCGCCTGAGCGCCGCCTAGCAGGCCTGCCAATTGTGTCAGAGTATCTGGTTCTTCACTCTTTTTGGCGAGCGACCCCATGACCATCGTCGCGAGGACCGGCAACATTTGCTTGAGCAAGTCGTCGCCAAGCCCGGTCTTCTCAGCCGCCCGGCTTGCAACGGCGCGGCTGACGTCTTTTGAGCCCAACAGATGCCCCAAAATACTGTTGCCATCATCACGTGTTTCAGGCCGACCGAGTAAAGCGGGCTCATCCAAATAGCGGCTATGCGAGCCAGAATTGAGCGCCTCAAGCAAAGCTTCAGCGCCGCCTGGTTTGCCCGCATTCGACTTTAGTCCCGCCGCCAAAGCGGGGATCAGCGCGGACATGGCCTTTTGGGTCATATCCTCGCTCAAACCAAATTGTTGTCCGATTTGTTGCTTTGCCGGTTGGGCTTGAGCCCCAGCCAATAGATCTAATAGTCCTGCCATTGTTTTCCCCTTTGATGCAGATCTGAAACTTAAGCGCGCGATGCCGCCTCAACAAGTTGCGGCACTCAGCTCAACCGCGCTCAATGCCTCATCGAGCACAGAAATGCCTGCGCCCGGTTTTGGTCCAAGCTCGCTTAAGGTCCGCCGCCAACGCCGCGCGCCCGGCATTCCATTGAACAAACCCAACATATGCCGCGTCATCGATGAAAGCCGGATGCCTTCGGCTAGACGCGCTTCCATGTAAGGTCGGAACAGTCGTACGGCATCTTCGGGGCGAATGACCGGGGCGCTCGGATCAAACATAGTGCAATCAACTTGGCCCAATAAAGCCGGCGTTTGATATGCGGCGCGCCCCAACATGACACCGTCAAAATGAGCAAGATGAGCCTGGCAATCGCCCAGCGTCTTGATGCCACCATTAAGAATAATTTGAAGCTGCGGCCGTTCCGCTTTGAGCGCCGCGACCAAGTCGTAATTCAGCGGCGGAATTTCGCGATTTTCCTTCGGGCTCAGCCCTTTTAGCCAGGCTTTTCGGGCGTGGACCGTGAAGACGTCGCAACCAGCATCAGCAACGCCATCAACAAAATCGAACAGAGTCTCTCGTTCTGGATCTTCATCAATGGCGATCCGGCATTTCACCGTCACCGGGATAGATACCGCCTTTCGCATGGCGGTAACGCAAGCCGCCACTGTTTCCGGCTCACGCATCAAACAGGCTCCAAAGGCCCCAGATTGAACGCGATCGGATGGACACCCACAATTGATGTTCACTTCATCGTAGCCAAACGCTTCGGCAACCCGCGCGGCCTCCGCCATTTTTTCGGGTTCGTTGCCGCCCAGTTGCAATACTACTGGGTGTTCCTCTTCGGCGAAGCCGATCAGTCGCTCTCGATCACCATGGATGACCGCATCGGCAGTCACCATTTCGGTCCACAAAAGCGCCCGTTTCGACAAGACCCGATGAAACGCGCGGCAGTGCCGATCCGTCCAGTCCATCATAGGGGCGACTGAAAACGTATAGTCCTGATTTTTCGTCATATATTTTGAACCTTCAAGGCACTAAACGTGAACGATCACGCAAAATTCTTCACTATTGTGCACGGATGCTCGCGATACGTCACACCATTTTTCGACCTGGGTGTGCACAGAATGATGATTAGGATTTTGCTTAAGCGTCCAGATTCAAACGTTCCGTTCGATATGTTGCAAAAAGAGCGCTGATCCGAATTTGGGTGACGAGCTCTCGAGCGTCTCGGTTGATTCTTGTTACTTGATAACATAACGCATCTTTCTCGAAGCAATCGATAGCGTGGAATGAGATTATGCGTACATTCAGCAACAAACTCGCGATGCAGTCGTGGCCTGGATCGATGTAAAAGGCCTCCGACCACATGACTGGCTGTTTCCGAGCAGAAAAGATACGACCCGTCATCTCTCAACCAGACAATACGCCCGGATTGTTGAGGGCTGGGTTCGCTCAATTGGCCTTCCGCGTTCATCATATGCCACGCACTCGATGCGGCGAACAAAAGCAACGTTGATCTATCGTAAGACGGGTAACCTCAGAGCAGTTCAGCTTCTGCTGGGACATAGCAAGATTGACAGCACGGTCTTGTATCTTGGAGTAGAAGTTGAAGATGCTCTTAGCTTGGCCGAGAGCATCGAGCTTTAAGAGAAGCAAGCAGGGCGATTGGTGTAATACTTGGCGAAAGTAATACACCAACCCCGATTCTTTCTGTCCACCGTTCGTTTTTGTGGTTCAAACTGCACTTGGCTTTCGTAACATCTGTATTGCAAAGATGGCCATTACGATGAAGCCGATGATGCCGAATGGACCGCCAATCATAAAACTGCTCAATAGTCCAAAGTGCAGAAGCAAAAAGACTAAGCCGGAGATGGCGTTCGCGATCACTCCTAATACGAAAAGCCAGGTGGGCAAGATCCGGTCAGGCACCGAGACTTCCAAAAACAGCACCATTGCAAATCCGAACATCATCAGACCTTGTCCAATGTAAAAAACAACTGACGCGATGCCTCGTAGTACCTCGAACATCTGCACGTCTATTTCGGGGGTGTTCAAAGCGGCGGTATACCCTCCCAGCATGACAGGATACATCAGCATCGTTACCAAAGCGCCAACCACCGCTAAGGCCCAGCCTGCGCGACTTTTGCGCTCCATAAAGATCAAGCCAGCGGTCGCAATGAACGCAATCGCAAGCGATTCAAAGAGCCACCCGCGGGTCGCTGCTGGAAGGATGCCTTTGGCATATTCAGCGCGAAGCGCCATGTCGGCGTCAGGACCACCCTCAAACCCTGACATAATCCGAATGTAATCGATGATGATGATGGGAAGCGCCACACAGGCGAAAAGTAATAGTCCGGCTCCGATACGGTTGGTCATATGGGTCTGCTCCGAGTGCTTGGTCTAAGGAATGCAAAAGTGTGTGCGGGCTTTAGAGGAACATTGGCGGTGTTTGAAAGCCGCCTATGCCTTCTCGCGCGAGCGCCGCTGCAAAGGCGATTGATGTGGCATCTTCATAGTGCGGTCCGAGGATCTGCACCCCGACCGGTAACCCATCGGCACCAACTCCCGCCGGAGCGGTCGTCGCGGGTAATCCCGTGACCGTGGCCGCGGCGAACCAAAGATGAGAGGCGAACGCGTCTTCATCCGTCAGACCGCCATGTCCGCGCGCCGTACGCGTCTGTACGGGCATTAAAAAGACATCAAACTCTGAGAAATAATCCTGCCACGCCTGTCGAAGTTGTAGGCGTTCGATTTCCTTTGCCACGAAGTCTGATCGGCGATCCGAAAAGCCCTGATTATAGGCTCCGTAATAGTCGCCCACTACCCAAGCAGGACCGTCTTGTTGGGACTGCTCAATAATTTCAGCAGCCTCTTCCGGAGATGTCATCATCGTGCCGATCGTGGCCCGGAAATAATGGCGTAGATCGCGCTGACGTCTGGGATCAACACCGTCTGGCCAACCTTCTGTCAAACGAGCAACCCGACCGTTCAAAGACTCAACCAGCTCGCTCAAAACGCCCATGGTTGATGCGTCCGGTTCCGCGTCAGGGTGCGACATCGCATAGCCCACTCTGAACGCCTTGATCTGGGTGTGCCGAGCGGCCGGCGTTTGATAGGACAGCGCAGCTGATGCAGCGTCGTCCGGGCCGCCAATGACATCTAGCGCAATTTTTAAGTCATTGGCAGAACGCGCAATCGGTCCGGATACAGGCAATTCAGATAGGCTGGCGATTTGAGGCATTGCGACTTGCATGACTGGCGGTGCACCGGTCGGGATATGACCGCGTTGCGGAACAATACCCGCGGTCGGTTTGTGACCGTACACACCGCAATTCGCGGCTGGTTGTCGTATAGAGCCTCCCAAATCTGAACCGATATCAAGGAATGAGAGTCCAGAAGCCAATGCGGCTGCCGCGCCGCCAGAAGACCCGCCCGGTACACGGTCTAAGTTCCACGGATTGGACGTGCGCCCATAGACAGGGTTCTCGCTGTCCCAGTTTGCAAGCATGGTGGACGTATTCGTCTTTCCTAGGATGATGGCGCCGGCTGCAGAGAGCCGCTCGGCCACCGCACTGTCTTCCCCCGAAGGCCTGCTCGGAAAGCTCGGATTTCCCCAAACTGTTGGAAGCCCTTCAACCGCAAAACTCTCTTTTATCGTCACAGGTAATCCTGCCAGCGGACCGAGTGGCGCTCCCGCGGTCCGGGCCGCATCGAGGCGGCTTGCTGCAGCCAACGCCGCCTCCGCCCGCAGGCTGATTACGGCATTTACGTTCTCTGCAGTTGAATCGATACGATCTAAGCAAAGCTGCGTGAGTTCGCGCGAAGAAATCTCGCTCGACCGCAAGGCTGACAGGGCGTCACTCGCGGATGAGAAAGCCATGTTTTTTGATGTTTCGCTGGTTTGCCCGAATGCTGATTTGGCTGCGCCCGTACTCGCGAGGAGCGCAACAGCGGAGGATTGGAGAAGACGGCGTCGATTGAGATGCATCTGATAACTCCCGAAAACAGACGGATGGGTCGTTGGGTTTCCGTTGGCCTGTGCGATTGCGACGCTGCGCGCAATGGCGGCAACGGCCTTGTCGGGTTGATGACCGCGTTTGACCGCACTTGGCCATCATCATTAGTTGAGTTAGCGTCCGCTACAGTGAGACTTGGCTGCCGGTGACACGAACAGGACTATGGAGCTTCATTTGCAATCATCTGCAGAATCTCGTCTGGTTGGCTGGAAACGGATCGCGGCGCATTTGAGTTGCAGCGAGCGGACCGCGCGGCGTTGGGAGACAGAGGAA
>JBCBBY010000114.1:0-6921 GCA_038531195.1 Pseudomonadota bacterium
CTCCACGTCCAATCCCCGCCCGGCGCCACAGCGTTTCGATATCGCCATACCCCGTGCCGCGCGCTGCCGCGATCCAATGCCCGTCTTCTTCAGCGAAGCCTTTAATTTGACGGAAGCCGAGCCGCACGGCGAGCCCCCCATTCGGCAAGGGCTCCAGCACATTGTCCCAGAAACTATTCTCAATGCAGACCGGCAGAACGATCACGCCATGCTGTTTGGCATCACGCACAATCTGAGCGGGCGCATAAAAACCCATGGGCTGCGCATTCAGAAGCCCGCAGCAAAAGACTTCTGGATGATGGCATTTGATCCAGGATGAGGCATAGACCAGAAGCGCGAAACTCGCCGCATGGCTTTCTGGGAAGCCATAGCTGGAAAAGCCCTCCAGCTGTTTGAAACAGTTCTCCGCGAACGCACGCTCATAGCCGCGCTCCAAACAGCCCGCGATGAAGCGGTCTTTGAAATCCTCGACCGCACCTTGGCGGCGGAAGCCATTCAACGCCCGACGCAAGGCGTCGGCCTCTGTTGGCGTGAAGCCGGCCGCGACAATCGCGATCTGCATCGCTTGTTCTTGGAAGAGCGGCACGCCATAGGTTCGCTCGAGCACTTCACGCAAGTCCTCTGACGGATAGATAATCTCTTCCTCGCCGCGCCGACGTCGCAGGTATGGGTGGACCATATTGCCTTGGATCGGCCCCGGCCGAATGATCGCCACTTCCGCGATGAGATCCTGATAAGTCCGCGGCCGCATGCGCGGTAGAAAATTCATCTGCGCGCGCGACTCGACTTGGAAGACGCCAATCGTGTCGGCCTCACACAGCATATCGTAAACGACCGGGTCTTCTTGCGGCAGCGTCGCCAGCGTGTAGCGCTCCCCTTTCCACGTCTCGAGCAAGTCAAAGCATTTACGGATACAGGTCAGCATGCCGAGGCCAAGCACGTCGATCTTGAGCATGCCGAGCGCTTCAATATCATCCTTATCCCATTCCAAGACCGTGCGGTCGGCCATGGCGGCATTCTCAATCGGGCAGAGCTCATCCAGCCGGCCTTTAGTGATCACAAAGCCGCCCACATGCTGCGAGAGGTGGCGCGGGAAGCCGATAATCTGTTTGGCGAGCTCCAGCGTCTGGCGCAGGCGGTGGTCTTCGAGGTCTAAGCCAGCCGACTTCGCCCGCTCATCGCCGAGGTCAGACGAGGACACGCCCCAGACCTGGCTCGCGAGCGCCGAGACGACATCTACGGACAGCCCCATCGCTTGGCCCACCTGCCGGATCGCGCTGCGCGAGCGATAATGGATCACGGTCGAGCACAACCCCGCCCGGTGCCGACCATATTTCTGATAGATATGCTGGATAACCTCCTCGCGCCGTTCATGCTCAAAGTCGACATCAATATCTGGTGGTTCATTGCGCGCTTCAGAGATAAAGCGCTCGAACACCATAGTGATCATATCCGGCGAGGCTTCGGTGATGCCCAGCGCGTAGCAAACGACGGAGTTCGCAGCAGACCCCCGTCCCTGACACAGGATCCCTTGCGAGCGCGCAAAGGCAACGACATCGTGCACGGTCAGGAAGTAGCGCGCATAATCAAGCTCCACGATCAGGCGCAGTTCTTTCTCAATCGTCGCCCTAACTTTCAGCGGCACCGCATCCGGATACCGTCGCACCAATCCTTCTTCGGTCAACTTCCGCAAGCGATCATCGGGTTCGAGCCCGTCGGCGATCTCATCGGGATATTCATAGCGCAGCTCATCCAATGAAAACGGACACGCCTCAGCAATCCGCGCCGTATTGGTGATCGCATCGGGATAGGCCTGGAAGAACCGCCGCATCTCAAACTCAGACTTGATCCGCCGCTCCGCATTGGGCAGTGCCCGGCGCCCCAATTTGTCGATCACCGTCTTCTCGCGAATACAGGAGAGGACATCGGCGAGCCGCAGCCGCGCGGCCGCATGCATGATGACATTGCCGAGCGCGACCGTCTGAAGCTCTAACCCATCGGCAAGCGCCTGCGCCTCCGCAAAGCGGTCCGGGTCGACACCATCATATTCTGGCACCAGCCCGACAAAGACATGATCATCAAAAGCGGCTTTGAGCGCGCCGAGCGTCGCCCGAAAGTCCGGTCCTTTGAGCCCGATCAGAATGCAATTGGCGCAATACTCGAGAACATCCTCAAGCTGCAGTTCACATTCGCCTTTCACCGTTCGGCGTTTGCCGAGTGTCAGCAGGCGCGAGAGCTGACCAAAGGCCTTGCGATCGCGTGGATAAGCGAGGATCTCTGTCCCATCCATCAACACCAAACGCGTCGCCACCAGATAGCGCAGACCAAGATCCTTCGCCGCACTATGCCCGCGCACGATCCCGGCAAACGTATTCTTATCCGCAATCGCGAGCCCGCTGAGGCCAACTTTGCGGGCCCGCGTGACCAGCTCCTCCGCATGCGAGGCACCGGTCAAGAACGTGAAATTGCTAAAGGCGAAGAGCTCGACATAAGTCATGGAAACTCTCCTGCGACATACCAATCGGCATCTTCATCCCCAGGATAATTTAAAAGCCAAAGCCGCCGCCCTTCTTGTGTCTGAACGGTCCAGTAATCACGCGTCCGCGGATCTTCCTCACGATACCAGCGCGGGGTGATCCGCTCCGGGCCTTCCGCGCGCGCCGTCTGGAAGGACAAACGCCGCCATTTAAACACGCTCGGCGGACGACCTGGCGTTTCGACTTGGACAAATTCCGGCGGCGTGAACAGCCGGATCGGCCGCGCTCGCGGCGCTGCTCGCCAAGCCGGGCTCGCCCCTGCGGCCTGGATCTGCTCATACTCATGTTCCGGCACATGATTGTCGCGCGGATTGAAGATCCGGATATGGTCAAAGCCCAACCGATTGCCGAGCGTCTCAATCAAAATCAGTCGCTGGTCAGCCCGCTTGGCATCCTCCCCGAACGAGGCCTGTTTCAAACGGATCGGCTCAATATGCTGCGCCGACAAACGGAACCAATCGGCGCCATATTCAATCTCAAGCTTCGACAGCGGATGCGAGAATTGCCGCAACACCGCGTCCGGGTCAGAGCATGGCCGGGCAAAGCCAATGCTCATATGATGATCGCCGGTATCGACGCAGCGCACCGTGAGCTGGAACTGCCGCGCGCCGCGTTGGTCGCTCTCAAGCCGTCCACAGACCTGCGCCGCAAGACGTGTGAGCACGTTCTCTAAATCGTCCAGAAACCCAATCGGCTCCGGCAGTGTCATCCGGGCGGCATAAGTCGGGTCGGCGGCTTTCGGCGTCACCGGATCTGGCTCAAGCCCACTGGCCGCGCCCAGCTGCTGGGTCAGACGCAAGCCAAATCGGCGCGCCAGTTCAGCCGACTTTTGCTGATAAAGATGGCCAATCGTTGTTAGCCCCGCGCGGGCGAGCTCACTGATCGTCTTATCGGGGAGATCAAGGGCGGCCGTCGGCAAAGCCGCGAGCGCATCCGCACTTCGGCCTGGCGCGGCGACAGAGACCTCAGACGGTCCGAACCGCGCTAAAGCCTGCGCCGCACCTTTCGTATCCGCGATCCCAATCTGCGCCTGGATTTGTAGATCAACCAAGCGCGTCAGAGCCTCACGCCCCATCTCGGCCTCGCCGCCAAACAGATGTGCGCAACCGGTAATGTCCAGCAATAGCCCGTCCGGCGCATCGAGCGACACGCGCGGCGACAACGCATCGGCCCAGCGCCACAGCGCGCGCAGCAATAACTCCTCGCGCACAGGATCACTTGGCTCGGTCAGCAGGTCCGGGCAGATCGCCCGCGCATCGGCGAGCGCTTGGCCGGCTTTCACCCCCGCCTTCAGCGCCGCATCATTTGCATGCGTGAGCCGCCAGGCATTGCTCTCCTCGGCGATCACTGCAAACGTCCCGCTGAGGCGCGGATCGCCTTGCCGGGTGAGCCGATCAAGCGGGAGCTGTGGCAGCCATATGGAGCATATCCTTGGCATTCTGCCCTCCTTGCGATGTCACCCGCCAGGTCCCCGTTTCGCCATTCTTACCTTTCTCGCATTGCCAGTCCCAAGTCGGGGCCGCCGCCGCCACAGGCGCGCAATACCAACGCGTTTGCGCCGCGGACGTGCTGACCCCGCCGCGCAGGATTAAAAGCCCAATCCCGCCGCCCTGCTCGGCCGCCAACTGTAAGCGGCGGCTCTCTTTCAAAGACAAAGTGTCTGGCATTTCGAGAATGACGCAAAACCCGCCATCGGCCCGCAAGGCCTGATCCGCAGCCCAGAGCAACTCCCCGCGCGAGACCGCTTCAACGATGATCAGGTCATCAATGTCGAGATAGGCCTGCAGCCCGCTGGGACAGAGCTTGTCGACATCCCTGTGAAGACCGATCCAAAGCGTCACACTGGCTTGGCGCGCACTGGCCTGAATGGCAAACATGTCCGCGCCCGGGCCGTAGACCTCATGGAGACGCCCCTTTCGCAAAGACATATAGGCCTCCGCCTGCGCCTTCTGCGCACGCAAGAGCGTACCGGCTTGTTGCAGCCCATATTGATCCATTCGTCCCATTTGTTCTATTTTTGTTCTTTTTGCGAAATAGTCAATTGGGAATTCAAAGAGAGGTGCGGAATGTTTGATTTGAGGGTAGCGAGACATCAGTCGAACGACCGACTTGGGGCGATTTTAAGCCGCTGAGCTTATGTCTGCTTACGGCGTCAAAGGGGTCAAAGGGGTCAAAGTCACCCTGGCCGCTCGAAGAATGAAATCAAAATATCTTTGGTCGTATGGTTTAACGGAAGTTGATTCGTGGCAAACGTTGAAATTCCCCACATCGCTCCCGCTCCAACTTGCAAACAATAATCAGATGAAACTGATTCTTTGAAGCGTGGTTCGCGTTGGCGTAATCGCTGCACATCTTGGTGCGTGACGTAGAATGCGATTGCGCTTGAATTTTCATACAACCCATCCTTCACGACGGAGAAGTGCGCGAGAGTTTCCCAGTCGTCTCTCAGTCGCATCTCCCGATCTGGAGAATCCGAGCATTGCCCCATGCTGAGATAGTAGTGATGAAGGTCGTATCGCGTTCGCGTTGCCTCCAGATCGCGATTGACCGACAATACGATCTGCACCAACGAACCCGTATTTGAGGCAATTTCTGGAATTTGATCGCTCACAGACCATGCATTCACAATTGACGTTCGCATTTCATCCACAGTTGCGGTGACCGAGCATGCTCCCATAGGGACGAGCATGAAAGCTAGAAGCGTAAATCTTCGCAGTTTCACCATCCGATGCACTCCATGTCAGAGGTTGGTGAAGGCATTCCAGACCACTGTAGCGAAAGTATGTCTAATGTCTCCTCCTGACCCAAAGCGGTCATTAGCGAAAACCGGAGCCTCCCTCAGCTCTGAATAGACTTCTCTAATCAAGCGCAAATCGGCGCAGAGGCCTGAGCGATTCACTCCATCCATTGATCAATATCGGTCTTATAGAATCGGTAGGTTAAGCCACCGAGATCTGTCGACATAACCAGATCATTCTCTGAATTGTATTCAGTGAATGCCCCCCCGGAGCCCCAACTGATCAAAAGGTTTTCGGCTTCTGCGCCATTCGGGACGAACATCAAATAGCCGGCAGTTCGCACCAGACGTTCGGGATAAGTCCATTCTCTTTGATAGGTGGCAGTCATTGCCTCTAGGTCGAGTTTATAGGAAACAACCCGCGTGTAGTCGTGGCGCACGTCAATTGGCGCCCCGTAGATATAAGATCCCTCTTGCCATTCCGGCGTCGGATAATGCCCATTGTCAAAGATCAATAACTCATCATCGCGCATAATGGCCGCGTGTAGCGTGGCAATGCCACCCAGCGGGTCTCCAATGTAAGTAAACTGATTGAGCGGCGACGCCGGGTCTGCGAGCACCCAGTTCACACGCCCGCTCTCATAATCGACATTGGCAATCGCACGCATATGGCGCGCGCTGATGATCAGCTCCTTATTGCCCGGCGCAAAGCGGATGCCATTGGTGTGGAAGTAATCCCACTCATCGTATCGGTCTTTGGGCAGATAGGTAATGTCCTGGCTCGGCGGAAAATGGTCGATGGAGTCCCATTCCCAAACGACGTTTCCGTCTCGATCGAGTTCGACCAAATAAGTACTGGTTACGTTGACATCGAGCATATCACCATTCTTCAGCTCCGTCCCTGCCGGATGGATCCGATAGAACAAGTTTTGAATGGTCCCCCATTCGGTGACATCAATATGGTGTCCATCATCAAACTGATCGATGTGGCGCGGGATCTCTGTGCGGGACGTTTCACCCTTGGGGGCGACGAAGCTTCGAGTGATGGCCTCGGCAAAATTGTCGTCTGAATTCAAGACATTCTCTTTAAAGACAAAGCCTTGCTCCGGCAGCAACCCTTCATCTTTTGACGTTGAGACAGGCAGAAAAATCGTGCGCGGCGCGATATTGTTATACTTTAGCGGCGTGCCGAATTGATCCAGCGCGAAGTTGACAAACGGCAAGTAGACGCGGTGCTTGGCGTCTAAGTCGATACCGACTTCCCCCGTGGTGAAATCATCGAATGGCTGCAGTCTCGATTTTCGCAATTGGGCAAGCGTGCCAAAAACCCCTTCGGTGTAGAGCAAATTGCGGAGGAATCGGCGCGGCGTGAAGGTTGGATTATTTGGCCAGGCTTGCAGTCCAGTGATAATGCCGGGTGCGACCTCGTCGGCAGATCTGATCTCTGTTTTCAGCGGTGGGAACGTATGTGGCAGTGTAAGAATGACGTAATTTGCCCGGCGTGCGCCATTCGCAGCCTCGGCTATGATCGAGACTTCTTGGCCATGGTCCCGCGCACTTAGCTCTATTGGATCACCCGGTGCTTGCGACACGCCATTCACGGTCACTGAAGACACATCCGGCGCCCATGACGCTGTCACCGTAAGC
>JBCBBY010000115.1:0-6139 GCA_038531195.1 Pseudomonadota bacterium
GTCACCTATTTCGGTACTAAAGCTCAATATGAACTGGGCGAAGGTTGGACCGTGACCAACCAAAACCGCTATACCGACATGTTCACCACGTTTAACGCGATCATTAATGTCGGCAATGCGAGATCACTTACCGGGATCGCGAGCGAGATCTTTAACTCCGCACCCGATCGTTTTGCCGGTGCGCAAGGTACGGACGGCACTTTATTCTTCGAGATTCGTGATACGGGCACGGGCATCCTGTTGGCCAACCAAGATACTGCCGATACATTGAATACAAATGGCTTTGGTATTGATGGAGGGTATTTCTACCGAAGTGTGGAAGGTGAAAACTTCCAGAACGATTTGGCTCTTCAGCACACTTATGACGGCTTCGGCGGCGGCGTGCTCAATACGACGCTGGGCCTATTCTTTTCGGATATCGATGCTCAAGTGATCGACCATCGCTTCGACACTCTGCAAACCATTTCCCCAACCCCACAGCGCGTTGACTTGATCTTCACCCAAGTCGACGGCTCCGCAATCGTGGACGATCCCACCACGGCGGTTTTTGAGAACGGGCCGGGTACATTTGGCGGCTTGTTGCGCGGACCGGATGGGTTTGCAAATGTTATCTATTCTGAGACGACGTTCGCGCCGTATATCGATTTCGATTGGGGCGTCGGGGCGTTCGATTTTAACTTGGGCCTCCGTTATGAAACTCTGGACGCCACGGGCGAAGTTGAGAACGCTGCGCGATTTGATCTTAGCGACGACGGGGTGCGAACCGATCCCGGTAACCCAGCTTTGACCGCGCTTCCATTCGGAGACGGCACGTTTCGAAGCTTCGATTTGACCTATGAGGAACTCGCCTGGACCATCGCTGCCAACTACAAAGTCAATGATGACCTCAGCGTGTTCGCTCGGTATGCTAGCGGCTTCCGGATGCCGGACGCTGATCGCTATCAAGCCCTCGCATCGTTCGATGGAACAACGGCGGATGGCGCTCAAGCGATTATCGACTTCAACAATGAAAATCGCTTGGAAACAGCACCAGCAGACACCGCCATTATTGAAGCTGGTTTGAAGTATCGCTCTCGGCGCCTGAACGCTGCGGTGAACTATTTCTTTGCCGAAGCAAACGATCTGTTTTTCAACGTTCCGACGGTCGTTGACGGCGCTGTGGTTCAACGCCAAGCTTTCCGCAATGCTCGAACTCATGGGGTCGAAGGCGAATTCAACATCAACCTGACAGACGCGTGGTCGATCGACTTAACTGGAACCCTACAACAACCAGAATTCTTCGACACGCCTGCGGCTGAAGCTATCGACCCGGGTACAGGGCAGACAACGTTCTTCGACATCAATGGCAATTTGCCTGTTCGGACACCAGAATTGTTCTACCAGGCGCGGACAAGCTATGAGTTTGATCAGTTTGAGTTCGGCGATCTAAAAGTCTTTGCGAGCGTATCTGGCAGTGGTCGACGGTTCGCCGACGACGCCAATACGGCAGAACTCTCACCTTATGAGATCTTCAATTTCGGTGCATCATTGAACCTTGAAAATGGTGTCTATGTCATTGGCGAAGTTCGCAATGCATTCAATAGCGAAGGCTTGACAGAAGGTGACCCAAGAGCTGGAGAAACGGTGTTTGGAGGCACCAACACGTTTAATGCGCGAGTGGTGAACCCGCGCCTCGTGAACTTGCGCCTGGGATACCGTTTCTGATCAGGTAAGCAAGTTGGAGATGAGCGGCGATCCTCCCTATATGGTGCCTTCATCTTTGACACTGTGTGGGGCCAGTGGACACTTTCAACTGGCCCCGCTTTTTTGGTTGAATGGACGTTCGGAGACTTGAGTCCGTTCGCCCGCAGTACCGGATGCAGTTGGACCTGCTTCGGCAAAGTGACGAAACGTCGAGTAGGACTAAGTGATGAATTCTCCATCTTCTCCCAACTTGATTGCCCGCGGCCAGACTTTACTCTTTGTGGTCGTCGCCAGTCTATTTTTTGCGTGGGGCTTGGCCGCAAACATGACCGACACGCTATTGGCCGCATTCAAGCGGATCATGAGCATGTCGGACTTTCAAACGACCTTCGTGCAATACGCATTCTATGGAGCTTATTTTTGCTTCGCGCTTCCAGCTTCACTCTTGATCACACGCTTCTCGTATAAGAGTGGGATCTTGATTGGACTGGCCCTCTACATTGGCGGGGCATTGCTATTCTATCCGGCCAGTTCAACGATGCAGTACGCGCACTTTTTGATTGCGCTCTATGTCTTGGCCGCAGGATTGTCGATTTTGGAGACTTCGGCGAACCCTTTCATATACCAATTGGGTCCTAAAGAAACGGCGACACAGCGATTAAACTTAGCTCAGTCATTCAATCCGATTGGTGCCATCTCTGGCGTCGTCATCAGCAAGTTTTTCATCCTCGCCAACCTCAATGCGGCGGACGCAGATGCCCGGAGCCAAATGTCGGCTGAGCAACTCACAGCAATTCAACGTGACGAACTGGCCGCCGTGATGGGACCTTACGTTGCGGTCGCATTCATACTGATTGCATTGTGGGTGATTATCGCTACCCGCCGGGTTGAATCCTCAGCGATGAAAGAGACGCATGTAGAGTTATTGCCGGCACTTGGGCGCCTCGTTCGACTGCCGAGTTATACGGGCGCCGTATTTGCACAATTTGTCTATGTCGGCGCGCAAATCGGTATTTGGTCTTTCACTATTCGCTATGCAATGGCCAATCTAGATATCAATGAAGCGGCCGCCGCGAATTACTACACAGCAGCCCTAGTCGCTTTCTTGCTCTCGCGTTTTCTTTGCACCTGGGCGATGAATTTTGTGCGCCCGACAATATTGTTGTCGGTATTATCGCTGCTCGCAGCTTTGTTCACGGTGTTTGCGGCGAATTCATCCGGCATTTTCGGGGTCTATGCTTTGATTGCTGTATCGGCCTGTATGTCGCTGATGTTCCCCACAATTTATGGGATCGGGCTCAGCCGGGTTGGCGCCGATGCGAAGATTGCTGCTGCCGGCTTAGTCATGGCAATTGTTGGTGGTGCAGTGATTACGGGCATTCAAGGATGGGTGTCTGACCTTACTGGCAGCATGCACATGTCATTCTATGTGCCTGCGGTCTGTTTCTTCCTCATCACGCTGTATAGTTTTTGGGCGCACCGCACTGAAGGCATGACGAGCGGCGACACAGAAGAGTCAGCACCGAAGGAGACAGTCGTATGATCCTTGGCGCGATAGAAGCTGGCGGAACGAAATTCGTTTGCGCGACCTCCGATCAGCATAAGCGGAACATCAACAAGATACGCATTTCCACAACCGACCCTCAGACGACACTGAACCAAGTGGTCGAGTTCTTTCAGACACAAGCTCGTGAGCTTGGGCCGATTGACGGCATGGGGATTGCGAGTTTTGGTCCTATCGTGGTGGATCCGCATTCCGACGATTACGGCAAAATCTACTCAACGCCCAAACCAAACTGGTCTGGTATCAATCTCAGAAAAGAGATTGAGGCGCGACTAGGTGTGCGCACAAAAATTGACTCAGATGTCAATGGAGCCGCTCTCGCCGAAGGTCGTTTCGGTGCTGCGCGCGGCTTCCAGAATTATTGCTACATGACCGTTGGAACAGGCATCGGTGTTGGGGTGGTTCAGTTTTGGCAACGGCTCCTTACCTCTAACCATACCGAACTCGGGCATTTGCGTGTGCCACGCGCACCAGGTGATGAATATCCTGGAAATTGCCCGTATCATGGCGATTGTGTTGAAGGCCTTGCGTGTGGGCCAGCAATTGAAGATCGGTGGGGAATGAGCCCAAAAGAGATCCCAGCAGACCACCCAGCTTGGGAGATGGAAGCTCACTATATCGCAGCAATCTGCAACAACCTCATCTACTCGGTTCGTCCAGAACGAATTATTATTGGCGGCGGCGTTTTCGAGCAAGGTTTTCTTCTGCCGATGGTCCGCCGAACCTTGGGCAAGATGTTGAATGGGTATGCGTTATCCAAATCTGAGCAAGACCTCGAAACCTTCTTGATACCGCCGGGCTTGGTGGATGTTGCTCCCGGATTACTGGGCGCTCTAGAGATGGCTTCTTATGCCGCTGCTGAACGACCTTTGGCGGAGCGATGATCGAGCGTGGGAATTGACAAGTCAAAGTCAGCATTGGGCCGCTCACTCCGTAGCGCGGTCATGAATGAGAATCCATTCCACTTCTAAAAAACCACGACCGGGAGCAAACATTGTCTCAGCGGCTTAAAATCGCCCCGCAACGGCCACTCGCTAGTTCTGATTGGCGAGCAGAAGCAGACATGCGATTACGAAATAGTGTCGGCGTTGAACTGCTCGATCAATCGGGAGTATTCTGCAACTTCACTCCGATCGTCATCCAAAATTTGCTCCCAGGCTGCTAGCACTTCATTCGCCCTTATGGCGATTTTTTCATCAAGAAGGGATTGCTCTACCAGTAAGTCGGCAACTTCAGAGTAATTTTGCCTGGACGCGTTCAAAAATGCGGACAGTGTTTGTCGATCATCTCTCTTCGCAGCAGCAAAAAAATTCTCTACGAGACGCTCCAAGTTTTGTTCCACGCGCGCGACTTTTTTAGATAAAGCGAGCAGATCAGACTCTTCGAGCGGACCTTGGTACATTAGCAACCGACGCTGTTTTACGTTTTCGACTTTCGAGGTTGCGTAGACACGCTTGCGTTCAAACTTGGGTTTGTCGTTTGCTTGGAACTTATCTTCTCGATCTTTTAAGCGTTGGTTTCGTCGGGTTTCCTCTAGCTCTTTGATGTACTTCCGGTTGGCTGTTTTTTGACGGAACTCATTAATTCCCCACACTTGTATGAGGGACCAACCAACGAACCCGAGCATCAAGTTCAAAATCAAGCCGGATAGTAGGCGACCATTCATTTGTTGATACAAAAATGGAAACTGCGCTCGTTGAGCGTCGCTAAACAAAACTAACGCTAACGCCAAAGAGCCAAAAGAGAATGCCGCGCTCGTCCAAGCAGCGATCGCCTTATGTTTTTGTTTCGGTTCACTTTCTTGGCTCGCGATTGCCTCGTTTTTTCGAAGCGCCATCGTAAGAAATATCACGACGGACGCACCGAAAAATATCAAGCTGAGTGGTATAAGCAGCCATTTGAGGGAGAAGGATTTCGGAGGCCCGTAAACCTCCGTTCGGAGTTTTGGAACGCCAACGCCATTTGTATTGGCGGACGCATTGCTCACATCAGAAATCACGACAAAGCGCGAACGTGACGCTTCCCTCGCTAAGACTAAATCAGCATCGTTGGCGCGGATTATAATCGGCGTTATTGCGATATCGGCATCGGGGTCGACACGCTGTATCGCATCCTCAATTGTTACTCCACAGCCTGGCGATTGCGCCCAATCGCTGACCAGAAAGATTTCTGCGGGGCCCATTTTCGCATGCGTGATGGCCGCAAGAAGCGCTGATCCCAATGGTGAGTAATCGTCAGTCGCAAAAGTTCTTTCCTTTTGAGGTTCCGCCAGCAAGGCCAACGGTACCGGGTCGACAATGGCAATTTCATCGCTGCAGTCTGATACAGTTTTTGCTCTAAACTCCGTGCGCGAAATCATCGCTTCCGGATGCTCGTTAGCGACTACGGACAGTTGTTTGCTTATCTCTGTTTCGGCATCGACCCATCGGTTCTGCATTGAGCCACTTACATCTACTAAGAAGTAGATACTCTTAGTTGGTTCAGATGCAGATGCTCGACTATGAGGTGATATCTCAGGGAGCAGCGCCAACAGCAGAAACAAAACGAATAACGAACGCATGATCGCGCGCTATTGCGATTCTGTGTTCTTTTTGTGTTCTTATGCTCATGCCGCATGCCCAAAAAAGCGGTTTCGCTGAAGCGAAAACGGCGCTTGGCTTATGTCTGCAATTAGGAATAAGCCGTCGTGAATCTAGCCGCTAGTTTTGAATATCCCGAAAAGCGCCCTAGTCTTTTCGGGATCGAATCGAGTTACCAAAACACCGCGGATTGGTTCCCTCGAGTTGCTGCACAATTTGCTACACAAAACGCTGCACACTGCATTTTTATATACAATTATTACAATGCATTAGCGGCCGTTGAGCAGACTCCTCCTCCGCCATCAAACGCCCG
>JBCBBY010000116.1:0-6112 GCA_038531195.1 Pseudomonadota bacterium
ACACAATCGGACCATCCTTCGCCTCGAGGCGGATCCCGCTTATGCGTTGATCGCCGCTCCAGCTTGTATAGTCGGTCTTGGGGTCAAGCAGCAGCATGACTTGCGTACCGCCTTGATTGTTCTCATCAGCGCCGAAAACCAAGCCATAGACTTTCTCGCGCCCAAAGAAACCAGACGAGTGAGCCTGGCGCTTTCCGTTCAAGAGCACTTCATCCCACATCAAGTTACGTCGCCACTGCAAGACGTGCATCTCCTCGCCATTGACGATCTTAATATCGACTTGATGGAGACCGAGGCGGACGATTTCTGCATGCATGGGGAGGATCCTTCTTATTGATAAACAATAAGTGATCTCACCCGCATAGTCAATAGAAAAGGCCCGGCACAAAATGCTGGGCCTTCGGTTGATCCTGAGATCGGGACTCTATTCTTCGATTGCGGTGATCGTCGCGGTGCCCGTTCCGCCTGTCGAGAGTGTATAAGTAGAAGACTCCCCAACGGCTTGTGCGGCGCTATCGAAGGTGGCGCATACTTCACCTTGATCTGGAATTTCTGCGCAAAGCTTCCGCGCCTCTTCGTCCCATGTGTAAGGCATGGTGGTGCCCGCATACGTCGCGGTGCCTTCGCCATCAAAGCTCCATTCTTGTGTTGTGCCATCATCGCCAGCGAATGAGAGCGTAATTGAAGCTGCGAATGCCGGGGCCGCGATCAAACCTGCTGCTAATGCGGCCGCAATAAACTTTTTCATATGTCCATCCTCCCAATGGGTTTTACGCCGTCCACCCTGTGGGGACCGGCTCGGACATGGTTAACAAAAGATGAGCCCGCCAGCAATGCGAGGATTATGACCGTTCAGACACGGATAGCACATTGCCGTCCGGATCCTTAAACCACAGGATGCGCGCGCCGCCATCCGGACTGGTCCAAATACCGTTTTGATCCTGGCCCATGCCGTCATAAATCGTGAAGGAGATCCCGCGCACAGCAAGCTCTGCGTGCGCATCTAAAATACTTGGCACCTGCCAATCCAGCACAGTAAACGGCAATGGCGTATGGTTTGGGACTTTTGATAAACGCAATTCTGCGCCGCCGAGCTGATAGACCAGCGCATATTCGTCCTCGCTATCGAGCGTCAGTCCGAGTCCATTTTCATAGAATTTTCGCGCTTCCTCGGCTTTTGAGGTCGCGAGAAAAAAGGTTGTTTTTGCGGCGTTAAGGTTCACTTCGCCCTCCTTGGCCTTCTCCGTTCAACGGCGAAGGCCAAGGAAGGTCAATGATTTATTGGCCAGCAAATCGCAGGAAGCGGTTGCGTAGGTCTTTGTCGGTTTTGAACACGCCAGTAAATTGCGTGGTCACGGTCGCGACATTCTTATGATGAACACCGCGCGTCGTCATGCACTGGTGCTTGGCATCGATCAAAACCGCGACGCCTGCGGGCTGCAGGGCCTCAGTGATACAATCTGCAACTTGAGCGGTCATGGTTTCTTGTGTCTGCAGACGCTTGCCGAAAATCTCGACGACGCGCGCGATCTTAGAAATGCCCACAACTTGATGGGTTGGCATATAGGCGACGTGCGCTTTGCCTAAGATCGGCACCATGTGGTGCTCACAGTGACTCTCGACGTCGATGTCTTTGAGCATGACGATATCGTCATAGCCTTGCACGTCTTCAAACGTCCGCGAAAGCTCTTTAACCGGGTCCATTTCATAGCCCGCAAAAAACTCGCGATAGGCTTTAGCAACGCGTTTAGGCGTGTCGATCAGGCCTTCGCGGCGAGGGTCGTCGCCGGCCCAGGCCAAAAGCGTTCGGACAGCGTCCATCGCTTCTTCCATGCTGGGGCGAACAATGTCGTCTTCGCGTGTGATTTGATCTTCAGGGGTGATGGCATCCATAGCCATGATGTATTCCTTAGTCTGAGGGACGGAGGTCGAGCCGTATCCGAAGCGAACCAATCAAGGAGGCGATCAGACAGGGACTTAACGCCCGCCCGGGGTTTGTACCCTCAGGGCGATGATGGGAACATAGTGGCGAATTCCACAAGTTACCAGACTCTCTTTACGGCAGGGGTCTTCAAATGGATGTTAAGAATTGGGAAAATTCTGCGCTCTTGGTCATAGCCAGCGATCGGGCGATAGATTGAGCTCTTCCCACCGCAAGCTGAAGATGGTTAACTTCCGCAGTAACTTAAGGGGACGAGTGAATGCGTGAGTGGTTTTCAGGAGATCGATTTCTTTCATGGCGGAGTGTCTGGCCGGGCTTTACTGCATTGATCCTGGCTTGCAGCATTGCGGTTCAATCGGCGAGCGCGCAAGACAAAGCAAGCATTTTGGAGCGGGCCGAAGAGGTAGCGAATTTCCTCGAATTGCTTGAGCATGAAAATTCAATTGTCCGCCAAATGTCGATCGCTGACGGGCTCGCGAGCGATAATCGGTATATTCGAGACGCGGCGATTGAGGCAGGGTTTAACTCAGATGATGTGATGGTAAGGAAAGAGGCTATCGCGGGTGTGCTTACCCGTAAGCCTTTCTTTATTGTCGAAATTCCCATCGAGCTTGACCAAAAGTTAGCGGATCACAGCCTCACGCAGTGGTGGATGATCGCTCGGCTGGAGGTGGATACGAAGTATTTCGATCCAGACCGTTTTGTAATGAACGCTCAAAGCAATAGAAGCGATGTTTCGATGGATTGCGTGCTTCGTAGCGATGAAGTCTTGTGTCGCAGTCAGCGTAGCCGCACCTCACTTACGCTTCGACCTGGGGCGTCGGGAAACTTTGTGGGTGAGTTGGACGCGGATGATTGGCGGTTGCCGGTCACAATCCGAAACTTTTAGGGGTCTAGCGTAGCTCTTGCCAGCTAATGTCTTCCGCACTCGTCGGGCGCATTGACTTAACGGTCAAAAGAGAACAAACGCTCACTGAATAAGTTTGGAGGACCATAGGGAAGGTCTTATCATTCTCGGCATAGCCGGTTTTCTTTGGCTCCTGATGGGGCCGCTCTTCGGTGTGCTTGCATTCAATAAAGTGAACCTTCCCAATCGGGAGCTTGAAATCGCGCGCGCTGAGATCGCGTCGTTGCGCCGACGTCTTACCTGAAACATCAGAACCAGAGACAAAGTCGGATTCGCCAAAAGAGCCCCTGGCGTCCGCCAAAGCACCTCCGCAAACGCGCGCCATTCCGGAGACAGCCAATCCGTGGGTGCGATCAAAAGAAGAAGCGGCTGCACCTCATCCTCACCCCGCCAAGCCCAAGCGTAAACGCGATTGGGAACGTCTCATTGACGTTACTTGGTTGGTCTGGGCGGGTGGACTGAGCCATTGCTGCGATCTTAGTCATCATCCATACGCAGCGCCGCAACAAAAGCTTCCTGGGGAATTTCAACCTTCCCGAACTGACGCATGCGCTGCTTACCGGCTTTTTGTTTTTCCAAGAGCTTGCGCTTTCGCGTGGCGTCGCCGCCATAGCATTTCGCGGTCACGTCTTTCCGCAGCGCCGAAATTGTTTCGCGGGCGATAATGCGTCCACCGATCGCGGCCTGGATGGGGATTTTGAACATTTGTCGGGGGATCAGGTCTTTCAGGCGCTCACACATTTGTCGGCCGCGGCCTTCCGCGCGCGCGCGGTGCACAAGCATGGCGAGCGCATCAACTGGCTCATCATTGACGAGGATATTCATCTTCACGAGGTCTTCCGCGCGATGACCGATGATTTCATAGTCAAAACTCGCATATCCGCGCGACATGGATTTGAGGCGATCATAGAAATCGAAAACGACCTCATTGAGCGGCAGCTCATATTTTACCATTGCGCGCCCGCCCACATAAGAGAGTTCCTTTTGAATACCCCGTCTGTCCTGGCAAAGTTTCAAAATGGAACCTAGATACTCATCGGGTGAGTAAATTGTTGCTTCAATCCAGGGTTCGCGGATTTCTTCGACTTTCACCACGTCGGGCATGTCAGCCGGATTGTGCAATTCAATCTCGGTTCCGTCCGTCATGGTCATTTGATAGACCACGCTGGGGGCTGTGGCGATGAGGTCGAGATCGAACTCGCGACTGAGACGTTCTTGAATAATCTCGAGATGAAGCAGTCCAAGGAACCCGCACCGGAAACCCATACCGAGGGCCGCAGACGTTTCCATTTCCCAAGTAAAGCTCGCATCATTCAAGCGCAGCTTGCCCATCGCAGCACGCAAATCGTCAAAATCCGCTGCATCGACGGGAAAAAGACCACAAAAAACAACCGGCTGAACATCCTTATAGCCTGCGAGGGCGTCCTCTGTCCCGCCTTTTTCTGTCGTGATCGTGTCACCGATGGCGCAATCCGCGACCTCTTTGATTGAGGCCACTAAGAAACCGACTTCGCCAGGGCCGAGTTCATCAACATCGGTTGGCTTCGGCTTGAACACGCCGACGCGGTCAATGTCATAGGTCGCGCCGGTTTTCATCATCCGGATTTTCATTTTCTTTTTGAGGATTCCATCATGCATCCGCACGATGACGACAACACCAAGATACGGGTCGTAATACGCGTCCACGAGCGCCGCTTTAAGTGGCTTATCCGCTTCGCCTTGATCGGGAGCGGGCAGACGTTCGACGATGGCTTCTAGCACATCTTCGATGCCCAGCCCCGTCTTTGCTGAAATCTCGACCGCGTCAGAGGCATCGAGGCCAATAATGTCCTCGATCTGTGTTTTGACACGATCGGTATCGGCGGCAGGTAGATCGATTTTGTTTAGGACCGGCACAATCTCGTGATCCTGCTCGATCGCTTGATAGACATTGGCGAGCGTCTGCGCCTCGACGCCTTGGCTCGCATCCACAACCAAGAGAGAGCCTTCGCATGCGGCGAGACAGCGGCTCACCTCATACGAAAAGTCGACATGTCCCGGGGTGTCCATCAGGTTCAGCGTATAAGTTTCGCCGTCATTCGCGGTATAGTCGAGCCGCACAGTTTGCGCTTTGATCGTGATCCCGCGTTCTTTTTCGATGTCCATGGAATCAAGCACTTGTTCCGACATCTCGCGCTCGGTCAGCCCGCCAGTCTTTTGGATCAAGCGGTCAGCCAAGGTTGATTTGCCGTGGTCAATGTGAGCCACGATGGAAAAATTTCGAATTTTATCGCGCGGTGTCATACGCGCGATATAGACATGCGCGAACTGTAAGGGAAGCGACAGCGGGGCATGAACTGCGATAAATGGAGTGGCAGATGCGGATCTTATGGGCAGGTGTGGGGTTGATGTTGATTTCGGCTTGTTCGGCCGCGGCGCCAGGCGCGCCGGAATACTCAACTTTGACGGGGGAACGGCCTATTATCATCGCGCATCGCGGCGCCTCTGGGACATTGCCCGAACATACGATAGAGGCTTACACATTGGCCATCGAACAGGGCGCGGACTTTATTGAGCCGGACCTCGTCATGACCAAGGATGGCGTCCTCATCGCGCGGCATGACCGCTATCTCTCGACCACTACAAATGTTTCTGATCGACCGGAATTTGCCGACCGCAAGCGCGTGCAAGAGACATTGACAGGCGCCCGTGAGGATTGGTGGGCAGAGGATTTTACCCTGGCTGAGATCAAGACCTTGCGCGCCCGTCAGGCCTATCCAGGGCGCTCGACAGAGTTTGATGATCAGTTTGAGATTCCAAGCTTCGACCAGGTCATTGTCCTCGCAGTGTCGTCCGGCGTCGGTCTGTACCCGGAAACCAAGTCCCCATGTTATCATGCTGAGATTGGGTTGGACATGAAGGCGCCTTTGTTAGAAGCGCTCGATGGCGTTGAGGTTCCGGTATTTATCCAATCCTTTGAGGCGCATATCTTACGCGAATTGGACTCTCTAAGCGCGTTTAACCTTGTGCAACTTTATACGGGGGATCCGCGGGCTGTGATGGCGGGGTTTGAACCGCCGCTTGAGGAAGTGGCCGCCTTTGTCGATGGTGTCGGACCCTACAAAATCCTGCTCTGGTCTGAACCTGGCGTGCCATCGGATTTTGTTGAACGCGCGCATGCCCTTGGATTGGCGGTGCATCCTTGGACGTTCCGAAATGACAATTTACCCGAAGGGTTTGGGTCGCCCGCGGCAGAGTTTGAAGCCTATTGGGCAATGGGCGTG
>JBCBBY010000117.1:0-5661 GCA_038531195.1 Pseudomonadota bacterium
AAACGACAGGTATTGGACTGGCAGACCGTCAACTGGGCGGCGATTGACGCAACACTGGCTGAGATCGCCGAATTGGCGCGAGACCTAAATTTGTGGGTTGTTCTTGGCACCGCGCGCCAGATCGCTGGGATGAGGCCTAGAAACAGCTTAGTTGTGATAGATGAGACCGGCGCCATCGCGGCGCATTATGACAAGCGGATCCTCTCACATACAGAGTCTTCGGATTGGTTTAGTCCTGGGTCAACGCACGCGATCGTCACGATCCAAAACATCAGAATCGGCTTTGCCCTTTGTATCGAAATTCGCTTTCCCGACCTGTTCGACGCGCATGAGGCCGCAGACCTGGATTTGGTTTTGATCGGTTCCTATAGCGACAGCGCGTTCGATGAGATCTACGCCCGCGCGCAGGCAGCGACATATGGTTTATTCATTGGGGTCTCGACACCGGTTTCAAAAGGCGAGGGCGGACTCGATTGCTTCGGCATTGGGCCGGATGGTGAGGTTCTAGCGCGGCGCAACAATGCTGCGAAATCACCCGCAATTTTTGACGTCGATCCAGAAGCGGCGCGTTGGGAAATACCTCTACGTCGCGCGAGACCCTGGCGACGCAAGATTCGCAACGAAAACTTCAGATCAATATAAACAAGGGGGCGAGAAATGATCACTATTTATGGCCGTCCGGACAGTTCTGCTGTCGCGCGCGTCATGTGGACGATTGGGGAGCTGGGGCTCGAACATCAGCGCATCGACTGGGGCGGAGCGTTTGGCGGTAACGATGCGGCTGAGTATCGCGAGATGTGTCCATCAGGAAAGATTCCAGCTGTGCGACTAGAGGATGATGAAACGCTTTGGGAATCGAATGCGATCATTCGGTTTTTGTGCGCCAGAGATCCGAAAAATAGGTTCTTGGCTGCGGATCCATTAGAGCGGGCCAAGACTGAGGCGTGGATGGATTGGGCGGGGGCTTTGCAAACGGCCGTTTCCCGGATCCGAAAGACGTACAAGCCCGCTGATGCTAGCCAAGCCGATATCGATAAAACGCTGGAACAGGTCGCACCCACTTTCCTGATCCTGAATCGGCAGCTCGAGGGTCAGAACTTTGTTATGGGGCATGACTTGAGTGCCGCGGATTTTGCGCTCGGTGTTTGGGCGCACCGCTTGTGGCGCTGCCCCGCCGTCGCGAAACCAGATGGCATCAATGCGATCTGGATGTGGCTCGAACGCCTGCAATCGAGACCGGCATACAAAGAGCACGTTATGGCGAAGGTATCGGCTGGACCGCAAAGCGTGGGGGGTGGTTAGACCAGTGCGCAGGGTTCTAATTCGAAGCGATGCCGCGGAAGTCCTCAACCATGGTCAATTGCCCGCTTGCAGCCATGTCTAAGATCATCAGATCGGGGCTGTTGATCGCAGCCCAATCGGACAGCTCAGCAAGGCTTTGACCTAGGCACAAAGCTCGCAATAGCGCGCCGTGTAAGCCATGACCGAAAAGCAGGATCTGGGATCGGCGTTTTTCTAACAGTTCAGTCAGCGCAGCCATCGACCGCTCCTGACACGCCGCGGCGCTTTCCCAACCATTGATTTGTATACCTGGCGCCTCGAAAACGGCGGCAACTTGTGCTTGGTAATCCTCAATATATCCAGGGCGTTGGAGTTCCCGCAGGCGCTCGTCGAGCTCCACCGGATGATCTTTGCCGAGGAGCCTTTCCGCCGTTTTTAGCGCCTTCGACTCAGGGCTGGAGATGACACAATCGAAGTCTATCCGCATTAGCTCCGCGTGGAGCGCTTGTTCCATTTTGGAGGCTCCGGGCGCCAATTGCCAAGTCTCAGCCGGCGTCGTCGCATCTTTTATCACGGGACAATGTCGAATGAAGTGTATGCGCATGTTTTGATTATGCTCGAGTCCAATTGTGTCGCCTAGACGAACTAGACAAGTTTCGACTTTGGGCGAGTGATCTGCCACATGCTGACATGGCAACGTCATGGAGTGGGATTAGTCGGAGGGTCATATCCGCAGAAAAAGGGATGACCATCATGCGCCTTGGTCTCATCATAAGTTTCGTTCTCGCAATTTGTTTGGCACCAGCCACAGCTGGTCCAGGCCATCATCATGGTGACACGATGCCGCCATGGCAGAAGGCGACGGGATGGCCCGACCGAATTGTCGTTACGCTCGCGGATACGCCGCAAAATCGGTTTTCCGTGACCTGGCGTACGGACGAAACAGTGATTGAGACGATTGCTCAAATCGCTGTCGCGTCTGACGATGCTCGCTTTGACCTGACTTCAGAAACAATACCGGCCCGCACCGAGCCGCTCAATCCTGCGATGCCTGAATTGGCGGGCACGGTTTATCAAGAGCCCATGAATGCCGGGCTGTCGGCAGCGCATTTTCATTCTGTGACCTTCTCTGACCTCGAGCCAGACACTGTCTATGCCTATCGCGTGCGCGGCGCTCGAGGGGCTTGGAGTGAGTGGTTCCAAACCCGCACAGCGGCTGAAACAGGTCCGGTCAAATTCATCTATGTCGGCGATGCTCAAAACGGTGTGATGTCGCACTGGTCTCGGCTCATTCGCGCCAGTTATGCGACGGCGCCAGATGCGGATTTCATTCTGCACGCGGGCGACCTGGTCAACCGCGCATCGCGGGATTTTGAGTGGGCGGAATGGTTCAAAGCCGTCAGCCACATACACGGCATGATCCCCGCGCTACCGGTTGCTGGTAATCACGAATATGCGCGCCTTGGGCTATCTCCCAACCAAACCGATCGCGTGCTTTCAATTTTTTGGCGGCCGCAATTTACACTGCCGGTTGAAGCCAGCTTGCCGGCAGATTTGCACGAAGTGGTCTATGACATGCGGTATTCAGATGACCTGCACGTCTTCATTCTCTCGACCCAAAACAGCAACATTGAAGCCCAAGCTGATTGGCTCGATGCGCAGCTCGCAGAAAGTGATGCGACATGGAAAATCGTTTCCATGCACCATCCAATTTTTTCTTCGGGCCGTGGGCGTGATAGCGCGGACCGACGGGCGGTTTTGTTGCCAATTCTCGAACGTCACGCCGTCGATCTGGTGCTTCAGGGACATGACCATACCTATGCCCGCGGTGCGATTGGCCAAACGCCGGAACGCCTCGGATGGCGCGACTCCGGTGGACAGGTGCAGACGATGTTCGTGAACTCCGTCAGTGGTCCTAAACAATACCAATTCCAAGAAACGGGTTGGGATATGTATGACTCATTCGGGGTTGAGCTTGCGCGCCGCGCTGAAAATACACAATTCTATCAGATCATTACAGTAGATGGCGACACGCTTAAATACGAAGCGCGTACGGTCCTCGACAATCTCTATGATGACTTCGAGATGCGTAAATCAGGCGGGGTGAAACAGATCACGCGCGGCGCAACGTCAACCATGTCTGAACGATCTTATCAAAACACCGGAGACTATCCCGGCGTGAACGATCTGAAATAGAGGTTATTTGAAAACAAGCCTGGCGTCTAAGGCGAAGCGCTCTATCTCCTGCGAGGTAGGCGTTTCCGCCAATTCTACCCGCTTTTGATTAATCTCGATTGGAGACTGCGTTGAAACTTCGCCTGCTCATGGCAGCCTCCATATGCTTGACATACCAGAGCTTGGCGCAGGCGCCTTCAGATGCGCCGATTGTCTACGAACCGGAATTTTTCGAACGGTTCGTGCCGCAAACTGCGCTTGATATGGTCGAGCGTGTACCAGGCTTTAGTTTGGACCAAGGCGAAAACCGACGCGGCTTAGCGGGCGCCGCAGGAAATGTGTTGATCGACGGTCGGGTGCCAGTGGTCAAAGGGCAGGGTATTCGCGGCTTTTTACGGCGTATTCCAGCCGCGACCGTTCAACGCCTCGAACTTATACGTGGCAGCGGCACCAGTGCATCGAATGCGCAATCAGTCCGTCTCAATATCGTGAGAGTCGCAGCTGGCGGATCCGGAGTCTGGCGCGCAACGCTCGACCATACAGAAGATGATCGCGTAAGCCCAAGCGTCGATGCCAGCTGGACCGGCCGTGTCGGGCAGATCGAGTATCGTTTGTCCGGCGATTATCGCAAATGGCACGATCCTGAAACAGGCACAGAGGTGAGCTTGGATGCGTTCGACGCGCTGGAAGAGCGCGTCATAGAAAAGCGCGTCCGTGATGATGATCGCATCGGTATTTCAGGTGAGTTGAACACGCCCGTCGGTAGCGGAGAATTTACTCTGGTAGGAGCTCTCGAAATAGAGTCCGGCGAGACCGGCGAACGCGCCGAACTGTTTACGCCGCAAGATCTGCGGGACGGATTAGAATTGGTTCAGTCGGAGATGGAGGGGGAGAGCGGCGAACTATCCGCGACTTACTCCCAAAATCTATCTGGCTGGAATAGTGAACTTTCAGCGCTCATATTAAGACAGGAAACGGAAGACCAGCAGATCAGTTTTGATTTTGCGGCGGGTGACGTGTTTGAAGAGCGCACCGATGAATTTGAAACCTCGGAGGACACAGAAATCGTCCTCCGCGCCGTGGCATCGCGTCCGGTATCAAAGGGTGCGTGGACCTTGGAAGGCGAGCTGGCGTTTAACAAATTGGATCAATCGCTCCGTCTGACCGAGAATAATGGTGCAGGCCCAGTCCTGGTGGACCTTCCCGGCGCCAACACCATCGTAGAAGAACTGCGCGGGGAGTTTGGCGCGACGCGGGCCTGGGAGTTTGGACCAAAGTGGAGCATCGAAACCGGCATTGCCTATGAGGTCTCCCGTCTCAGAAATGAAGGCGATTTTTCCGACGAGCGAGATCTCTCTTTTTGGAAACCTTCGCTTCAAATCACCCGCAAGATTGGGGATGATGATCAGATCCGGTTTCGTCTGTTCCGGGATGTCGACCAGCTGGATTTTGAAGATTTCGCGGCCAGCGTCGAGCTGGACAATGATGATGTAAATGCGGGCAATGCTGACTTGCGCCCGGAGACATCTTGGCGCGCCGAGCTGTCTGGTGATTGGCGGTTTGGGGATGGGGCTCTAGAAGTCTCCCTTTTTGCTTGGGATGTGGAAGACACGCAGGACTTCGCCCTCATCGAAACCGAGACGGACCGTTTCGATACGCAAGGCAACATTGGAGATGGTACGGTTTACGGACTCAATGCGCGTATCGAGACGCCAATTCAATGGGTGCCAGGCTCAACCTTGGTTTTAGGTGGCAATTGGCAAGATAGCGAAGTTGAAGACCCGCTCACCGGCGAGACGCGGCAACAATCAGATACGCCTGAGACCAGTTTCGAGATCGAGTTTCGCCAAGATATCGAAACGCTCGCGCTCGCTTGGGGGGTGGAATTTGAGACAGAGACGCAAGCGCCTCAGTTTCGCTTCGATCGTGTTACCGAAAACCAAGATCGCGACCGCACGCGGCTATGGGTCGAAACCACGGCGCTCGGGAATTTCAAGCTGAACCTGTCAATTGATGACTTCACGGGCGCCTTGGAAACCCGCGATCGCCGCCGGTTTGACCCAGACCGGTTGGGCTTGCTCGACCGCTTAGAGCTGCGCGAACGAGATCCCGGCATGAGTATAAGAGTGAGACTTCAAGGCACATTTTAGATCAGCCCGTTCAATCACACAGACCACTTGTCCGCGCTTGAGAGCGATAACCGAC
>JBCBBY010000118.1:0-5639 GCA_038531195.1 Pseudomonadota bacterium
CGCTCTGTCTGACACCGTTTCTGCTTCTGGTGATTTGGTATGGCATTGATTTTGCTGAGAGATCGTTCTCGCGTGGAGAGCGTTCGCCCGTCAGCCTTGGCTTGACACATCGCTGGATCATTAAATCCGTTGTGCCGCTTTCGGCATTGATCGCCTTGATGGGCGCTTGGTCAGTTCTGCTGCGCATTGTTGCCCATTTGCGCGGCGAGCTGGACGAACCCTTTGTGCGTGAGGGCCTATGGAAATCCTAATAGACCTTTTGCCGGCGCTGATGTTCGGTTGCCTTGTCATCGGCATGTTCAGCGGCCTCCCTGTGGCGGTTGTTCTTGGTGGCATCACGTTTTTCTTTGCTGTGTTCGCCATCGCCTTGGGCGAGATGCGGCTTGTTCAGATCTCTCTCTTACCCAACCGGATTTTTGGCGGATCGGTCGACAATATCGTGCTGATCGCGGTGCCGCTGTTCATATTCATGGGTGTGCTCATGGAGAAAAGCCGTATCGCTGAGGATCTATTGCTTACGATGCAAAAGATGCTGCGGGCGGTCCCTGGTGGTATGGCATTGTCTGTGACCGGCATGGGCACAATCCTGGCAGCGGCAACCGGTGTGATCGGGGCTTCGGTGGTGATGCTGACGGTCATGGCACTGCCCACAATGATCAAGAACGGTTATTCCCCAAAGCTTGCGGCGGGCACAGTCGCGTCCGCCGGTACGTTGGGCATTTTAATCCCACCTTCGGTGATGTTGGTGTTCATGGGCGATATCCTGACGATCAACCTTGCCAAACTGTTCGTCGCGGCGCTCGTACCGGGTTTGTTCCTGGCAGCCACTTACATGATCTATATTGCCATCAGCACGGTGTTGAAGCCGGATCAAGCGCCGGTGATCCCGCCTCTGACGGAGGCCGAAAAAAAAGGGCTTTGGCGTGAGGCGATTGTATCTTTCTCGTTGCCAACCATGCTCATCGTTGCGGTTCTAGGCTCCATCGTTGGCGGCCTGGCCACGCCGACAGAAGCCGCTGCGATAGGCGCATTTGCGGCGCTGGTCCTTGGCCTCGCACGGGGGCGGCTCAACTTTAAGATACTGGGCGAGGCCATGGACGGTTCAATCCGCACCATCGCATTGTTCTTCTTCATCTTCGTTGCGGCGACGGGCTTTGCCTATGTCTTCCGTATCATCGGGGGGGAGCATTTTATCGTTGAGATAACCAAAAGCCTGAATATGGGCGATTGGGGCGTCCTTGCGATGCTGATGCTGATCATTTTCGCGATGGGTTTCTTTTTTGACTGGATCGAGATCACGCTGATCATGTTGCCCATTGTGGCGCCCATCATAGCCCTGATGGACTTCGGGGATCACGTCGCCAAAACAGACCTTGTCTATTGGTTCGCAGTGTTGATGGCGGTGAACCTTCAGACCTCGTTTCTCACACCGCCCTTTGGCTTCGCTCTCTTTTACCTCAAAGGCGCGGCGGGTGATCTGGTGTCGATGCGTGAGATTTATCAGGGGATCATTCCCTTCGTGTTGCTGCAAATCGGGGTACTGCTTCTGCTTGTCTGGCAGCCATGGATTGTAACGTGGTTGCCGAACGTGGTGCTGAAATGACGACCCCGGTGCTCAGTAACCTTCGCATGATCGGCAACGGATTGCGCCGCCCGGAATGTGTGCAAGCCATGCCAGACGGCACGGTGCTGTGCAGTGATGCCAAAGGCGGCGTGAAGATACTTTGGTCTGATGGCAGTCAATCCAGTCGCGGTGACAAAGGGATGCCGGGACATGTCAGCAACGGTTTCGCGATCACGCCCGATGGTACCGTGATAGTAGCGAATACCGGACCTGCCGGGGGTCTTTGGACCATTGCCTCTGGCGGCGAGGTTGCGCCACTTGTCGAACAGCTCGATGGCACGCCGAACTTTGTCTTAATCGACCATGCGGGCGATATCTGGTTTTCGGTTCTGACCCGGGCGGATCACTCGGCGCCGCTCAGCGCCACACGAGCGGATGGCTATATTGCGAGGCTCAAGGACGGCGCGGTCGAGATCATGGCGGATGGGCTGATCTCGGCGAATGAATTCAGGATCGACCCCGCGCTTGGCGCGCTCTACGTTAATGAAACGTTCGCGCGTCGCACCACGCGGTTCGATATCGCGGCCAACGGTACGCTGAGCAACCGCCAGGTTCTGGCTGAATACGCGCGGGGCAGCTATCCCGACGGGCTGGCTCTGGATGAACATGGCGATCTTTGGGTGCCCTGCATCATCGCGAACCAGATTGCGCATGTGTCCAAAGATGGTGACGTCTTGGTGGTCTACGAAGAGCGGGATCCGGAGCGCGTGGCCGAGGTCCAATCCGCGCTCGATGCCGGCACCCTGACGCGCGACCTGATCTATCAGGACACCGGCGCGACACTGAACAACCCCACCAGCCTAGCCTTTGGCGGCCCCGATCTGCGGACGCTTTATGCAGGCTCTATCACCAACACTTACCTTTGCGCCTTTGACTGCTCGGTTGCCGGGCAGCCGATGGCGCATTGGACCCCTTAGACAGGACAAGCCGACATGAGCGTTCAAAAGAAAGCCACCAAGAAACTGACCAGCCAAAGCATCCGCGCAATGAAAGGCGGCACTCCGATTGTCGCACTCACGGCCTATACCGCACCGATTGCCAAGCTGGTGGACGAGGTCGCGGATTTCATCTTGGTGGGCGACAGCCTCGCGATGACGATCTACGGCGATGACAGTACGGTGGGGATCGATCTGGACACGATGATCCGACACGGGCACGCCGTGGCGCGGGCCTGCAGCCACGCCTGCATCGTTGTCGACCTGCCCTTTGGCTTCTACCAAAAAGGTCCCGAACAAGCCTTTGAAAGTGCCGCGCGCATCTTGCGCGAAACCGGCTGTGACGCGGTCAAACTGGAAGGCGGGGCTGAGATGGCCGAGACGGTCAAGTTCCTGACCGAGCGCGGCATTCCAGTGATGGGCCATATCGGCCTGACACCGCAATCGATCAACACGCTGGGCGGCTTCAAAACCCAGGGCAAAGAGGACGGCGCGCGTCAGCGGCTCTTGGAAGACGCCAAAGCGATGGACGCAGCGGGCTGCTTTGCTGTGGTGATCGAAGGCGTGCTGGAAGACATTGCGGTCGAGCTGCACGAGGCGCTTTCGGTTCCCAGCATCGGCATCGGTGCCTCCGTGGCCTGCGATGGTCAGATCCTCGTGACCGACGATGTGATCGGGATGTTCGACGCGTTCAAGCCGAAATTCGTCAAGCGCTATGCGCAGATTTTGCCGACCCTGCGCGGTGCGCTCGAGACCTATGCCGATGAAGTCCGCACGCGGACCTTCCCGTCCGACGACTACGTGTTCAAGGCCCGCCAAAAGTGAGCCAAACCGTCACCATAACCGAAGTCGGCCTGCGCGACGGCCTGCAAAGCTGGCCGGATCTTGTGCCGGTCGCGCAGAAGATCAAGATCGCGAACAGCCTGATTGGGGCAGGGGTGCGCCGGTTGGAAGCGACGTCGTTCGTATCACCCCGCGCGGTGCCGCAACTGGCGGATGCCGAGGCGTTGATCGCCGGGATTGAGCGTTCAGATGACCTTGTGATCGAAGCCCTAGTGCCCAACCAACGCGGCGGCGAACGCGCGGCGGGTGTGGACGTATGGGTGGCCTTCATGTCGGTCAGCGAAACGCATTCGCGCGCCAATTCCAACTGTTCGGTTGATGAGGCCTTCGAACGCATCCGTCCGTTGCCCGCGATGGCGGCACAGGCGGGCGCATCGGTCACCGCGGCACTCGCTGTCAGCTTTGATTGCCCCTTCGAGGGCCGGACGCCGGTTGAAAACGTGGTCGCGCTGGCCCGCCGGTTTCAGGACATCGGCGTTGGGTCGCTCAAGCTGGGCGACACGATTGGGACGGCCTCACCCGGGCGTGTGACACAGCTAGTCGAGGCGCTGTCCACCGCCGTGCCGGACATGGAGATTGTCCTGCATTTCCACAACACGCGCGGGCTTGCCCTGGCGAATGTGATGGCCGGGCTGAACGCCGGGATCACCCGCTTTGAGTCCGCGCTTGGTGGCCTTGGCGGCTGCCCCTTTGCGCCCGGTGCCAGCGGCAATGTCGCCACCGAGGACGTGGTGCACATGCTGGCGCAGGAAGGCGTGGCCACTGGGATCGATCTGGACAGGTTGATCGAGACCGGGCGCGCATTTGGTGAAATTCTAAGGACTGATCTGCCCGCGCATCTGCAAAAGGCGCAGCCCGTCGGGGTCTTGCATACGTACAACGACGCGGACCGCGCGGTCGGATAAGGAGGTTCGCATGAGCTTGCAAGGTGTCAAAGTTATTGATCTGACACGGATCATCGCAGGGCCGTTCTGCACACAATTGCTGGCCGATCTGGGCGCGGATGTGATCAAGGTGGAAACCCCCAGCGGCGATCCACTGCGCGCGCAGGGCGAAAAGGTCAACGACTTCAGCTGGTACTACGCGGGCTACAATCGTAACAAAAAATCCGTTGCGATCAATATGCGCGACCCAGACGGGATGGTAGTGCTCAAACGCCTGTTAGCCACCGCCGACGTGTTGGTCGAAAACTTCCGCCCCGGCGTGCTGGACAAGATGGGGCTGAGCCTTGAGGTACTGAATGACCTCAACCCCAACCTTATTGTCTGTAGCATCAGCGGTTTTGGCGCTGATGGCCCTTACGCGCAACGCCCGGCCTTTGATTTCATTGCGCAGGCGCTCAGCGGATTTATGAGTGTGAATGGAGAGGCGGGCGGCGCGCCGTTGCGCTCAGGCCTGCCGATCAGCGATTTGGTGGTAGGATTATATAGCGCCTTGGCGATTTCTTCGCGTCTTGTGGGTCGCGACACATCCAAGTCCACCGGTGTGCAGACCGTTGACGTCGCACTGACCGACAGCATGATCAGCCTTCTCAGCTTTCAAGCAGCGAACTATCTTGCCGCAGGCGTCGAACCCGTGCGCAGCGGCAACGAACATCAGCTTGTTGCACCTTACGGTGTCTTTGACACAGCAGACGGCGCCATCGCGCTCGCACCCAGCAATGATGGTGTTTATAGCAAGTTGCTTGCGGTTCTGGACATGGAGCATCTGTTGGAAGACGAACGAATAGATACCAACGAAAAGCGCATGAAGAACCGTGCGCTCATGCGCGATATCCTGGAACCTGTGTTCACATCCAAGAGCAGTGACCATTGGATCGAGACAATGAATGCGGCAGGCGTTCCAGCGGGGCCCATCCTTTCTGTGCCTGGTGTCTTCGCCGATCCGCAAGTGATTCATCGCGAGATGGTTATGCCTGTTGACCATGGAGACCGAGGCACCGTACAGATGCTCGGCTTTCCGATGAAATTCAGCCAGGAGCCCTGCCAGGTGCGCCACCCTGCGCCGGAACTCGGTGAACATAGTGCCGAAGTTCTGCGCGATGCAGGTTTTGGACCTGACGAAGTCACAGATCTCAGCGACAGGGGCGTCGTCCGGTCCGGATAGAGTTAGGAAGCGCTTCCGACATAAGGCTTGGGCTTGTCATGGCCTTACAGAACCGTCGATCAGTGCCCAAATCCCTTTAGCAATGTCGATGCAATAGCCATTTTGAATGTTATCGAGCATATCGACTACGT
>JBCBBY010000119.1:0-5499 GCA_038531195.1 Pseudomonadota bacterium
CGCGGCGGGTTTCATAACCCAAGTTAAACGCAACCGTTCCGCCTGGCAGATCGAACAGCTCGCCACCAAAGTTGGCCTCGGCCGGGGCGCGGAAACACCACGAACCGGCGGTAGTTATACCACGGACGAGTTCTACGCCCGCGGCGGGTTGAAAGTTCGCGCGTTCGCGGCGGGTTTCATAACCCAAGTTAAACGCAACCGTTCCGCCTGGCAGATCGAACAGCTCGCCACCAAAGTTGGCCGTAAAGACTGACTGATCAATGTCGTTGTTAACCGAAGATTGGTTCACCACATAGTCGAGCGCTTCCGATGATGCAGCGCCTTCACCGAACAAGTTCAGTGGTTGACACGCTGTAATATCAACGGGCGCTGAGTCAGTCAGATTGAGGTCCGGGTTAGACAAGCCTTGCGCTTGCAAAATAGCTTGGCGCTCATCGGCCGTGCCCGTTTCGAACAGGAAGGTGGTGTTACAGACGATGTCTCCAACGCCAGCACCCAAATTGTTCACTGGTCCGCCAAGTTCGTCAATGTCAGCTTGGGTCAGTTGTCGAGCGTCTAAAGCAAGAAGAAAACGACGGTCATTGATTAGCGTACCAAAGACTTCGTTGGTGAACTGACCAGCGTTTGCAGAAACGTCCCAACGGAACTCACGATCTGCGAAAGAGAAGTCACCGTCGAGGCCACCGGCGATCCTCCATGTGGTGGACTCCGAACCATTCGCACTATCGATGATATCGTTGTTGAAACGGTTCAAGCTCAAAAATGCGGTTGGATCCGTGACATCAATACCTGCTGCGGTAAGAACGCCGCGGGCCTGGTCGTTCAGGAACGGGTTTGTGACCGGGAAGGTGATCACGTCACTGAAGCCATCAAACACACCGGTTTGGAAGCCGCCTTGCTCAACAAGCTCGATACTCTCAGTGTTCGAGAATATAACGTCGGCCGTCGCGCGAACATTGTCGAAGAGATCGTAATTGAACGTGCTACCAAAGGTCACTCGCTCAACAGGCGAGCGGATTTGGTCAACCTGCGCGAAGAAATCGTTTGGTGTGCCGCCCAGCGAGAAGAAGGCACTCTCAGGATCTGGGGAACCGGCTTCGTAAGGAATCAGATCTCCGTTCGGCGCAAATTGCCAGAACGCGCCGCCAATCGTGCCAATCCCAAACGAAGGAATGAAGGTTGCATTCGGAAGCGAACCAATCGGGCCAGGTGGTGGAGGAGCGATGGTACCGCCGTTTGTGAACAGCTGCACGTTCCGATCGGTGGCAAGCTCATTGAAGGAATCGTCCTCGCCGTCCCCATCGATATCCCGACCGCTACCTGACTCCAGAAATACTGGTTCGCCGAGGTAGATGCCTGGCCGATCAGTTTGGCGTAGGCCTTCCGAATTTGAATATTCTGCGGAGAAAGTCACGTTACCGCGACCGTCAGATGTGTTGGCACCTGCGACGATTTGATATGTTTGAACTTCCCCATCGCCCACTTGCGTACGGTCTAACTGCGCAAGCGCCTCAAAGCCTTCAAAATCATCTTTTAAAATGACGTTGATGGTACCCGCGATCGCATCGGAACCATAGATTGGCGCACCGCCGACACCGATAGTGTCAATACGCTCAACTAACGGCAAGGGAATGATGCTAAAGTCAACTTGTTGACCCGTGCCGGCAGAGTTTTGAGAAACGAAGCGACGTCCGTTGACCAGAGTCAAAGTCCGCTGCGTTCCGAGTTCAAGGAAGTCAACGAAGTTAACACCGATATTGCTCGCCCCTTGGTCGCCCGCTGGGTCAATACCACCACCGAACGCAGGGATCTGGTTCAGAGCGTCGGCAACGTTCGTAAACGCGCCTTTTTCAAGCAACTCAGCGTCGGTTGAAATGGTTGGGAAGACGGTGTCGATCTCAGGACGCGCAATCCGCGAACCCGTGACAACAACAACTTCCTGACGTGCATCATCATCTTCATCGACTTCCTCGATGACTGTGACCGCATCGTCTTCTTGGGCGATGGCCGCACCGGACCAAACACCGCCAGCGACGCCAGCGAGCAGCGTCGTTGCAAGTAGATTCTTCTTGAGAAGATCATTAGCCATGATCTATCGTCCTCCAATAAAATGAGCGCTCCCACTCCTAGGAGCTTCCCTCGTTATGCGAGTGAAAAACGCAGGTTTTTAAATTACGCAGCTATTTCCATTAACGCAGGTGGTTTTGCTTAGAGCTCGAGATCCGCGCGCGTCAATTAACAGATCACAGAATCGTCACGCTGAGCCGCAAGTGAATTTTTTGTGTGCTGATTTTGCCACAATTGTGACACGATGATTGGGGGATTTGTGCGGGTATGCGTGGCTACGCGGTAAAATTTTGCGCACTCTCCGTGTCGCGCTGCATGTAATTACTGTTGTAACATCAACAGATGCCCAAATTAGCTGACAAAACATGTCAGTAACGCAGCGTGAGTTTCCCTCGATCTATTGTGTGAGACAAGGAAACGCCTAGGTTGCAGGCTATGGCTTCGAAACCTTCTCCTGGCGTCAGCGAGGCGCCTGCTATGTTCGATATGAGCGGCGCTGCGCAGGACGCGATTGGCGGCTTGCCGTCGAGTGAGTGGACCCCGCACCGGCCCGACCGGCGGTGGGAAAAACTCGAGGGCGGGATCGAGCTGAAGGTTCATTCGCCTTATGAGCCAGCCGGCGATCAGCGCACCGCCATCCCGGAGCTCGTTGAAGGCATTCAAGCCGACGAGCGCGATCAAGTCCTGCTAGGTGCGACCGGCACAGGCAAGACTTTCACGATGGCGAAGATCATCGAGGCCACGCAACGGCCGGCCCTCATCCTGGCGCCCAATAAGACGCTCGCGGCGCAACTATATGGCGAGTTCAAATCCTTCTTCCCGAACAATGCGGTAGAGTATTTTGTCTCTTACTATGATTATTACCAGCCCGAGGCCTATGTCCCGCGGCGGGATCTCTATATCGAGAAAGAGAGCTCCATCAACGAAGCCATCGACCGGATGCGCCACTCGGCCACCCGCGCCATCCTAGAGCGCGACGATTGTATCATCGTCGCCTCCGTCTCGTGCATTTACGGCATTGGCTCGGTTGAGACGTACACCTCTATGACCCGCAAGCTTGAGGCCGGGCAGCGTATTGACCCGCGCGACGTCGCCAAGCTGCTCGTCGAGCTGCAATACACGCGCAATGACATGGCCTTCGCCCGCGGCTCGTTCCGCATGAAAGGCGATATTATCGACATCTTTCCGGCCCACTATGAAGACCGCGCCTGGAAACTCTCTTTCTTCGGCGACGAGCTCGAGACCATCACCGAGTTCGATCCGTTGACCGGTCGCAAGTCGCAAAACCTGCCGGCCATCAAGCTCTACGCCAATAGCCATTATGTCACCCCGCGCCCGACCTTGAACCAGGCCATCGACCAGATCAAAGCCGAGCTCAAAACCACGCTCGCGCATTTCCAAAAAGAGGGCAAACTGCTCGAAGCCCAGCGCATCGAGCAGCGCGTCCAGTATGACATGGAAATGATGGCCGCCACCGGCTCGTGCAACGGGATCGAGAACTATTCCCGCTACCTGACCGGCCGCAAACCCGGCGAGCCGCCACCAACCATGTTCGAATATCTGCCCGACAATGCCCTGGTCTTTGTCGATGAGAGCCACCAGACCGTGCCGCAAATCGGCGCCATGTATAAAGGCGACTTCTCGCGCAAGCGCACGCTCGCCGAATATGGCTTCCGGCTGCCCTCCTGCCTCGACAACCGCCCGCTCAAATTCGAAGAGTGGCAAGCCATGCGCCCGCAAACGGTGCACGTCTCCGCCACGCCTGGCCCGTGGGAGCTGGAGCGCACAGGCGGCGTCTTCACCGAACAAGTCATCCGCCCGACCGGCCTGCTCGACCCGGAAGTCAGCGTCCGCCCGGTCTCGACCGGCACCACCAATCAGGTCGATGACCTGACCGCCGAGATCCACACCACCACGGCCGCCGGCTTCCGCACTCTGGTCACCACGCTGACCAAGAAAATGGCCGAGGACCTGACCGAATACCTGCACGAGCAGGGCATCAAAGTCCGCTACATGCACTCAGATGTCGACACGGTTGAGCGGATCGAGATCATTCGCGACCTACGCCTCGGCGAGTTTGACGTCCTGGTCGGCATCAACCTGCTCCGCGAAGGCCTGGACATTCCCGAATGCGGCCTGGTCGGCATTCTCGACGCCGACAAGGAAGGCTTCCTGCGCTCCGAGACCAGCCTGGTCCAGACCATTGGCCGCGCCGCCCGCAATGCCGAGGCCCGCGTCATCCTCTATGCCGACAAGATTACCGGCTCCATGCAACGCGCCATGGACGAGACCGAGCGCCGCCGCGAGAAACAACAGGCCTATAATACCGAGCACGGCATCACCCCGACCACGATCAAACGCGAAGTCGCCGACATTCTCGGCGAGCTTGGCGAAAAACCCGGCGGCCGCACCCAACTCAAAGGCGGCAAATCCCGCAAACGCGCGGTCGCCGAAGAACAGGTCAGCTATGAGCCTGGGCACAATTTGCAGGCGGTGATTGCCGATCTGGAGAAACAGATGCGCGAAGCTGCGGCGAACTTGGAGTTTGAAGACGCGGCGAGGCTGCGGGACCAGGTGAAAAAGCTGCGGGAAGAGGAGTTGGGGCTCTAATCCCGTCCTCCGCCGACGCCAGCGAAACTTTGCGCTTAGCTAGACCGCGGGCTGCGGTCCGGCGATCGAAAGACCGACAAGTTATGCAAACCTGGATGACTCTAAGCCAAATTGCCGCGAGTAATTCACTGCCCCAAGCTGTCGAAAAGCTCGTACACCGTTGAGCTAGGAGCGCCCAATTCCGAACCTTCTGAAGCCCGGGCTTCTACTCCAGACTTCGCGCGTGCTCTTGCCTCATCCAGATTTGCGTTCATTTCACTGGCATCAAGCAACACAAGTTTCTTCTCGCAATACCCTTCGCAAACCTCGGACAAGAGTTTTTTGACCTTGTTTCGATCGTCAGGTGCGTGGTGATCTCGGAAGTGATACAGCAGCCACAGTTCGAAACAGGGGTTTGAGTATCCTACCGAGATTTCCATAGCTTTCAGGCTGTCTAATTCTCTCTTTACGTGGTCGTGTTCGTCGCGGTCGAAGACGACCCAAATCAGATCACCCTCGGCGATCGACTTTGATTGCTTGTGAAATTCTTTCGCCTTTGCTGATAGTGACGTTGGAACCTGGCCGCAGCATTCAACTTTTAGCGCGAAGTTAGAGTTATCCCTAAGGGTGTGCATGAAATACCGTACTTCGGTCGACCGTCCTTCAGAAAACAAGAATACTTTCTTTTTTAGCTGTCGACGATTTTGAGGGCGTTGTAGTTGCCTTTTGGAGAGCGCTCGTCTTCTTCCCATTGCTAGTTAAGAAATTCCACGTCGAAATTCGGTGGTATTCCTCCTAACCTGTCGTCTAAATAGGCTTTCTCCAAATTGGTTCCTTCACGCA
>JBCBBY010000120.1:0-5299 GCA_038531195.1 Pseudomonadota bacterium
GCACAACATTGGCCTGGCGTCTTTGTCGCCTAAGATCTTAAAAGCGATCTCGAACGGCGAGCAGCGACCCGACATATCGGCTTACCAACTTTCTAAAGTGCAAATCCCCGCAGTTTGGCAGGACCAAGATCCGCTTTTTCTTGGGTAAATTAGTTTCCCTGATCGCGGCAAAACCATACCCTGTTTCCTGGATACAAATTCCCTGATCATGCTCTGGTATTCCCTGTTTCAAGTTTTAGGGAATTCGGGCTCTAAGCCTCTGAAAATTCGGGAGTAATCCGCGCGATATCAGCTCGAAAACAAGCAAAAACACGGATTTTCCCTGTAAATAGTCAATGATCAGGGAAGAACCTCGCGAACCTGACTGAAATTTCGCGTAGCAGAGACTTTCACCGAATAAGCGATATTGGAGACGGTCTATTGGAGATTCCTAGAAAGGAAACATGAGATACACCCTATAAGTCCCGGAACATTGGGCACTTTTTTGGGTAGATGATTATACGCTGAAAATGGCCTGACTGCGTGGCGGAGAGGAAGGGATTCGAACCCTCGATACGCTTATCACGTATACTCCCTTAGCAGGGGAGCGCCTTCAGCCACTCGGCCACCTCTCCGCGAGGCCAAAACCCCTAATAATATCGGTTAGCAATGGCAAGCCTGGATCTTGGGTCCGAAGTGCCTTTTCGCAGATGGACTTGCTTGCGAGCGCGGCGCGCCGTATGCCGCCTGAATGAACAATATCACGCTGCATAAGGGCGACTTGCCCGCCAATTTAGATCTTGGATCGATCATCGCTGTGGATACAGAAGCCATGGGGCTCAATCCCGTGCGCGATGCGCTCTGTGTTGTGCAAATCTCGGCCGGCGATGGCGCCGCGCACGTGGTGCAGCTTGAGCGCAGCTTTAATTGTCCCAATCTCAAAGCGCTGCTGGCGGATCCCAAAGTGCTGAAGATCTTCCATTTCGCCCGCTTTGATGTCGCCATGATGAAGAAATGGCTCGGCATTGTTTGCGCGCCGGTCTGGTGTACCAAAATCGCCTCGAAACTGGCGCGCACTTACACAGATCGCCATGGCCTCAAAGATGTCACGCGCGAGCTCATCGGCATGAATATGGACAAGTCACAGCAATCTTCGGATTGGGGCAACGGCGAACTCACAGATCAGCAACTGCAATATGCCGCCAGCGATGTCTTGCACTTGCACGAGATCCGCACCGGACTGCTCGCCATGCTTGAGCGGGAAGGGCGGGTTGATCTCGCTCAGTCTTGTTTTGATTTCTTGCCTGTACGCGCAGATCTTGATCTGCTCGGTTGGGATGAGACCGATATTTTCGCTCATAGTTGATGGCAAAGTGACGGAACTGTCATGTCACTGCCCTGTTCCTGCTCAACTTTCTCACATAGTAAAGTCTAATGAACGCCGCTCACACCGAAATGTTGGCCCAATGGGCTCCGCAACGCCAAATGACCTTGGCCCAAGCGCGCCGCCGCTCGTCGACCGTCAATTTGCTGCGGATGATTTTTGTCGCGGGCGCAGCGATTTCAGCTGGCGTGATTATCGGGCCGATTGCGGCAACGACGCTTTCGGGCGCTGGCCAACAGATTGATCAGGTCGATGGCGATGAGATTATCACCATGGTCAATGCCCGGTTTACCGGACGCAACAATTCCGGCGATGCTTATGTGATCACGGCAGAAGCGGCGCAAAGACGCCGGGCGGACCCAAGCGTTGTCAACCTCACCAGCCCGCGCCTGGTGGATGATAAAGGGACCGAAGTGAGCGCGCCCGTTGGCGTCTATTATCAAAACGCAGCGCATTTGGACCTGTTCCAAGCGGTCAAAGTGCGCGATGCGGAAGGGTATGAATTCACCACCACGGCGGCCCGAATTTTTGTCCAAGAAGGCCGCGTGCAAGGCTTAGAACCGCTTAACGGCAATGGCCCTCTTGGCGATGTGCGCGCGGACTCGTATGAGATTGAAGATGAAGGTGATCGGATCATCTTTCGCGGCAATGTAGATTTAACCCTCTATCCCGAACCGCGCGAAAGTGTAGAAGAATCATTGGGTGTTGATGAGTAGAGGATGAGACGAATGAATGTGAAAGCCGTATTTTGCGTCTTAGCGCTGTCTATGACCGGGTCTGCCATGGCTCAGGTATCTGGCGAAGGCGGCCCAATCCGTGTCACCGCGGATCGATCTGAAGTCCTCGACAAGGAGCGCAAAGTCGTCCTGATCGACAATGTCGATATCACCCAAGGCACGGCGCGTCTGCGCGCCGACATTGTCACCATTGAATATGGCGGCGGCGGCGACACCACGACCACCGGTCTTGGCGCCAATTTTGGCGATATCCGCACGATGACCGCTCGCGGTAACGTCTTTTATGTGACGCCTGACCTCAAAGCGAATGGCGATCTCGGCGTCTATGTCGCGTCAGCCGATACGATCACATTGTCCGGAAATATTGTCCTTGTGCGCGGGGAAGATGTCGCCAAAGGCGACCGACTCGTGATGGAACTGGGGGCTGGGAAGACCACGATGGATGGCGGCGATACGCAAGTTAAAATGGTCATCAACCCGGGTGAAGGAAATGGTAGATAAAATTCAATCTATCCACCTAAACGGATTTTAAGCCTGTTATTCTAAGGGATTAGTCGGGAGCTAATCACTGGAAGGAGCCGAAACAATATGGACCAGACTGGCCAAGGCCTCGTCGCAACCGGACTCGCCAAATCTTTTGGCAAGCGTCAGGTTGTCCATGATGTTTCGCTGAGTCTGCAGCGGGGCGAAGTCGTTGGGTTGTTAGGACCCAATGGTGCGGGGAAAACCACTTGTTTTTACATGATCATGGGCCTGATCGGCGCTGATGATGGAATGATTCAAATCGATGGCGCTGATGTCACGGCTTTGCCGATGTATCAACGCGCCCGTCTCGGGCTTGGCTATTTGCCACAAGAAGCCAGTATTTTTCGCGGCATGAATGTCGAAGAGAATATCATGGCTGTGGTCGAATTGGTCGAGCGCGATAAATCTGAGCGTCAGAATCAAGTCGATTCATTGCTCGAAGAGCTGCACATCACGCATCTGCGCAAGCAGCCTTCAACCAGCCTTTCAGGCGGCGAACGTCGCCGCGTAGAAATCGCCCGCGCTTTGGCGTCGCGTCCAGCTTTCATGCTGCTGGATGAGCCATTTACCGGCATTGACCCGCTGGCGATCTCAGACATTTCCGATCTGGTCGGGTATTTAAAAGAACGCGGTCTTGGCGTTCTAATCACCGATCACCAGGTGCGGGAAACCCTGCAAATCGTCGATCGTGCATCGATCATCTATGAAGGCAGCGTTCTGTTCGAAGGCGCGCCGGATGATGTCTTGCGCAATGAAGATGTCCGCCGAGTGTATCTCGGCCAGAGATTTGCGGCGTAGAGGGCTGACCCATGAGTGCCTATCAACGCTTAGACATGCGCCAGGGGCAATCCCTGGTGATGACGCCGCAGCTGCAGCAAGCGATCAAGCTGTTGCAATTGTCGAACATCGAACTTGCTGAATTTGTCGCCGAAGAGATTGAAAAGAACCCATTGCTGGAGCGTGGGGAAACGGCTGCAGCGGATGATTATGACGGTAATTTAGATAAATCCAAAGGCCGCGATGAGTTGTCGCTCGATGGCTCTGATGGCATGGGCACGGCGCGAGATGCGGTCGATGCCTCTGATGCCGACATGTATGAATCTGGCACCGGCTCAGACGAAGCGCGAACGGCGAACAGTCAATCGGGCCCGTCGGCGAGCACGGACTGGTCGAATGTCGGATCTGGCCGCGCGGGCGGCGATGATTTCGATTTCGAAGGGTCTTTGACTAGCGAGAAGTCACTGCACCAACACTTGCACGACCAGCTCGCCATGGCAGGGCTCAGTCAGGCCGATAGCTTGATCGGTGCGCGTCTCATCGACGAAACCGATGAGTCGGGGTTTTGCAAAGTCGATATGGTCGAGGTGGCCAATGCATTGGGCGCCGATCCGGCCAATGTCGAAGCCGTGCTAGAAGTCTGTCAGGGCTTTGACCCAACGGGCGTGATGGCGCGAGATTTGACCGAATGTCTGGCGCTGCAGCTGAAAGAAAGGGATCGTCTCGATCCCGTGATGCAGACCTTCTTGGAAAATCTGCATCTTGCGGCCAAACATGACATCAAAGGTCTGTCTGATATATGCGGCGTCGACAAAGAAGACGTCATGGACATGTTGGCTGAGTTGCGCACGCTCAGCCCGCGCCCGGCATCGGGGTTTGCGACCGAAGCGACGATTGCGGTTGCTCCAGATGTGTTCGTCAAAGAATTGCCAAACGGTATGTTCGCGGTTGAGCTCAACAGCGAAACCTTGCCGCGCGTTCTGATGGACAAAGCGTATTATGCTGAGGTCAGCGCGCTGCCGATGCGCGACACGGAAAAAGAGTTCATCTCAGAATGTGCCGCCAACGCGACATGGCTCATCAAGTCATTAGACCAGCGCGCCCGCACAATCCTGAAAGTGGCGAGTGAGATTGTCCGCCAGCAGGATGCCTTCTTCGCACACGGCGTCGCGCATTTGCGACCGCTAAACTTGAAGCAGGTTGCCGACGCGATTGAGATGCATGAATCCACCGTCAGCCGGGTCACCAGCAACAAATATATGGCGACGCCGCGCGGTCTGTTTGAGTTGAAATATTTCTTCTCAGCAGCCATTCCTTCGACGGGCGGCGGCGAAGCGCATTCCGCCGAAGCGGTGCGGTATCGGATCAAGCAATTGATCGATGAAGAAGGCGATAAAGTCTTGTCTGATGACAAGATCGTTGAGATCCTGACCGAGTTTGGCATTGAAATCGCCCGACGTACGGTTGCCAAATATCGCGAAAGCTTGGGCATTCCGAGTTCGGTACAGCGTCGCCGGATGTTGAAAGCGAGTGCTTAGGTAGGGCGATCGTCTTTAATAAGAGCAGGTATCTAACGACACTCCCGTGTTCCTGACGAAGGTTAGGATCCATGGCGGCCGGGGACATAATCAGCCAGCCGCCATGGGTGCCAACTTACGTTGGCAAAACGGGAAAGTGGAAAGGTTTATCCGACCGAGATCAGGCTGGTGTATTATCTCCTACATGATCACCCACCGCTATCACTTCCCTCACTACCAACAGGTCGCCTTCTATTTCTGGCCGATCCTGTTTTTTGAGCTATGGCGGGTGGACCTCTGGCAGGAGGAGACCGGACGCTTAGCCTTTGTCATCCCAGACAAATATGGCCGCGCCTGGGTGAAGTATTTTGAAGGCATGA
>JBCBBY010000121.1:0-5283 GCA_038531195.1 Pseudomonadota bacterium
GTGAATATCGCCCTGCGGCACCGAATGGTTGGCTTTGGATTTACCGACTGAGATGCGCGTGGCGTCGCGGCGAATGAGGTCCAGAATCTCGTCACTCACAAGACGATCGTGAAACACGATATCTGCGTTTTGGATGAGGCGAAACGCTTTGAGCGTCAGCAATTCTGGATCACCTGGACCTGCGCCGACAATGTGCACCGGTCCGGTTAGACCTTCCGAGCGCGCAATCTCTTGCAGCAAAGCTTCCATGGCCGAGAGTGCGTCTTCCGTCTGCCCCGCGATTGCGAGCTCTGCAGGCGCGCCATTCAGCGCAGCTTCCCAGAACTGACGTCGTTTCATGCCATCATCGAGAATTTGGTAGACCCGCGGGCGAAAGTCTCTCGCGAGCTCTGAAAGCGGTCCCATGCCTTGCGGCATAAGCGCTTCTAAACTCGTGCGTACGCGCTTGGCCAAAACAGGGGCGGCACCGCCCGAGCCGACCGCCGCAACAATTTCGCCGCGTTCCAGGATGCTTGGAACCGTGAAATCGCATTCTTCGGGTTGGTCGACGACATTGATCGGGATGCCATACTCGCGCGCCCAGACGATGGACTGATCGCAATTCTCTTTGCTGCGGCAGGCGACAATGGCGAAAGCCGATCGGTCTAGTGCCTGCCCGGCCATTTCGCGCGGAGCGATTGTGATCCGGCCTGCAAACTCTTCGGCGAAACCAGGGTCAATCTCGGTATCAATGACAACGGTGATGATCGCGGTGGTCTTCGCGAGCAAACGTACTTTGCGCCGCGCTTCTTCACCGCCACCGAAAACGGTGACGTGTGTTTTGTCCGTATAGAAAAACGCAGGGAAGAGACGCATCGCGTTAGAATTTCCGTTTGATCGATCTGAGCCAGAGAAATGAGTTGACGGCGCCGTTTCAGCAACCGAAAGAGCCTTATTCCATTGTTTAGAGAAACTACAACCAAAATCTGCTTATAGACGAATATGTCTGACACAAATGATCGCCTTCCACCCCTAAATGCCTTGCGTGCCTTCGAAGCTGCTGCGCGGCGTTTGTCATTTACCAAGGCTGCTGACGAGCTGAACGTCACGCCGGGTGCAATTTCTCAGCATATCCGCCAGCTCGAGGATTATGCTGGCACACCCTTATTCAAACGGACCGGGCGCAGCGTGCTTCTAACCGATGCCGCTCAAGCGGCGCTGCCTTTGGTGCGCGAAGCGTTTGATCAAATCGCGGAAGCCGGTCGCATTATGCAAGCGCCAGCGCGCAAAGGGCGGGTCATGGTGAGCTCTGCACCAAGCTTTGCCGCCAAATGGCTGGCGCCGCGTTTGGATCGCTTCCACACGGCAAACCCCGGGGTTGAAGCCTGGGTCAGCGCAGATAGTGGTTTGACCGATTTTACGACCGCCGATGCTGACTTCGCGATCCGTTATGGCGCGGGCGATTATGATGGCTTGAAAGCAGAAAAACTGCTCGATGAAATGGTCTTACCGGTCTGTTCGCCGCAGCTTCTGGAGGGCATTGATGCGATCCGAAAACCGGCAGATCTGTCCAAGCACACGCTCATTCATGATGTCAGCGCGGAAGTGGATCCATCGTGTCCCGATTGGACCAGCTGGCTAAAAGCGCGCGGCGCAGGGGCTGACGTGGATGGCACGCGAGGGCCGCGGTTTAACCAATCGGCGCTGGCCATTGAGGCCGCTGCAACCGGGCGGGGTGTAGTGCTAGCAAAACGCGCAATTGCGTCAGCCGATATCGCGGCCGGGCGATTGGTGGCGCCCTTTGCGGATGGCTCGATCAGTGTCGATTACGGCTATTGGTTGGTTTGGCCAAAAGGTCGGCATCTCACCGAAGACGTTCGCTCCTTCATCAAGTGGGTCAAGGCGGAAGCGGCTGCGAGCGAGGTTGCTGGCGTTTAGTAAGCCGCAACAGCTCCATCCGCAGGCGTCCGATCCTAAGCCACTTTATTGAAAGCCTGAATCGCGTTTTTGAGGACGCATGTCCAAACTGTATTTTACCTATAGCGCCATGAATGCGGGGAAGTCGGCTATTCTGCTGCAGGCGGCCTACAATTATCGCGAACGTGGGATGGAGGTCATGTTGTGGACCTCGGGCCATTATGGCGTATCGCAGGACCAAAAAATGGGCGAGATCCATTCGCGCATTGGATTGCGAGCGGAGGCGCATCTCTATCGCGGCGAGACAGATTTGTTCGACGCGATCCATTGCCAGCACGTGGACACGCCCCTGAGTGCGATCTTTTTCGATGAGTCTCAGTTTCTGACCAAAGAGCAAGTCTGGCAACTCGCACGCGTCGGCGATCAATTAAAGCTGCCCGTGCTTTGTTATGGCCTGCGCACCGATTTCCAAGGCGAGCTGTTTGAAGGCTCGGCGGCTTTGCTAGCAATCGCGGACGATTTGCGCGAAGCCCGCACCATCTGTCATTGCGGGAAGAAAGCGATCATGACGGCGCGGATGGACGAAGAGGGCAATGCGCTCACCCAAGGAGACCAGGTCAGTGTCGGCAAAGAGGTCTATGTCTCGCTTTGCCGGTATCATTGGGAAGAGGCGCTCGGGCGGACGCCATAATTCAACGCTAAATCCTGCCACAATGAGTCTTTACTCACTTATGGCCTCGAACACGGAGCCTTATGATGTTTTCTCGTCGAAACAGTCTGCGCAATAGTTTGATTTGTGGCCTTTTGGCGATTGCGACCTTTGTCGGGATCGGCCTTGCGGCGAGCGCGCAAGAGGCGCCCGGACCATCTGACGTCGACTTTGCGGGCTTTATCGATCTCAGTGATGAGGTTTTTGCGTATCGCGAAGCCCGTTTGTTGACGCTCGAAGATTTCAACCATCTCGCGGCCGACCAAGGAACAATTATTCTCGATGCCCGCAGTCGCTATGCATTTGAGATGGGGCATATAGAGGGCGCTGTGAATTTGCCGTTCTCTGATTTCACAGATGAGAAATTGGCAGAGATCATTCCCTCTAAAGACACGCGTATCCTGATCTACTGTAACAATAATTTCAGTGATGATGTAGAGCCCGTTCCACTGAAGCGCGTGTCACTGGCTTTGAATATCCCGACCTTCATCAATCTCTACGGCTATGGCTATGAGAATATCTATGAACTGGCGGTGATGACCAAGACGACCAACGCGGATGTGAATTGGGTTTCGAGCGAAATCGGGCTTTAGGGGCTTGCCCGATCAATTACGTTCCATCGGTTCAGGGCCAGCTTGAGACCTGACAACGATTATTGGTCAGCGTTTCGCCCTTTGACTTATACTTTACCGTACCACCCCGCGGATTGTAGATGACGGTCTTATCTTTTTTGCAGCTCTCATTGGTACCATTCGCGATATCGATATAGCCCCAGACCTCATGGCCTTGTTCAATAAAGCCATACTCATTCAAACACCCGCTACCGCCATCTTTGACCATCATTTTATCGCTCAGGTCATAAGTGACCGAGTCTGTATAGTGTAAATTGACCAAGTCGAAATTCTTTGGACGCACCTTGCAATTGGAGCCATCGTCCAAATTGTAGCGAACATAGAATTTCGCCGTGTACGCGCCTTTATTGGTGTATTCCATGACGTTCGCTTCAACCTCCTTGGCCATGGACGGCCCGGCTACTCCGATCCCGAGTAGGGTTAGGGGCAGTATTCGTGCAACAAGTCCTGACAACATGACGATCTCCTTCGGCCATCGTGACCTCGTCAACGTGCGATGTTGAAGGAATGGGTACCACTGTCGGAACTGTCAGGTCATTGTGTCCGAACGGTGGGATCTTGTCCTCGTGATTTGCTTTAGTTCAGCTAATGCGTTCATTAGCCCACTTGTATTGCGGCGCCAAATACTACATCTGCGCCCCTTGAGACTGGTTTCTAGGAGATCGGCATGACCGCCACCGCTGACGCGCCTGTAAAGAAAGTAAATCCGAACGCACCTACGGAAGAGACGGTATTGTCTGTGCACCACTACACAGATCGCTTGTTCAAATTCACCATCACGCGACCAGCGAGTTTCCGCTTCCGCTCGGGCGAATTCATTATGATCGGTCTGATGGGCGACAATGGAAAACGGCTCCTGCGCGCTTATTCTGTCGCCAGCCCGAACTGGGACGACACGCTGGAATTCTATTCGATCAAAGTCCCGGACGGTCCGCTGACATCGAAGCTGCAAAAGATTCAAGAGGGTGACAAAGTCCTCCTCGGGAAAAAGCCGGTTGGAACGCTCGTGCATGATGCGTTGGTACCGGGCAAACGGCTCTATTGCTTCTCGACAGGCACCGGCTTTGCGCCATTCGCCAGCATTTTGCGCGATCCGGAAACCTACGAAAAATTCGAAGAAGTCATCATCACGCACACCTGCCGAGATGTCGCTGAACTCGCTTATTCGAAAGAAACCGTCGATGCGTTCTTGAACGATCCAGACATTGGCGAAATCGGACAAGGCAAGCTGCGGCTTTATCAAACCTGCACACGCGAAGACTTTGAACGCAAAGGCCGCGTCACAGATCTGATCCGGTCGGGCAAATTGTTCGACGATCTTAACGTGCCGCGCCTCGATCCGGCAGTCGATCGCGCGATGATCTGTGGCTCGATCGACATGACCAAAGAGCTGAAAGGCTTGATGGAAGAGCATGGCCTCAAAGAAGGGTCGAATGCGGAACCGGCCGATTTTGTGATTGAACGCGCCTTCGTCGGCTAGCATATAGATCGGCATGATTGTCCGAGACTATACCGCCAGCGATGCCGATGCCTTTCGTGATCTCAACCTCGCTTGGGTTGAGCAATACTTCACCGTGGAAGACGAAGACCGCGCGCAGCTGAACGATCCGCAGACCCATATCTTGGACAAAGGCGGCGCCATTTTGATTGCCGACATTGACGGCGATGTGGTCGGCACGGTGGGACTGGTGCCGGGGCATGATGCGGACACGCTTGAGCTAATTAAGATGTCGGCCCGCAGCGATGTCAAAGGCCGCGGAATTGGGCGTGCGCTGATGGGCGCAGCAATTGAAAAATCGCGCGCGATGGGAGCGTCTAAGATTTGGTTAGAGACCAATACGAGCCTCGAGGCGGCTTTGGCGCTGTATCGAAAATCTGGGTTTCGCGAGCTGACCGGTGACGACCTGACGCCGACACCTTATGATCGGTGCAATTGTCAGATGCTTTTGGAGCTTTGAGGCTAGCCTGGGTCGAGATGCTCAAAGACTCCGCCGACGCCAGCGTAAGCTGGGGTCCATGGCAGGAACGGGCCTGAAGCCAAATGGG
>JBCBBY010000122.1:0-5201 GCA_038531195.1 Pseudomonadota bacterium
CAATGGGGCACGCGGATAAAGCGTGTGAAAACTTTATCGGCGGTGCGCTCGATCAAATGTTCTCCGCGATCAATCGCACCCCACAGCTAGACGATACCGTGCTCAGAACTTTAGTGGAAGCCAATGTAGATACACTGTCCATTGCACGCTTCACGCTCGGCAAATACGGCGCGCGCGTACAGGCTGACGCCCTCTATGAATATTCCTTGTCATTGAACGCTTATTTTCTGGATGCTATTTACGACAATATCCAGGGCAGCCAGCACCTGAGCGCTGACGTGCTCAAGTCATTTGATCGAAATCAACGCGACTGCATTGTTGAAACGGTCATTCATAGACACTCGCTGGAGGACCTAACCGTTATTTGGCGGATCAAGCGAGTTGGCGAACATCATCAGATTCTGGACATGGCGATCGATCAGAACGGAAACACGATTTGGCTGGCGATCGAATTGAGGGCGCAAGTGGTTGATTTGTACGAGCGTTCAGATGGCGATTTAGATGTGGTGATGCGGAAGCTGGGATTCGGCTAGTTTTCAGACTGTGGAACAAAGATAATCTCTCGCACCCAATCTATCATTGGGGCATCCGCCGCGCGGTCGAATACGACTCCCGGGCGGTTTCCAGCCAAGTCTTCCAAGCGTTCGTCGATGGAAATTTTGTGAGGCGCAGCCATCCACGGCCCATTTGGCACAAATGTCCAAATACGTTCCTCCGCTTCGAGGCCTATCCTGCCGGCAATTGGCTGACCATCTTCAGACGAGATTCGAATTCTATAGGCCATGGAAAGATGATCGTGCGGTCGGCCGAGATCGACTTGGAGCGCTGCTCTAGAACCGGCCGCAGGAACATCAATCGACCATGTCTCGGGCTTAAGCGAGTCACGTTCTGCGGCCTTCACCGAAAACCCAAAAGAGACGTCTGTGTCCAGAGCACATCCGTTCGCATCCTTCATCCCCCGAAAAACCTTAAGTTCGAACCTGTTGCTAGCTTTTAGAGCTCGTCCATACGTCTCGTGAGCCTTCAGGCCGGTTTTTACGCGCCCCGGATCAAGAATGAGGGTTAGGCGACGCCGGTCGGATGACCACAATTCATAACGCATCGGCAAAAACGCTTGCAATTCGTCTTCTCCCTCGAAATCGACCAGTTGGATATCTACACTGGAGATGTCTCGATCCATCGGGCGCGGGAAGTAGAGATAGAACCGGAGAAGATTCTCCGGCAAACGTTCAGCGCTCGGAAAAACTTCGATATCGTTTGCCAAAACCGGAGGGGGGCATTCAGTCATAGCCGATTCGCCGAACGCGCAACTCGCGAGGGCAAGACACGACCATTTCGCAAACATTCGCTTTCAGTCCTTTTTGACGAGCACAATCGAGGAGCCTGTTGTAGAAAGAATGCCGACCGCTCGCGGATACCTCAAGGTGCATCAATGCACATGCATTGCGCAGCTAGACAGCGCTGGAAGATTTTTCTCCGGTCGATATGGACTCATGCGGCTGGAAAACGTGCTTTAGAACATCGAGAAACGCCTGAACCTTTCCGGTCCGATGCAAATCCACATGAGTGGTGATCCAGAACTTCGTGATCCAACTCCGCATAGACGGCATGACTTCGACCAAATCTTGGTTTTTCTGAGCTTGGTCCCTCGGCAAAAATCCGAGCCCCAGTCCAGCGTGCACGGCTTTTCTTTGAACGCCGCTTTTATTGCTCACAAAGACGATGTTTTCGGTCGGAACGACTTTCCGCATCCAGACGCGCATGGGCACATCGGACCCTTCATCCGTATCGCCAATGAACCGGTGATTTGGGATGTCGTCATGGCCCTTAAATGGGCCGTAGCGTTTTAGATAGGATTCGTGCGCATAAAGCCCGCTTTCCATAGTCATCAAGGGCAGAACAACATTATCCGGATGGTTCGGCTTGCGACCGGCTCTAATCGCAACATGCGCTTCTCCATATTCAAGGTTCAAGACAGAATTCCCGATTTGTAGCATGACATTTGTTTCTGGATGCAGCGCGCGAAACTGCTCGATTGCGGGCAACAAATAATCGTCCATGATTTCGACCGATGTAACGATGAGTTTTCCGAGCACTTGGCTTGATTTACCTCTGATACGCCCGGCCAGGTCGACCAATTGATCTTCCGTTGCGCTGGCTATGCTCAAGAAATCCTGCCCAGCTTCGGTCAGGTGATAGCCACGCGCATGACGCTGAAACAGTTTCCCACCAACTTCCTGCTCAAGTTCGTCGATATGCCGAATTACAGTCGCGCGGTGAATATTAAGTTCTTTCGCAGCGGCGCTCACGGTGCCTAATCGAGCAACGTAAAGCGCGGTTCGAACCGCCATCCAATTGTCCATAGTTGTGTCTCGATTTTGTCTATTACTGCTAAAAATGGAGAGATAAGATCATTAATTGTGCAAATAGTAAGTCAGACAAGAATGGCAAGTCGCTCACCACAATCAGGGCTGTCAGATTGGACAGGACCTAAAATGCGCAGTTTCGATTAAGCTGGCAGACCGCATTTGGAAATGGTTGCGAAACTTTGCTAAAGAACACTTGGCTAAGGCCGCCATGGGAGGCTCGTCGTGCACGCGCGCATACTGTTACTATCAGTGCTTTTGATTTCTTTTCTCGTGTCCTGCCGGGGCATCGACATTGAGGGCCTCGCAGAACTGAGGTCAGATGTTCCTTATGCAGATCAGTCGGAAAAACAAAAACTGGATATGTATTTTCCACGCGGAGACGGACCATTTCCGGTCATCTTCGCAGTTCATGGCGGTGGCTTCATGTTCGGAAGCAAGGAGAGCGGTGATACCGAGATTATCATAGAAGAAGGCGTTGCACGCGGCTATGCGGTCATCTCTATTGGCTATCGATTAAGTGATGAAGCTAAGTTTCCAGCGGCTATCGACGACGTGCAGGAAGCCGTCCGATTTGTGAGGCAGAACGCGCAAGCGTTTGGACTGGACAGCACGCGCTTTGCAGTTTGGGGCGGATCCGCCGGCGGTAACCTTGCGGCATTGGCGGCGACTAAGGGAAGCACTGATGATGGTTCACACGTTCACGCCGCTATAGATTGGTTCGGACCGATACAATTTGATAGGATGGATAATCAGTTTGAGGCGTTGAATCTAAAGCCTCAGCTAGGACCAACCAACGCGAGCAAGTCACCTGAATCGCGCTACATTGGAATGGCTGTGAATGCTGACGAGGCCGCTGACCTTGTCTTTGCTGCTAGCCCACAATCCTACATTACACCGGATGACCCTCCTTTCTTAATTCAGCACGGAACCGCAGATCGAAACATTCCTGTGACTCAATCGGTGAACTTCGCGAACGCATTGTCGTCGATAATTGGTGCTGAAAATGTAACCTTGGATATCATTGAGGGTGCAGGACACGGTGGAGCGGAGTTTGAGTCCGAAGAGAACATCAACAAAATATTCGACTTTCTCGGTTCAAACCTCGACTAGCGGTCTGTTTGAGATTTATGGCATCCCTCTTTGCGGTTGTGTCCGTGTTAAGCGGAACAGATTCACAGCATTTCCCATACTGGCGAATTATCGAATTTTAGAGCCTGCGGGCGCGTTTCCTGGCTTACAAATCTCATGCTGTTCACCCCACCGTTTGGATAGGGGTAGACTCTAACTAAGCGCCCATACATATTCGTTCATGAAATGTTCTTATGTTCGGTTTTCCGAAACGAAGAGCGTTTAGCGTTCTGCTCGCCATCCTCGGCGCAGGATGCCCATAGAAAGAGAATTTAGTTTTTAGCCTATAAGAAAAGGAGGTCTTCGCATGAGCGAGACTCTTACAAGTATTCGTGATCTGCGCATTGAACTAGCGCCGATCAAAACACTTAAACCTTATGACCAGAATGCCCGTACGCATTCGAAGAAACAGATCAAGCAGATTGCAATTAGCATTCTGAAGTTTGGCTGGACTAACCCACTCCTGGAAGACGGGGAGGGTGGCGTGATCGCTGGACATGGGCGCTTAGAAGCGGCCCGAAACCTTGGGATCAAGGAGGTTCCTGTCGTTCGGATCAACGATCTGACCGATACACAAAAACGTGCCTACATTCTCGCTGACAATAAGCTTGCAGAGAACGCTGGCTGGGATGCTGACTTACTCAAAATAGAGCTCACCGCGCTCGATCACCTGGACTTGGACTTTCAATTGGAAGACCTTGGGTTTGAGACCGGTGAGCTCGATCTGATCCTGGCTGATGGCGGGCACGGATCCAAAGCTGAATCTGTTCCAGAGGTATCTAACGGACCCACGGTCACCCGACTTGGCGACATCTGGCACCTCGGCCGCCATCGCTTGATTTGCGGCGATGCACTTAAGCCTGAAACTTATCAAGCCTTGCTCGGTGATGCACTGGTCGATGCAGTGTTCACAGACCCGCCTTACAATGTGCCGATTAGCGGGCATGTCTGCGGTTTGGGATCAGTCCAGCATGATGAATTCGTCATGGCGTCTGGTGAAATGTCAGAAGCTGAGTTCCGCGACTTTCTGGAAACAGCAATCACGCGCGCAGGCGACGTGACTAAGCCAGGTGGGATTGGTTACTTCTGTATGGATTGGCGACACGTCGAAGACGTGATTGCTGCTGGCAAGCTCTGCTTCGGCGACCTCTTAAATCTATGCGTTTGGAATAAGAACGTAGGTGGCATGGGATCGTTCTATCGGTCTAAGCATGAACTGATCCCGGTCTTCAAACGGGCAGGGGCACCGCATCGCAACAATATCCAACTCGGCAAGCATGGCCGCAACCGAACAAACGTCTGGGACTATCCAAGCGTCGTGACCCGCCGGGATGACCTAAAGCTCCATCCCACCGTCAAACCCGTCGCGATGGTCGCTGATGCGATTAAAGATGTCACCCGCCGCGGGGAAACTGTCCTCGACCCGTTTGCGGGATCAGGTACCACGCTGCTGGCGGCTGAACAGACGGGTCGAAGGGCCGTCTGTATCGAATTGGACGCTCGCTATGTCGATGTGATCATCCGGCGCTTTGAAAAAGAAACCGGTCAAATTGCGACGCTTGGACCAAACGGTCTTGCGTTTGCCCTGCTGTCCTAGTCACAAGAAAGGAACAATAGATATGAGTGAAGACTATGAAGTCGGCTATGGAAAGCCGCCCCAGCACACGCAATTTAAGCCTGGTCAATCTGGTAACCCAAAAGGGC
>JBCBBY010000123.1:0-5120 GCA_038531195.1 Pseudomonadota bacterium
TTTATGGGATGTAACGTGGTGCATCGGGGCGTAACGGGGTGTAACGGGGCGTATCGTCGTTGCCCCTTCGTTGCCCCGCCATAGTTACGGAACTAAGAGGCTTAAAACGCCGTGAAACGGACACTGGAGAGCATCCGCTTCTGAGAGTTGATCACGGGCTTCGTTCTAGTCGCAATTTCGGACGCAGACTGTTTCCTTCACCACTTCACCGCCGCAACTTTGATAGCAGGCGTTGAACGATTGCGTGCAGGAATTGTAGCTCGGAGAGGCATTTCTATCACATGCATATTCCGCATTTTGTCTTGGTACATCGCATCCAACAGGAAATGGGCCGTTTATACATGTTTCATAAGTCTCTTTGGCGCGCTGCATGCAGAGTGGGTACTCTGCTCGCGCATAATCGTCTTCGCGCCCGCGGCAGATTTGTTCCGTAGTTTCACAACTTGCCACGCAGGTCGCACCCTGGGTCGTCGGCGGAGCGATATAAGATGTGTCGGTGCGATATTGCGGGCCGGTTTCGCACGCGGCAAGGCTTGCGAACAGAATTACGGTGATGGCCTGCAAGGCGCGTTTAAAGAAGTATTGCATTGAGTGAGCCTTTCATGGCGGTTTTTTTACAAGGGGTCAGTTCGAGATGTAGGCGATCTCCCCGATATCGGAGATCGAGGCATCGCTGACGCGCGTGACGCCTGAGCCGTCCGCTTCGGCAATGAAGACCGCGGATGGGGTGGCTTGCGACGCGCCTGCCGAGAATGCGATCTGCGTCCCGTCGGGCGACCATTCGAAGGATTCGGAAACTTGAGCCGCGCCGGCAGGGTCGCTAATGGCTATGAGACCGGTCCCATCCGCGTTCACCACAAATAGTTCAAACACATCGTCGGTATTGAGATCGCCAACGAAAGCGAGTTGGCTGGAATCGGGTGACCATTTAAAGTCGATGACGGCTTGGCTGGCGGATGGCGCAGACACGACTTTGGTTTCTGGATCTCTCGCAGGACTGTTATCCGGAATCGTGAAGATTTCACCACCAAACAAATAAGCGACCTCGTCGCCGTCTGGCGCGTATTCAATCTTTTTCAACGGCGATAAATCGAGCCCAAGCCACGCTGTAATTGGAACGACAGTGGGGTCAGCCTCACTCCAAAACCCGATATTCCATTCTGGCGCATTGGAAAATGCCAAGCTGGCTGAATCGGGGTTGATCGCGTACGTGTTATAAACGCTCGATCTAAATGAGACAAAATCCGCCCGTAGAAAATTGACCCGATATGTCGCAAGAACCGGGCCTGGGTCGAACGTGAGGAAGCTGCCCAACATCGCAAATCGTTCGCCGTCTGGAGCCCAGCGAACATCACGGAGTTCGCTTGTCGTAGTGACGACCCGCGTGCTGTCGCGATTTCCTGTCGCTGCGTTGTGAAGATTGAGCGATGTCGACGGTCCAAAAGAAGCGCCAATCGGTCCTGTTTCATGCAGAATGTAGGGCCCAATCGGACCCCATTGCGGATTTCGTAAGTCGGTGTCAGCATTCGTGCCAATCGGGGTGCTAATCTTGAATTCACTCGTGCCATTGCGATCAATGACATAGATTTCATTGGCAAAACTGTTCGTGCCGTCTCCACGTGGCGTGCGGTTGTCGAGATCGGCCGCGAAAACCAATTGCTGACTGTCTGGTGACCAGTCAAAGCTTTTGACAGTCGTTGTCACGATGCCATCGGTCTCAATACGGTTGACGCGGACCGGGGTGCCACCGGCAATCTGGTTCACATAGAGCTGGTCTTCACCTGTCGGGTCTGCAATGAAGGCCACCCATTCTTGATCTGGCGAAACTTGAACATCCGAAACCGTTCTATCGCTCGCAGCCGTGGAATCACTCAGCTTACGCGTGCCGGTCCCATTATCCTCAACCGCGAATACGCTGATACCCGTGCCATTATCGCCTGTGAAGACTAGGGTTCCTGTCGCGGGTGGCGGAGGCGGTGAAATCGATGGAGTCCCACCGCCACCGCCGCCGCCTCCGCACGCGACCAATCCGAAGCTTAAGCCAATAGCCGTTGCGCAGAGCAATTGGGCGGCCCGTCGATGTGTACTTTTCCGTCTTTGCATGAGACATCCTCCATGCGTCGACAGAGCCATATTTTGTAAAGTTGAGGCATGGGGGGATCCCCCCATTATTTTATTGGCGGGGCAATCCTGAGATGATGAAACAACTCCCGCGCCCAAAGTCCGATCGGACGGAAATGGAGAGCCCATTGGCTTCTGCAAGATTCCTGACTACGGCTAAGCCCAGGCCTTCGCCCTGAGACTCTGTGCCCAATCGATAGGGTTCAAATATCTCTCTGATTTGTTCGAATGCGATCCCGCGCCCGGTATCATACACTTCGATGGCGACTTGTTCGCCAGATCGGCGAGCGCCTATGAGGATTCGTCCATTCTCTGTGTGCTTTACCGCGTTCGCGACCAGATTGGTGAGTATCCGCATGATCACGACGGGCTCAACCCGAACAACCAAACTTGTGTGGGCTGCGCTAAGCATCAATCCTTTCGACGCGGCCTCATCTTCGAACATGGTGACGACATTGTTCAAGACTGACGCGATAGCGAGCGGCTTATACTCGCCGCGTTGAGGGGCATGCCCCTCAGGGCTCGGGTGCGATTCCGCGAGAGACCGATCGACGACATCTTGAAAATAGGAAACGCTTTTAGAAACGGCAGCCATATCTTCGCGGTCTTTCAAAGAAAGCTGAAGCGAGAGCAGCGGTTGTTTGAGATCGTGCGAGGTTGCGGCGAGCTTAACTCGACGATCCTCAGCTAATGCCGCGGCGCGATCATAGTCGGCCGAGACATCATCCAGGCGCGACGCAAGCCCAGCTCGCTCTTTTAGCGCAACGACCTGAGCGGCGTGCGCCTCATCGCGCTCCCGCCTGAGTGACAAGGCCTGCGCAACGAGCGCGCCTGCGAACAGAAACGCATCGAGCGAAAAGGTAAAATGTGTCACGTCAGCATTTAGCCGCGCGGAAATCCAATAGAGCGGTGGCCATGAGAACAGCCCGAAGAAGCAACTCCCGAACAGCATCATGGTCGCCACAAAAAAGAGCCACGCTCCACTGTGATTGTTACGGACACCTAAGATGGCGGCGCCCAAGCAAAGCGTGGTGAAGATAAGGACGACGGGGATTATCATCGCAAACGTAATCGGGTGCGGGCCAGAGAACATGGCAATCAATCCAACAATCCAACCACCGCCCATCACCCAGAGGAGCGCCCGGTTAAGCTTCGGATAGAGTTGCTTTGTATTGAGAAATTCCCGAGTCATGAGACCGAAAAAAGTGAAGGCAATGCCGCCAGTGCCGACATACCAAATCTGATCCAGATCATAGGAGCGAAACAGGTAGGTATAGGTAAATCCGTAATTTTCGAGAAAGAACGCAAACAAAGCGACGCTGAACAGGCCATACAACATTGCGACGCGAGATCTTAGTATCACAGCGAACGCGAAAACGGCGATGATGATCGCCGCGCGCCATCCGAAAAGGAATGCCGAATAACCGACATCAGCGGTCCGTCGGTCGACAAAATCTGCTTCTTCGATTAGCCACAATTCTTCTCCGATGTAAAATCCATATGGGTAGCTGATCCACAATTCAGCTTGCTCTTGGGGCGCCAAGTAAAAGCTTTCAGACGCCCGAAGACGCATTTGCGGAAATTGCTGTGAATATGGCTCATCAAGCCAATTGTTTTGCCAGATTAGGCGTGAACTAGCATCTGCACGCACGAGGTGAGCGTAGAGAACATTATTGAGAACGCCCGCTCTTGTATCCAAACGAACATTAATCGGGGCGGCGCCCCCATTCTCAACCAAGAGCCGCGCCCAAACAGGCCCGTAAATCAGATCTATCGACTCAATGCTGTTCGGCCGGGTTGGATCCCCCAATGAGGCGGATGCGGCCGAGAAATCGCCGCGCGCATACCGTGCACGTGCTTCCTCAAGCGACAATAATGTGAGGTCTTCTCTAACAATGTCGGCGCCTTCGAGTATTTTGTAGTGCGCTGACTTTGAGACATCTATCGGGGCTTGTGCACGCATCTGCGGCGCACCAAGAAAGATCGCGGCAAGTAAAAACAAGACGTAAAAGCAACGAACTGCTAAAGGTCTGATCATCGATGCGTAACCCCCAGACAGATGTTGCAAATGGAAGAGCGAACAAAAGCTCATAACACAAGAATTGTAATTGCGGACGACCACGCCATGGTCCGCGATGGGCTGGCGGCCTTGTTTGCTGAATATAATGACATCGAGATCGCGGATTTCGCCAAGGATGGCCTCGAGGCGATCGCGCTCTGTCGTAAGCTAAGGCCAGATCTTCTGACACTAGATGTTGGTCTCCCGCTCGCCAATGGCGCTGAGGTTTTCGCAGAAGTCCAAAGGTGGAGCCCCGATACTCGAGTTGTCGTGTTTACTGGGTTCACATCGCCAAACATGCTTGCTGACTGGGTTTCTGCAGGTGTTGAAGGTCTGTTTCTCAAGACGTGCGGGGAAGACGAATTGCGGCGCGGTATCAAACACGTACTCAATGGCGGAAAATACGTCGCTAGGGACGTTGTAGCGCTCTTGGAGACCGGAGCAAAGGGAGCGGATCTCACGCCAAGAGAACGTGAAGTTCTGTCGTCGATTGCGGCAGGTCTGACTACGACGCAGATCGGAGAACGGCTCTTCATTAGTCCGAAAACCGTTGAGAAGCACCGTGCACACTTGTTTGAGAAGTTTGGGGTTACCTCAGTCGCTGCTTTGCTCACAGCCGCTTTTAAGGGCGGATATTTAGACCATTTGGGACAAGTATAGGCGCGGAACATTATCGTCAGGTCTTTCGTAGAAGTTCTGCAAACGGCGCGATCTCAATTGCGGGCGAGATTGTGCATCCATTCTGGATAAGACTGCGCCGCGGCCAATAATGAAATGGGGGGATGCCCCCATAAACAGAGTTTCTGGTCTCCGATAGGTTCTACTCTATCGCACCCATCGCCGTTCACTCAGAGGGCGATGCACAAAGACTGGAGTCTCTAGATGGATCAGCAACTCACGCGCCACAATCAGTATAAACCACAATCGCCTCACCGCCCCA
>JBCBBY010000124.1:0-4961 GCA_038531195.1 Pseudomonadota bacterium
GATCTCAAGGCCGAGACCGCCCGTTTCGATCGGATCTCGCCCCAGATCATAGACTTGCCAACCAATGGCAACGAACTGCATTTGCCGCGCCGCCGATAAGGCCACGCGCATCAACCAGAACTGCAAATACGCCCGATACTGGAAAATATGGAGGGATGGTGCGATGGCCATCCGGGCGTCCTAAGACTTCGCCGCGACAAGGCAATGAGAAAGTTTGTCAATGACGCTTGACATGTCAAGCTTGCTTGTCTATCTGACAAGTGTACTTGACACACGAGACTGACATGACCTTTTCAATTTCCGCCCGATCTGGAGTGAGTTTGATCGTTTTCATCAGCTTGCTCATTCAGCTTGGCTTTGCCCTCGATCTTCTTGGTCCCGCCTGGCTCAGCCCCGTCCTATCGCTCCCTGGCCTCGCCGCTTTGTTCTGGCTCTGGCGACGCGAAGTGAAACAAAACGAAACCGCCCAGGCATTTGAGCGCCTGGTGATCTAATCCGACTGAGGAAAATTCTATGGCCCAACAAACATTCAAGTCGGCAAAGCGGCGATATCATCGCGTCTTTTGGCCGCTCATGGCAGTTTACACCGTAACTGTTATCGCTGGTTCTTTTATGCTGAACCAAATGGACCCCGAGCCGAAATGGCTTCAAGCATCGCTGGCGATTGCGTGCGCGCTGCCTGTCATCGCAACACTTTTGGTGATGATGCGCTACGCACTGGAAACCGACGAGTATACGCGGCTGATCCAACTTAAAGGCTTTGCGTGGGGCGGGATCGTCACGATCAGCGTCGTCTTTCTGATCGGCTTTCTGCAGCTTTTTCATGTCATCGAGACATTTGAAATCTTCTGGTTCGGTCCCTTCTTCTTCATCGCTTATGGGATCTCGACCTTCATCCTGAATGGAGGGAAAAAGTGCTAATGAAGAATATCATTCGCGCCCTGCGCACCGAACGAGGATGGAGTCAGGCCACGCTTGCTGACGAACTGGGTGTCTCCCGCCAATCGGTAAATGCGATCGAGACTGGAAAGTATGACCCCTCCCTACCGCTCGCTTTTGCAATTGCACGCCTGTTTCAAAAATCGATCGAAGAGATTTTTGATGATGAGACAGGCGCTAAGCTAGCAGCTGAGTAAGTTAGATGCGCCTGCTCAGCGACACTCTTTGTCTCCCGCCGGACTTGGACTGCCAGCGCGGGAGACAAATTTGGCGCAGGCGTGCTGCTCAGGCTTCGACCAATTCAGGCAAAGGCCCGCGATAGATCGATTTGGGGCGGACGATACGACCTTCTGAAATTTGCTCCCGGGCGTGCGCAAGCCAGCCAAGCACACGGCCGCAAGCGAAGACCGCAGTGAACGCCTGGCGGGGAATCTCTAAGGCTTCCAGGAGAATAGCCGTATAGAATTCGACATTCGTTTCGAGGGCCCGGTTGGGATATTTCAACCTCAGCTTCCCAAGCACTTCGCGTTCAATATGTTCTGCAAACGCAATTCGGCCCGCTGTGCCCGGCAGTCGCCGCGCCGCCGCCTTCAAAGCGTCTGCACGGGGATCACGCGCTCGATAGACGCGGTGACCAAAGCCCATCAGACGTTCGCCATTCGCCAAAGCTTGGTCGATCCATGCTTCAGCATTCGCTTCGTCCCCGATCGAGTCCAACATATCGAGGACTGGGCCCGGAGCCCCGCCATGCAGCGGTCCTTTCAATGCTGACAATCCGCCGAGGACGGCAGAAGTGAGCCCTGCCCGAGTCGATGACACGACGCGCGCCGCGAATGTCGACGCGTTTAAACCGTGGTCGCAAATCGTGACTAGATAGGCATCTAGCGCCCGCGCGGTGTGCGCTTGCGGCGCGCGGCCTGTGATCATTCGCAGAAAATCGGCGGAGGAGGATAAGAGCGGGTCGGGAGCGGTCGGCGCTTTGCCGTCGGCCAACCGAATCGCTGCCGCGGTATAGACCAAGCCGCCAGAGGCCAATGCGATCGCTGTTTCGAGCGTTTCATCATCCTGCTCCTGAGCCCAACCCAGTCTCAGATATTGAATAATATCCATACGCGTCTGATGGCTTGGCAAGTGGTTGAACGCCTCGACTCTCGCTTGACCGAGGTTGGCGCCGAGCTGCTGAGTTGTCGGCAGGTGATCGAACGCAGTTTGCCAGAGAAGATGGGCTACATCCTCATAAGCCATCGAGGCGGCGAGCTTTTCGACATACCACCCTTTGATGATGAGTTCGCCAATCTCGCCTTTTACGTCCGAAAGCGCCGTCTCCGCGGCGACGACATTCTCAAGTCCTGAATCCATATCTGTCTCCTGTCTGTTTTCCGTCAATGTCGGCAAATGACTGGACAGCGTCAATCTTGATCAACATAATCAACATATGGCTTGGTTAGAACGAGAAGCGGCTTTGCATAAGCTCGGCGTCAAAGCGCAAACGCTTTACGCCTATGTCAGCCGGGGGCAGATCGCGGCCCAAACACACCCTGAAGATCCGCGAGCGAGCCTCTACTCTGAAGCTGACATCGACACGCTCATCTCACGCCGCCGCCGCGGGCGATCTCGCTCTGACATCGCGTCTGCTGCGATTGCCTGGGGCGATCCGGTGATGGAGACAAAGATCACGACGATCCGCAATGGTCGATTGATCTATCGCGGAACCGACGCGGTAAAACTCGCTGCCAGCGCGACGGTCGAAGATGCCGCCGCTTTGCTTTGGCAATGCGACCCACTTCACCCGGCGGCGTCTCAAGCCGGCACAATAAAGGGGGCCAATGGTAAGGCGCGCGCGTTCAATTTTCTCGCGCACATGGCGGTGGTCAATGACACCCCCATTGTCGATGAAATAGATATCGCGGGGGTCGGCGCCTCCATCTTGATCGGACTTTCTGACGCTATATCCGGGAAGACAGGGCGCGGTTTATTTCATCAACGTCTCGCGCGGCATTGGCACCTGGACCCCAATGGTGCGGATTTGCTGCGGCGAACCTTGGTGCTCGTCGCGGATCACGAACTCAATCCCTCCTCATTCGCCGCCCGCGTCGCCGCATCAACAGGCGCCTCGTTAGCGGCTTGCACGCTGTCGGGATTTGCGGCGCTGACGGGTCCGCGCCACGGGGAAGCCGCCACGCGGGCATTGGACTTTCTGAAACGACAACGAGATGCCCCAAAGACTCGGCCTTCTGCGCCAGATGACATACCCGCGATCGGACACGCTCTATATGCTAAAGGGGACCCGCGAGCGAAAGCGCTTTTGACCTGGATCAAGCCCGACGCGCGCGTGAAGCGCGCCATCCAAACCGCGGAACGAAAAGGCGGAGATGCAGCGAATATTGATATGGCGCTGGCGGCACTGTGTTTGAAATTCAACCTGCCGGATGACGCGCCGTTTTTGATTTTCGCAGCAGGTCGACTGGTCGGATGGATCGCGCACGCTGTTGAACAAGCGCAGAGTGGGACACTCATTCGTCCACGCGCGAAGTATCTAGGCCGGTAGTCCGTCGCAGTCACTTTGCTTCAGGGCTGTCCAATGTATCGATCGCAATCAGAGACAGATTTCAGAATCAAAGAGGGGTGCGGACCTTGCGGTTCGCACCCCATTTTTGGCTTATCTGTTTCGCGTCTTCGGTTTCCGCTAAAGTCCCCGCTTTCGCGCCTCATTTAAGCCCTGAAACTTCCCGTGCTGCTTGCGTAGCTTTGTTAAGTCCCACCATCCAGATCCCCGTTGCCGGTGTTCTTTCTGGTCTGCGTTGCGGACGTAGCCCCGTTCGCAGATACGGCCCTGTTCCACCTCGCCTAGAAGAGGCTTCCCAGCCGCCACGTTGCCTTTCCCTTCATCTCCATTGACCCCTTTGATCCCCCCATTTCTGAGGTTCTCTCTTGAGCCCACTTCGTCCGGGCGTGACGTTCTTTCCGCTTCGAGATCCGTTGGCTTGCCGGTCCCCGCTGCGGACAACGACAGAATGACTGAGATCGGCCAAGAGTCGATACACAAAATCGTAATTTCATCCGATCTGGCGCGAGTCCTCCACAGAAAGCGAAGTTCTGTGGACAACTGATCAATTTCGTTCCGGATTCGAACCAAACTTGTTCAGCTGTCGGTTCAAGCTAAGCGCGGCATATCATGCGTTCCAAGGAAGTCTAGAGCGACAGGGAGCGACGTTTTGGCTACTCAGCCTCATCCAGAAATTCGATGCCGACATCGGTTCGGGTGCGCCAGCACATGCGCGCTTTACGCTTAATGCCATAGCGGGAGATGTTCACCACCATGCCATCGAGCAAACTGTCGCTATTTTGGAACCGGATCCGTGTTCCATCGCGAGACAGGTCCAGAGCTATTCCCTTATTTAGGTAACGTCCCGCGTTCGACATTGCGACAACGTCAGCATAGACATCGCGACGCTCAGAACGACGACGTTCGACCTCTTCAAGCTCCAACTCCGTTGTATCTTCACGGTTTTTTCCGCTTCGAAACCAACCAAACACGACCGTGTCTCCAATTTGCTACACACACGTAATAAGCAAGTGCCGTGCCAACTATTCTTGTGCGAGGCGTAGAGTGTCAGGATTTATGGTGCGGTAGAAGCAAGATTTACGCCCAGTGTGGCAAGCACCGCCAGACTGGCGGACCTTTAAGAGGATTGCATCTTGATCACAGTCGATTTCGACGGACTCAACGATTTGTGTGTGTCCAGACGTTTCGCCTTTCACCCATAATTCTTGGCGAGACCGGCTCCAATAGGTGCCGCGTCCGGTTTCCAGTGTCGCGCGCAACGCCGTTTCATTCATCCAGGCGAGCATGAGAACTTCGTGCGTCTCAACGTCTTGCGCGATCGCGGCGATCAAGCCGTCGGCATTGAATTTGGGCCGAAGCTCGGTGGTTTCGTCCTGCTCAGCGCCCTTCAGGGGAGGTTCAAATGACATTTTCGCTTCGTAGTTTCTGTTGGTCTTCAGCGCTGTATCCTAAAGTC
>JBCBBY010000125.1:0-4938 GCA_038531195.1 Pseudomonadota bacterium
GGCTGAACTGGCTGCGATCGTGCAGAAAGAGTGCTTTTACCACCTCGAAGCTCCGATCCAGCGCGTCGCGGGGTGGGACACACCGTACCCGCATGCCTCGGAATGGGATTACTTCCCCGGCCCTGACCGCGTGGTGACCGCGCTGAATACAGTGATGGAGGCATAAATGGGCATCTACACAATTCTAATGCCGGATGTCGGGGAAGGCATTGCAGAGGCTGAATTAGCCGAAATCCTTGTGCCCATCGGCGACGAGCTGCGCGAGGACGATGTCTTTGCCGCGGTCATGACCGACAAAGCCACCGTGGAAATTCCGTCTTCGGTCACTGGCAAGGTGGTCTGGTATGCGGGGGCCGAAGGCGACACGATCGCGATCGGTGCGCCGCTGGTGAAGATCGAGGTGGATGGACCGGGCAACGAGGGCGACATCGCAGACGCCGCCGTGCAGGAAAGTTCTGATCCCACCGAGGATGCCACAAAAGCACCCGAGCCGGCCCCAGTACCTTCTGAACCTGTCGCGCCACCGCGCCCCGTGGCTGCCGCTGTTCCAGAAACTCCGCGTGTTGAGGGTGAGAAGCCCTCAGCCAGCCCGGCTGTTCGGCGTCGGGCGCTGGATGCAGGCGTTGATTTGCGTCGGGTGGCAGGCAGTGGTCCGGCTGGGCGGATCACGCATGAGGATCTGGACAACTTCATTGCCTCCGGCGGCTCAATGGCGACTTCGACGGGTCCCGCGCCGGATACAAGGGTTAAAGAGGTCAAGATCATCGGCCTTCGTCGCAAAATCGCCGAACGGATGGCCGAGGCAAAGCGGCATATCCCACACATCACCATCGTTGAAGAAGTGGATGTTTCCTCGCTTGAACAACTGCGCGGCAGCCTGAACGCGGAACGTGGCGACAAGCCCAAGTTGACGATCTTGCCGTTCTTAATGCGCGCGATGGTCACAGCGCTGAAGGAGCAACCGAACCTGAACGCCCTCTATGATGATGAGGCCGGAATTGTTCGCGAATTCGGCGCGGCGCATATCGGTATTGCGACGCAAACGCCCGGTGGTCTGATGGTGCCGGTTGTGCGCCATTGCGAAGCGCGTTCCATCTGGGACATGGCGGGGGAGCTGTCGCGCGTGGCGAACGCCGCGCGCGAAGGTACTGCTACGCGTGACGAGCTGACAGGGTCGACCATTTCGATCACGTCGCTGGGCAAGCTTGGAGCAATTGCGACAACGCCGATCATCAACCGCCCGGAACTGGCGATTGTTGGAGTGAACAAAATGCAGACTCGCCCCATGTGGAACGGGACAGAGTTTGTTCCGCGTCAGGTCATGAACCTGTCGTCCAGCTTTGACCACCGCATCATCGATGGCTGGGATGCCGCCGTCTTTGTGCAGCGCTTGAAAACCCTGCTGGAAACCCCGGCAATGATCTTTGTGGAGGGCTGAACCGTGGACGAATTGAACTGCAAGCTCTTGGTCATCGGTGCCGGCCCCGGCGGTTACGTTTGTGCCATTCGCGCGAGCCAACTGGGAGTCGACACGATCATTGTCGAAAAAGACAAACCCGGCGGCACCTGCCTGAACGTGGGCTGTATCCCGTCCAAGGCGATCATTCATGCCGGTGACGAATACCACAAAATGGCCCATGCCACCGAAGGGTCTGCCATTGGTATCACTGCTGCCGCGCCCAAGATCGATTTTGGCCAGACGCTGACCTGGAAAGACGGCATCGTCGGTCGCCTGAATGGCGGTGTCGCCGGGCTGTTGAAGAAAGCTAAGGTACGTCAGGTGACCGGCACCGCGCGGTTCCACGACGCCAAAAAGGTGATCGTGGACGGCCCGGAGGGTGAAACCATCATCAAGGCGGAAAACGTCGTCATCGCGACAGGGTCAACCTCAGTCGAACTGCCGTTTTTGCCGTTTGACGGCACCTTTGTACAATCGTCCACCGATGTGCTGGCCGATCCGGTCCTGCCCAAAAGGCTGGTCGTTGTCGGCGGCGGTTACATCGGACTGGAATTGGGTACAGCCCTGGCCAAGCTGGGCGTCCAAGTCACCGTGGTCGAAGCCGCCGAGCGCATCCTGCCGCAATACGACCCCGAGTTGACCAAACCTGTCGCCGACCGATTAGGGACGCTGGGCGTTACGGTAATGACCAAGACCTTTGCCCAGGGTGTCGGCGACGACGGCAAATCGCTGTTGGTCAAGGATGCTGACGACACTGAAACCATCATCGCGTGCGATAAGGTTCTGGTTACCGTGGGGCGCCGACCAGTCACCAAAGAGCTGGATCTTGACCGGTTGGCCGTGGACATGGACGGCACGTTCATCAAAATTGACGAAACCTGCGCAACGTCGATGCGCGGGCTTTACGCAATCGGCGACATCACCGGTGAACCCATGCTGGCCCACCGCGCCATGGCGCAGGGTGAGATGGTGGCCGAGATCGTCGCAGGCGAAAAGCGTCTTTGGGACAAGTATTGCATTCCGGCGGTGTGCTTCACCGACCCCGAAATCCTGACCGTTGGTCTGTCGCCTACTGAGGCGAAAGGCGCAGGACACGACATCAAAACCGGCAAGTTCCCGTTCATGGCCAATGGCCGTGCCATGACGACAGAACGCGAGGATGGATTTGTCCACGTCGTAGCGCGCGCCGACAATCATCAAATCCTGGGAATTCAAGCCGTGGGCGAGGGTATTTCCGAGATGGCCGCGGGCTTCGCTTTGGCGATCGAAATGGGCGCGTGCCTTGAAGACATCGCTGGCACAATCCACGCACACCCTACCAAGGGTGAAGCGCTCCAAGAGGCCGCTTTGATGGGCTTGGGTCACGCACTGCACATCTAAGACGACTGGACTTGCATCTATTTGGCAATGTTAGACAGCCATTTGCCAAAACACAGTCATTCTCTGCCTGGGCAAAGACGGGTATGATCGCCTACGCGTACAGGCTATTTCTTTTGGCGAAAGGAGGTCGCGGCCAAGTCTATTGTAGGAAGATATGGCGATGCTCATGCACAATCTGGTCGAGCAACTCCACGACGGCTTTAACGCGCCGGGCCACAGCTTGGTTTTCGTGCCAGACGAGCCAGTAGTTGCGTGTCACCTTCGACTCTGGGAAGAGACGCACCAGACTTGGGTCACTCGCGGCCATGAAGTCGTGACAGATCCCGATGCCCGCACCAGATCTGACCGCCTCAAATTGTCCGATGGCCGTAGAAATTTCGATGTCCGATCTCCAACCTCGGAAGAACTCCCCAACGTAGTTGAGCTCGGGCGTGTAGATTAGATCGTCAACATATCCGATCAGCGAGTGTGCGGTGAGGTCGTCACGCTGTGTGGGTGTTCCACATCGCGACAGGTAGCCTCTGTTTGCGTAAAGGCCGAGAGAGTAGTCGACGAGCTTCTTCGCGCGCAACCGACCCTTGTCAGGACGTCCAACCATGATCGCAAGATCGGCTTCGCGTTCGGAAAGCGAAAAGCTTCGGGGCACCGGGACAAGCTGGATCCGCAAATCAGGGTACGCATCGCGAAACCTGCCAAGTCGCGGCGCAAGAAAAGCACTGCCAAACCCATCAGGTGTGCCAATGCGCACCGTACCAGCCAAGTCGTCTCCGCCTCGCAATTGGGCGGTCCCGACCAGCACTTCAGCCTCTACGCGTTCTGCTGTCGCAAACAGCGCTGCGCCATCCTCCGTCAGCGTAGAGCCACGCGTAGTCCTTTCAAAAAGGCGGGCCCCAACTGCCTTTTCCAAGGCCGCAATGTGCCGGCTCAACCGCGCCTGGCTGACCCCAAGGCGTGCGGCGGCGCCCAGCATCTGGCCTTCGCGGGCCACGGCAAGAAAGTACCGTAGATCATCCCAGTTCATGTTATCGTTTCTGCATAACGGTTCGTCAGTTTCGTCTGTTTATATGCAAAATCAGACAAGCGATACTTCTTCTTGAAAATGGGAGAGAGAGCTATGACCGCGATTCAGGAATTAACGCATTACATCAATGGCGCACATGTGAAAGGCGCATCAAACCGCTTTGCCGATGTCTACAACCCCGCCACCGGAGAGGTGCAAGCCAAGGTGCCGCTGGCAAGCGCCGCTGAGTTAGACCAAGCTATTGCCGCAGCGCAAGCCGCACAACCTGAATGGGCGGCTGTCAACCCGCAGCGCCGCGCTCGGGTGATGATGAAGTTCGTCGAGCTGTTGAACCGTGACATGGACAAGCTGGCCGAAGCACTGAGCCGTGAACATGGCAAGACACTGCCAGATGCCAAGGGCGACGTGCAGCGCGGGCTGGAAGTCGTGGAATATTGCATCGGCGCCCCGCATCTTTTGAAAGGCGAATTCACCGACAGCGCCGGACCCGGCATCGACATGTATTCGATGCGCCAACCCCTGGGCGTGACGGCGGGCATCACGCCCTTCAACTTTCCCGCCATGATCCCGATGTGGATGTTCGCGCCCGCGATTGTCTGCGGCAACGCCTTCATCCTCAAACCGTCGGAGCGTGACCCTTCGGTTCCTCTGATGCTGGCCGAGCTGATGGAAGAGGCCGGGGCACCCAAAGGCATCCTCCAGGTCGTCAACGGCGACAAAGAAGCGGTTGATGCGCTGCTGAACCACCCGATGGTGCAATCCATCGGTTTCGTAGGCTCAACCCCGATTGCCGAATACATCTATGCAACGGGTTGCGCGAACGGCAAACGGGTACAGTGTTTCGGTGGTGCCAAGAACCACATGATCATTATGCCTGATGCTGACATGGACCAGGCTGCGGATGCACTGGTTGGCGCGGGCTATGGTGCGGCGGGCGAACGCTGCATGGCGATCTCGGTCGCGGTCCCGGTGGGCGACGAGACAGCCGACCGCCTGATCGAAAAGCTGATACCGCGTGTCGAGGCGCTGAAAGTCGGCCCCTACACGTCGGGCAATGACGTGGATTACGGCCCGGTCG
>JBCBBY010000126.1:0-4737 GCA_038531195.1 Pseudomonadota bacterium
GGGGACATCACCGGTTTTGAATTCGCGTATGCGCCCGATGTGACGATTGGGCTCGGTGGACGGTATGAACACAGCAGCGGGTTCTACACCAACCTGCAAACACGCCTGACCGATGGAAACTTCACCAGCGTCATAGACCTTAATCGCAGCGCTCCAAGCATTCCCGAGCGCATCCAGCAACCCACTGGTTTCAACGATGCCGCCTTTACAGTGGATCTGAATGTCGGATGGGAAGGTGACTATTTTGGTGTGGAAGTTTTCGCTCGCAATTTGTTCGACGAAGAATTTTTCACCTTCGATCCGATCAATGATCCAGTCGATGCGGTGAACAGCCCAGGCGGTCCGTTCATACCGAACGACATTACGACCGCGCTCGTCGGTGCGCCGCGCCAGTTCGGTGTGCGTATTACGGGAAGCTTCTGAGACAGGCAATGGAGCTGCTGACTCTAACCGCTCTGCTCTATGTCGCTTCATTCGCGTTTTTTCATGCGAGCAAGAGGCGTACGGCGTTTGAGCAAGTGAGAAACTCACTCGCTTTGCAGCGAGGTCTGTCCGCGTTTGGCTGGTTGGCTGTAACCGCCGCTTTTGCAGTGGCAGTCGCACGATACGGGTGGGAAGTGGGTATCCCGCTGTGGCTAGGCTGCTGGGTTCTCGCCGCGATCCTCAGCCTGTTTCTCGAAGCGCTCTGGAAAAGAGCACACATACCCAGCGCCGCCTTGTGCTTTGTGCTGTCAGCGATCGGATTGGTTCTGATGCCATGGGGAGGCTGCGCATGAGCCCGGTAGTCCTCGGCATTGGCGGTACGCTATTCCTGGGCATTTGCTACGGCACCTGGCGCAATCCGCGTCTCTGGGGAGCCTTGATCTGGTCTTTCGTCGCGACCTTCCTGCTTTCTTGCGCCTATATCTCAATCGGCCCGGGTGATTTCGCCGACCGGGCGTTTTTTACGACTATCATCATGCCTGCGGTGTGGGTCGCATTTCAGTTCTGGATCTACTGGAACCCAGGGCGCTGGACCGTTACGCTCATACTGCTGGCGATATCGGTCGTAAGCGGCGCGATCATCGCGCTCAGTCCGCCACCAATCTAGGCGTTTGGAGAATTTAGCTGATGGCCAATCGTGAACGCCAAATTCGTATCTACGACCTGCACAGTTGGACCGGCGTCGCGCTCGGTCTCTTGTTGTTTGTGGTGTGCTTCACGGGCTCGCTTGCCTTGTTCCACGATGAGCTGAAAGTCTGGGAAGACCCGGCCAAACGAACTCCGGTTGCCGAGGACATCTACCCGATCCACGACCGGATGACCCAATGGATCGAGCAACATCGCGATGGACGCGAAATCGTCTTTGCAGGTGTGTTCCTGCCTGAGGGTGACAGCGGATTTGTCGACACGTCGGTGACGTTCCGAGATGAAGATGGCGAGTTCGACAATCACCATCAGCATTGGGACACAAGTTCTGCCGCCGCGCTTCCTATTCGCGAAGATGGTGCCAACCGCTTCCTGTATGATTTACATCGTGATCTTGCGTGGCCTGAAGTGCTGGGCGGACGACAAGTGGGCCGCTTCATCGTCGGTCTCGTGGGGATCGCATTCCTGCTCTCGATTGTGACCGGGATTGTCGCGCACACGAAGATCAAGAAAGAGCTCTTTTCGCTTCGATACCTGAAGTCGGTGCGTTTGAAATGGCAGGACAGCCATAAGGTGCTCGGGCTGTGGACCACGCCATTCGCCGGGATGATCGCAATCACAGGCGCGTTTCTGGGAGTGATCGCCTTGTTGCTTCCTCTCCTGGCGTTCCTGACCGTCAAAGGCGATCAAGAAAAACTGATCAACGAGCTGGGATTAGGCGCGGGCGAACCCGCTGGAATCTCCGCACCAATGCAGTCGGTCGACGGTTACTTTGCTCGGACGCATCCGGACACTGGAAAGGCTGTGACGAGCATCTTCATCAATCACTATGGCGATCAGAACGCGGTCTACACGCTGAACTACAAAGCAGACGACAGGTTGGTGTTCTTCGATCAGGAGCTGTTTAGCGGTGTCGACGGAAGCAGAATTGAGAACAAGGATGTGTTCCAAAGCGACAATGCACTGCCGCGCATCCTCGCAGCGTTCTCTCCGCTTCACTACGGCACGTATGGCGGGATCGTGCTGAAGCTTATCTATTTTGCGCTTGGGTTGGGGCTTGCGATTATGACTGCGCTTGGCAGCATGATGTGGATTGAACGACGTCGGCACGGTGGTGAAGGCACGAAGACCGATAGGTTCTACGGTGTGTTGAGCTTCATCACGACCGGTGTTTGCGCAGGACTTCCGGTTGCCTCGATCGCGGTGCTGCACTTCGACAAGTTCTACGCAGGCAGTGAAACTAATCGATACGCTTCGATGGTTTGGGCGTTTTTTGCGATTTGGATTACGACGCTCGCTTTCGCTGCGATCAGAGGCAACGACTACAAGGCTACGCGCGAAATGCTCGGCTTTACTGGCGTCGCCTTGATCGCTCTTGCACCAGTCAATTGGGTCGTCACGGGAGGTACCATGTGGTCCACGCTGGGTACCCCAGCAGAAGGTTCTGGTTGGTTCGACATAGCGTTCATCCTAGTTGGTGTCGCCACCATCGCGAGCGCTCTTCGTCTGCCTTCAGAACGGCCAAGCGACACACGTCGATCACAATCGCAGCAACTGCCTGATCCAGACATGGGTTTGCAGCCCGCTGAATAACTGAACGGTTAGCCTAGCGGTTTCACTTTCGGAGTTTCGGGCGACCGCTTTCACCCCCAATCTCTGACATATCGCGTCGTCCTGAGATGGGCCGGGAGCGGACGGTCTGCTTTAGATACCAATCGATCAAAGACCGTCATCCCCTCACGACCCAATTGCAGATACTCAGTAGACTACGCTCGATGCATCAACTGAGTTCGAGATGAGGCGAAATTGTCGAGGCGTGAACCCCGTTGAGAGCCGAAATTGACGTGTAAGCGCGCTTTGGTCGGAATAGCCAACTGCAACGGCAACTTCCGCAATCGAAGCGGCGGTTTCCGATAAGAGCTTTTGCGCTCGGTCAATGCGCTGCTTTATGATCCATTGACCCAGGTTAAGACCGAAGGCAGTCTGAAAGCGTTGGTTCAGTTTGAACTGCGACATGCCGGTCAAATCGACAATCTGTTGGATCGATTGGAGGCCCTCAAGGTTCTTGAGAGTCCAATCAACCACGCTCGCAATTTCATCATATTCAGAGCGCGACATGTTCGGAGAACGGATATCCTGAGAGATGCCAACCAGGCCGATGACTTGAGCTTCGTCGCACAAGACAGGATATTTGCTTGTGAGACACCATCCCACAGTCTTGTTTGCGTAGACGTGCATTTCCAACTTCTGCGTTATGCTTCGTCCCGTCGAGATCACTGACGTATCTTGCCGCTCATAACTCATGCCCAAACTCTTGCCGAAGAGCTCAGTTGGCGACTGACCGACAAGCGATTCCTTGCCCGCCAGGCCTGACCTTTCGACCAGCGTTTGATTGACCGCCCGATAGCGGCCGGTCCGATCCTTGGCGAAGAAGACTACATCGGGCAGTTGGTCATAGAGCTCGGTAACGACACCCAGATCGACAGTTCGGAAGCTCGCATTCGTCATTTCCTACCGATCGCATTTCTATACCAAAATTCAAGTTTGGATTTCCAATCCAGGCAATACAAGGTGAGGAGCAGCGCGTACTTTCTCCCTACTCAACTTGGTGCGGCAATCGAGCGTCATCGAACCTTGGGTGGAGAGAGAATGACCAAGTTCACAAATGTATTTACCGGATGCATGCCGGCATTGATGACGCCGTGCGATGCTGACGGAATCGTCGACTTCGATGCGCTTGTCAAAAAGGGTGCGGAACTTATCGATGCAGGAATGTCAGCGCTGATCTACTGTGGGTCGATGGGTGATTGGCCGCTGCTTACTGACGAACAAAGAATGGAAGGCGTCGCGCGGCTTTGTGATGCTGGTCTGCCCGTCATTGTCGGAACCGGCGCGCAGAACTCAGCGCGGGCTGTTGCCTTGGCGAAGCATGCGCAAGAGGTGGGGGCATCCGGCTTGATGGTCATTCCTCGCGTGTTGTCACGAGGAAATGCTCCGGCCGCTCAACGATCGCATTTTGCCGACATTCTGAATGCTGCGCCAGGTCTTCCAGCTGTGATCTACAACAGCCCGTATTATGGCTTTGAGACCAAGGCCGATCTGTTCTTCGATCTGCGCGCGGATCACCCGAATCTGGTTGGCTTCAAGGAATTCGGCGGCGCACAGTCCATGCGCTATGCGGCTGAATACATCACCTCTGCAGACCCGGACATCGCGCTTATGGTTGGGGTGGATACGCAGGTCTATCACGGATTTGTGAACTGCGGCGCGAGCGGCGCAATCACCGGAATTGGCAATGCGCTTTCACGAGAAGTTCTGCGCCTGGTGGAGCTTTGTGAGCAAGCAGCCCTCGGCGTCGCTGAGGCTCGCACACTCGCGTGGGAGTTGGACAAGGCGCTCCATGTTCTCGCAACCTTCGATGAGAGCCCGGATCTTGTGCTCTATTACAAGCACTTGATGGTTCTGGAGGGCAACCCGGAATACGCCTACCAGCTTCATGCCAGTGATGTTCTTCCCGCACCTCAGCGCGCATATTTGGAAGCGCAATGGAAGTTGTTCCGAAACTGGTGGGACAATTGGTCGGGAGCAGTCTAAGCCATGCGTGCGATC
>JBCBBY010000127.1:0-4441 GCA_038531195.1 Pseudomonadota bacterium
TGATGTTTGGGTAACGAGGTCAGGGGAAATGGCTCTGCCGACCGCGGCCCAAGTCAACAACACAGCCCGATCCCGAGCGGTGTCTTCGGGAAGGCCGGAGTCGATCAAAATCTGGGTCAGATAATCTGTTCGTATTTGATCGACGCTGGCCAAAGCCGCCGCGACATCGTCGTTGACACCGCCCCACCTGCGCATCCCGTTTTCAAGCGGTTGAGGCGTATCAATACCCATTTGGATAAGAGTTGCGATTTTGGTCTGAGCGTCCGGTAATTTTTCCAACTGCGAAATGATGTCCAGCGTGTTTTCATTTCGCCACATGTTCAACAGCGCTTCATGGAAATCGCCCTGAAGTGGTCCCAGAGAACTGGACAGTGGGCTAAGGTGTATCCCAAACCTTTGAAGGGATACGAGAATGGCAAAGCGCCGAAATTTTACGGATCAGTTTAAGGCCAAGGTGGCGTTGGAAGCGCTGCGTGGTGACAAGACCGTTCAGGAGATCGCAGCGAAGCACCAACTGCATCCGAACCAAGTCAGCACCTGGAAGCGGCAAGCTATCGACGGGATGGCGGATGTCTTTTCTGGCGGCAAGCAGAGCGGCCCGACGGATGCCGAAGTCAAAGAACTGCATGCCAAGATCGGGAGGCTGGCGGTCGAGAACGATTTTTTGTCCGAAGGGCTCAAAAGGTGAGCCCGGCAAAGAAGCGGTCCATGATCCAGCGTGACCACCCCGATCTGAGCATCAGTCAGCAATGCAAGCTGGTGCGGCTGTCGCGGTCGGCGTTCTACTACACACCGGTCGGCATCAACACAGACACGCTGGCGGTGATGAAAGAGATCGACCGGGTGTTCACCAAATTCCCGTTCTTCGGATCACGCCAGATCGCGGCTTATCTGCGTCGGGAAGGCACCATCGTGGGACGCCATCGCGTGCGCAGACTGATGGCAAAGATGGGCTTGGAAGCAATCTACAAACGGCCCAGATCCCTTGATGCTATGTTGCGAACAGTTGTCCATTTTCCTTCGACGGAAAGCGCACTTCCCACCGTATAAACCCTGCTTGCCTAGAATTTTGAGCCACCCAAAACGAAAGATCGGAGTAGACATGCCAATTTCGAAATCATTGCCAGCTGCAACTTTTGTTCTGGCTTTTGCGAGCCCCGCATTTGCCGAGAACGTTGAAATCTACGTAGTCGATATGCTCGATAACATTCAAAATGGCTATTGCATCGACATTGCTAAGGGACGAGGTGCCGATGCAAACCCTGAAGATGGGCTTCAGGCTCACACTTGCTACAGCCCATCCGGAGAAGTGCTTGTCGATCAGGCTTTTGACCCGGATCAATTTCTAGACGGTATCTTGTTTATGCCAGAGTTTGATGTGTGCATTCAGGCCCCGTCAACCGCGACAGGCGCGTCCGTTGAACTGGCTGGCTGTGATGGTTCGACCGCGCAAAGTTGGGTGTTTGACGGCCAAGGTACCATCGCCCCAGAAGCGGCACCGAACATGTGTTTAACGTTGACAGGTGAGACGCGCACCGGGCGCAGTGATGAGAATCAAATGATCGCGATCTCGCTTCAGGCATGTTCTGACGAAAAGGCGGCCTTTCAGACTTGGTCCAACCGAACCGCGAAGTAATGTTGAAGCGGAGAAACACTTCGATTCTACTGTGACAATTCGGGTCCAGGCGATAGACGGGTGAGGTCGCGTGGTAGGGAGCTTATGGTCAATATGAGCCAACATGTGTTGATCACGGGTGGGGCAGCCGGGATCGGCCGCGCCATTGCTATGAAGTTCCTCAGCGAGGGCGCAGGTGTTGCCATTTGCGACGCTGATCCTGACGCTGTTGCGGCGTTCTCCCGCGAATTCCCAGAGGCGATCTGCCAAACGGTGGATGTGACCGCAGAGGCGGAGATGGCGTCTTTTCTCGACGAGTTGGCGGCAACTTGGGGCGGCGTGGATGTCGTTTGTGCCAATGCTGGGACAGGTGGACCGGCAGGGCCGATTGAAGACCTCAGCTATGGCGATTGGCAAAGGTGCATCGAGACCAATGTGCACGGCTCTTTCTTGACCTGCCGATGGGCGGCGAAGCTTATGAAAGCGCAAGGAAGCGGGCTGATTGTGATGACGTCATCGACGGCAGGGATCATGGGATACCCCCTGCGCGCGCCCTATGCGGCTGCGAAATGGGCGATTGTCGGCATGACAAAGACCCTCGCCATGGAGCTGGGCCCTTTTGGCATTCGCGTCAATGCGGTTTGCCCGGGAGCAGTTGAAGGGCCGCGCATGGATAGAGTGATTGCTAACGAAGCGAAGGCGCGCGGCGAAAGCGAAGACACAGTGCGCCAATCGTATGTTTCGGGCGTGTCTATGAAGACATGGGTTAAGGCCGAGGATATTGCGAATAGTGTATCCTTCCTCGCATCAGATGCTGGCGGGAAGATCTCGGGCCAAATATTGGCCATTGATGGCCACACGGAAACACTTGCATAGCTGTGGCGCTCTGTGACGTCTCTCTTTAAGGCCGACCCAATCCAGACTGTATGAGCGCGGCGCGTTTGGCCAGAGTCTGCAGCTCCTTTGGGTCGCAAGCGCGGAACTTGAACCGCACCTCATAAAGGCTATCCGTCATCGAGACGGTTTCCATACTGTCGAGAAGGATGGAGGCTTTGCGGGCGAAGTCAAACACGCGCGGGATGAGATCGTAAGGATCGGATGTCTGCAGAACCAATTGTTCAAACACGTCCTCGTTGTTAGATGCAGCGTCCACCGTCCACCTCCATACAGACACCGGTCACCATGCTTGCCTCGTCCGAGCACAAAAAGCAGGCCGCGTTGCCCATATCCTCGGCCGTAGAGAACCGCCCGATTGGGATCGTTGACAGGAATTTCGCGCGGATCTCTGGCGTGTCTTCGCCCATGAACATTTTGAGGAGTGGAGTGTCACCCGCCACAGGGTTGATCGCGTTGACGCGGATGCCTTCGGGGGCAAGTTCAACCGCCATGCCTTTGGTGGCGTTGTTCATCCAGCCTTTCGACGCATTGTACCAGTTTAGCCGCGGGCGTGGCGAGACACCTGCGGTAGAAGCGACGTTCAGGATCGTGCCAGAACCTTGCGCTTTGAACAGCGGGACGAGGTACTTTGCGGTTAGGTAGACAGACTTGCAATTCACCGCAAAGACCTTGTCAAAATCAGCCTCGGTGACCTCTTCCATTTGCGCAGGCAGATGGGTCGTGCCAGCATTGTTAACCAAGATATCGATGCTGCCAAAGGCGGTTTTGGCAGTTTCCACCATCGCTCTGACGCTTTGATCTTCCGCCACATTGGCCATAATCGCCATTGCGCCGAGTTCGCCCGCCAAGCGTTCTGCACCTTCGAGGTTAAGGTCTGCGATCAACACCTTTGCGCCTTCGGCCACAAACTTGCGCGCAATGCCTTCGCCAAAGCCCGACGCTCCGCCGGTCACGATAGCTGATTTGCCTGATAATCTCATGTCTTTGTCCTATCCGTGAAGCGCTGCGACAGTCTTTAGGGTGGTAAAGCCATAAAGCGCCTCGAACCCCTTTTCGCGTCCATGGCCTGATAGCCCATGACCGCCAAAGGGCAATTCCACCCCGCCGCCCGCGCCGTAATTGTTGATGAACACCTGCCCAGCATGCAGCTTTTTGGCCAAGCGCATCTGGCGCGCCCCATCTTTGGTCCAGCAGCTGGCCACAAGGCCGAACTTGGTGCCATTGGCGATGGCGAGAGCTTCGTCTTCGTCGCCAAACGGGATCACCACTTGAACAGGCCCGAAAATTTCGTCCTTGGCCAGCACGTGGGCAGAATCGACCTGGGCGAACAAGGTTGGGGCGACATAGGCACCGCCACCCGGCGCATCCGCTACGATCTGGCCGTGCGCGGCGATTTCCAGATCGTGCCCTTTGGCGATAAACCCTTCGACGATCTCTTTTTGTCGCTGCGACACCAATGGACCCACGTTCAAATCGCTCAGGGCAGGGCCTGCGCGCAGGGCGCTGTACTTTTCTGCCATGGCGTTTAGCACCTCATCATAGCGGCTCTGATGCACCAGAATGCGCGAGGAGGCGGAGCAGGTCTGACCTGCGTTCTGGATGCCCGCATTCACCAAGAAGGGCAGGGCAGCTTCAAGATCGGCGTCTTCGAACACCAGTTGCGGTGACTTGCCGCCAAGCTCCAGCGTGACAGGCACGACGTTTTCGGCGGCAGCAGCTTGGATAAGCTTGCCCACACCAACGGACCCGGTGAAAGAGACATGGCGGACCGCCGGGTGCTGGGACAAGGCCGCCCCGGCTTCGGCACCGATCCCCGGCACTGTGTTCAATGCGCCCTCTGGCAGCCCCGCTTGCCGCGCTAGTTCGGTAAAGGCGAGTGCGGTCAAACAGGCCTCTTCAGCGGGTTTCAGCACGCAGGCATTGCCGGTG
>JBCBBY010000128.1:0-4321 GCA_038531195.1 Pseudomonadota bacterium
AATCAAATCCATTCCGACTTCTTTGGCGCGACGGTCGCGAAATTCGATCATCTCCTTGAATTTCCAAGTCGTATCGACGTGCATCAATGGGAACGGCGGGACAGAAGGATAAAACGCCTTTTCCGCAAGGTGCAGCATGACCGAGCTGTCTTTCCCAACAGAGTAAAGCATGACCGGATTTTCGCACTGAACTGCAACTTCGCGCATGATATGGATGCTCTCGGCCTCAAGGCGATCCAAGTGGGACATCGCGTTAGGCCCAGGCGCAAGTTCGCGAGCTTCCAATTCACTGAGTATAGTCATCGCATTTTCCAGCGTCTTCATCGTCAACTGACCGCCTTCTCGCAATCGCGCGATACCTTTGCCATCATTGAGGAGTTTTCGTGAAAGCGTTGACGTCTTTTGACCGGTTTGCTCGGCAAACTCGTCAACTCGCGATAAAAAGTCCGAAATCGTAGCCATTTCAAATGGGATTAATCCCACTCCCTGTTCTTAAAATCAGTGCACATCTAACTGCCTGGCTGTGAATGACGAACAAACAAAGGTCAGTCAAGGCATTATGTGTGGGATTTGTCCCACTTTCTTGGGTGAACGATCCCACCGACTGCGCGTGAACATCCAAAACTGGTTGTTTACAGCTTTCCCTAACGTCTCCCTATGACGATGCATTGTCGTGCCGCTTCCGCCCTCTATAAATCGCGGCAAACACGATCCTCACATCGGCATGGAGCCTAGCGATGGCCTTTGAATTTTCTGATACTTCCCACGAGCTGCAAGAACGCCTTCAGCGATTTATGGACACGCACATCTATCCGAACGAGCACGCTTACTCCGAGCAATTGGCAGGGGCAGCAAACCGATTTGCACCGCTCCCGCTGATGGACGAATTGAAAGAGAAGGCAAAAACGGAAGGTCTTTGGAACCTTTTCGTTCCGCCCGAGTTTGCACAATACTCTTCTCATGGCGGCCTGAGCAACGTCGATTACATGCCGTTAGCGGAAATGATGGGCAGGGTCATCTGGTCACCAGAGGTATTCAACTGCAATGCGCCCGACACCGGAAACATGGAAGTCTTCATGAAGTACGCGACAGATGTTCAGCGCGAGGCCTGGCTAAAGCCTTTGCTGAATGGCGACATCCGCTCTTCTTATGCAATGACCGAACCCCAAGTTGCCTCCAGCGACGCCACAAACATTGAACTCTCAATTGAGCAAGACGGCGACGAATGGGTACTAAACGGACGCAAATGGTTCATCACTGGCGCCATGTATGAACGCACGAAGATATTTATCGTGATGGGCAAATCTGACCCTCACAATCCAAACCGCCACAAACAACAAACTCAAGTTCTGGTTCCTAAGGAAACGCCAGGTCTGGAGATCATTCGACCGCTCACAACTTTTGGCTATGATGACGCCCCCATCGGCCACGCCGAGCTTCGTTTCGAAAACGTACGGGTACCATTAGAGAATGTCCTACTTGGCGAGGGCCGCGGATTTGAAATCGCACAAGGACGACTTGGCCCAGGGCGCATGCACCATTGCATGCGCTTGATCGGGTGCGCTCAACGTGCGCTTGAGTTTGCATGCAAGCGGGTAAACGCGCGGAGTACATTCGGTCGCCCACTTTCGAAGCACCAATCCATTCGAGAAGAAATCGCGAAGTCCTTTTCGGAGATCGAAATGGCGCGCCTTCTCGTCCTCAAAACCTGCGAAAAGATGGATGAGAACGGAGCCCAAGCGTCTCGAGACTATATCGCAGCGACGAAGACGAGCGTACCCATCATGGCTCAAAATATTATCGATCGGTGCATGCAAATGCATGGCGCCGGAGGATTTACTGAAGACTACCCAATGGCTGAAGCGTTTAACTATGCGCGTTGGTGCCGCCAAGCGGATGGCCCGGACCAGGTCCATCTGATGTCGCTTGGAAAGCAAGTCATCGAGCGGTTCGCTTAAGGCGTAAGCAATTGGAGGCTGTTTTCGTCAGCTGATTGAGTTTCTGTCGTGAAAGACGCGCGATTGGAGATCGAGCGACGGATACAAGGCGACGCCGCGGACATCACGCACTTAGGAGGATGGCGCAACCGCATCGCTGGCAAGCAATCCCGGCTTTATCAACCTGTCGGATTTACACCACTAGTTCATTTCTTTGCAGCCAACTTTGCACAACCCTCGCTGCTTCGCGAGCTAAGTCAGGCTGCTGCTGGTAGTAATGAGTCGCGCCTTTAACCGTGTAGAACTCTTTATTTTCGTGCGCCACGCCATCGTAAAGACGTTGCGCATGACTAGGCGTGCACGCATCATCCGCGGAATTGTTTATAACCAAAACCGGTTTGGTGATTTTGGCAGCACATTTGGGCCCGTCGCCGTGGGCATCATCATAGCTCCATTGGGACAACCAACTGCGTAACGTCGAGAACCTTGCCAAGCCAACAGGGCTCATATTGACGATCTTTGGATCACCGAGATAGCACCTACCAGGTTCTCGGTCATTTGGATCGATGCTTGGGTCCAACCATCGCGGGTCCGCCATCGTGCCATGGACGACAAACCCGAACTCTTCATTCTCCCGACCTGTCGACGCAAGCCAATCCAATTTGTCTTTCACCCAGGATGTGATTTTGCGATTACGAGTAATTTGGGCAGCGCGGTATCGTTCTAAAAATTCAGCGGCAAAGTTTGGTCCATGCGCGCCTGAATAGATGTCGAGGTCAGCGTCTCGCGTGTATGGGTCCGTTTCATTCGTTATGGAGGCGTCTATCCACTCGGTGAAAGTACCATGCCGCGAGACATGCGCTGCCATAAAGATTACCCCGTCCGCAGCGATTAGGTTCGCCTGGGTCAGATCAGGGCCGTAGCCACCGGGCGAACTGGTCACTGAAGGTGCTTCGGCTTCTGATTGATAATAGGCCGTCAGCGAGCCACCGCCACTCCATCCCAAAAGGACGACCTTCTTGTAACCCAGTGCTTCCTTGGCATAACGGACCATAGCACCGAGATCCGTCACCACTTTTTCCATGATCAACGCATTGTCGATTCCGCGATATCGACTGTCTGCACCAATCACATGTAGTCCTTGCTGCGCGAGGTACCGCATGACGGGCAAGCGTCCAGTTCCCCCAATAGGGTGCATGCTGATTAGGACAGTGTCGGAATGGGTTTCAGGCTTATAGTATAACCCGCCAATAGCCACCCAACCGTCGGCGCCACCGTACGTATCTTTGAACGAAGCCGTCTCCTGAAACACGACGGTCAGCGGAATGAGTTGGAACTCTTGCCGAACCGAAGTCTTTGCACTGTTTGTCATTTGCATGGGCCTCCTCGTGCCTCAACTCAGCACGCAGAGACTCTCAGTCCGGTTCACCGTCGTACTTTCGTTCCCACCACTTCAACACGGATCTTTTTGAAGTCAATCTTGCCCTAGCGGCGGGGTCGACGTGGCAAAGCCTCGAAAAGAGCTTCTTCCGATATGTTCAACGACTCGGCAGCAATCGCCAAATTTGGCGGACGTCCAGACTCCCTCAAGGCAAGCCTCAAGTCTTGTTCTGGTATTCCCAGATTTAATGCAGCTTCGCGCAGATTTGGCGGACTATGGCTCCTTCCCCTTGGCGGATTACGGCGTGTAATCTCCAGGCCCTCAGGAGGATTGGCCCCAACTCCCACTTGTGCGGTTGTCTCGAAATTTCCTTTTGCGGGTACTCCCGATAAACAGGCGGGCAGGTTCGGAAATTCTAAGCTCGTATGGTAGCGATATCCGATTTCATCGTTGGGCATTTCACCGACGTGGCCGCCACATCGATCTAGGTCCTGAGGTGACTGTCCATTCGACTCTAAACTGCCATAGATCGGGAATCCATCGAATGCATAGCCAAATAATGCAGTGGCATCCTGCTGTATGTGACACTCAGCGGTGACATCGTGAGCTTCGAAAACTGAATCGATGTCGCGCGCATTCGCGTGCCAGTGATACCAGCCCCCCGGATCAACGTGACCACCGCATGTATCAAGAGCGGGCATATGACCTGTGTGGCTTACGCTTGGAGCATCAGAAAAAATCGGTGAGCCGTTCACCGCAATACCAATCTTGTCGACAATCCCGAGTTCAGTTGGGTGGTTGGCAAGGATCGGATCGAGGGGAATGAGTGCAGTGATTTCGACCGTCTTATCTTCGCTGACTTGAATGCAAGTGTGCTGCTCAATTGGCGCCGCCCTCGAGATGTCGGATATATAAACATCTCCGACAGCATCAAACATCTTATAGCCCTGAGCGGCGATCATTTCCAGAAACGCCTTATCGACGCGGGTCTATATCGCGTCGA
>JBCBBY010000129.1:0-4296 GCA_038531195.1 Pseudomonadota bacterium
AACACCGTTTTGGAGCGAAGCATTGAAGGGCATGTTGCAATCAAGACGGTTTCTATCTGAGTATGAACTTATTTGCGAACGCTCCATCGCCTTGTTCGCGCGGCGCGATATTGCGGCGCGGGTGCGTCGAGAGTTGAGCAGCTCGTAACCCTTCATGGATATGAATTAAATCAACTTTTTACCCTCGATGTAGAGACTGTAGGCTATGAGTCGGGTTAGTGCGCCCGTCAGGAAAGATAGGAACCACCTAAAGTGAGCAAACCTGTACTTGTTCTTGATCTTGATGGCACCTTGATCCGCAATGATTTGACGTTCGAATTGTTCGTTCTTTGCGCCAGATGGAACCCCATTTTATTGATCTATATTGTGTTCGTCGCACTCAGAGATCGCGCGAAAGCAAAACACCTATTGGCCAGAAAATATGGCCGTCAAATCGACGTCGCGCGTCTCCCGTTTGAGCCCAAAGTCTTGGAGCTCATTGAAGAACATAAACGCAGCGGCCATGAAGTCGCTCTTGTTTCGGGTTCGGACGAAAGTCTCGTCAAATCGATAGCGCAGCATCTTAGTATTAACGCCTACAAAGGATCGTCTCCCGGAACGAATTTAACATCCGATCGAAAAGCGGCATACCTGACACAAACTTACGGTCAAAACTTTCTATACGTGGGCAATTCAACGGCAGACTTCTCAGTCTGGCGCGTGGCCAAATCCGGGTTCGGGGTCAATGCGCCGAACCAGGCGTATCAACTCAAGACGCCCGAGGGCGCTATTGTCCCGGTCGAAAAACTGGTGGATCGCCAGAATGAATGGATCGCGCTCTTCCGCGGACTGCGTGTGCACCAATGGGCCAAAAATTCGCTGTTATTTGTTGTCCCGATGATACAAATTACCAATCTGAAGTCCGCAGATTATCTGTCCTTGTTCTGGGCGTTTTTGTGCTTCTCATTGTTGGCCAGCGCAACGTATCTCCTCAATGACCTTTTCGATATTCAGGATGATCGACAACATCACAGCAAACGGAACCGTCCGCTCGCAAGCGGAAAGTTGAGCGTTCCATTGGCGGTTTGGGTTAGCGCTTTGGCAATACCAGCGGCTTTATTCGTAGCCTTTACGATTGGTGCAACGTTCGCTTCGGCGTTGATCGCTTATCTCATTGTAACCGTGCTCTACTCGTTCCGTATAAAAAGAATTGCCGTTGCAGACGTTTTCACCCTCGCAGGGTTATTTTCCATTCGTGTGATCGCTGGCGGTTATGTCGTTGGTTATCCGCCGTCCGGCTGGCTCTTAACATTCATCGGCGCGTTCTTTCTTTCGCTCGCAATTGGTAAGAGGTTTATCGAGGTTCACGCGCTAGAAGAAGCGACCGTTGTGGCGGGCAGGGGGTATGTATCTAGCGATGCGATACCTTTGCTTGCCACGGGCGCTGCGACCGGAACGATCGCGGTTTTAGCACTACTCATCTATGGTCTGTCGGCGCCCATTACTGTTTTCAATTCTGAAACCGTTGTCCTCATCGCCTCCGCCTTGCTGCTCTCCTGGGTACTACGATTTTGGTTGTTAGCAGGTCGCGGAGAGATCACGGCGGACCCTGTAGAATACGCGATTAAAAATCGGACCAGCCTAAGCATACTGGGCGCGATTTCTCTCACCCTTATGTTCGATTTGACGGGGCCGATGTGGCAAAGCCTGTTTTAAGTTGGGGCCGCGTCTCTCGCGACGTTCACGAAGTTCGGCATATCGATCGCCTTGCCGGTGTAAATCGAGACATCTTCGCGGCTGAAGGTCAAACACTGTTCCATGGAATGGGACGATCGTATGGCGATGTTGCGCTGAACCCAGACGCAACTCTTTATATGACGCCGGCCGCGGATCGAATTCTCCAATTCGATCGCACCACTGGCCTCATTCGCGCCGAAGCGGGCACAACGCTGGCGGATTTAAACACCGTGACGGTGCCAGATGGCTGGATCACGCCGGTATCGCCTGGGACAAAATTTGTCACGCTCGGCGGCGCGGTCGCAAATGATGTTCATGGCAAGAACCATCACCAAGTTGGTAGCTTTGGCGCGCACGTGCAGGCGTTCAATCTACGACGGTCGGACGGTGAAGTGCTCCTGTGCACACGGGAACAAAATTCGGAACTGTTCAACGCAACGATCTCAGGCCTGGGTTTGACGGGGTATATCGAATGGGTCGAATTGCAATTGAAGCAAATCCAATCCAGCAACCTCTACACTGAAAACCTTCCTTATGACTCGCTGGATGCATTCTTCGAGCTAAGCGAGCAAAGCGCCGATTGGCCCTACACCGCGGCTTGGGTCGATTGCTTCAGTCGCTCCCACAAAATCGGAGCGGGTATCTTCACACGCGCGCGTTTCTCAGACGATGGCGATCTCAACCTCTCACAAACGTCTGCCAGCCGACCGTTCCCCATTGAGTTACCCTCTATCCTTCTGAATAAATTCACAATTTCTACATTCAACTGGATGTATAAAAGACGCCCTGGAGCGCGGTTTAAGGGCGCGCAAAACTATCAAAACTTCTTCTATCCGCTCGATAGCATTCAAGGTTGGAACAAACTTTATGGGCGCAACGGCTTCTATCAGCATCAATCCATCATTCCGATGCGAGAGAGCAGGGCGGGAATAACAGCTTTGTTGGACACGATCAGACAGCGCGGGCAGGGATCCTTTTTAGCGGTTTTGAAGCGGCACGGAGCGGAACAATCGCCGGGCCTCAATTCGTTTCCGCTCGAAGGTGTCAGTTTAGCGCTGGATTTTCCAAATCGCGGTCAGAAAACCATCGACTTTCTGCGGTCGCTTGATGCGATTGTCCTACAGCATGGCGGGCGGATGTATCCGGCTAAAGATGCGCTTATGACGGCTGACACGTACCAGCAGACTTATCCAAACTGGACTCAACTCGAAGCGCTCCGCGACCCAAAGATCACATCATCGTTTTGGAACCGGGTGACGCAAAAGGATTAAGATGACTATGGCCACAAAACAAAAAACGCTTCTCATCTTGGGCGCCACATCAGCCGTCGCCCATGCCTATACGCGCAGCGTTGCGGCAAACAAAACCCATGACCATTTCATACTCGTTGCCCGCAGCGCGGATAAGCTCAAAAGTGTCGAGGAAGATATCGCCGCGCGTTCCGGCGTTAAGGTCACAGCGATCGCTGCTGAAATTGGTGATCCGTCCGCAGTCTCGAATATCATGACAGACATTTTGGAAAAAGCCGATACGATCCACGAGTATCTATTGGCGTATGGCGTTTTGGGAGAGCAGGGCGACCTCCAACAAGACATCCCACAGTTGCAAAGCCTGCTCGACACCAACTTTGTCTCGGCAGCACTCTGGATGGAGTCGCTCGCGACCCAGTTTGAAAAGCAGTCGCACGGCCACGCGATTATCATCGGTTCTGTCGCCGGAGATCGCGGTCGCCAATCCAACTATTTGTATGGTGCGACGAAAGCTGGGTTAGAACGCATAAGCGAGGGCATGGCGCATCGGTTCGCTGGTCAAAAGGACATACACGTCACGCTCGTGAAACCGGGTTTCATCGACACCCCCATGACCGCGCATATTGAAAAATCTGGGCCGCTCTGGGCGACACCGGAGCAGGTGGCGCAAAGCATGAAGGGCGCGGTTGCGAAGAAACGCGTGCGAATCTACACGCCTTGGTTCTGGCGATTTATATTGTTGATCGTTCGCGCGGTGCCTATTCCGATCTTTCACAAAACCAAGATGTAAGCGCACGATGTCACAGCCGGCGACCAACCGCATTTTGAAATACGCTCTGGCTGCGGTGGCTGCGACCATCGCTAACATTGGGGCACAGTGGTTGATCGTAAGTCTGCTGGGGAACACCGCCTACGTGGTGTACGCGTCAGTCTTAATAGGGACCGCCGTGGGACTGGTCGCGAAGTTTCTCATGGATAAATTCCTGATCTTTCGCGACCCAGCGGCCGGGCGACAAGCTGTGACCCAGGTGTCGCTCTATTTGGCGACTGGGATATTCACGACGATCGTTTTCTGGGCGATCGAGCTCGCGTTCCACTACGTCTATCAAACGGATCTCATGCGCTATGTTGGCGGGGTGCTTGGGCTGGCGGTCGGGTACACGCTTAAATACATGCTCGACTCTCGGTTCGTTTTTCGGGAGCAAAAGCTTTAAGAGGGCCCCCGACGCAAGTGTCTCGCGAGGTCGTCGTGCATCCTCCCAAACAGATACGCTCTTCTTGGTCATCCATTTTTTCCCATAATGTAGATTATCGAATAATCGGATATGAT
>JBCBBY010000130.1:0-4094 GCA_038531195.1 Pseudomonadota bacterium
ACCAAAGGTATGATCCGCCTGCATCAGTTCAACAAAGTCGAGATGGTCTCCATCGTGCGCGGTGAAGCTGAAGGCTTGGCGGAACTCGAGCGCATGACCAAATGCGCCGAAGGCATTTTGGAAGCGCTGGATCTGCCTTACCGCCGCATGCTGCTCTGCGCGGGTGACATGGGCTTTGGCGCGCGGAAGACATATGATCTTGAAGTCTGGTTGCCGAGCCAGGATACCTATCGGGAAATCAGCTCCTGCTCTTATTGCGGCGACTTCCAAGCGCGCCGAATGAGCGCCCGCTGGCGGCCAGCGCCAAGTGAGGCCAACGCCAAGCCGAAGCCGGAATTCGTCCATACGCTTAACGGTTCAGGCCTGGCGGTGGGACGCACTTTGGTCGCTGTGCTTGAAAACTATCAGAATGAAGACGGCTCCATCACAGTGCCTGATGTTCTTCGCCCGTATATGGGCGGGCTTGAGGCGATTGCGTGAAGGCCGCCCGCGATTTCAGCCTGTTGATCGCCATTGCGCTTTTGATGGTTCACGAAATGGACGCGGTCACACATGCGGAATGGCGTCTCTTACCCGTCCTTAGCGGTTTCGAAGATGCGACGGGACGTGAGGCCTTCATACTGTTGCATATTCCACTTTATGTGTTTCTGCTTTGGGGGCTCTTTCTAAGTCAGTGGAAACAACGTGCCGCGCTGATAGTTACGGGTTTGATCGCGCTTCACGCAATCGTTCATTTCTTACTGTCAGGGCATCAGCTTTATACCTTTGCCGCGCCGATTGAGACGATCACGGTCTATGGCGCCGGTCTGTTTTCGCTCATCTATTGGGTGCTTTTTCTAAGGACAAGATCAGAATGAGACTCTTGCTCACCAATGATGATGGCATCAATGCCCCCGGGCTCGACGTGCTGGAGCACATTGCCCGGGAACTCACCGATGATATTTGGGTGGTCGCCCCGGAGCTGGAGCAATCCGGGAAGGGCCGAGCAATCTCCCTGACCGAATTTGTCCGCGTGCGGGAAACGGGGCCTCAGCGTTATGCCGTCAATGGCACGCCGAGCGACTGCGTACTCCTCGCCTTAGATGAGCTTATGCCAGAGCGGCCAGACTTCATCTTATCCGGTGTGAATGCCGGGCAGAACATCGCGGAAGATACGACCTTTTCTGGAACCATCGCGGCCGCCTTGTTTGGGATGCAACATGGTGTGCCGAGCATTGCGCTCAGCCAATCGCGTGGGTTCCAAAACCCGCACTCATGTCCTTGGGAAACCCCGACAGAGTGGGGGGCAAAGGTCCTACGTCCAATAATTGAACGTGGGTGGCCCGATGATTTGGTCATTAACGTGAATTTCCCGGATCGTCCCCCAAATGATGTACAAGGTGTACGCTTTACGCGCCAAGGCTTTAGGGATGAACGAATCATTCGTACAGAAGCACGAGAAGACTTAAGGGGAAACGCATATTATTGGATCGGATATCGCGGCAAGCTCTCTAATCCCGATGAAGGCACCGACCTTCGCGCGATCTATGATGGTTACATTTCGGTTAGTCCTTTGCATGTAGATTTGACGCATGAAGCGTTTCTCGCTGAGATGCGGGAAACATGGCAGACCTGATTCCTGACCCTCTGCGCGCAGCGCGTTTAATCCTGTCTCTAAGACGACAAGGCATTACAGATGATGGCGTGCTGACCGCCCTCGAAACGGTTGACCGCGGCGTCTTCGTGGAGGCGAGTCTACGATCCTTGGTCGCCGAAGATTGCGCGCTTCCAATCCCGTGCGGACAGAGCATCCCGAGACCGATTGTAACCGCCAAACTGCTTCGGGCCTTACATATAGAGCCCGGCAAGGATGCCCGCGTCCTGTTGGTCGGCAGTGGAAGCGGATACACAGCCGCGCTGCTGTGTCAGATCAGCCGGCATGTCTACGGTGTGGAGCGTTATGAGCGATTGGTTGAACAGTCGCGTGCTCGATTGTCTGAGTTAGGCGTTGAAAATGTCACCATCCGTCACGGCAATGGCTTAGAAGGCCTGTCTCAGCATGGCCCTTTTGATCGGATCCTGCTGGCTGGTGCGGTGAAGACCATTCCGGCGGTCCTGATGGGGCAATTGGCAAAAGATGGGCGCCTGGTGACGCCGATCGAACATAGTAGCGGTCCACAAATCTTAAGGTCGATCCGATATGACCGCGACGTCTTTGATGAAACGATGCCAGATCGTCTCGCATTGCTTAACGATCAAACCGCGCAGTCGCTCTAATCACTCCATGTCCGGGGTTGGACATTCGCCTTCGACAGCGACACTGACCCCAGCCGAGGCGGCGACGCATTCATTGCTATAGGTTTGACCATCACAGCCACAGACGGGGGTATAGTCTTGGGTGCAAATTTCCGGTTTTGGTTGGCACGTACCCGCGCCGTCCATCACCTCCAAGCAGGCGCCAGCTTCTTGCTTGCAGAAATACCCTGCTGGACATTGAAGCGCCGCGATGCCGCCGCAAGCTTCGCCAGTGGGGTCGATAACCGGTTCAGAAATTTCAGTCACAGGTGCGAGCTCAGCCGGTGTCTCTACCGCTTCATTCGGAGCGGATTCGCCACCCCCGCAAGCGGTTAAAAGCGCCAAACATGCTGACAGAATAAGTACACGCATTTGGTACTCCCCTTCAGTCCCTTTTCCTTACGAGTTCTTAGAAAAGAAAAACCGGCGAGGCCATAGGGCGCCGCCGGTTTCGGTAAAAAATTGTGTGAAATGCGCGGCATTAAGCCTTTTGGGCAGCTTCCTGAAGGCGCGCAAAGATGTTTCCGCCGTGGCCAGCGCCCGAATCAAAAGCAGTTTGAACGCTTGTATCGGTGATCTCGTCCCACTTAGCTTCCACCGCTTCTGCTGTGAGCGCGTCGCCCTGGCCAACAAACGCACCATTGGTCTCTACGATTTGGGCCATGGAGAATGCCCCAGCACCTGCTGACAAGATCATGCCCGTTGGCGCATCTTCTTTAACCAGGTTCATCACACCAGGCGTAACATATTCGGGCTTGAGCTGAGCCAGGGCCTCTGGCGACATCAATCCTTCCGTCATGCGCGTGGCTGCGATCGGGCATATTGTGTTGATCTTAATGTTGTTTTTCGCGCCTTCTATCTTCAGCGTATTCATCATACCGACGACGCCAAGCTTGCCCGCGCCATAATTCGCCTGGCCGAAATTGCCATAGAGGCCGGTAGAAGACGTGGTCACAACGATGCGGCCGTAATTCTGCTCTTTCATGATGTTCCAAGCCGCGTGAATGGGCTTGAACGAGCCACGCAGGTGGACATCGAGGACCAGATTGATGTCTTCGGTGGTCATTTTAGAAAAAGATTTGTCGCGCAGAATGCCGGCATTGGCGATGATGATGTCGATGCGGCCAAATTCGCTCATCGTGTCATCAATCATTTTCTTCACGCCGGCATCGTCGGATACAGACGAACCGTTGGCGATCGCTTCGCCGCCCATGGCTTTGATCTCAGCGACGACGTCTTCGGCAGCTGCGGAGTTTCCACCAGATCCGTCCATTGCGCCGCCCAAGTCGTTGACGACGACTTTCGCGCCGCGGCGTGCCAGTTCAAGCGCGTGCTGTTTGCCAAGGCCGCCACCGGCGCCCGTAACGATTGCGACGCGGTCATCAAAACGAATGGCCATAAGTGTGTCTCCTTAAACTTGTTCGCATTGTGCGAGTGCGAAGGCCTTGCACCATCCGCTCACGTAAACGTCAACCTCCGACGCTGCGTTACCTCTTGTCACGTGCAAGTGTGCATGGTGCTGTCCGGCCAACCTAAACACACCGGAGGTCTCTCAATGCTCGCTTATGTTACGCTCGGATCCAACGATACAGACAAGGCAACTGCCTTTTATGATGCGCTCATGCCGGAGCTCGGCGCGAAGCGGTTGTTTGATAATGGGCGTCTTTACTTTTACGGCGCTGGCCCCGGTCAACCGATGCTCGCGATTGGCGGGCCATATGATGAGCAAGCGGCGACGTGCGGAAATGGCGTCATGCCGGCGCTGAGTGTGGCGGATACGGATACGGTGCAGCGGGTTCATGCGAAAGCTATCGAACTCG
>JBCBBY010000131.1:0-3947 GCA_038531195.1 Pseudomonadota bacterium
CCGAGGCGCTACTTAATCGCGCGCCACCAAGATTCTTCTTTGTCCATGTCGTGAGATTCAACTGGAGAGTTGAACCACCTAATAAAGGACCAAAGGCGTCGAAACATCATGCGCCAACCCTACAGCGCATTGAATACTTCGTCCACCCAATCCTCAATTGCGGTTTCATCACCAGCAGACATTCCGGTCGCATCATAGACAACAGTCAGAACAACATCCTTGCCTGTATCCAGGCCGCCAAACTGGTGTTTGAACTCGTTAAACGCGCCGTATCCAGACATGTCAGCGCCGGTTTCTTTCGTCTTCACAAAACTGCCAGTCACAATCGCATCATGATACCCGTCGCGGTTCGTGCTCGCTGGAACGGAGTCATTTACTTCCCCAGTTGGAGTGCCGGAATTGCTGGTTGACGAGCTGGAATTACCATCATTCCAGTTCCTAACCCAAGCACTGCCTGTGCTGTTATCCTCACCAATGATCATGCCTTGCGTATCAGACGTGCGGAAAACGCTGTAAATCGTCATATTAGACGTGAGCGCCGCTGTCGTGACCGGAACGTCTGTCGTGCCGCCTGTAGACTCGCAATAACCACCATCGGCCGTGCGATACGTGGGGCGAGCACCGTCAGCAGATGCTGCAATATTTGTATCATTTACTTTTTCAGTGATCCGGCCAATAAGATCGCCATTGCCCGGCTCACCGCCCGTGCCGTCTGTTTCAACAGTCAGCGTTGACGCATCGCTCCAATCAAACGCATAAGCAATTGTCGCATTACCCAATGCTGTCAGGGCTAGCGATTCAGCAGAAGCCGCGCTTGGTGTTGCCGCATCTGACCAATCAGAATAATCGCCCGTGCCCGTGCTATTCGTTGCTGCAACCCTCACTTGATACGCAGTGCCATTGGTGAGGCCCGTAATGATTTCACTGGTTGTGGCATCAACCGCATCTGTGACCGTCACGGGTGTACCGCTCGGGCTCACCCGATACTGAATCGTATAGTCTGTAATCGACGAGCCCTTGGATGCAGGAGCCGTCCAAGACGCTGTGACTTGAGCGTTACCCGCAGTCAGCGATGGCGCATCTGGCGCCTCTGGGACCTCAGGGATATTTAAAATCGCTTCGCCAACCGCATTCCAATAACGTGTGCCCATGGTCCGCAACGACGCCGCGTCGAAGTGAACATTATCATATGTGCTCAGATCATTTGTTGTTACGGCGCCGGTATATCCCACACGATCTGGCGTGCTGGTTATGACCTGACGTCTGGATAGCGCGTAAGAGTCATCAGAAATCTCACCAACAACAAATGGTGTCGTTGAAGACGCTGCCGTAATGTCCGCGCGCATATCTGCAATCATCTGATCCTGAGCGGCTTGATACTCGGCGTCAGTCATTGCCGACCAATCGCCTTCACCCTGATGCCAAAGAATACCCTTGAACTCATGACCCGGATAATTCGTTATGGCTAAGTTTGCGGCCGCAACAGCAACTTCGTATTCCGTGTCTCCCTTATTCCAATTATTGCCGCTGAAACTTGTGCTACCTGCTCCCGCTTGAATTAGAGCTATAGCATCAGGGGCGCCCTCAGCCGCTAAAGCGCTTTCACTAAAAGTAATCCCAATAGACATCCCGCCGCCTTGTCCAGCAAGCGGCGAATCTGCGAGCCTATAGTCATTTGTGATCGACCGTATCCACTCATAGACGTTGGTTGCATAGTCACTGCCGCCATCAAAGGCTGGCTGTCCAACCATGTTGGACTGTCCGACCATCAAGTAAACATGGACCGTGCCCGAAGGCGTTTCGGATGGCGTGTTAGATTGCGTTGTACCCTGGCTGTTGGTTGCTGAAAGCCTATAAGTATATTCTTTGCCGATGATCAGATCGTCATGGACGTAACTATCCTCGCCGTCCCCGCTTGGCGTATAAATGCTCGTATAACCAGACCCGTCATCAGCCTCTAACGTCCGACTAGAAATGGCCGCGCCGTTAGGTGTCAGCGAACTCCAAGAAATTGTATTCTGAGCCGTGCCCGCGACAGCCGAAACAGTCGAAATCGTTGGAGCCGCCCGAGCCGCAAGCGTAGCACTCCGCGTCTTAACATCCGAACCAACCGTCGCCGTGAACGTGACTAAACCCGCGTTCAGGCCTGTTATGTTCATGACAGCGCTCGCACCGCCATTGCCATCTGTCGTGCCAGTCGCATTTGCTGGCGGCGTGCCGCCCCCGTCTGAGCTAACCGAAATCGTGTAGGCTGTGCTCGGCTCAAAATTGCTGATCGTAACCGTGATGTCATTGTCATCAACACCCTCGTAATAGGTGCTGCCGCCAAAGTCTGGGGCAGATAGAGAGATGCTGGGACCACTGGCACCGCCCACAAGCTCATCCGGTAAGACCGTCGCCGTGCCGATACCCACCGAGTTAACCGCGGAGACCTCAATATCGTAAGCTTCACCATTCGTGAGGCCGGTGATGACCGCGCCCGTGACAGGACTTACGTTTTCCGACCACGTAGTAAATGCGCCGCCAACTGAGCTTAGGCGATACCCGACAAGGTAGTCAGTAATTGCAGAACCGCCGTCGCTCGCAGGCGCCGCCCAAGAGACGTCAAGCTGACCGTCGCCGGGGGTCGCAGACATATTTTGCACCGCGCCCGGCTCAGTATCAGGCGCCGGGGGCGGAGGTGGAGGAGGTGACGGCGCAGCATCGCCCTCGCGCAATATCGCGCCCGTCGAGATCAGTGTGATTGAGACCTGAGCCTTTTCTTTGCGCTCACCCGAAACCTGAAAATCTGTGAGATGAAAAGTGCCCTCAAAAGTTTGCTCATCAGGACCGCCGAGATCAACAATGCCTTGAACGTTTTTGGGGTCGTCTTGCAAAAGCCAATCGAAATAGTCTCCCGTGCTTTGCGCGTCCATAATGCCTTCACCTGTAATGGTGACGGCCAGGCTGTCTTTCTCTCGCGCCACCCAGGCGGGGGCGTCGAGGTCGTCGCAGTCGGGAATTACGCTATCGATCGTAGAGCTAGAGAATTGAAGCCCCCGCGTCGCATTGATTAGGCAAGGGTGCGTGAAAACCTCGGGGTCCGCCCCGTCGCCAATCTTAATTGCAATCTTTGATCCATTAAAGCTCGAAGGTTCCGACATGCCTCAAGGCCTCTCATTCTTTCCAAGCGCTTTAATACGCCCCGTTATCTGTATCGATAAAGACTGAAACCACTAAGGCAGAGGCGCCGCCTCGATCTCAATATCAAACTCTGAAATTCCGTGACGAATACCGTCTTCGGGGTCTCGCATAAATTCGCTACGCTCGTGAAAACAGGAGACGACGCGGTGATCGGTCACGTCAAACGCGTTCCCGTCCAATATCGCGACAATGCGTGCGTCGATCTTTTTGTTCGAGTGAAAACCCCGCTCATTTGTCCATGTGTGGCATTGAAAACGAACGCGCTTTGCCGCGAGACCCTGAACACTAGTGTCGGTGACGTCGCTTTCCCCAATGCTCACATAAGGGAAATCCACTTCCGCCGATCCGGCGCCTTGAATGCGCCCATTCTTGTTTCCGAGAAGGGTTGTGAGCTCGCTGTCCTCGGCGAGCAAAATCCCGATCGCGTCTTGAAGTGCAGAGAGGTCAATTTTTCTAGCCATTGGTTTTAATCTTCTGCATTGCCTTTTTTAAGTGACGCGAGGTGCGTGCGCGAAAGGCGCGCAAGTTCGCTCGGTAGGTTGTGAAAAAGAAAGGGTTCGCCTCGTGATGACGGGTCCCGAACTCTTGAAATCTCGCGTAGAAACCAGCACCCGCCTTGATACCGGCGACCACCCTCCAAACGAAGCCCTGAAAGCCCTGGGCAGGATACGCTTTTATCGTATCCTCCAATTCACCCGTCTTCCGGTTCGCTTCTGCTTGGCGCCTCGCTTTCCTCGCGAAGTCCTCCGCGTTCAGATCGGAGA
>JBCBBY010000132.1:0-4035 GCA_038531195.1 Pseudomonadota bacterium
ATTTGAGACAGAGACGCAAGCGCCTCAGTTTCGCTTCGATCGTGTTACCGAAAGCCAAGATCGCGACCGCACGCGGCTGTGGGTCGAAACCACTGCGCTCGGTAATTTCAAGCTAAACCTGTCCATTGATGACTTTACGGGCGCCTTGGAAACACGAGACCGTCGCCGGTTTGACCCAGACCGGTTAGGCTTGCTCGACCGCTTGGAGCTGCGCGAACGAGATCCCGGCATGAGCGTAAGAGTGAGACTTCAAGGCACATTTTAGCTCAGCCCGTTCAATCACATGGGCCACTTGTCCGCGCCTCAGGGCAAACACCGACATCAGTCTGTCGTACTCGCCCCCTAGTAAACGGGCGACTGGAGGGACGAACCATGACTAATTTTCCCAGCCTATCAAAGCGTACGCTATTAAAAGGGATTGCGGCAGGCGGCTTCCTCGCCCCGGAATTGCAAGCCATGGCGCAGCGCGGGATCTATCCAAAGCTCCTTCTGGGGCCGATGCTTGGACCTTCGACACCGACATCCGTAAGCCTTTGGGCCATGGTGAATGGCGCCTATGATGTCGTGATTGAATATGCCGACGATGATGTGTTCCGAAATCCGATGCGCACAGCTCCGTTCCCTGCCACGGAAGACAATCTCTATATTGTCCGCCCAGTCATCGGCGGATTGTCACCGTCTACAACCTATTGGTATCGTTTTATCATCAACGGACGCGGCCAAGAGGGCGGGTATTCCCTGCCAATGGGGCGCTTCAAGACGTCTCCGAATTATGGCCAAGCGCAAGACTTCACAGTCGGCTATGGATCCTGCGCGAATTTTAGTTACGATTCCGTCCAACCTGTTTGGAACGCTGTGACGGCGAACATGCCAGATCTCTTTTTCAATCTGGGTGACAACATCTATTGCGACTCATTCGAGCCGTTCGTGCTCGATTTCGAATACCAGCGCCAGCGCGGCGTGCACAATTACCAGCCTGTCGCGCGCAACGTTCCACAGCTTGCGATTTGGGACGATCATGATTTCGGGCTGAACGACCATGATCGCACCAATCCCATTAAAGAAAATGCGCTGGCAGCGTTTAAACGATACTGGCTCAACCCGGCCTATGGTCTGCCTGATACGCCGGGTGTTTTCTTTGACTATAAGTACGGCGCTGTCGACTTCATCTTCACCGATGGTCGGTATTATCGTGACCCGAATGCAGATGAAGACACGCCCGAGAAAACCATGCTCGGCAAAGCGCAACTCGAATGGTTGAAAGACACGCTTAAAGCTTCGGATGGTGTCTTCAAAGTCCTTGCTTGCGGCAGTGGATGGTCCAAAAACAAGGGACCTGGCGGCGATGCCTGGTCGTCCTTTCTGCACGAACGCAATGCACTCTTTGATTTCATTCGCGACGAAGAGATTGAAGGCGTCATCTTCATCTCCGGCGACACGCATATCGGCGAATTTAACTGCATTCCTTGGTCTGAGCGCGGCGGTTATGATCTTTATGATCTGGTCAGCTCGCCTATTTCCAGTCGGCAGTCTCATAGCTGGCTAAAACGTGACCCTGAGATCCGACTACGCACGCCGCCTTATACAATCGGTCCAAATGTCGGATTGCTAAACTTTGACTTCACCGATGAGCCTACCATGACGTGGTGGCTTTCCAAACCAGATGGCAAACCAACCTGGGCACCGGCGACGTTTAAGGTCGGGCAGCTCAAAAATGGAGTCTCATCTTGGCGCGAATATATGCAGTCTTAAAGCTGCTTGGCCGATGATGACCCGTTTCGTGATCTTTCTCTTGTGTTGCTGCCTGTTGGGGCGCGCAGCCCTTGCTGAACCCGCGTGGCGCGCGGAGACGGCGCTTAAGGCGCCCGACTGGCTGACATTGAAAGGGGAGGCCCGCGTTCGCTATGAAAGCCTAGACGGACAATTCCGGGCCAATCGTGAAGGCAGCGATCAGTTGCTGTTGTTTCGGTCCCTCTTACACGCCGAAGCCGATGCGGGACCGGTAAAGTTTGGCGTCGAATTCCAAGACAGCCGCACATATCTCGCAGACAGTGGCACACCGCTCGGCTCGAGTATCGCCAATCCGCTGGATATTTTGCAAGCCTACGCGCGTTTCGATCAATTGCCTGGACTGTTGGGGGACGGTTCCTCCGGCGAACTAAAGATTGGCCGACAAACCGTTTCCATCGGATCCAAGCGACAAATCGAACGTGTCGATTTTGCCAACGTCATTAAGTCCTATACCGGCGTCAATTTCCGCTCGACGAACGCGCGGGGTGACGAGTTGCATGCTATCTATGTCGTCCCAACCGCCCGGTTTCCAAATACGCGACCCGCGCTGGATGATAATGAACTCTCAGGTGATGAAGAACAGTGGGAGCGGCGCATATTCGGCGTCCACTATCGCCGTGCCGATATCCTACCCGCAGCCGTCCCCGACTTATGGGGCGAGGTCTTTCTTTACGGGCTTGAGGAGCGCGACACCGCGACGTTTCAGACGCCAGATAGATCCTATATCGCACCCGGTTTCCGGCTGTATCGAAAGCCCGAAATCGGACAATGGGACATAGATCTTGAAGGGGCGTTGCGTCATGGAACGCGCTATGCCACGAGCGATCCTGCGGATCAGCAAAGCCTTGCTGTCGACGCATCAATGCTGCACGCCGAGTTAGGCTATACCTTTGATGCGCCATGGCAGCCACGCGTCGCGTTTGAGTATTATTGGGCCAGCGGCGATGACGATCCGAACGATTTAAAGTTTGACCAACATGAACGTCTGTTTGGCTCACGCCGATCAGACCTCAATAACACATCCATCCACGGCCCCCTCACACCGGCGAATCTAAACGCACCGGGCTTTCGCGTCGAAGTGAAGCCGAACGAGCGGTGGGATGGTCGATTTTATTATCACGCGGCTCATCTTGCATCTGACACAGACTCTTGGGTGATCGCGCGACGCCGAGATGAAAGTGGGCAATCAGGCAACTTCATTGGCCACGTTTTAGACGGACGTGCGAGGTATTGGCTGGTGCGCGACACACTTCGCTTTGAGGTTGGCGCTTCAGCGTTGATCTATGGTGACTTCGCGAAGGATACTCCCGACGGTCCAACGGGCGACAGCACGCTCTTCGGCTATGGCCAAATCACCTGGACGTTTTGATCTTTCCTAAGGGTGCTGTCAGTCTAATGCGAACCCGTCTCCAGCAGCGATCGGGTAGGGGCTCTTATCCAGCCAGAAGCTGGCGCCACTCTGAGAGGGCGGCGTTTCTCATCGATTTGAATGTCTGACGATGATTGATGTGGCGGTCTAGATTGAAGTGATTGTGAAACGAGGCGTGGGTCGAGGCGAACTTCTGTAGATTCGACATTCGCCTGAACCTACTCATCGCTCGCTCTCGTCGTCGGAAGGGCAGGTGGCTATTCTCGGCCCGGTTGTTGAGATGGCGACCGACCCCCTGGCGGTCTTCATTTCCGATTTCTTTCATAGCTGCGCCATATGAACGTAGCCGGTCAGTAATAACTTTCCGTGGCGATCCATATCGTTTCATGGCTTTCTTCAAAAACCTAAGCGCAGCCTGCTTATCCCGGGTCTTCGTGACATAGGATTCCAACACTTCACCTTCATGATCGACGGCGCGCCAGAGATAATGCTGGACACCATTTATCTTCACGAAGACCTCATCCAAGTGCCACTGCCATTGAGTATGTTGGCGCATGTACGACGCCCGCTTCGTTCGGATCTTTCCGGCGAAGATCGGACCAAACCGGTCGACCCAAAGCCGAATACTCTCATGGCAAACATCAACGCCTCGCTCGTGGAGTAGGTCCTCGACATTGCGGAGAGAAAGCGGAAACCGGACATACATCATCACGGCAAGCTGGATGATCTCGCGCGATGTCTTGAAATAGCGAAATGGGTTCTTGCTCATGCGACCAGGCTAGAGCAGGGCGGTTAAAGCTCACTTTCCGCTGACAATTCCGTTCGGCCTGTTAGGGCGGCTTTCGGACGCCGCTGGCCATCATGCGTTCCGCAAG
>JBCBBY010000133.1:0-3929 GCA_038531195.1 Pseudomonadota bacterium
GATGGGCTCCGCCTCGTTGCAGGGCACCCGGCTTTGGATTTCGTGAATTCCGTCAAATACCGAGGCGGCGCGGAGCCAGGCGATCGTGTCACAACCTATGCCGCCTTGGTGAATTGGGCGGAGTTTGCAGGCGTGATCGACACCTCCACAGCCTCCGAGTTCAGGCGACTGGCAAGTCTGAAACCTGGCGCAGCTTCAAGTGCTCAGACAGAGATCATTATCCTTAGGGAAGCCTTTCGGTCACTCCTCCCGCCCTTGGTCGAAGATGAGCATGCGATACAGGAGGCCGAAGCGATCCTCACAAGTGTCTTGCGTGAAGTGGCCAAGTACCGACAGATTGATCCAGCATCGTTGTCTTTGGTCGCGAAGCTCCCCGTTCAGCGGCCCAGCGACCTTCTGCTTTGGATCGGCCTTACCCTAGAAGACTTCATGCTGAGGGACCCAAAGCATGAGGTCGGCTGCTGCGATGGATGCGATTGCGACTGGGTGTTCTTGCGTGGGACCCGTGGCCCAGCCCGGCGATGGTGCGACAGTCGTACCTGCGGGAATGCCGAAAGAGTGCGTCAGTATCGCTTAAACCAACACTCTGGTTCCGCTAAGACATGACCGACGGGCAAAGCGATATCGCAGTAATCGGTGGGGGAATTATGGGCCTCTCCATCGCCTATGCCATGGCCCGGCAGGGCAAATCGGTTACTCTGTTTGAAGCAAAGACGCTGACCCATCCTCACGGCGGCTCCCACGGTAAGGCCCGGATCATCCGGCTGAGCTACGACGACCAATTCTATGTCGGTCTGGCCCGAAAGGCGTTTCAGGCGTGGGATTGGCTTGGCGCTGAGGTTGGGAAGGACTTGTACAAAGTCACAGGTAGCTTGGACATTGATCTCTCCGGCCACCACCAGTTTGACGGGCACCGCCACGCTTTGGCCGAACACGGGGCGTTTTCCCGATTGATGTCCGGGCGGGAAGTCAATGATGCCTACCGAGAGTTATACATGCCTGATGACGCCACAGCATTGTGGCAGGGTCAGTCTGCGGTTCTAAATGCGGATCTTTGTGCAGCGGCTCTGGCCGATGAGGCACGGAGGCTGGGCGCTGACATTCGAACCGGGTGCCCCGTGCACCAGGTCATCCCTGATGGTCCGGTTTGTCTCGAAACGGCCCAAGGCCCCCACTTTGCGGACACTGTGGTCGTCGCTGCGGGCGATCAGGTACCTAATTTTGCGTCGCGCCTTGGCACACGGTTACTGCTCACAAAGTCGATGGAGCAGGTTTCCTTCTATCAGCCTCTAGACCCCCAAACACATACCGCTGATCACATGCCGCTTCTGATCTTTCATCTTGGCGGTGGCGTTCTGAGTTCTGTGTTTCCCATTCACCGGGATTTGGGCGTGAAGGTAATGGTTGAAAACAACGGTCGAGATGCAAGCGCACCTACCACTCTTTCGGAACGTAAGGTGGCGGAGATCGCTGAAACCGTCTTGCCAAGCCTGCCTTGTCTTCCGAAGACGCCATTCGACACCGACTTTTGTCATTATATGCTTACGCCCACAGGGGATTTCATCCTCGACCGTTTGCCCGCTCACCCGCAGATAATCCTGTGTTCCGCCTGTTCGGGCCACGGGTTCAAGTTCGCACCTGTGTTGGGGGAAATGGTCGCAAGTATGGTGTCGTCCCACCATGACCCGCCCGCACAATTCAAAATCCCAAGTCACTGACCATCGCCGATCAGAACACTTAGCCGTGCGATGCGCTCTATGAGTTGGTCTTTCGATGTTGCCACATTTGCAATGCCTTGGCTCGTGGCCAGCAGAAGCTCGGCACATTCGAGGCTATCGTCACAAACAGGTGCCAGTCTGGTTCGCAACATCTCAAGGATTACCGCATCCGCATCGTCAAAGTGGTTTGCACTCAGGGCGTCTTTGGCTTGGAAGAGATCGCCAGAGAACTGCGACTGCCTTACTAGCCCATAAATATGGACGTGCTTGGCAGTCAGAGCGGCCATCACAGCGTCCTTGGGGTCCAGATCGGACTTTAACTCCGCCTCGACAATCCCCACCAAGTTATGTGCAACAGCTTCGGCCGCCGCATCAAATACAGCAGCCTTGTCTGAGAAGTAGCTGTAGAGCGTCGCCTTAGAAATAGACGCAGCTTCAGCAATGGCTTCCATCGTTACGCCACGAAAGCCGTGCGCCACGAACACACCGGTCGCGACCGATATTAGGCGGTCCCGTCGTTTTGTCCTAACGTCACTGTGGGCTGTCACGTTTCAAGTCTTCCTAAAAGTGAACGAAATGGTGTAAATACGTATAGTTCGTCAGCTATCTGGGTCAATCATGCGCATCATCAAGTTTATGTCCTTCGCCGCCCTCGGGCTAGTCGGTGCTGCGTTGATTGCAGTCAAACTCATCTACGGTGGCGGGCAGCCCCACCCGGACGTTTCCACTGCGCCACTTCGGGATGATCTTGAGGTGGCAATCGAATTGCCATTCCCGCCCGGCATGGTCGCAGCCGGGCCAAACGGGGAAATCTTTTATACCTACCATCCGTTCCATGCCCCTCAGGACCATACTGATGCTTTGCTCTTTGGCTGGGAGGACGGGCGTTCAATCCCAATCGGAGAGGGCTTGGGCGAACGGCTCCATGGCGTCTTTGGTATCACGGTGGACACGCGTGGCTGGGTCTGGGCGGTCCGACCCGGGGCCATGGAGGGCCGGCCAACCGAAGTCCTCGCCATCGATCAGACCTCAGGCACGATTGAATTCGAATTTGAATTCCCAGACGGAATGGGAGGGTTTGCACAGGACCTGAGAGTGTCGGATGACCTTCGGTACGTCTATCTGGCGGACACTGGCCTGCTTCGGTTCACTTCTGCATCCCTCATCGTGTTGGATACCGAAGCGAGAACAGCCCGGTCTGTCCTGGTCGATCATGACAGCACCGCGCCTCAGAACTGGGTGATGCGACGGACTGATGGATCGCCCTATCGGCTCGGCTACGGGTTGGTGACGTTCCAAGTTGGCGTCGATGGATTGGAAATCACCGAAGACGGTGAATGGTTGATCTATGCCACGATGACACATGACAGCGTGTACCGGGTCCCAACAAGACTGCTCAACGATCCGGCTATCACCGCTGAGGTTCTCGAAGCATCCGTCGAATTGATCGGTCCGGGACCAATGTCCGATGGCATCGCATTGGACGCTGATGGGGCTGTCATTCTGACGGATGTAGAAAATGGGGGGTTGATGCGGCTGTCTGACGGCAGGTTGGAGACACTCGTCCGGGATGGCGCAGTAGACTGGGCTGACAGTGTGACCGTGGCACCAAACGGAGACATCTGGTTCACTGACAGCGCCTTAACTCTGCTATTGGACCACTTCGGTAACCCACCCAGCCGCGAGGATATCGAGGCTGCTGCTCCATACGCGATCTATCGTCTGCCATCTCGGTAAGTGTGTTGCGAAGGCCGATGATGGTCGCGCAGCGCGGATCAGTTGTGCAACTTACAGGTCGCGGAACGAAGCCGCTATTCGCTATTGTCGTCCGAAAGTCGGCTTTCCACTGTTCGCCACAGAACCGAAGAGCACGATTGGCGTCGAGCGGAACCTAGCAAATTGCTTGCGAGCGGCGACCAGTGGAAAGCCGACTTTCGGACGACAATAGCGAATAGCGGCTTCGTCTAAGATTTTTTGATGCGGGCCAATGCGTTAGGTTTGGTCTTGCAGGATGGCCCGCGTTGACAAATCTGACAAGGTGGAAGCCGCGGGACGCTAGCCCTGCGCTATGGGGAAAGCACTGGCGTATGTTCCCGATGTCGGTTTGTGTTTGGGCAGGTCGCCGCGTTTTGAAGGGTCGGTTGCGCGGTCTTTTGGGTACAATCGGGCGTCTTTGTAAGTGTTTTGGCTTTGGTAAGGCTCGCGTTGCGG
>JBCBBY010000134.1:0-3783 GCA_038531195.1 Pseudomonadota bacterium
GCCCGGACGCGGTCTGCCGAGAAACCGCGATTGTTGTCCTGCGTGATCTCAAGCGAGATGGGCTAGTGGAGACCCTCGAGCCCCTGATGGAAGATCCAGAGCCGAGCGTGAGCCGCTTTGCCCGCCACGTCCGGGACGCTCTCAAGGCAGCCTGACCGCCCGCTCATTCGCCTCGGGTTAACACACTCCCAATCGGTTCTAGATCCGTGACGGTCGAGCTGACGCGTTAGTTTCGCATGTGCGCGAGGTCTCGGAAGCCATCTCAGGCGGGTGCATAAATTCGCACCGGCGTTTGCCAATCGCCTGACCCCTCCCTGCCGTGCCACACCCGGCCGACGAGAGGCGCGCTTGCCGGCCTCATCCGCGCTTCGTTCGGTGGTGTGGAGTTCCCGGCCGCGGGCCTCTCGCCGACCGGGCGATGGCGTTGGCGCGGTCGGTTTTTAGCAGATGTACGTAGCGCGCCGATTCGACTCACGACAGACGGCCCCCGAAGAGGCCGCCTGCCGATCCTTTTACTGCCTGTTGGGTTGGAGCCCGGCAGCAAAAAACCAAACGTGAAAGAGGGTTCGGATGAGTTCGCGTCGATGTCTAGGTCGAATGTGTGGATTTTTGGCAGTGCGGTTGAAAAAGTCCGCGTGGACGTACGTTTTTGACCCTCGAAGGCGGCAGGGGCGACGTTTTCGACTCTCCGACATGCTTACGACGGTCACCTTAGGCCTGATGGCGGGCTGCCGTGGCCTAAATGAGCTCGAGCGTCTCACGGAGAGTCTGACGCCTTCGGTGCGCAGGCTTTTGGGTTTGCCTCGTCGTTTCGCTGACACAACCCTTCGTGACACTCTATGTCGGCTTCGTTTTCAGGAGCTCCGAGAGTGCCTGCACCAGGTTGTTCGCCAGGCCAGGCGTCGCAAGAGTCTCAAACGCATGGCGCTTCCTCTTCACATGGTCGCAATGGATGGCCGTGCGACGCGTACGCCAAGTTGGGACGGACCCTTCGCTCAGAAGCAGCACAAAGATGGAGAAGCGCCGTATGGGCTTCTCAGAACCGTCACAAGTGTTCTGGTGACCGCGCAAGGCAAGCCATGCATCGATATCTCTCCCATCCCTGCCCAAACGAATGAAGTCGGCCACTTCAAAGCCGCATTCGATGCGCTCGTCTCCGCATTCCCCTGGGTCGAGTTCGTCAGCTACGACGCGGGCGGCTCATCCGAAAGCAACGGACAGCACGTTGTTGACAGCGGACGCCACTACCTCTTCCGCCTTAACAATGAGCGGCATCACCAACAGCAAATCATCGAGGAGCTGCTCAGCACGCAGCCTTTTGTGGCCGAAGACCACGAGGTGCGTAGCAACGCCCACGAGGTCCGCAGGCGACTCAAGGTCATGTCGGTCAACCAAGACAAGCTGCCGTCGCTTGTACGCAAGCCCGTGATTTGGACGCACGCCAAGACTGTCTTGCTGATCGAAACCGAGACCAGAAAAAACGGCACGTCGAATACCGAGACACGTGTGTTCATCTCGAGTCTTCCTGTCAAAACACTCAGTTCCGCTCAGTGGATTTGGGCGATTGTACGGCACTGGCGCGTTGAAACCGCCCATCAGATTCTCGACACCGCCTTTGCCGAAGACGACGCGCCGTGGATCCGTGCTGATACGAACGGAATGCTGGTGATGCTCACCTTGCGGCGCATCGCCATGACGTTGCTTGCCCTGTTTCGCGCCGTGACACAGCGAAGCGAGGAAAAACGCCGCATGCCCTGGCCACAGCTTCTCGAATGGGTGCGAACCACCCTACTGCAGGCCAACGAGAGCGTGATCGCTGGCCTTAGAAAGCGAACCTCCGCCTGCGGCTAACTCCGGGCTCCAACCTCGCAGGCGAAACACAACTGAATCATCGAAACGGGCGTTGGCCCGGCATGCGCAAGCGTGCCCGAACGATGCCAAGTCGGCGATTCTTCGAGAAAAAACGCTCGTCGGGCGACCGGCGAAGCATGTGGAAAAATAGAACCGATCCCGAATGAAGTGGGGAGCACGATCAATTTGAGACGTTGTTTTACCGGTTTGAAGCCCTTCTTTTGATCGGGCCGAATGTGGGGATCTTGCCTGCTTTTGTTAGTTTTCTGGCTCGGTAGAGTGCTTGATGGAACCAGGTGCACCCTGCGGTTTGGTAGGCGGCTCGGAGGCGAACCATGGTTTTGCCACGTGAGATCGACCAATGCTGTCCCGCGTTTTTCATGCGCCGTTGAATGACGTGGCGGTGGGCGCTTTCAACGATCCCGCTTCCGATCAACCATCCTTGGGCAAGGTAGCGCGGGTAGTCCATGCGTTCCGCATTGTTTCGGTAGTAGCGCTGTAGGTCTTTGATGGGTTTGCGCTGGCTCTTGGATGCTAGGAAACGAAGTGCTTCGAGTTCTTCGAGAAGCACTTCAAGCTCTCCTGCCATCAAGTGTCGTTCGACCGTTTCTTTCCAAAGCTCGAGAAACGGACTCGTCTCACCGAGTAATTGGCGGCCACAGACCATGGCTGCTTCGACCGCATGGCACCAATCCAAAATCTGAACAGCCTTTGGCAACAAGGTATCCGCCAGTCGCCAATTGCCAGGAGCTCCGTCGGCCACCCAAATTGCGGTTTTCGCCTTTAGCCCGCGCTCCATCCGTAAGGCGATATCAAGCGACGCGCGAAATTCTTTTTGGTCGCCGAGAACACCGACGTAGCGGGTTTGACTGATCGTGCCGCGCTTCTTTCCGTTTCGCGGATTGTGGTGTTCGGCGCGGAAGATGGCGGCAAGCTTTGCTTCTTTCCAGGGCTCGTCACCTCGGAGCGGAACCATACCGCCGTCATTTTGAACCACCAACAGCTCGGGGGGATCGCAGCAGACAGTCTTTGTCTCGTGATGAATAGCGGCCTCGTGGCAGGAATCCATCAGCTCCCCGACACGATCGACGACCCGGCGCATCAGATTGGACGAGACTTCATTCGAATAGTGGAAATTCCAACGCTCAGCGGCATGCTCATAGGAGTCGTTGATGCCAAAATCGAGCAAGCGCTTCTCGAGTTCGCGACTCACAGAGCCATTGGCTGGCACACCTAATACTTCATCACGCGGATAGAATCCGAGGCTGCAGTGGGCGCAGTAATAATAGTCGCGTGCGTAGCGCACCCTGCCGGATAGTGTCTCCAGTGTTCGCTCTCGAAAACGGGATTTCACGCGGACTGACTTTCCACACTTCGGGCAGCGCTTCGGTCTGCCGTCTTCTTTTGGATGGGCGTCTAAACGCTCCTGCAACGCCAAGTGACGCAGCTCCAAGCTCTCCGACTCCAGCGAAAGCTCCATCGAGCTCAGATCTGAGTCCTCCCCGCCTGCACGCCGGGCGAGCTCCCGATGTAGCTCCAACAGCTGCTGTTTCAATTCCTCGGTCGAACGATCTTCAAAGTCACTCATCCTACCTGTCGATCATGTCGCCCGAAAAAAGTCGATCCCTCGAGCGATAACTCACTGATTTTACTGAGTCTGCTCAAATTGGTCGTGCACCCAATGCCGCGGTGTTCCGCAACTTGGCCGTCGTGCTCCTCGCAATGGAGCGGATCGATGACGCCGTCGAGGCCGTCCGCTCCGCGAAGGTACACGGGTACCAGAACATGGACGCAATCAAGGACGACCTTGGCGAATACGCACACGATCCTCGGTTCCTTAAGGCGCTCGACGCGTCAACCGAGGAGGGTCTGGATGGCATCCGCATCGAGCGTGGCTACAAACGAGGCAGCCTCTGTCTTGTGAAAGCGGGC
>JBCBBY010000135.1:0-3617 GCA_038531195.1 Pseudomonadota bacterium
ATGCGTGATGTCTTCGGCGCGCGCGGTGCGTTCGATCTCTCCGTCTGAGACAGTGATTTCGTCGCGTGATGCGAAGGTCTCGCCGGCGTCTGTGGAGTAGGTCACCGCGCTGGCGCCGCCTTTGACCGAGCCTTCGACCAAAATCATCTCGGCCGGAACCGGCATAACCAGGCTTACAGCTTGCGCTGGCTCCGCGCCTTCATTGACGTATTGCAAGCTATACCGCACTTGCTCGCCCGGTTCGACATCGGTGGCCGGCTCAAAGGTCACGATTTCGGCGCCATCGGCATCGATAATGGTTTTGACGAGATCGGCGGTTTGCACCGCTTTCAATCCAGACGCAAAAGCAGGGGCTGAGAACGCACTGGTCAACGCCAGCGCACATGCCAGGGCACGCAACATCGTAAAATCTCCAAACAAGCTCTTATATTTTGCGCCATTGTGCGCGACGGCGATTAAGCAGTGTTTAATTGAGATGGATTTGGCGATCACGGCGCGATTCGAACGCGCGACCTACAGATTAGGAATTAGGGAGAGACTTCTGCCAAAGAATAAACTCTTAAGTATTCAAACCGGTCATGCGTATTTGACTGTTGAGCCGAACTTGAGCTCAGTTGAGTTGACTGTCATTGCGTGTGAAATGCGTGTGAACAGATATCTATAAAAATTTACCTGGATACAAGCGTTATCGATTCAAATATTATTGAACTCTTTCGCCGGGTGACGGCTAAACATCTGCTTGTTAACTTGAGAAAAACGAAACAGTTGACGCCTTCAGATCAGTCCTTCCACATTTGATAAACATCGTTCCATCCAATTTTGATAGCTTTAAACTCCGATAGATTGGATGGATTATTGAAAACAGAAATTATCATATAAAGGTAAAGCATAATCACCAGGATTGATACTAATACTAAGTAGGATAAGAAACCTACTTTACCCCCACCCATGTAAAAGATGATCCCCAAATTCCATAAAGTTCCCGCTAACGCCATAATCAGGAACTTAGCCAAGATTTGCAACTGCAAAGCCATCTCCAGAGCGGAACTGAATTTTCTAAACACCGGATTCATCTGGTTTGAGCTCGTCTTTCTTTCCATCCAATTTTGATAGCTTTAAACTCCGATAGCTTGGATGGAAAGAAAGTCGGCGCTAAACTGGGCGTGGAAACGCGGTGAAATATCTCAAGTTCCATATATTCCGTTGGTGAAGCCACCCAGACCCGAGCCTAAGGGCAGACCTTTGGAGATTTCTGAGGTGGCCAAGCTGCTCAAGTTGGCTGATGGCCAATATATCGCCGTGCTAATTGCATTTATGCTCGGCACTGCAGGAAGAACCGCGGCAGTCTTAGATCTGTCGCTGCCGCAAATCGATCTGCCCAGACAATTGATAAATTTGAATCCTGAAGGCATGGAACAGACAAAGAAATATCGCCCAACAGTTAAACTCCCCAACCAGCTAAAAGAGTACATCGCATTCCGAAAAGCCACGAATGAGTTGGAACCCTTGATTTGTTACCGAGGCAACTCGGTCGTTTCGGTGAAGACAGCCTGGAACCGATTTAGGGCCGCCAGCAAATTATCTGGCAATGTTCAAACCTATTCTTTTAGGCACACCGTTGCCCGTTGGCTACGAATGCAAAGTGTGCCCGCGTGGGAGGTCGCGTCACAACTCGGCCGTAAGACTCCCGAGTATTCCACTACAGAGATCTACGCACCTTACGACCCCGAACATCTATCGCAGGCGGTACGCGCGATCGATAATTTTTTAGATCAAGTTGCGTGTGAATTACGTGTGAAAACAATATCGGAATTTCTTCTTAAAGGCCCATAATATACTGTTTTAATTGGCGATCCCGGCGCGATTCGAACGCGCGACCTACAGATTAGGAATCTGTTGCTCTATCCTACTGAGCTACGGGACCGTATAGATACTCATATCCAGTTCAGGGGACAGATTGAAGAGGGTGTATGTCCCGGTGGTGGGTTTGGGGTCTCGTCTGTGCGCTGATTGGGTGTTCGTCGCCCTCGCCGTTGCCGGATATGCAGCCGGGTGAAATTGGACGCGTAACAAAAATCATCGATGGCGACGGGCTGATCTTGGATACCGGCCAACGTGTGCGGCTGATCTCGATCACCGCGCCTGTGCTGTCGCCGCGCGTAGGTGAAGCAGAGCCGTTTTCCGGTGAGAGCGCGCGGATCCTCGAAGATTTGGCGCTTGGACGGCGGGTGCAGTTATTCTATCCAGGCCTGACCCGAGACCGGTATGACCGCGCATTGGCGCATGCGGTGACCGTCGACGGCGCGGGACCTCCTATTTGGCTCAATCGTGCGATGATTGCGCGCGGCGCGGCGCGCGTGAGACTGTATGGCAGCACATCTGCGCGCGGCCAGGATTTTCTGGCGCTTGAGCGCGAAGCCCGGGAAAGCGGTTCGGGTTTGTGGGCGCTTGCCCATTATTCCGTGCAAGATGCTGCCGATGTGGACCCAGGCGTGCGCGGATTCGCACTTGTGTCGGGCACGCTAGGGCCAGCAATTAGCGTCGATGCTGAAACACGGTTCCCGCCCGCGTGCGAACGGATGTTCGATGGCGCAACTCTCAAGCTTCGTATTGATCGCGACGCGGCGTCTGCTTGCGGGCTCGCCAACGGGACGAGGGTGGACGTTCGCGGCTGGCTGTCAGAGGGCGTGCTAGATCTTAGGCACCCTTGGCACTTGGACGTTTTGCCAGCGCCTAGCCAGCAATATATTGCGCCCCATTCACCGTCATCGTCGCACCAGTGATGAATGCGGCATCGTCGCTGGCGAGATAGACGCACATGGAGGCGATCTCTTCGGCCTTACCAAGGCGCCCGACGGGGATGGTTGAGATAATGCTCTCTAACACGTTCTCGGGGACCGCTCGAACCATCTCGGTGTCGATATAGCCGGGGCAAATCGCGTTAACGGTGATGCCTTTCTTGGCGCCCTCCTGCGCCAGCGCTTTGGTGAAGCCGATCAAACCGGCTTTCGCCGCCGAGTAATTGACTTGCCCAAACTGGCCTTTCTGTCCGTTGATCGAAGAAATATTGATCACACGGCCAAAGCCCCGCGCGCGCATCCCTTCCCAGACCTGGCGCGTGACGTTAAAGGCCGAGTCCAAGTCGACCGAAATAACCTTTTGCCATTGCTCAAGGCTCATTCGATGGAAAGGCGCATCCCAGGTAATGCCCGCATTGTTGACCACCACATCGATCGGACCGAGTTCTGTTTCAATTTGGGACAGGCCCGCGCCAACCGCGTGGTAGTCAGAGACATCGAATTTGAAACACTTGATTCCCGTCTCATCTTCGCAGGCCTTCGCAGCCGCATCATTGCCGCCATAATTGGCCGCAACGGTGTAGCCGGCCTGCTTTAACCCCGCGCTGATGGCCAATCCAATGCCGCGCGTGCCCCCTGTTACCAGCGCTGTCCTAGACATGCTCACTCCTATGGCTATGCTGCGCAGCATAAAATTTGCTGCGTCTGCTAAATTCGATGTAAGCACGTCTGTGATAAGGCGTGCAATCAGAGCTTCGTGTCAGGCTGGATGATATCAGAATTCAGCACAGAAACGAGCACCAATTGTTAGGCGCTGAC
>JBCBBY010000136.1:0-3512 GCA_038531195.1 Pseudomonadota bacterium
ACGACGAGACAGTTCTCATCTCCGGCTTCGCATGCGGCAGACTTGTGAGGAGACCCGCTACCACAAGCCGATAAGGCTGAGGCGGCGGTGATGATTGCCACAGCGAACGTAAGTTTAGGCATCATTGAAACTGATCCTCCGAGTTGAGACTTAAATCGTGACGAGACTTGTGAACCCTTACGAGATTCTGGCGCTCTTCCGCAGTGCCATCGAGTTCATTCACTGAGATGCGAACATATTGAGGCAGGACATTATCAAACGGCCACTCATCTAACCATAATAGCGAACCGTTATCTCTGCGAGCTCCGTATTGAAACTCAAAGACCGGCCCAGCCTCAAGCATGATAAATCGCTGAAACGTATCCGGCCCATCCGCTGGGAAGTCAGAAAGAAACGGTCGAAATTGGAGCAAGGTTTCACCCGAGGGGGCGGACTCAATAATGAGATCGTATGCGCCTTGAGGCATCGCTGGATTGGGCGGCTGACCCACGAAGCGAACTCTGTTCGTTTCACCAGAGAATGCCAAGACCCGTTCGACATCATCATTCAGCGCGAACTGTAGGTCGGCATTTTCGATGAGCGATTTTACCGTCTCGGCAACTCGCCTCTCTCGTTCTTGCGACTGGTCGATAACACTGCGACGAGTGAGCAAACTCGCTTGCGAGAGCGCCGCTGTCATCACTGAGAACATAAGTCCTAAGATGAGCAGCGACACCATGACTTCAGGCAAGGTAAACCCTGCTTCAGAGCTTTTACGACCGCCTCTAGTCATAAAACACCGACGATCTGATGAGTCTGGCAGGTGCACCCTGTCCCTCATTCGCAACCTCAACTTCAAACCAGATGATCTGATTGCCGTTCGCCGCTACTTGCTCACTCAAGACCCGGACCGTAACCGTTTGCATATGGCCTGCAGTGACTTGTTCTCCATCCAAGGATCCACTCGCGCTATAAAGGGCGGCGAGTTCTGCACTTACCGATTCAGCTTTTTCTGTAAGTGAAATCGCATGTTTGGCCCTCACTTGCGCATTTAGGCCTTGAGAGAACACCGAGTAGATGGCGAGAAGCGCACCAGAAAGAATAACTAAAGCGATTAAGGTCTCGAGCAGCGTGAAGCCTGCTTCAGACTTGCGATCGCGAGCGCGCTTCATTCCAATTCCTCAACTTTAGCGAGCCCCGTCATCCAATCGACCGTAAATCGGGTGGCCTTAGTCTCAGCGCGAATTTCAATCTCCCCGCCGCTGCTCGACCCGTTTGGCCAGAAGCGAAAAACAACCGTCTCATCATTCAACATTTCTGAGCGGGCCCCGGTCGCAGAAAGCTCCCATGCCTCATCGAATTGGCCAACTTCGCGGTCGGGGAGCAGACCGAAAGCCCCAGACTGAACGTCGAGATACACGGCTGTCTCAGAATTCTGTCGCCGAGCTTGTCTGCGAGCATCAGATAATAAGAGCTGGAACTTTTGAACGAGACGGTCTTCTCCTGTCCGTTCGATTGCTGATGAAAGTCGGGGCGCAGCAACCGAAACAGCGAGCGCGAGAATGAACATCACAACGAGCAGTTCCAGGAGGCTAAAGCCTCGCTGCCCGTTCGCCGCCGAACTAGACTTATAGAACGGCATCATTAGCACTCATGAGGGCGGTCATGACCGAGAGCACCAGGCCGCCAATCAATAAGCCAAGAATGATCGTTGTCGCCGGCGTCACGAGCCCAACCAAGCGCTCGATACTCCGCTTAGCCTGCTCATTCGCAATCTCACCGGCATGCGTAAACATCTCGGCAAGCGTGCCCGAGCGCTCACCGGCTGCGATGAGTTCAGTGAGCTGGGATTGAAGGGGGACATGATCTGCGAAGCTGACGCTGATCGAACGTCCGGCTTTCAGATCCTCTCCTGCTTTTTCAAGACCGGATTTGAACACGCCGTTTCGTGTCACCGACTTTGCGATCTCAACGGCCCTTAATGGCTGGACCTTGTGCTCGAGCGTTAATCCAAGCAAAGAACATATGGTTCGAGACTGAGTGTCTCTGATTAAGGGACCAATAATCGGAGCGTTAAGCGCCCACCGATCGAGGCGCTCCCGGAAACGGGCATCACTAAACAACATGAAGAGCCCTGCAATCATGGCAGCAGCAGCGCCGCCCCAGAGCACTGGCGCGGATTGAATACTGGTCCCAAGCGCGTGCAAACTTCGCGCAGGTTCTGGAAATTGCCCGCCCGTCTCTTCAATAAGCGGCTGCAGGGCTGGCAATAGAATCGTGATAATGAAAATTAGGCTGAGCAAGGCCATGACACCAAGCAAGAAAGGATAGATCAACGCCGATCTCACCTGCCCGCTAAGCGCGACGCGCCGGACCTGATCGGTGGCGCAGGCCTCTAAGACTTTAGCGAGCGATCCAGACTGCTCTCCCGCACTCACCATCGCTGCCAAAGAAGGTGGCAGCCCCTCTTCCTCGGCCATGGCATCGGCAAGGCTGCGACCGGATTGTACCTTGTCTCTTAGGCGCGATGACAAAGCTTGCAGGGCTTTGCTATCGCCCTCGCCTGCGACCGAAGACAGGGCTTTATCAATTGGCAGTTTCGCAGAAACCAAAGTCGCGAGGATACGCAAAAATTGCGCGATTTCAGCGGGTTTGACCTGATCGGGAGAGAACAAATCTCTAGACCAAATACTTGTGCTCTGTGCGCGCGCCTCGTCAAGTTTGAAGACTTGCAAGCCTTCCGCGCTGAGAGCGTTAAGGACCGATACCCGATCGTTTCCTTCGGTCGTTCCAGTAACCGACTTTCCTTGTCTATCGATCGCTTGATAGTCGAACTTGCTGCTCATTTAGCAAGCCTTGCTACTCTCAATACCTCTTCGAGAGTCGTCTCGCCCGCGGCTGCGCGTTTCAGGCCGTCTTGGAGCAGCGTGACCATTCCATCAGCTACAGCAATTTCTTGGATCTCTTGAGCGCTTTTCCCGTCTAGAATTGCCGCGGTGACGGACCGGGTAAACGGCAAAACTTCGACGATGGCTGATCGGCCTGAATAGCCTGTTTGGCGGCATTCTGAACATCCGTCCGCTTTATAGAAAGTCGCATTCTCGAAACCGCCCTGGCCCAGCCTTTCTGCGATCTCTGCAGTTTCCGGGGCGGGTTTCTTACAATGGACGCAGAGCCGGCGCACGAGCCGTTGAGCCACGATGCCATTAATCGCCGATGTCAGCAGATAATCATCAACGCCCATATCCAGGAGACGTGTCACCGAAGCCGCCGCGCTGTTCGTATGCAGGGTTGAAAGAACCGGATGGCCCGTGAGTGCAAATTGGATTGCGATTTCAGCCGTTTCGAGATCGCGAATTTCGCCGACCATCAGAATATCTGGGTCGTGGCGCAAAACAGAGCGCAGAGCAGCTGCGAAGGTGAGCCCGATCCCAGAGTGGACTTGGATTTGTTGAATTCCGGGCTGCTGATACTCCACGGGGTCCTCAACGGTGAGTATCTTGTTGTTGCCTGTGTTTAGTTTGTCGAGGCAC
>JBCBBY010000137.1:0-3387 GCA_038531195.1 Pseudomonadota bacterium
CTCAACCGATAACACCGAGTGTCCGGCGAGGTCTGATCCGAAACGTGCGCAGCGGTTTTCGGTTAAGGCAGACCGCTCCACTAAAAACTCGCGTGTTGCGCTGAAGCTTTTTGTTTTTCGCGCTAACGCCTCCGGCGACGCGAAACGAAGCGGGTCGCCCGCTTCGGCTGCGCCTATGCGATGGTTCACAGCCGGCCAACAATCGATCCAGTGGATCGATTGGGCCTGTGAACGGCTCAGCGCTGGCTCTTTTTGACCGCGTGCTGACGCCTGCGGCGACACGCGGCGAAGCAGGTTCCGTATCGGCGCTTCGCGCCTCACATGAACCATGCTCAAGGCTGCGCACTCTCTCATGAGCGCCTCGCTTCTGGGGTCGCGCGAGCTAATTCCGCTTTGTGCCACGCCCAAGCGCTGCGAATAAGCTGGTCCACGCCGGAGTTTTTTGGCACCCAACCAAGTAGCGCCTTCGCCTTTTCAGGCACCGAAATCAATTTTGCCGGGTCGCCGGGGCGTCTCGGGGCGATTTTGGAATTCACCTTGCGGCCAGTGATCTTCTCAACGCTATTCCGAATCTCGATCACGCTCGTGCCGGTGCCGGTGCCGAGATTGATTTGCGTTGTCGCGCCGCCGCTCGCTAAATAATCAAGGGCGCGCAAGTGAGCATCGGCGAGATCGACAACATGGATATAGTCGCGGATCGCCGAGCCATCGCGCGTGTCATAGTCTGCGCCTAGAATGTTTAGTGTGTAATCAGGATCGCCCGCCCCCTTAAGGGCCAAAGGGATAAGATGAGTTTCAGGCTCGTGGCGCTCGCCAATTTCGCCGTCCGGGTCGGCGCCGGCGGCGTTGAAATAGCGCAGCGCTACCGATCTTATGTCATAGGCAGCCGAATAGTCTTTCAAGACCGCCTCAACCATTAATTTGCTGCGCCCATAGGGGTTGATTGGGTTTTGCGGATGGGCCTCATCGATGGGCAAGTATTGCGGATCGCCATAGGTGGCACAGGTCGAGGAGAAGACCATCTGGTCGGTCCCAGCCGCACGCATCGCATCCAGCAGATTGGTCGAGCCCATGACATTGTTTCGATAGTAAAGGTCAGGCTGCTCAACAGATTCCCCGACATAAGCGAGCGCCGCGAAATGGGCGACGGCATCAGGCTTGATCTCTTCCAGGCTCCGTGTGAGCTTTTCACGGTCGAGGAGGTCTCCTTCGATGAGCGGCCCCCATTTTACAAAGTCTCGCCAGCCCCGCGAGAGATTATCATAGACCACGACCCGCCAGCCAGCTTTCGCGAAGGCTTTGCAGCAATGCGATCCAACATAACCGGCCCCGCCCGTCACAAAGACGGTGTTTTGCTCAGCGCTCACGCCGCGCTCCTATCCGGGCTGATATAACGCTGCGCCAGCATGTCCTTGAACGAAAGAAGGCTACACACTCTTGAAGTCTCCCTGGCGCTCCAAAAACCACTGATACGTATCGACCAGCCCATCCTTCAACCCAATGCTTGAGCGCCAGCCCAATTTCGCGAGCTTTTGAACATCCATGAGCTTGCGCGGCGTGCCATCCGGCTTGCTGGCATCCCATGTCAGCGCGCCCTTAAACCCCGTGACCTCAGCCATTGTCTCAGCCAGCTCTCGGATCGTGCAATCAACGCCAGTTCCGACATTGATATGGCTCAGCATTGGGTCCGTGTTTGCTTCATAGGCCTCTTGATCCAAGTTCATCACGTGCACGCTGGCTGCGGCCATATCATCAACATGCAGGAATTCGCGCATCGGATTGCCGCTGCCCCAGACCATGACCTCCGCATCGCCGCGTTCCGCCGCCTCGTGAAAACGGCGCATCAGCGCCGGCACGACATGGCTGTTCTCGGGGTGGAAATTGTCGCCTGGTCCATACAGATTGGTCGGCATGACGCTTCGATAGTCGCGGCCATATTGGCGGTGGTAGCTCTCGCACAATTTGATGCCCGCAATCTTGGCGATGGCGTACGGTTCATTGGTCGGCTCCAGCGTGCCGGTCAGCAGCGCGTCTTCGCGCATCGGTTGATCTGCAAGCTTTGGATAAATGCAAGATGAACCAAGGAATAAGAGGTTTTGAACATCGCTCAAATGCGCGGCATGGATGATGTTCGCTTCGATCATCAGGTTTTCATAAATGAAGTCTGCTGGATAAGTATTATTGGCGTGAATGCCGCCAACTTTTGCGGCCGCCAAATAGACTTGATCGATCTTCTCCGCTTCAAAGAAAGACCGGACAGAGGTTTGGTCGACAAGGTCCAGCTCGGCGCGGGTGCGTGTGACAACCTCGCCTGCCCCCTCTGTTTCAAGTTTGCGAACGAGCGCGGAACCCACCATCCCGCGGTGGCCAGCAACATAAATGCGTTTTGGCATTGTCATGTTCGGTTAGTTCTCAACCGCGATTGGGGTGTCATAACCATGAGCTTTTAAGAAGGCATGGCGCTCAGCCGTTTTGAGATCCTCGGCAACCATTTCCGCGCACATCTCCTCGACCGTAATTTCAGGCTCCCAGCCGAGCTTTTCTTTTGCCTTTGCCGGGTCTCCGAGCAGCGTTTCAACTTCGGCGGGACGGAAATAGCGGGGATCCACCGCCACGATCCGATCGCCAACCTTTATCGCCGGGGCTTTGTCGGAAGTGATGGCCGTCACCGTTGCGAACTCATTCACACCTTGCCCTTCGAAACTGAGCTCAATGCCAAGTTCACGCGCGCTCATGGCAACGAAGTCCCGGACCGAGATTTGCTTACCCGTCGCGATAACAAAATCATCAGCCTCGTCTTGTTGCAGCATCATCCACTGCATGCGGACATAGTCTTTGGCGTGCCCCCAATCGCGCAAAGCATCCATATTCCCGAGATAGAGGCAGTCTTCCAGGCCTTGCGCAATGTTCGCCAGAGCGCGGGTGATTTTGCGCGTGACAAAGGTCTCGCCGCGGCGCGGGCTTTCATGGTTGAAGAGGATCCCGTTACAAGCATACATGCCGTAGGATTCGCGGTAGTTTACCGTAATCCAATAAGCGTAAAGCTTAGCAACGCCGTAAGGACTGCGCGGATAGAAAGGCGTGGTCTCGCGCTGCGGCGTTTCTTGCACCAAGCCGTAAAGCTCAGACGTTGAGGCTTGATAGAAGCGGGTCTTTTTCTCAAGACCCAAAAAGCGGATCGCTTCAAGCAGACGCAGCGTCCCGATCGCATCCACATCAGCGGTGTATTCAGGTGCTTCAAAGCTTACCGCGACATGGCTTTGCGCGCCGAGATTATAGACTTCATCGGGCTGCACTTCTTGGATGAGACGCGTTAGGTTTGAGGTGTCTGTCAGGTCGCCATAGTGCAAGACAAAGCGCTGATTGTCCGTGTGCGGGTCTTCGTAG
>JBCBBY010000138.1:0-3374 GCA_038531195.1 Pseudomonadota bacterium
AAAGGATTGTCCCTTGGGTAGAAGTGACAATCGTTGAACCGCCCGAAGGTCGGACTTGGTAGAAAGGACAAGGTCCGCTTTCACCCCCAGATGCGGTCATAGAGCGACGGCCTTAAGTGGGCCGCTTGCGGGCTGTCCGCTTCTGGTGAGCCGGCAGTGCCAAGCGGCCATTCTGCTCACGACCCAGTTTCAGTAGTTAGGGGCAAGTCCTTTTGCGCCCCGGTATCAGCCCAAAATCACGAGACCCATTTCCGCTGTTGGGCTACGTCAAGCTATCTCGCTTTGCTTGCTTTGTTTTGCTGAGCACACCGATGGTTTGTGACGGTTTAGTCTCACAATACCGGTTGATTGTAGTGCATCTGCAACCCTTCTGTCGTGAACCAGTAGTCTGCCGGACATATCTGCCCTCCTTGCACGCGCAGTACCGCACGGCTCGGAGGAACCATCATTATGTCTTACATCCGCCTTCTTACAGGCACGGGGTCAATCGCCCTTGCCGTCTCGCTCGCCACGCCTGCTATCGCAGGAGAAGTTCGCGGCGTTGTCGCTGACGCTGGTGAAGCCGATGCGCTTCAGGCCGCCGAAGTTCTTATCGAAGAGCTGAACCGGCGCACTGTGACGGACCGCGATGGGTCGTACAGTTTTTCTGATGTCCCAGCAGGCAGTTATACGATCACCGCCAACTATGTCGGGGCTGAGCCTGTGAGCGAGACGGTGGCTGTTCCTGCCGAAGGGACAGTGACTACGAACTTTGCGCTGGGCCAGTCAGGTTCGCAGATCCTTGTCATTGGTCAGACCGCAAGCCAGGCATCAGCCCTGTCGCGCAAGCGTTCTGCTGACGGGATTTCCGATGTCCTGACCCGCGACTCAATCGGCCAGTTCCCAGACCAGAACGTCGCTGAAAGCTTGCGCCGTTTGCCGGGGATCAATGTCCTCAATGACCAAGGCGAGGGCCGCTTTGTTGCGGTGCGCGGGCTGGATCCCAATCTCAACGCGACTTCGCTCAATGGTGTGCGTATCCCATCACCGGAAGGCGACATTCGTGCGGTTGCCTTGGACGTTGTCTCGAACGAGATCATCGAATCGATCGAGGTCAAGAAATCGCTTACGCCCGATATGGATGCAGACACCATCGGCGCTTCAATTGAGATCAATACGACTAGCGCCTTCGACCGGCGCGACCCGCTCTATGTGGTTCGCCTTGGTGGCACATACAACGAACTGCGCAATGAGCTGACCCCTGATCTGGGCGCAGATTTCGCCACCAGGCTAACCGACAATTTCGGCGTCAGCGGCGGTGTGACTTTCGTCAATCGCCAGTTCCAAACCGATAATATTGAGGCCGATGATTGGACCGAGGACGATGGCCTTATCTACGCCGAAGAAGTCCAATATCGCGACTATCTCGTCGAACGCGAGAGGATCAGCGCGTCGCTCGGGTTTGACCTTAAGGCAAGCGATACGACCGAGCTTTATCTGCGCGGTGTTTGGAGCCAATTTGACGATCAGGAATTCCGCCGCCGTCTCGTCTTTGGTCTGGGCGATGCGAATGTCGGAGGCAGCGGCCTTAACCCTGTCTTTGACGACAGCCGCGATCCCACTGACCCCGAAGATGAAACGGTCATCGAAGTGGAGCGCGATATTAAAGACCGCTTTGAACGGCAGCGCGTCCGCACTCTCGTCTTTGGAGGCGAAAGCGACTTTGGCGCATTTGACGCTGAATATTCGGTCAGCTGGGCCAAATCGACCGAGCGTGAAAACAATTCGGTCGATCCGACAGTTTTCAAAGGCGAGTTTGAGGATAGCGGCCTTGTGGTTGGCTTCAACTACGGCGACGAGCGCCGCCCGGCCTTTGACATCACTGGCAACAGCACTGGTTTCTTCGACCCGTCAAACTATCCTCTCGACGAGGTGGAAGTCACCGTTTTGTCCGATGCCCAAGACGAGGAATTCGCCGGTCGGTTCGACCTTGGCTATGACATCGTCAGCGACAGCGGTGTGTTCCGCATTCAAGGCGGGGTGAAGGCGCGCCTGCGTGAAAAGCAGTTTGAAGGCACGATCCAGTTCTTCGAGCGTGACGACTATTCCCTGTCCGATGTGCTGGGCGAAGGTCCGTCCAACACGCTTGCCAACCTTGCCCCGCTTCCCGGCCTAACCGAAGCGAGCGATTTCTTCTTCGCCAACCGCGATTCATTTGAACTGGTCGAGCCCGACAGCACAATCGACAGCGCGAATGAGGATTATTCGGTTGAGGAAGACATCCTTGCGACCTACCTCATGGGGCGCTGGGAAAGTGATAATCTGCTGGTGATTGGTGGTCTTCGGTATGAGCGGACTGACAACACATTAAACGGGTTCACCACTCGGCTTGAAGAGATCAATGACGAGGAGATCGTCACGATCAGTGAGCTCAACTTCGAGCGCGATTACGATCATTGGCTGCCGAGCGTGAACATCCGTTACGCTCCGCAGCCTGACCTTGTGATGCGCCTTGCCGGGTATCGCAGCCTCGTTCGCCCGAACTTCGAACAGCTCGCACCGCGCGTCGAAATCGACGAAGACGACGAGGCGGTGATCGGGAACCCGACGCTCAATCCCACCACCGCGTGGAACCTTGATGCATCGCTCGAATATTACATGACCAATAACGGCGCGATCACGGCTGCGGTGTTCTACAAGGACCTTGACGATTATCTGGTCGGTGTCGTGTTCGACAGCCCTGGCTCATTCCTCGGCGTAGATTTTGAGGAAGCCGAAAGCTTCATCAATGGCGAGAGCGCCGAAATCTTTGGTTTTGAGCTCGGCGTCTACCAGCAATTGGACTTTCTCCCGGCGCCCTTCGATGGGCTTTTGGTGCAGGCCAACTACACCTACACCGATGCGCAAGGCTCAGTGATTGCGGACAGCATCGGCGCGCCGACGGACACGCCAACGTTCCGCGATATTCAGCTTCCTGCGACCAGTGAGAACACCTTCAACGCGGTGCTTGGCTATGAGAAAGGCCCGATCAGCCTTCGTCTCGCAGGCACCTATCGCGACGGTTTCCTCGACGAGGTCAATGGCGATGGCCCGGAGTTTGACCGCTTCACCGACAGCCACTTCCAGCTTGACCTGACCGCTCGGTATCAGGTGCTTGATCAACTCCAGCTCTACTTTGAGTGGATCAACATTAACGATGCGGAATTCTATGCGTTCAACAATCTTGGTGGACGTCAGAATAACCTGCAATATGAAGAATACAGCTGGACAATGAAGGGTGGGGTTCGCCTCACCTTCTGATCGGGGAAACACGATGTTGAAACCGTTTCACGGATTTGCGTTGATAACCATGGGGATCGTTGCAGCTTGCGCGACGATCCCCCCTGAGCTGCGCG
>JBCBBY010000139.1:0-3235 GCA_038531195.1 Pseudomonadota bacterium
CATCGAGGCCGAGCGATCCCGGTTGAACTGGGTCTTGGAAGAAATGCGCCTTAAAATACCATGCATGCGGGTCGACTTCTTGGCGCCCGCGGATAAGTCCCAAACCTGATTGGCCGCCAATAGGGTCAAAAAAATCAACCGTGTCGATCATTTTCATTCGGCCACGCGGCATATGCTGAATGATGTGAGCGTCATCAATCGTCTTAACCGGAAGTTCGAATGCGGTCTCGAAATCGAGTGCCGGAGGTAGCCCAGCTTGCCGCGCCAAAGCTGCCGCAGGGAAAAATCCAAATTGGGTCTTAAGGTCGAACATCAGTGCCGCCGTGGCGTCACGAACATCGACGTCGAAGTTCACAATCGTCATCGGGCCAACGCGCGAAAAAGAGGTCAGCTGTGATGAAATGGTCAAGCACCCAGAGTTTCGACCAATTTCACGATACACATTGCCTTCGCCTTGTAGATTGCGGAAACGCAGATCGCCGGACAAAGCGAAACCGCAATGGCTGGCCAGCCAACCGCAGGGTTGGAGTGCGATTTCAGACAACACAGCAAATGGCATTTTTTCGTTGGCATTGTCGTCAAAGTACCAATCATCTTCAACGACATCGTACTCCGCCGTGACGCCGGCGCCTTCAACGGCGTGCCCGGGCCTCGTGGATACGTCGGTAATGCGAGAGACCATATGATATGGGGGTTGTGGCAATCTGGGGACGATCCCGCGTGTGTCGAACGGCTTGTACATGTCACCAAACGCGGCGGATGGTGGACCGTTGGCGCAATCAAGCATCGCAGCGTGATCACCGCGACTTTCCTTTGCCGGGCCAAGTCTCAATGGCGCGTCTGATTTTCGTGGCGGTGGCCAATCTCTCCGTAAGCGGAGCCCAAAACGGGGACAGTGGAAAACCTTCTTACCGTCGCAACTCGCTAAAAGACTGGCATAAATCTCCGGTGCTTCGCCATCCACGATTTCATCGACAAAGACTTCATAGGTAACGTCATGATCGGCATCTGGGATGACTTGACCTCGGCAAACAAATTTCGCGGTTTGCCCGGGCACCGGTTCAAAGACATAACCGTCTCGCTCTTTGGTCAACCCAATCGCAACGGCATAAAATTCCAAGGCCTGCACTGCTGCTTCTGCCATGAGCGTGCCCGGCATGCACGGGTCATTATGAAAATGTCCCTTATAGAACCAAGCTTCGCGCGACACGCGCGCATCGGCCTTGAGATAACCGCGTTGCCATGGCCCGCCTTTGGGATCGAAGACTGAAACTTCTTCAAAGAACTCTAATTGGTCTTTCGGTAAGTGTGCGGACCTCGAATGCGTAGCGAGTTGTTTAAAGTCCTTGCCGAAACAGCTCAGGCCATCTCCAGTCCGCCAAGCTGCGAGCTGATTGCGGTCGAACGCTCGTCTGCGACTTGCTTCCTTTGGCGTAAAAATAACCGGCACCGATGTCGGCGCCGCATCCGTATTTGGATCCCAGATCACACCCTTGCCAGCAGCAAGTTCTTCGTCCGTGAAGAATCCTGCCTGCCCATTCCGGACTGAAAACACACGACGCTCTCCGACATAGCAATCGTACTGAAAGAAGAACATTCGGACACCGGCCAACATCGCATGCCCTGTGATTTCAATCTGAAAGTTTAGGCGCTCGCCAGCAGCCGGCAATCCACCATCGTGGAACGTGATTTCGCAGCCAAGTAGGCGGTAGACCCGTTTGCTTTGGTTTTTGAAATCGGCGCCCATCCATCCGATCAGTGTGAGATCTGCTTGCCCACACTCGATGAGCGGTCCAGGACGGATCTTGCCATTGTGGATGTACCAAGCTTCGGGGTCGAGATCGGTCTCAGTCCAAATGACGCCCGTGTTTTCGACAGCTGGCTCTGCCGAGATGCCCGTGACCCGATCAACCAGTAAGAGCGGCGTTGCCGGCAATCGAACTTGGCGTTCATATTTGTCTTGGGAACGGAATTCTGCGCCAAAGAGTTCGGACATCTTACCCTTGGCGGACGCTTCTAATGCTGTTCGGTCCCAGACTGGGCCCGTTGGCCATCGTTTCTTTAACGGCTGATTGCCCGATATGACTTTTCGCGGTGGCGTAAGGTCAGCCGTTGGAGGCGAGGCCAATCGGCTAGTGGGGTGAGACGTGTAATTTGTGGGGTCCACCTTATATTTCGGCAAGTTCGGACGTGGAGGAGGTTCTGGGAGGCAAGCCCCGTTTGCTGCTTGCGGAAGCACTGGGGTATCATAAGGCAACGTCCGAGTGACCGGAAATGCAGGACGCGGCGGACGAACCCGTTGTCGTGCACTTCGCAAATGCCGATCAACATATTTCATATCAACGGCGCGCCCCTCGGCGAACAAAGTCGCCACCAACTCGCAGATTTGACCCAAGTCAGAGCGGTCAATCCGATCCGTGGCCACAGCTTGATGAGGCTTATCTCCCAAAATGGATTTTACACTTTGCGTGAGGGTGTCGCGCGGCCCAAGTTCGACAAAGGTACGCACTCCGTCGGCCCAAGCTTGTTCAATAGTCTTCGGAAAGTCCACGGTGCTTGTGGCCTGCTGCGTTAGCATTTCGGCGATACGTTTAGATGTAGGTTTGTAGGCGGCGTTGATAGCATTCGCATATACGCGGATATCTTCTCGCTTTTTCACCCTGCGTGTATGCAACCGCCGCCAGGTGTCTTCGAAAGGGCGCATCGCCTCTGCATGTACGATGAGGTGTTGATTCATTTTCGCCGTGACAGCCTGGTTGCCCAATGCGGCACAGAACGCGCGACATTGATCTGCCGGACCCCCGATCATGCATTCAGACTCAGTATAAATTATTGTAATTTCGACGCCTGGAAATTTGGCTAAACATGCGCGCACATGTGCGATAGGAGCTTGCACGCGCCAGTTACACCAATCAGCTGGAACGTTCGCACCCCAAGCGGACTGCGCCGTTTCAAAGTCGCCGCCGATGTGCCGCTCATACATCGCGGCATCTGAAATTTCGTCAAGCAAGGCTCCTGGGTCATTCCAAATCCCGAACGCAAAGAGCGCGCTGGATTCCCCGAGCGATAGCCCAATTGCTGCGTCTGGCTGCAAGCCCAATTCATCAAGGAGGAGAACAGCATGCGCTTGGCCAATAAGCGTGCCCGTACATAATTGCTCAAATTCTGTCAGGCTCGCCTTCGCTAAGAGTTCTGATATCTCGAGCGCCTTATCGATTTTGCTAAGGCGGCGACT
>JBCBBY010000140.1:0-3221 GCA_038531195.1 Pseudomonadota bacterium
AAGTGTTGATCTCGCTTCACCACTCTTCCCTGACATGGGAACCGCCAGCGTAAGCAAGACGCAATGCCAAACACATCAAGCCCGGACTGCGAAACTCAGTCCGGGCTTCGTTTTATCGCCGTTCGATGCAGCGTATTCGCCTCGACGTCTTGGCGCAGCAGCCACAATTCCCGAAACTTGCCGTCTGCCAACATCTGGACTTGGTCATCATAATGCGGGGTGTCTGGCTGTCTTGAATTTCCATAGGTCATCAGTCCATAGGCTTTGATCGGGTCAGAGAATTCGACCATTGAGACCCATGTTTCACCGTGGCGGGGCGTGCGGATATTGTCGCCATCCGGATCGCTCCATGTGATGACATTGAACGCCCCGAGATTTCCAAAGCTTCCGAGCCCGGGCAAATCTGTATCGTCCACCTGAAAGCGAGAGACCTCGCCGAACGGACGATCAAGCGCGCCATATTTCTCTTTGGTCGATGTGATGGCGGCGCGCAGGCTCTCAATCGCTTTTGGTCCGTCCGCAATCCCGAATGGCGTGGTCAAAGGCGCATCGATCGACCAGGGCACGCGATAAGCGGACTGACTGGCGAACGGAAAGCCGACTTGCGGCGCGGTGAAGTTGAGCATGAACTCTTCGAACAAGAGCGCGGCCCGCGTCGACTGTTCAACCTCACCGTCCCAAGCTTGCAATAGCGCGACCGCCGCGCGAATGTCTGGATCCGTTTCATTGGCTGCCGCTTCAACCAGGTCTGGCAAAACACGTTCAAGTGCGGTGACCTGAGCGCTGAGTTTGAGCTCTACCAGCTCCTCAAAGCTGATCTTCTCCTCATCCAAAAGCATTTGGACGGAGTTCTGTGCGCGCAAAGAGAACGGGCCTTTGGGCGCGACATAGGCTGGAAAGTCCTCCGCTTTGTAGGCCGGAGGATAAGTTGCGAGCCAAGGCGGGTCATTGGCATTTTGAACAAAGCCGGAGGGCGGATCTGCGACGATCGGCAAGTCTTCGAGTGGGTGGATGTCCGACCAGAGATACCGAGATTGATCGCCTGGGACCAAGCCTGACCAAAAGGCCAGGTCACCGGTTTCCCGTTTCGGCAGAATGCCGTTTGATGTGTACTGAATATGCCCGTCTTTATCGGCGTAGACGATATTGAAGGTCGGGACTTGAAGGCGTGCCATCACGGCCTGAAACGCTTGGAACGAGTCGGCCCGCAGCATGTCGAAATATTGCTGCAGCATGCCAGGGCGGTCCAAACCGGCCACCCGGAGCGCGATCACTTCGCCGTCGGCGCGCTCAAAGACCGGACCATGCACGGTCGACCGCTTGATCAGGGTCTTTTCGAGCAAACGTCCATCATCTTGTTTGACGAAATATGAGACTGGCGTCTCATCAAAGGGCAAAACCTCACCATCGAAAACATACCCCTCATCCAGCAGGGTTAAATGATAAGAGGTTGCGCCGAGCATGCGATTAACCGTGTTCGCGATCCCCATGCGCTGATTGAATGCAAACCGAATGACCGGCAGCCCGACCTGAGTCGCCCCATACATTTCGAAGTCTGGACCGATCAGGTGCGCCTCATAATAGGTGAAAAAGCCACTTGCCCATGGCAGGTGCGGATTGGCCAAGAGGAGCGTGTTGCCGCTTTCAGATTTGCTCGGCGCAATCGCCCAGGTGTTCGAGCCGGCCGGTACAGGCGGCGCTGCAGGGCCGATCGTCCGGCTGGGAGAAGCGACATAGATGAAATTCATCAGTCGGTGCGCATGTGCGATCACGTCCACGCCAGAGACCGGCAGAACCACTTCGACGCGGTCATCGAGTTTCTCAGGATGGGCAGCCGCATAGGCATTAATCCCGGCTGCAAATGCATCCAGCAGGTCCCTAAAATCTGGGTCTTGGGCGGCGTACCAATCCTCAGCACGTTCAGGGACGCTATTGGCGATCAGCCATTTCGCAGTCGGTTCATAAGACGCGCCCCAATATTCGGCGCCTTTGGCCCGCGCTTCGCCATACAGTTCAAGCAGCAGATCGCCATGACTTTGCGTTTGGGCCCAGCCATAGCCGAAAAACACGTCTTCCGCGGTCGCGCCATAAATGTGCGGGACACCGTAGCTGTCCCAGAGGATTTCAGACGGGGGCGCCGTCTCTTCCACTACGGCCGGGGTGGCTGCAACGCAGGCCGACAGCACGAAACAAAGCACACCAAAAAGGCCGTTTTTAACGAATGTCATAGCCGGCTCCCTGAACCCTAGTTTCGATCTGTGTACCGCTTGGAGCGAGCGACGTCTTGGACCGAAGAGAGTTTTCGACTTGGAGGTTATCCATCGCCCGGATCTGGAGCGAATTGCTTGAGCGACTGACTGAAAAGGCTGCACGCCAGCAACATGGTGGGGCAACATGGGCGGACATCGGCTCATTGCGGTTCGGCGATTGCGACACTTGTAACTTTGTGATTACACTGACCTCCAATTGCCATGATTGGACCCGCTCATGTCGCTCAAACAGACGGCCCTCGTCGCCGCAAGTTTTGCACTCGTCGCGTGCGCATCTGCGCAACCAGACCCATCGACACAAGATCACGCATGTCCAGCAGAGATCGAACAGCTCTTTTCGTCTTTGACCGGAGATTGGACGCTTGCCATACGCGCGGATGAAGGTTGGACGGGCTATGGCGAGAGCACCTTCATTCGGACATCAGACCCCAGCTGCGGCGTCGGCGAAGCCACGTTTTCTGTTTTCAATCAAGAGAGCGAAAACCCGATGGAAGTTCAGTCCAGCGCGATCCTAGCCTATGATAAACTCAGCAAAACAATCAAAATTCTAACTGGAGACGACAGAGGCTACACACATATTGGAATTGCCAGCCCTGAAATGCCGATTACGTTCGACGTGATCCAGTCGACAGGCGAGGCGCCGGTGCGGCAAATTCAATATAAAAACATGGAAGACGGCGCTTTCGAGTGGAGCTGGCGCGGCCGTGCGTCAGCGACTGAGCCATGGGCCGATCGACTGGTGATCTCTTACACCAAGACACAATGATCGATTGTCACGCCGAGAGGCCGCCGAGCATATCGAATATCGACAAAAGTTAGCGTCACGCTATTCTCAGACCACTTACAAATTAGAATAACCCACGACTTTCACCATTCATAGGACTCTCTCCCAAATGAAAAAAACGCTACTCTCTTGCGCCGCACTCATTTGCTTCGCCGCAGCCCCCGTCG
>JBCBBY010000141.1:0-3204 GCA_038531195.1 Pseudomonadota bacterium
CCGACCTCAGTCCACGTGAACTGGCAGTGACCTTCACCGATGAGAAGCGCTACTTCATCTCAGAAGCCAGCGTCTATCGCATCCTGAAGGCCAGAGACCTTATCCCTAGCCCAGCCTTCATCGTCATCAAGGCGGCCGATGAGTTCAAGGATAAGACAACGCGCCCGAATGAGATGTGGCAGACCGACTTCACCTACCTGAAGGTGATCGGTTGGGGCTGGTATTACCTTTCCACGGTGCTGGATGATTTCTCGCGCTATATCGTCAGCTGGAAGCTTTGCACCAACATGGCGTCTATCGATGCGCAGGAAACGCTGGACCTTGCCTTGCAGGCCTCTGGGCTCGACCAGGTCAAAGTCAGGCACCGACCTCGCATCCTCTCGGATAATGGGCCGTCCTATGTATCAGAGCAATTTGCCGACTGGCTGGCCGAAGAGGGCTTCACCCACACACGCGGCGCGCCTTACCATCCACAGACCCAGGGCAAGATCGAGCGCTGGCACCAGACGCTCAAAAACCGCATCCTTTTGGAAAACTATTTCCTGCCCGGTGACCTCACCCATGAGATCGACGCCTTTGTCGATCACTACAATCATCGCCGCTACCACGAGAGCCTGAACAATCTCACGCCCGCTGACGTCTACTTCGGTCGAGGCGATGAAATCCTGCAGCAACGCGCCAAAACCAAACAGAGGACTATGAAACTACGCCGCTTGCATCACGCAAGATCTATTGATTAAACCAAACCAGATGAGCCAATCTCTCCTGATCCAAAAGCATCAGAGTGTCTCAACCGTTTGAAAACGGACAGATCGTAGATCATCGCGGTCAGTTTGCTAGAGACGAAGCTCTTTGCGGGAGGTTTGCGGCGGCGTCTCGTCATTCCATGAGCTTACCGTTCGAAGCAGACGCTGCAACCTTGCTAGATCCGCGCGGCGTGCTTTGAGCGGTATTCATCTCATGGAAATTATCCCTTGGATAATCTCATGCACGAATGGGGGACTCCGCCTTTTAGCAACAGGAAGCGAACCCTGGTGCGAGGCGCGGCGCTGTTCTTATCGCCCGCGGCGACGATCCTCTGGTGGATTCTTGATCTCACTGATCGTTCGCGCGACCGGGCACTTCATCTCTATTCGGTGCTTTGCGCGTGTTACATAGACCTCTACAACGGGCTGAAGGGCGTATTCGATATAGCGATTATAGGCGTCGATCTCGCCAGGGCATCGCGTCGCCAATTTCTCTCTTAACTCATTAAACTTCCGGCCAGTGACACGATACAGATGCTGGGTTTGAGACCGCAATTCGGGAACGCTGAGTGCACAATCACGGATACTTTTAAACTTCTCGTCGCGGACGTCCTTCACAGGACCATAGTAGAGCCTCGAAAACCCCCATGAGTCTTCTGTCACCCGATCAGGTTCACCAAATTTAGTAGTATACGCATTAGTAAAGACTGTTCCTTCAACGGGTTTCATTAGACGGTCTGCGCCTTTTTCAAAGTCGATCCGGTAAAGTGGATCGGACGCATTGTCTGGGGCGGTCCAGAAAATGAACGTCTTATCGCCAAGATCTAAAGCCGACGAATCCCGGTTCGGAAATCCCGCCCGCAACGTACCATCTCGGAATTGAACGATCTCGTCCTGTGACATGCCAAGCGTTAGTCCATTGTGGGAAAACCGTTCAGCTGGCTGGTAACACGCCTCCTGAAGGAGTGCGTCGAGTATCTGTTCATCGGCCAATGCTACGGGTTGAAGACACGCCGCACAAACCGATGAAATGGCGAGGTTCAGGATCTTCATAAATGTCTCTCTCTCGTTACCCAGACACTGAACGTCATGCGCCTGAACTTAGTCTGAATAATTTTCGCGGTCCTCAATAATAGCGAGCGTCTTAAAGAGGGCGACTTAAGCCTCTAAGCTAATGTCTCTTTTGCTCGCCAGGTTGTCATTGAGGGCTGCAAGTATCCAGCGCTTCAGCCCAGCGCAGGAAAGTTTCGTTGTACAGTCGATCGGGAAGGCGTGGCAGCCTTGCTTGGTAGACGAGGGTGCCTGTTTCACGATCCGAGATGGTCAAGAGATTATCATCCGACCCCAATAAGATGTCGATGATGCGGCCTCCCCCGCCATCATTACTTATCGTCATATCAAGTGACATATAAGTGCCCGCTGGTTCGTTCGATCCGAGGGGTGAATTCCAAGACCAAATTCTCGCATCTCGTTCGAAGAAAGCTGAAGCTCCAGGATGCTGGATGCGAAAAACGACATCCTTTCCAGGCGACATTTCAACTGCGCGCTCCCAGGTCAGTTCCGGAGGCAGAGCAAGAGTCAGTCGGGTTTGGTTTTGTGACAGAGCCGTTGCCAATTTGAACCGAGCGAAATCGCCAGAGGGGTTCGTTTTCAGAGCAGACCCAGCTAACGCATTGAGCGGAGTTGGTGGAAAATTCTCGACCGAGCCTTCTCGTGGCACCGCAGTATCGGGATCATAAATGACGTTGAATCCTGCATACCTCTTTGTATCCGTGTAAGTGCGACTGGTTCGGTTTCGATCAGAGCAAGTTGTTGAGGTGCAAACGGGCTGTTCAGATACTGTCATGAAATAGGTGCCAAACACAGAATAATCGCCTGACTTAGCCTCAAAATTGCATTCTTCCGATTTATTCCAGGGCCCAAGATCGGACTTTGTCGTCCAACTGTTTGACGTCGTGCTGCAGCCTGTGACAAACGCGCTGCAGAGAAAAACAAATGATATGAGCCTCATGTTTTGTCGCCCTCTATGCTCGCCGAGCAGACCTTAACCCAAAACAGCGTCCCCGACTAACGGATTATCCTTCCGTTCCTGACCGAACGTGCAGGTCGGTCCGTGGCCGGGGACGAAGCGCATCCTGTCGCCGAGAGACCACAGATTTTGCCAGCGTTCCTGAAAGAGGCTTTCTCACGGCATTTGATCAATTGGTCACCAAATTAAGAATATCGGGCAGTGCGGTTCACTTGATCGTATATCGTTGTAATCAACGAGCGTCCATTCTAGGGCGTCTTAAGTCGCCCAGACAAATTCCCGCGGTCGGCAGTTTTGGAGCCAACCCTCACCCTGAACCGTGGTATCCGATCAAAGCATCAGTAGTTCCAAACACTCGCGAGTCGAACCTGTCTCTGTACTCAGGAGCAGATCACGAACATGGGATACGTGTGAAACAGGACCGGAGAC
>JBCBBY010000142.1:0-3111 GCA_038531195.1 Pseudomonadota bacterium
CCTGAGACGTCGACAGCTGCTGTATGGGCGATCGACGGCAATTGCCCGAAAGATTGCGCAAAGATATCGCAGATGGTTCGGGTCATACGTTTGGTGGGTGCAAGGACAGCAAGCGACCAATCCTGTTTGCCAGACCTGATCAGGCGCCGGCGTGCCTGGAGTACAGCAGTGATGAGGCTGGAATAGGCTTGGTTTCTGTTTCCTGGAAACGGCTCCACGGAAATGCCGGTATAAGCAGATTTTGAGAAACGGCCCGCTAGGATATCATTTGCAAATAGCGCGATCTCGGTTCCGCTCGAGCGATGATTGGCGGTCTTCAGATCAATCACTGTGGGCGTAAAGGCCGCGGTGAAATGGTCGAGGCGTTCAGGGTCGGCGCCTATAAAGTCGAAAATGCGTTGCTCGGCGTCGGCGAGCGCGATGACAAGGCACTCATCTTTAAGAGCATCAATGACTCGCCACTGATTGGGGTCAGTGTCCTGAAACTCATCGACGATGATGATCGGGTAGCGTTTTGCAAACCACTCCCGGATCTTCCGGCTGCGTTCAAATATGTCAGCAACGGTGGGTGCGAAGAGATCGAAACAAACACGGCCATCTTTATTGGCGAGCGTCTGCCGCACCTCCGCTTCGGCGGCGCGTTTCGCGGAAAGGCCTTTGGCATCGAGTCTTCGGTCGGCGCCAAACTTGTGGCGCACGGCGCTCAATTCGACCGCTTCTGCCTGCGGGGTCAAAAGGCTGAGCGCGCGGGGGTATCCGACAAGATAGGCGTGGGTCGTGATGATGCGCCAGAACAGAGCATGATAGGTATCGACTTCGATCCGTTTTCGGGTCTCTCGCGACAACGATTGGGTTTCAGAGATGGCTTCAAGAACGCGGGCAACTGTGGCCCGCGCGAAACTCAGAAACAGAACACGCTGATAAGGCTTCAAACGCGCATCTGCCAACGCGCCGGCCTTCAGTATGGAAACGGTGGTTTTGCCCGAGCCTGGCCCGCCTTTGACAAGAAGCGGGCCGTCCGTCGCCATGACTGTTTCTTGGTCGGCGGATAGTCTAATCGCCGCCTCCCACGTGCGCTGCGACGGGTTCTTCCTCTTCCGGCTCTGGCGGCGGGCGGCAAAGCGCTGTGAGCCGTGCGCAGGTTTGTTTGATCCAGTCCGGGATCTCGGCAATCGAACACCCGGCAAGGAAAAGCGCGATAGACGCGTCGCCTTTGGATTTTTTGAAATAGACGCTAAGAGCGTTGGCCGGATCAGCGGCGGGATCGGGAAATTGCGCCTCCAAATGCTGTGGCCAATCCAACCCACCCAGAAAGCGCAAATGCACTGCCTCGCTGGTGTTCTCGATAACCAGATCTTCAAACCCGGCTGCATCGTGCATGAAGAGTTCGTCGACTACATTTGTGATGGCCGCTTCCGATGCAGCCTCTTGAAGGTCACATAATCCGTAGACCGTTTTGCCAAGGCCGGCGTAAAACGTTGCCAGAGGCGCAATCTTGCTGTCCGAGCCAGCATCGACAACGGTGAGGCCGAGCGCTTCAAACGACGCGTAAGTCTCCGGGTCCAATTCATTGAGGCGGCGGGCGACAGTGGGCATCGCATCGGCTTCGGTTTGCCCTTCAGTGATTAGGACGCGGCGCCCGAGCAGCCCTTCGCAAAACCGTGTACGGAACTCCCGTCGGTAGGTTTTCGGTTTGACTGCATCGGGCAAGTCAATCGCATTTTGAACGAGCGCGCCATCTTCGTCGCGGGTCAAAGCGACCGTTTCGTCCAAGGCGAATTCCTCAAGCACATAGGGCGAATGGGAGGTGACCAGCGATTGCGCTGAAAGCTTTCGAAGTTCGTGCACGATCCGCTTTTGCGCATAGGGCGGTATGGCCGTTTCCGGCTCTTCCATCGCAAACATCACATTTTGCTTGTCCTCGGCGATTTGGGACAGCAGGGCGAGCACCAGCATATTGATCGTGCCGGTTCCCTGGCGATAAAACGGCGCGCTGTGATCGCCTTCGCCAGTGGACATGAAGGCGGTGATGACCTTCCGGAGGTGATCGCGGGTGAGAGACGAGACTTTGAGGCGCGGCGCGGCGCCCCATTCTTTCGGGACGTAATTGGCTAAAGACTTGTTGAGCGTCTCCAGAACACCTGAAATGCCGAGGTCCTCTTGGCTGGCAACATCGATTTCCCCTAGCGTTTGGATCGTATCCTCCCACATTTGTGGGCGGAGCTCTTTCAATCTCAGAATGATATCCAAGAGCGATCCGTGCTCCAGGCTCAGGGCGCGCGATCCGGTTCGAAGCGCGCGGAGATAAAGAAAGCCGCAAACCTGCTTGTCGATTTTTGTAAACTTCTTCGGCCGTTCCGGCGTTTCTTCGAGGCTACGGGCAAAGTAGGTCTGGCCGTCAAAATCATCTTCTTCCGGATCATAGCGGCCGACAAAGAGGATCCGGAGTGCGGGTTCGGTGGGCGTTTCGTCGATAAGGTCGACCTCGTCGATTCCAATGAAAGTTTGATCGTCCCTGTTCCAGGCTTCGATATATTCCTGAAAGCGCGCGATTTGTTCCTCATTCAGCTGCGTAACGACGGTTTCAATCCGAATTGTGTGCGCTTCTGACGGTTCGCCAGCGCCCCCCGCATCTGCTTCAGGCTGCGCGTCTCCCTCGCCAACTTCCGCATCAGGCGCAGGTTCGGACAAGTAACGCCCCTCATAGAAGTCATGCTCATCAATGGGCGGTTTTCGGTTTAGCCGGTCGGGCCCCATGGCGAGATTTATCGCCTCAAGGATGGTGGACTTTCCGGTATTGTTGTCACCAATGAGCACTGCATGGTCGGGAAAGTTTAGCTCAGCGCCGGAGATGCCACGGAAATGTTTGATAGAAAGGCGACTGATTTTCATAAGGGCTTCGATCCAAGTTTCATAATACGCTCACCGGCTTAGCCTAAATGGACAGGCGAATGTAGTCTGTGGATTTTGCTTAACACAAATAGATCTGTGCTTCGTGTTTATAAAAGTAGCGCTTCTCGTTCAGTTTTGGATTGAGCTTATGTCTTCTTTTGATGGCCAAAGCGGCCATCAGACGTTTCGACTTTGGCCCCAAACGGCGCTAAATAGATC
>JBCBBY010000143.1:0-3103 GCA_038531195.1 Pseudomonadota bacterium
CTGTCGCAGGCCGAGGCAGGCTGTGACATCATCGGTCCCAGCGACATGATGGACGGGCGCATTGGTGCAATCCGGGCAGCACTTGAGGCGGGCGGGCATCGCAACGTGTGCATCATGTCCTATGCGGCGAAATATGCCAGCGGCTTTTATGGTCCCTATCGTGAAGCCATCGGGTCCGCGACAGCGTTGATTGGAGACAAGAAAACCTATCAACAAGATCCTGCAAATACGGACGAGGCGATCCGCGAAGTCGCCATGGATCTGTCCGAAGGCGCGGATATGGTGATGGTCAAACCGGGCCTTCCTTATCTCGATATTGTACGCCGGGTGTCAGAGACCTTCCGGGTTCCAACCTTTGCATTTCAGGTCTCTGGAGAATATGCCATGATCCAAGCGGCAGCCCAAAATGGCTGGATTGATGGCGACCGGGTTATGATGGAGACGCTCCTTAGCTTCAAAAGAGCCGGCGCGAGTGGTATCATCACATACTTCGCCGAGGCGGCGGCAAAGAAACTCGCTTAAACACGCTCGCGTCGCCGCGATAAGGGAAGGATCAAAATGGACCGACCTGCGGACATCATCGCTGAAAAGTCTGTCAGCGCTTTGCTCGATAATGCCAAAATGGCCCGCATTTCGAAAATGATCCTCGGATTGGACGGTCAAATCAGCGCCAAATTGTCCAAAAAGATGATTGGCGGCCAATGGATTTCGGGGACGGCCTATCTCACGCAGTCTGGGTTTGAATTTCATCCAGGCATGCTCAACCGGCCCTTTTTTAAGAATATGGATGAGCTCTGTCTGCGCCTGGCATGGTCGGACCTCACCGTCCTGGAAAAAAGGTTCGGCATGGTCGCGTCCATTATCGACTTGAAAACCGAGTCCGAGACGCATTCCATTCGCTGCAATAGCGCTGATGAGTTTATCCAACGCATGGAGACGCTACGGTCGGGCTAGGCGGAGACGCTGGTCAATTTGCTGTTACGAATTAAAGTCTGCCCCACGGAGGAAATCCATGACCGCACCAGACAATGTCATCGCTCGAAAACTCGCCAATGCCCTGATGAAAGATGCTGAGATCGGCGATCGAACACAGACGCTCATGGGCCCCGGCGGACGTCTTGGGACAAATGCGATCAAGAAACTCATGGGCGGGCTTTGGGTCGGCGGCACGGCCTATTTGACGACAGATGCGGTCGAGTTTCACCCGAATGGATTTAACCGCGCCGTGCACAAGGACCCAGACTCGCTGAGCGTGGTCCTACCATTGCGGGGGATTACAAGCGTTGAGACCCGGTTCGGTGTTGCGACACAGATTATCGATATCAAGACCGCGATTGGCACGCTTTCCATTCGCTGTTTTGGGGCGCCGGGTTTTGCCAAAAAGATCGAAGCCGCGCGTACGGCCTAGGCACCTAAATTGGATAAGACTCCAGGTCGTTCCAGCTCCGAACATCATCCTGGGTCTCGACCTGCGGTGGAATAGCGACTGCGTGCAAACTGTGAAAGCGGATCGGTTGGTTTAGCAGCGCCCGAATGTCCTGCCATGCCTCCGCGCCCTTCGGCGGCGGCCCGTAACACAAACTGAGATGTGGATCAAAGGCGCGGCTCGAGATTGCGCCAGGTTGAGATTGCATGAAGTCTCGCGCAGCCAGCAAAGCCGGATGGCGTTCGACGCGCACAAAGAGAGACATCGTAAACACGTCAGTCATGCTGATTTCAAGGGGCTGAAGCTCAAGCCCTTCCAGAATCTCGAGGCACGGTGATAAATCAGGCTGTTCGCCTTCGATCGATGCAAGTGACAGATGCGGCGCAAATACCGGCGCGTTATTCGCTCTGGCCAGCCGATTTATGACTTGAAAGTATCGCGCCGCGTCTTCCGCGCGGGGTACGATCCAGTACGAGACGCGGCGTGGCACGCTCATTCGTCCCAGGTTTCATACGTGTCACGCATATATGTGACACCATCCTGGACGATTTCTTCCAGCACGTCCAAGTCTATATCCGCCAGCTTGTTGATATAGAGACATGACTTTCCAAGCTTGTGCTTGCCCAAACGGTCTAGCTTTTCTTGCATGGACTCAAACTGATACCCCGGCATGATATAGACAGTCAGATTCTGCTTACGCGGACTGAACCCGGTCAGCATGAACTCGCCTTCTCGGCCGCTTTCATATTTATAGTGATACCGACCATAGCCAATAATGCTCGGGCCCCACATTTTTGGCTTTAATCCGGTCACGCGATCGAAAAAGCCGAGCAATTCTGTGGCATCCACCCGTTTCTTTTCGGGCTCGACCGTAGCAACAAAATCCTTCGGATCTACCGAAGTGGCGACAGTTTTGTTCTTGGCTTTGGCCATGGTTCTTCCCTGTTTTTAAGACACCTTAGCCAATCGAGACGGTGGCCCCAAGGTCGAGCAATAGAATCAGCACGATGGCGATCACCAATAGAACGACCGAAAGCGCGATATTTAGCGCGACGGCCCGATCTGCGTCTTGCTTGGCCATCCAGGTTCTGGGCCGGATATCGCGGATGCGGAACACCACGAGCGCAGAGACCACCAAGCTGGCGACATTTAGCGCAAGCAGCAATGCCGCGCGCGACGCAAGCGCCCATTCTGCCGTTCCCAGAAACAAGCCAACCGCGGCCCCCGGCGGCAACAAAGCGGCTGCGACCATGACTCCCACAAGCGTCGAATTAGCGCCGCGCGTCAGTGAAATGGCTGCAGCACTGCCAGCTGCGATCGCCAAGGCAACCCCATCCAGACGCACCTCTGCGCGGGACATCAATTCTCGGCTATCAAAGTCTACCTGGATGAAGAAGGAAATCAGGATGGAGCATGCGAGCGCGAGTAAAACGCCAATGCCTAGCGTGCCGGCTGAATCCATGATCAGTTTCCGATCTCCGAGCGCAGCCCCGAGACAGAAACCGAGAATGGGCCCCAGCAGAGGCGCGATCACCATAGCGCCAATCACGCCTGCAACACTATTCGAGTGCAAACCGATGGCTGCCACGATTGTCGAAAGCACGACAAACACGAGAAAGTCACGATCGAGCTGCGCATCGTCGACAACGTCCTGATAAATCTCTTCACGCAAAGCCA
>JBCBBY010000144.1:0-3094 GCA_038531195.1 Pseudomonadota bacterium
CTGTCTGTTGGTCTGCCGCAGCAATCGCGCCAGAGACGTAGCGCTTTGCCTCTCCCACTGCTGCGCTTGGCGGAAGCCCCTTCGAGAGCTGGGCGGCAATCGTCGATGACAACGTGCAACCTGTGCCGTGGGTGTTCTTCGTCGCGGTACGCGGGCCCTCGAACCAATGCAGCGCGGTGCCGTCCCACAGGACATCGGGGCTTTCATCACCTTCAAGGTGTCCGCCTTTCACCAGCACGATCTGCGGGCCCAAATCTGCCAGCGCGTGGGCTTGGGACGCCATTGCATCGCGGCCCTCCGCCTCCGGCTGTTGCAGCAGTCGCGCTGCCTCCGGCAGGTTAGGCGTTAGAACGGTTGCCAAGGGGACGAGCGCCGTGCGCAGCGTCTCCATCGCATCTTCTTGCAGGAGGGGTGCGCCGCCTTTTGCGATCATCACCGGGTCGAGAATGATGGAGATATCGCGGTGATCGGAGAGTGCTTCGGCCACTGCCAAGGCAATTTCTGCGGTTGCGATCATCCCAATCTTCACAGCATCAACCCGGATGTCGGCGAAAACCGCGTCGATCTGCGCTTTAACAAATTGCGGTGGCACGAGTTCAACGCCGGTCACGCCCTGCGTGTTTTGCGCCGTCAGCGCCGTAAGAGCGGCCATGCCATAGACCTCATTGGCCGCGAAGGCCTTGAGGTCGGCCTGGATGCCAGCGCCGCCCGACGGGTCCGAACCGGCAATAGAGAGTACATTCTTGATCATGAGCGATCCTCGGTCTTGGGGTGTAGAGCGCGATAAAGGTCTCGGGCCGCGCTTGCTGGGTCGGGCTGACCACAAATCGCCGAGACGACGGCGATCCCATCGCATCCGGTATTGAGCACATCAGCCGCGTGCTCCTTCTTCAGCCCGCCAATGGCGACAGTTGGCAGCTTCGCCAAGCGCACCATTTCAGACAAACCGTCGAGCCCGATGGTTGGCTTGTGATCCGACTTAGTTGAGGTTGGAAACACCGTTCCGAGACCGAGGTAGTCAACCAAGTGCGCGTCTGCCGCCGTTACCTGGTCAAGCGCTTCGCAAGAAAGACCGATGATCTTGTTTTGCCCCAACCGCTGACGCGCGATGGCCGGGGTCACGTCATCTTGACCGATATGCACACCGTCAACGTCGGCGACGACCGCCGCTTCGAGATCATCGTTGATGACGAGGGGGACGCCTGTCCCTGACAACGCACCTTTGAGCGCGGATGCTGCAGCGATACGGTTGCGCGTCGTCGCGTCTTTATCGCGCACTTGCACGAAACTTACACCCCCGCGCACCGCTGCCGTCACAGTCTCAACTAAGGCCGGACCAGGACAAAGGGTCGGGTCGGTGACAAGATACAAGCGCAGGCTTTCGGGATTTAGATCCATTCCACACGTGCCTCACTGAGATCCCCCGGTTGAAGCTTGTGGAGCGCATCGAGGAATGCGACGGAAAAGCTGCCGGGCCCTTGCGCGCCCTTTGCCGCTTGTTCTCCCGCTTCGGCGAAATGAACGAAAGCAGCGACCGCCGCGTCAAGGCCGGGTGCAACAGCGGCATAGGCCCCCACCAATGCGGTCAAGGAACATCCCAAAGCGGTGACTTTGGGCATCAGGTCAGCCCCACCAGTTATGCTGGCGCTACGCGTGCCGTCTGTGATGAAGTCAACGGGTCCTGACACCGCAACGATACAGCGGTGGCTTTCCGCAAGGGCCAGTGCAGAGCTTTGCGCGTCACTGACGCTGTCGCCACTGTCGGCCCCTTTGCCTGACCCAGCACCCCCTGCAAGGGCGATAATTTCGGATGCGTTTCCCCGGACAATCGTTGGTTTAAGCGCCAACAAATCCAAAGCAGCCTTCGCGCGATAGGGCGTGGCGAAATGGGCAACCGGATCAAGCACCCAAGGTACATTGGCAGCATTTGCGGCGATTGCGGCTGCCTTCATACTATCTACCCATGGGGCGGACAAAGTACCGATGTTGATAGTCAGTGCGCCAGCAATGGGCACGAAATCAGCAACCTCCTCGGGGGCATGGATCATGGCGGGCGACGCACCCGCCGCGAGGGTCACGTTTGCTGCGATGTTCATCGCAACGTAATTTGTGATGCAATGAACGAGTGGCGCGTTCGCGCGCAGCGTTTCTAGAGCGGAGTTGGGTGTCACGCGGTCTTTCCTTTTCTCAACGAGCGGAAAGACGCGCCAAGCCCTATAAGCCTGATTTTGCCTCCCTCCGCCGGCATTATCCGGTTCAGGTTCAAAGGGTGCATCTCAGCCTCGCGGCGCCCCTGACACGGTGAGACATAAGCTATTGGGAGGAGACGTCAATCTTGGATCGAATTACCAGGAGTTCACTTCTGAAGCGGTCGTTTGAACGGCATACAGCATATGGCTTCGTCGGGCTCAGTACCGCCAAATGGTTGTGACGCATCGCCTAAGTTTGTTGGGGCAATGCGATGTGAGGTCTCATAGCCGTTAGGTCGACGTTATTGTACGCGTTGACTGTGAATAGAAGTTAAGCACGGCTTCTCAACATCAATTCAGTCGATTGTCTGGGTTTCTCAAACGACCTTGGATGCCAGACTTTGCCGGTATTCAGTATGCTCATCTTGTTTAGGGCTGTGACGAGATTATCGACAGCTATGTTTCGCTCACAATAAACGGCCTTGCCATTACGCCCCTCTTTAACGGCTCATAACGCTGCCTGGAGCACAAGGTATTTTGTTAAATCGAGCGAGGTTTGACGGGTACTTAAACCGGAAAAATCTGCCGGGTCGTGCATTTCGCCGATAAGACCAACACACTCTAATCCAGCGCTTTGGGCGGCTCTGGCACCGTCCGGGTTGTCTTCAACGGCGACGACGTTTTCTTGATCAAGCTGAAGGTAATCTAATGCTGCTAAATAGGCATCTGGTGCAGGCTTTGCTCGAGCGATGGTATCGGACGTCGTCACCACGTCAAAAATTGACGGTGACATATCAAGCGCACGTAGAATGGCGCTCACGTTATCCCAAGACGTTGTCGTCACCAAACCGAGTTTAACGCCATGTTTTGAAGCCAATTCAATCGTGTTCCTAACCCCAGGTCGG
>JBCBBY010000145.1:0-3069 GCA_038531195.1 Pseudomonadota bacterium
CAGCCTCTGTGTACCCGTGGGTGTCGGTGGAATGGATGTCGCTCTTCACGACGTCGTTGTGCATCAGACCGTCGATCACATAAGCGCTTTCGCGGTCGGCCGCGCTGATCATCAGGGAATGCCACAGAAAGTTGCGCTCATCGACGAAGGTATAGGCGCTGACACCCTGGCCTTGCCCGAAGTATTTGAACGACCGACTGGCATGCAGGCTGTCGCCGCGCACCTCGAACTTCTGGCCATCACTTGCAGTGTGGAGCTGATCCGGGCTCTGACGATGGAGATTGGGTAATTCCATCCCATCCATGGCCTTGAGTACAGCGTCATTGGCCGCCCGGATGTTGTCCAGCGAGAAGCGCCAGTTCACGGTGTGATCCAGTTCGCTTTCGGTGACGCTGGATGATATCCGCGCCATTTTGCGCACACCGATCCCGCAGCCCAGTCCCATGATCCCGGCCAGCAGTGCGGGATGTGATGTGGCCTGCGGCACATGGGTCTGCTGCCAGTGCTCGAAAGACCATAGCATATTGCAATGGTTGTTGACGGTTTCCAGCACCTGCGCGAGGGCCACATCGTGCCGCTGAGGGAAAAGATCGCCCAGTGGATCGCTGTCGCGTGCATCGTGCGCCGGGGTGGCGATGTGGAATGTGCCGTCCTTGCGCAGCTTGAGATGGGGATTTCCCGCTGCGCGATCATTGGTCGTTCTATACTGGGTCGTGAGAGCCGCATTCAGCCTTGCCAGTACGGGTTCAGGGTCAGCAAACTCTGTGAGGCCTGCACGTTCCAACAGCCGGGCTTTTTCCTGGTGCCAACGGTTCCTGTCGATCAAATAGGCGTCCATGGGTCGGTATTTGTAGGAGTGTTCGACATTCAGATTACCGGATTTGATGGCCGTGGTGACCGCCTGAAACAGGAACACCTTGTAGAGCGAAACCCTGAAGGTGCCGCCGCCCCGCACAACTGCCGCCTGCTGTTCAGCATTGAGAAAGCTCATCGGCGCGGAATTGGCAGACAAATCCCCATCGTTTTTGAGATGGTCAATCGCTTCAAGCAGGGGTGCCGCCCGTTTGTTGGGCATGAAAGTGAGTGCGCGCAGCAGGGGGCTGAGGCGGTTTTGCAGCTTCACGGATCGGGCTTCCAGAATATCATGCCAACCGGCTTCATTAGCTGTTGCCGTCAGATCATCCTTCAGCTGGTCGAAGTCGTCCGTCCTGCCCTGATCGAGAAGGGCCTGTGTCGCCGTGACCTTTTCCGCATCTGACATGTTGGCAGCGGCCATGACGCTGCGGATATCACGCAAAACGCCAAAGACGGATGTTTCCAGACCCTCGACGATGATGCCGATCTGCCGCTGTTGATCTTTGCGCTCTTGCACCAGGGTTTCCTGATATTCCCGTGCTGCCGCCGATTTGAACGACGCCATGACACTGAGCCAGAGATCGACCATGTTGTCCTGACAGCGATGGAACTGATGCGCGACAAAGGCGGCTGCATGGATGTGACGGTCGTTTCGTCCCCGGCGCTGCATCTGGAAGATTTCCGACCGCAGAACGCTGCCCGCAAAGTACCGGATGCCTGCAGTGCCAAGCTTAAGTCTCGCCAGAACAGCGGCCAACCGATCATGCAGATCTGACAAAATCTCAAAATCGGCGACAGCTTCCTTGATCCGTGAAGGGCTGGTTGATTGCGAAAGCTTCTTCAGAAGGGTTAGGCGGTACCGGTTCTGATCATCGGGTGCTGAAAACAGCCCATCGAGCAAGACGCGGGTGTCATCTGACAAATGCCGGTCCATCAAGGCAATGAGCTCCGCCTTGCGGTCGTGCAGACCGGCACGGATCAGATCATTCAGCCGATAGGCAGATGGCACCTGCACGCGGTTCTGGATTAGGAAATCAACGCAGCGATCAAAGATCAGACGCGGCTTGAGATGCATCCGCGCCATCGTCGCGATCTCAACGGCCAGGGCGCTGCTCGCCGTGTCATCAAAGGGCTTGAAGCCATGGCATTCCACAATGATCTTCTGATGCCGTTGCCGCGTGCGATCCGGGTACTGAATAGTTGATGGCAATGGGTGGCCGAGCTGGCTTGCCACATAGGCAAGATCGCGTTCCCGAAAATCCATGGGCGCAAAGAGCCGCCGCGTCGCACGAAAATACCCGCAGCTCACCAAAAAACCGATCTGATGATCAGCGTTGCGCATGCTCGCCGCAGTCATCATTAGAGACTTGGGGAAATCGAAGAACTTCTTCCGGTCGCAATGATCAAATACAGGCGGCTTGTCGAAAGCGTCCTGTTCATTGGCCGTGAGAATGCGCATCCGGGGCATCAGTGGATCCTGTCAGAGGTGACCGAAAAGGGACGATTGCGGACAGGTCTTTAAAGACCGTCCGTAAATTAACTTGTAATAATATAGGACATAGGTATTATTGCGTACACCCATTTCGTAACAAAATCGCCCATGTCCCGAACCTTCGCATATGCCCGTGTCTCAACCTTTGATCAGACACCCGAAAACCAGATCAGGGAAATCGAGGCCGCAGGGTTCGCCATCGAGTCCCACCGTATCGTCACGGAAACCATCTCGGGCTCCATGGCCATTGCGCAGCGGGAGGGCTTCTCCAAACTGCTCGATAAGATGGAAAAGGGCGACGTGCTGATTGTGACCAAGCTCGACCGCCTTGGCCGAGACGCCATCGACGTCAGTACAACCGTAGCAAAGCTCGAAGAGATAGGTATCCGTGTTCATTGCCTCGCCCTTGGCGGGGTCGATCTCACCAGTTCTGCAGGAAAGATGACCATGAATGTCATCAACGCTGTTGCCCAGTTCGAACGTGATCTGCTCATCGAACGCACCCAATCCGGCCTAGCACGCGCAAAAGCATCAGGAAAACCTCTCGGGCGGCCATCTGCCCTGTCCGATGCTCAGCAGGCTGAGGTGAAGGAAAAAATACAAAACGGAGAGACAATCTCTGCCATCGCGCGTCAGTTCGAAACCAGCAGGCAAACCATCATGCGCGTCAGAGCACAGGCATAACCCTATGTCGCATTACGTACCTTTGTTGGGATAGACCC
>JBCBBY010000146.1:0-3026 GCA_038531195.1 Pseudomonadota bacterium
TTGAGTCAGTTACGATGAGCCAAAAATCCTCCTTAAGCAAAACCACAAAAGTGTCTCACGGTCGCTGAACCGCTACAGCGCCAACCCTTTAATCTTGCCCTCCGGGTCCGCTTTCTACCCCCTTGCGAATCCTTCCAACGCCTTGCGAATTTTCCAATCATGACTTGCTCCATATGAGCATAGCCGAGCCGGCAACATCTTGTTGTCGCGTTGCGCCGAAATAGCGTCCATCCAATGAGTTTGGATGGTCATTCAGGAGAAAAACTTCGTCGTTTTCGAGTGTGACACAGTCGTTCCAGACCGGCAGTTCACGTCCGAAACTGTCTGTCTTAAGCGCCTCGGCAACGATCACATTATTGATCAAAATGATCTCTTTTTCACGGCAGATTCTATCGCCCGGCTCTCCGCGAACACGCTTTATGAGCGGCCAGTCTCGGCCGATATAGCCGCGCTGCTGCGCCCAGATCGCATCGGCGCTATCGGCTGAGACGACGGCCCACCTGTTCAGGGTGAGCGGCCCGTCGCTCAGCCAATAGAGCCCAATCGGTGCACTGTCCGTCCGGTTCCAGATCAGTTTCTTGGGGAGAGAAAATACGCTGACGAACAAGAGAGTAAGGCTCACGCCGCCTGCGATAGTGACCCAAAATCTGCGTCTCATTTCTTCACGCGAGTGGCGCTGTCGCGATAAGCGCGTCGTTCAGACCACGAATTGAGATCATCTATATGATAGAAAACAAGACCGCCATGTTTGCGATAATTGGGACCGCCGCCGGCCCATCGATAATGCTCAAGTGTCGACTTAGTAAGTCGCAAATATGCAGCGGCTTCTGTTGCTCTTAAGAACGGACTTTTGCGCCCGCTATCATCTGTTTTTAGTTCCATCCTAGCTTCCATTGCTTTGACGTCGGATGCCAGTGAGATTGCAAGGCGCTATGAGAGTTTTGGAGAGTCGCTTTCGATAATCTCGAAATCGACACCTGGTTAAAAGAGAAATTTGTTGCCGTATTTCATGAGTTCGACGCCTTTCTTTATCAGGCGCCTGGTTCTTGATTTGTAAGATTTAACACCATTGTTCCAGTCCTGCGCCACGGTCTCCGGGTCGAAGATAACTTCTGCAATTCTTCGATGGCTGACGCCTGCAAGGTAACCATCGAGCGCTATAATTGTGTTCTTAAGCGTTTCGGGCGAGTAGCCGCGTAACGGTTTGCAAGTGACCTCTCGGCCAAGACAGTGTCGCGCAAATTCTTCGACTTGGGATAGGTTGGTGCCTTGCAGCAAACCAGCTCCAAGCCGCAAAGATAGGTAGACTGCGTGCGGAACCGGGATCATGTTTTCTTCGATTGCAAGCTGAGCTGCATAACCTGGCGCTTCGATTACGAGTTTTGGTCGACGCCCTGGTGCGATTAGAAAGTGCTTTTCACCTGGTATTTCGTCCCAGCGCAAAGGGGTCTCCAACACACTGTTTTTTATTCGAACTTCGCTGGCAGCGTTAAGGTGGGATGACATTGTCTCGGGAAGCCAGAATGGCGTTGTTTCAAAGGCCGAAAGAGAAGGATCGGGAAGGTAATACAGACCAAATTTCTCAGCCTGCGGTTGGCGCATTCTCATTCTATAGATCTTCGATCCATCCGCGCGTTTTAAAATTGTCGGTCGATGCCTCGCTAGTCGATGTGCTGCTGATTTAAGTGCGGCATCGCGGCGCCGATACTCCCAACACCACCCTGAGTACGGCAATTGAAGAAGCTGATCGTACGCGCCTTTATCGACACACCATTGTGCATGAGAGGTCATGTCGCTGCCTCCACCAAGACTGACCGAACGGAGGGGCGACTTCGTCTTCCGGTACGGTTCGGCTACTCAATGGTGAAATACAGCGCAAATAATGTGCCAAATTCAGGTAAAAAAGGTGTCCAGAAATGATGAACTAAACACCTTTTCTTTTATTTAGCTTTTCGGAATCCAAAGTATAACATGACGGCCATCTTGCCCTTTAACGGGCGCAATATTGGCGAATATCCTTCGATCGCCAATTAGCGGGTCCGCCAATGTGAGGGAAAGATAGGTGCGCCCCGTCGCTCGCGAAGTGCGGTTCCAGGCTGCGCCAATATCAGCATTTCTCGAACCAGCGTAGATCCGAAAGTCGGGGTGAGCGTCGCTGGTTTTGTCCGTGTTCTTCGAAATCCGGATGGGTGCTGTGAAGGTTGCCATTGCTAGTTCTCCCTCAAATCCATTGTCGGTTTCGTTCAAATATCCAAGTGCATTCGCCATAGTTTTGATCTTTCTTTGTTTGTCACAAGAACCTCATGTCCTCGTCGACGCCGAACCAAAAGGATGGCGGAGGGGGCGATAAACCCAAAGGGGCGGAACGGGAGTGGAGCACCGGGAGCGGTAAGAATTTTGATGCGCGAGGAGCGCGCGAGCGCGGGGAAAATTCTTCAGGCGAACGGTTTTTTCGATCCCTCAGGCGTCCAGGTTCGTGGCGAGAGACGAGGATATGCTCGTGTAACACAAGAAAAGCTCAAAATACTCTCGGACGATCTTGCGCTCTTTTTTTGAATCGCAGGCGCTTTGAGGCGCGCGCAATGCCTCGACTAACTGCCAAACGAGAACTGTTTGCGAAGCGAGGAGATGGAAGAGCGGCGATCGGCGTTTCGTTCTCGAAGCAATAGTTCCAAGAAGAGTTGGTGACCAGTCAAGACAATGCCCGAAACGGCGCGTATTCGGTCAAGGTACATAGCAACACCACTTGGGTCACCGCTTAAGACGAAATCAGCGGGTATAAACACGTCAAAGCCATCAAGGAGTGCGCTCATAGAAAGTTGTGTGACAACGCCTTCCAGAAGACCGCCCACTATTACAAGAGAAGAGCGGTTTAGCGATCCAATCTCTCGGATGAGATCGTCGTCGACAGCGAAAGCTTGGTTCGGCTGAATGAGGTGCCGCATGTCAAAATGCGGTGCCTCTATAAGTGCTGCGAGTTCTAATATTTTACCAATATTGGCGAGGGCCTCATCATTGTGCGAGAG
>JBCBBY010000147.1:0-2904 GCA_038531195.1 Pseudomonadota bacterium
TTGCGGTGCGATAATAGAGCTTGGCGCAATAAAGATACGAAGAACCGGTCCATCATGCCGAGGCGTTCAATCGCAGGTATGAATTGAAGCGGCGAAGGGTCTGTCTCAAACCCGCTATCCGGCCAGCGCGCCAGAACCTCATAGCCGACCACGGTACCTGTTCGAAGGTCAATGATCGGTTGAACCGCCGGTTTAAACAGATCGTGTTTCACGGCGTGCGCGACCGCCAACTCGAAGGTTTCTGCGTCCTGCCCAAAGTCGTCATGATTCTTGTCGAACTGGCAGACGCCGCCACCATTGGCTTTCGCGCGCATCATCGCCCGATCGGCAGCATGTAGAAGTTTGGTTTTGCTCGTCGCATTTTCAGGGAAGGATGCGATGCCAATAGATGCGCCGACAGCAACATCACCAACATCAGTGTGAACCGCGTCTGTAAGTGCATCGTGAATTTTATCAATCACATCACGCGCGGAGCTTGTGCTCTCAACAAAGGAGACGAAGGCAAATTCATCCCCACCCAGGCGGGCTGGCAAGTTGCACATTGGCAAATTTTGCAAACGTTCAGAAATTTTCTTGAGCACCTGATCTCCAACCGCATGACCGTAACGATCATTCAGCGGTTTGAACCGGTCTAAATCAATAAAGGCACAAAGAAAGTTCTGCTTGGTTTCAACCAGCGTATCGATTTCGCGCACGAACGCACGCCGGTTAAGAACCGATGTCAAAGGATCTGTATCGGCGAGATCGCGGATCTGACGCTCAACCCGCTCGCGCTCGCAGATTTGTGCGCGCAGGCGGGTCTGAACTTGCGCGTGAATATCGGTCATGCATTTGAGGACAGATACGGCATTTAACCCGCCCATAAATCGTTTGTGTTGATCGACCAGGACAAGTCCATGACCGAGCACTTCAGTCGGGTTGGAGAAGCTCGAAAAAGTCTCTTCGATATCCGCATCGAGTTCGCCCAAGTGAAAATTACGCTGCATCAGGTCTGCAACGCCTTTGCGGTGATTGAGCGCATGGCCATAAGGCGTTGCAATCATTTGTTGGTATTTTCGCAGCGTGATAATGCCGATTGGGAGTCGATCCGCATCAACAATCGCACAGAATGTAGCTTGCTTCTGCCTGTGGAAGAAATCTACCAGGTCGCCCCATCGCGCTGTCCGAGGCAGCGCCGGGTATGCCTCCCAATCGGATTCTCGAAACAGCATGTCACCCCTGAGGCATTCTACTCAAAGTTGCATTACTCAAAGAGCGTTAAAACTGGGTTGTTTCACTCGGCCAGACTTAATCGAAACCGTCGTTTATCTTCACATTCGTAAGAATTGCCGTAAGCCTAGTGGTTAAAGACACCAGCGGAGGGCGATAACATGATCGGATTATATTTGGGACTGGGGGCGGTCAGCGCCGTGTTGGTCACCATTGCGATCCTGTTCAATATGCTTGTCGGCAAGCGAAACATGGTTCGCAATGGCTGGGCCGACATTGACGTACAGCTAAAGCGCCGCGCTGACTTGATCCCGCAATTGGTTACGGCCGTGCAAGGCTATGCCAGCCATGAGCGGCAATTGTTTGAGGACGTGATCATGAAGCGCAATGCAGCGCTGCAAGCCGGTGACGATCCAGACGCACGCGGCAGTAAAGAGAGCGCGCTCGCGGCACCTGTGAATAAGTTGCTCGCGCTTGCCGAAGACTATCCGGATCTCAAAGCCAGCGACAATTTCGGCGAACTGCAAGATGAACTGTCGGACACTGAAAACAAAATCGAGATGGCGCGGCGGTTTTATAACGGGGCGGTTCGTGAATTGAATGTTGCGGTTGAGAGTTTCCCCAGCAATCTGATCGCTGGACTGTTTGGCTTTTCGCAAAGCCGGTTTTTCGAGATTCAGATGTCGGACCGTGCGGTGCCATCCGTGGATTTGGGCGGAGGCGCATGATGCGGGTATTGCGTCTTGCGGGACTCTTATTGCTGCTGCTCTGGTCGCTACCCATCAGCGTCGCTGAAGAAGCGATCCTGAATTTTGACGTCGAGATCGAGGTCGAGACAGATGGCGATATCGTCGTCACCGAAACCATTGCCGTGAATGTAGAAGGGCGGGAGATCCGGCGGGGAATCTTTCGTGAGCTTTTCGCTTACTACGCAGATGAAGATGGTACTGGCCGATTGCCTTATCGATACGACATTCTGAGCGTCCGCAAAGATGGTAAGAAAGAACCATATGATCGAGAGCGGAACGGCAATGCTTTCATGATCCGTATCGGCGACCCGGATCGGTATCTCGATTATCGCGTGCACACCTACGAGATCCGGTATCGGGTAAAGAATCAGATCCGATATGATGACACCTTTGACGAGCTATTTTGGAATGTCACAGGGAGTTACTGGCTGTTCCCGATTGAATCAGCATCCGTCCGTGTGCGGTTTCCCGATGGCGCGCGCGTGATTGAATCGAATATCTACACTGGAAGGCAGGGCGTAGATGGTAAGAATGCCCGCTATCAACGCGACGGTGACGACCATCTTGTAACGACGACGCAGCCGCTCGGTATTCGCGAGGGCCTATCCGTATCCCTGACCATCGAGAAAGGCCTGATCGATCCGCCCTCGCTTTCGGATCAGGGCTGGCTATGGTGGGCCCGGTACGGGTCATTGACGGCGCTCTTGGCTTCCGTCTTCGGCTTGCTCGCATACTATATGAGGAGTTTCGACCGGGTGGGCCGCGATCCCACCAAAGGGCCCGTGTTTCCGCAATATGAACCGCCCGAAGGCTACTCACCTGCCGCGGCGCATCACATCTACCATCGCGGCTTTTCAGGGCATGATGGCTTAATCGCCAGCCTGATGTATCTCGCATCGAAAGGTCAAATGCAGATCGATGTTGATCCAAACAATAAAAAGAAAAC
>JBCBBY010000148.1:0-2891 GCA_038531195.1 Pseudomonadota bacterium
TTGTCGTCGCCGCCCCTGTCGGATTCGTAAAAGCCGGGAACCGGCTTGAGAAGGATCCTGATCGCCGCGTGCAAGAGGCCATATCCCTGGTTTTCGACAAGGTCGCTGAACTGGGGAGCGCGCGGCAGGCCCTCATGTGGTTCCTCGAACATGGCCTTGAATTGCCCAGCTTGCGCAAACAGGGTGATGTGATCTGGCGGCGGCCGACATACGCCACCATCCATCGCATGATCGTCAACCCGGCCTATGGCGGGGCCTATGCCTATGGCAAGACCCAGGCAGCGGCGGGGTTCGGTGCAACCGCCATTCGCAGGAAAGATCGCGACGACTGGCTGGCATTTAAGCCGGGCGCACATGAAGGCTATGTGAGTTGGGAACGAGCAGAGGCGATCCGCAAGATGGTCAGTAACAATGTTCCTCAGAGCCGGCATCATGGCGCTGCCAAGCATGGCTCGGCCCTCCTGGCCGGGCTGCTGCGCTGTCGGCGCTGCGGCCGTAAACTGACTGTTCGCTACACCGGCAAGAAGCACGACATCCCGCGTTACTCCTGCTGGCGCGGCCTTTTGGACAACGGCGAAGCGCGCTGCATCGCCTTCGGCGGATTGCGGGTCGACGATGCCATTGAACATGCGCTTTTGCAGGTAGTCGGACCCGGTGCCATTGCCGCCGCAGAGGCGGCAGCCACGCAAGCACTGCGCCAGCGGGATCAGGTTCGCGATGCGCTCTGCCGTGATCTCGAAGCGGCTCAATACGCGACTGATCGGGCATTCCGGCAATATGATGCATCCGATCCCGAGAACCGCCTCGTGACCGCCGAACTGGAGGCCCGGTGGAACCGAACACTTCAACAGGTTCAGGAGATCGAGAACAAGATCGTTCACCATGACGCGGTCAGCCCGAACGGGACCACGCTGGCGGTGGAAGACCTGGCGGCCCTGGGGGCCGATCTCGAACGCGTCTGGGTCGCGCCGGCCACCGATGCAAGGTTGAAGAAGCGCATTGTTCGCACGGTGATCCGGGAAGTGGTGGCAGATCTTGATGATGATGCCTCCGAGATTGTTTTGATGGTTCATTGGGCCGGTGGCGCACATACCGAAATCCGTCTGCCAAAACGCCGCCGCGGACAGCGCAATGCAACACCGCCGGATGTTGTCGAGGCCGTCCGCCAGCTTGCGCGGATTGCCAGCGACGATGTCATCGCTGGCGTTCTGAACCGAAACGGGCTCTCCACAGGAAATGGCAACCGCTGGACCAGGGAGCGGGTCACAGCATTGCGGTCCTACCGCAAGATCCCGGTATACAAGCCCGAACCCGATGGTCTTGACCCGTGGCTCAATCTCTCTGGTGCCGCAAAACTGATCGGCGTAGCGCCAAAAACATTGCGGTTGGCAGCAGAAGCCGGCGATATCAAAGCAGACCATCCGCTTGCTGACGGGCCATGGGTGTTCGAGCGCGCGGAACTGTCAACAACGAAGGCACAACAACTCAAGAAACGGGCTCGACAAAACCCCAAACACCCCGCGGTATCGCACCCAGATCAACAAAATCTATTTTCTTCAACAACATAGAAAGATGGGCGCAATGAAGCAGAGTTGTAGAATTGGATCCAGTCACCGATGGCGCGGCTTGCATGTGCCAAGCTTTCGAAGCGGTGACGATGGACGCATTGCTCTTTGAGTGACCGGATCAAGCGCTCCATCATTCCGTTCTGCTGTGGGCAGTGTGGCGTGATGAACTCCTGCTTGAGACCATAGCTGCGCACCAGTTTGGTGTAGGCACGAGACGTGAAGACCAATCCGTTATCGCTGCGAAGAAGGAATGGCTCATCGACTTTGCCCAAAGTTCCGAAGCGAGCGATCAGCGCGTGTTCAAGCGCTGACACTGCCGTCGTCGCTTTGCCGGATCGCGACAGGTGCCAGCCCAAAAGCTCGCGCGTGTGGCAATCCATGACAAGCGCCAACGTGGTCCAACCGTCCTTTCCAGCCCAGACACGGCACAGGTCGGTGGACCATCGTTCATTTGGTCGTTCGGCAACGGATGGCAGTGCTTCTACGCGAGGCCGAGCACCAATGGACCGTTTGCGCACTTGCCAGCCCTTGATCTGGAAGATGCGCTGCACGGTGTTCTTGTTGAAACCCAGAAGCCAGGCGACCGTGCGATAGCCAAAGGACGGCTCTTTTTCGATCAACACCTTGATGGGGGCGACAAACCTGTCATCAAGCTTGGGTGCGGCCTTGGTAGGCGTGTAGTAAACCGTGCGACGCGGCACACCGAACCAGGCACACAGCTTGGTCACGGGCACCACAATCCCATCGTCGAGAAGGCCTTGCTGAACGCTGCGGATCATTTGTCGTCCTCCGCGTCCAGCAAGGCCTGGAGCTTTTTTCTCGCGCGCAGCTCCAACATGGCCTCACCATAGGCTTCTTGCAGATCGCTCAGCTGTTTCTCGTATTGCTGGCGAACATCCAACGGATTGGCCCTGAGCGCGTTCTCCATGCCCTTGCGCGCATCATCCACCCAATTCTCGATCTCAGAGGGCGCCAAATCATACGACCGGCTGGCCTCGGCGACCGTCGTCTTGCCCTGGATGATCTCAATGACGAGCGCTGATTTGCGCTTCGCCGTCCATCGCTTGATACCCTCTTCCAATGGTCCACTCATCGCTACGTTTTCCTCCTTGTAGCATGAGCAGGATTTCACTGGGTCGATACAAAGCGTCCATACCAGTGATTGCGTAGAGACGGTTCAAAGCCTTCTTCGGCATCCCTTGGCGGTTTATATTCGGCATCACCGTATGGAGCGATTTTGAAATCCCAAGTCGGTTTCAGCTTATCCGCAATGTCACTCGGAATTCGATTACGCGCCACGAGCAACTTCCAGGCGGCATCTCC
>JBCBBY010000149.1:0-2849 GCA_038531195.1 Pseudomonadota bacterium
ACAGTGTTCGCGCGCTCGCATTCCTTCAAGAACGTGTTCATAGCCTGGAGCTTTCACGGTTTGCGATTAAGTTTGAATGACTGGTTTCAGCCTTCCCAGAACCGATCTCCGAACATAATTTCTTCAGCCAGAACGTGGCCCATGACCCAGTTAAAATGGGGCGACCAGTCCTTCAAAAAACCATCGCCAAACTTGCAGCATTTTCCCATATGTTCGGCATGATTTGAGAGCGCATTCACCAAGGCGCCGGAGCAGGGTGAGAAATAGAGGACGTGTGGTTCGCTTTTGCTTAAAAAGGCATAAGCCCAGAGTGAAGATTGGGATGGGTCATTCTGACCGGTCAGTCTGAGCCGCGCAAATAGGATATCCTCCTCGCGAGCAGATAGAATATCCAATTGAGCGAAAGGGTCTGTATCGACCAAGACAAACACTCGGTCCGTGCCGTCATCTTGGGTTACCCATTCAGAAAACCAGGTTTTGTCAGACAACACGCTCGAAGAAACGACAAAAACGACAGGAACATCATTTGCCTTCTCAATTAAGCTGGCAGCTCGATCGCGCGATAGAATGAGATATTCAACGACGGCGCTGCCATCAGGGTATGAAATTCGGCGTCGAAAGCCAGTGATTGAAAGCTTCGCCGATGGCTCTAATAGATCTGCGCGGTCTTGGATATTATATGTGAACGCGGCTTTCTTGGACGGCATGGCCACGACTTGATAATGTGCGTTTGCGCCGGTACCGGCAAAGATGCTCAGACACGTCGCATCATCGACCTCTTGGGCATCACCTAAGACCGCCTTGATCTTTTTGGGTGAGATTGAGAGCCGCTCTCTGCGAAGATCGCTGAGCGCTGAGCCCACATCGTCTTGATGTGAGCCCGGAGTGATGAACTGAGACTTCAGTCGATCACCCGCATAAGCTTTGAGCTTTTCCGCCAGATCTCTACCAAATGATCTTTGTGCATCATATTCCAATGAAACATCCCCCGCGCCTGCGATTGCCGCTGCGAACACGTTGTAAGATGCCTCATAAAGGCGATCGACATGTTTTACGTCCGCGTCTGCCAAGAATTGCTGATCGGTGACGCGGTCGGTCTTTCCGTTGATTATTGGCTCCCAATCGGGCCCATATGTTCGGGCTAGACCGAGAATAGTGGTCACCGCTCGCTCGCAAGTCTCTACGGTAAGCGCGGTGGCAAATCGGGCGTCTGGAGTAGTTTCAAGACGGCCGGCGAGTTCAAACCAATCGTCGAACGCTCGAACCGCAACCCAGTCTATGAGATCCAACTGCATGGCCACTCGGCTTGCGCTTGAGAGGGCGATGAGCGCGAACTCTCGGTGCGTTTGAGTATGATCTCCAAATGCATCAGTAAAGCGTTCGAGGAATCGGCCATAGCCCAGATAGTTCGATAGGAAGTCTTGATCTGATTGATCGCTTACATTTGCGCCAAGCCCGATATTGGTTGCATACGTTTCGTGCGTTTCAACGGACCTGCTGATCAGGATCTCAACCAGATCACCAAATCGATCAAAGCCTGCATCAGCGAGCGCGCCCGCAGCTTGCATGATGAGCCCATAAGTTGTGCTGGCGTTTAAGAATGCGTGCGAGGCCTCATGAACGGCGACCATTCTGGTGGCGGCAGAAGACCCTGCAGACCCGGTTTCCACAACTCGTTCGTTCTTTATCGGGTCGAAGAAGCCTTGCGGCGCGGAGCCTACTGACGACTGCCGTAGGACCCGGCGAAGTAGATGGCCCGGAGCACTCATCCGAGGGCGTCGACCGTACTGACAAGCCATGCATTGATGCCAGTTAACCGCGCTGCGTCTTTGGCGCCTTGCGTACTAAAGACGTCTTCTGCCAATCCACTCGAGCGCGCCCAAATCCCAAGATCTTCTATGATCATCGGCGCCGCCTCAAACTTCGCGTAAAGCGCTGCTGATCCTGAAGCCTGCATCAGCAAACTCATGTCGGAAATGACGGTTTGTAAGACACTGCTCAAAAACGGATCTGCGCGCGCCAAAACATCGGCTTCTTGCGTGTTTACGCTAACCACGCCTGTTTCATGATCTGTTTGCGCTCGATCATGAAGCCAAAGTCCGAGCAGAAAACCTGTAAGAGCGAACACCCGCGCTTCAGGAGACGGGTGGCTTTCGGTAGCTTGATCGCTCTCGAACGAATGGGCGCGATCGACGACCAGAAACGTAAGCGTTGCTGCGGCGGCGCGTTCCCTGATTTGCGTCCAATCCTCTTCGAAGGCGCTGTCAAAAAAGAGCTGAAAAGCTAGATCATCGGCCTGTAATTCCAGGCAATGATATATGTCGCCAATCTCTATGCCTTCCGCCGTCGCTCGGCCTGTCAAATAGCTCGATAATCCCGATGGAACATTTGCGGAGGGCGGACATTCATAAAACCGAGCTCGCTCATCTTCTAAAGCGAGGAAGTGATTGCCTTCTATATGTGAGAATTCGTGCAGAAAGAGGAAGATCAAACTCAAATTTGTGAGACGAGAGACTGAGGCGCCATTATTGTCTTCATCGAGTAACTGTTCAGAGATGCCCGGAGATGCGAGCAGCGCCTGGATCTGGACCACGCATTCGAGATCCACGCTGACTTCAAAACAGCCATGCTCTAACGACTCCACGAAAACTTCAAACACGCCTTCACGTGTGACGTTCAATGAGGACGTATATGCAGGATCGCCGTGATAGTTTTCAACAAAAGACTGGGCAAGATCGAAGCAGACTTCGAGACGTTGCTGGGCGTTTGCGTGAACGTCATTGAATACTTTATCAATTTGGCTTTGTGAGCGCATATCACACGATCTACCATGGCCGAGTTGAGCATTC
>JBCBBY010000150.1:0-2821 GCA_038531195.1 Pseudomonadota bacterium
CTCATACGTTGAACTCGCCGCGAAGCGAGAGGAGCGCTTAAGGCCGATTGGTCTATCTGACATCAAGGCGAAAAAGGTTTCTCAGAAGCGGGCAATCTCAGAGGATGCCAAAAAGGATCGCCTCACCATTGCTCGGGAAGTTTATGCGGAAGGCGGTTCGATTAGTGAGTTTGCCCGCCGCGTGAATATAAACACTTCGTGGGCAACCGCATGGCTCCGCAACAATGATGCCGACCTGCACAAAGACTTTCTCGACCAGCGCCATCCGATTACGCTTGACACGAACGCCCGCATTGCACGGCTCATGTCTGTGAAGATCGGTCAGGAAATGGGTCTGTCGATTGCGTCTATCGCTCGTCACCTCAACATGCGTCGCACGGCACTCTGCAATTGGCTCGAGACATGGGCGCCAGATGGGATCGACGATGCGCTTGAGTTTGAGGTCGAGAGCTTGGAGGAAGCGGCGTAGCGATGGGGCAGCACGCCAATCTCTACAAGCGCGCCGTGTGGCACAAGCAGCTCAGGCCAGCTCAGCTAGCCAAGCAGCCCTTGTGTGTGTACTGCCAGCGTAAAGGCATCACGACGCAGGCAACTGTCGTCGATCATATCGTGCCTCACCGTGGCGACGTGGCTCTGTTCACAGACCCAAACAATCTGCAGTCATTGTGCAAGCCGTGCCACGATGGTGAGAAGCAGGCGACCGAGGCTCGAGGATACAGCAAGGCGTGCGGTGTTGACGGATGGCCGCTCGATAAAGAGCACCCAATGTGGAAGGATGATTTCAAGTGATTGACCAAGCTTATCTCGATTGGGCTGAGATCGTCCTCGACCGGCACGGCCTGCGCCCGCAGAAGACTTACAAGCCGACTACGCGAGAGACTATGGATCGCGCCACCATGCGCCCTTACAATGAGGGCAACGGCTTTCGCACAAACGACGCATCACTCGACGACATAGGGAAATAAATTGATGGGAAAGCAGATCGAGATCACGTCAGCGAACTGGAAACAGTTGCGAGCAGACCAAGCGGCAGGACGCATCAAAGTTGTGCCTGTCCTCAATCCATTTAAGAGACGCAAGGGCAAGAAACATAAGGGAGGGTAGGGTCAAAACCTTATTTTCTTTGCCGCAGGGACCGGCGGTGGGACCCCGACACACATTTTCTTCGATTTCGTAAAATAGTGAAATTCTATAACTAGCCACAGACTGATAGGAAAAACCAATGGCACAAGGCGGAGCAAAACCAAAACTAGTAGACTTGAACAAGACCGGCGGCAGTTCATACGTTGACCGAAAAACTGCAGAAAAAATCAAAAGGCGCCCGAAGATGGAAAAATTTCCGTTTAAATGCCCTGCCGGTGTTCCAAAAGAAGTGCGAAAGCAGTTCAACTATTTTGAGAAGCTTTTGGCGCCTCGCGGAAATTGGACCGAAGGCGATATCGACGGGATTATGGCGCTTTGCGAGAGCAAGGTCGCAGTCGCGAAGCTTCGCAAAGAGGTTGACGAGGAAGGCCGGACTTATTGGGCGACGACCGGTCAAGGCAACCGCGTAATGAAAACAAATCCGGCGTGCGCTCTGCTCGACAAGGAAATCCGGCGCTTTGACAACTACCTTTACGAATACGGCTTAACCCCGCTTGGGCGGATCAAGCTTGGAATATCTCCCGACGGTGGCGGTCCGTTGGATGAGATCGAAGACAAAGACGACGCCGCCAAATATTTCTAACCAAACCTCGAAGGGGCAAATTATGAAAACAGTTGGAACAATCTTACGGCACGTTGTGCACCGCGGGTTCTGGGTCGCAGTCGGCGTGGTCGGCACGATCGCAGGATTGCAGATCGTGACGGGGCACTTCTGGCCATGAAGTGGTTTATCGTTTTTCTTGTCGCCATCTTGGCGATTATAATTCTGGCGGCGACATTAAATGCGTAAAGTAGTTTACATGCTCATTCTCACTGCCCTAACGGGATGTCACTATCTCCCCGGCCTAGGCGGCAAGAAAGAAATTGTTCGTGAGCCGGTGATCGCAGAACGCGTCACCGCCATGAGCGGTCGCGCCTTCGAGGTTCCGGAGCGCACAACCTATACCGAGCGCGAGCATTTGTTTCGCATGATCGACGAGCTTGACCTCGCTTATGAGGCGCTCGCTTTTCAAAAGCCTTATCCGCTGACGCGCATCGCCGAGCGGTCGCCGCATCTTGGCCGGAACGCTCAAGCGACGGCAATCATAACGGAAGACGGCAAAGAGATTTTATATATTCGGCGGAGCTACCTCAACGCAGGCCATCCGCTTAGGGGCTTGATCCGGCATGAGATCGCTCATTTCAAAACGTGGCGCATGTACGGAACCGACGTTGCGCTGCATGGCTTTGAGTTCAAATCCGTCTGCCAGCGCGTGACGCATTATCGCGAATGCAAAGCCAAAGTTGACACGCATTAAGGTATGCTGTACGCATACGGCGCCATACACAAAGGAAAATATCATGAACTACACAGACATTAATGTATTCGGAGGCTTAGAGCTGCGCGAAGGACCGGGCGGCGATTACAAAAACGGCCTCTGTGTCATGGAGGCTGTTGCCTGGATGGCCAATGAGGACGCTACGGATCATCCGGAGTGCGCCTGTCCTGTTCTAACAGCCTTCGCCATTCGGCTGAATGATCGGCTAAATGATGAAAACCGCCAGCAACTGCGTCGGTTGATACTGCCTATGACTGGGACGCGCTCGAAGGCTCACAAGCAAGCACGGCGAGAGTATTTGATCCTAGAAACAGCGCGCCAAATTGTATCGGAATCGTTCGAGATCATCGGATTGCCTG
>JBCBBY010000151.1:0-2784 GCA_038531195.1 Pseudomonadota bacterium
TCCTGTGAAAGTGCCGCGAATTCGGGATCGTGGAGCGCAGGCTGAGAAAATCCGCTTCACCTCGTCGATCCTGCCGCCCTATCTGCGCAAGGCCAAATCCGTCGAAGAGCTTTTGCCCTGGCTCTACCTCAAGGGCATGTCAACGCCGGAGTAAAAATCCCCAAAAGTGCCGGAGTAAAAATCCCCAGTTTTGCGGGTTCGGGTGTCAGCCGATTTCAGTGACTTGCGGCTCCATTTTTGGGTGGACGGCCTCGTCGCTTTGGTGCGGGTGGTGGTGTGATGGGTGCGTTGGTGCGCGCGTGTTCGGGGATGAGGTCTGAGTGACCACGAAGGCGGTAGCTTGCGCCCTCGATCTGAACGACGACGGCGTGATGTAGCAGCCGATCGAGAAGCGCGGTTGCGACAACTGGGTCGCCGAAGACGTCGCCCCATTCGGCAAATCCTCGGTTAGACGTCATGATCATCGCACCCTTCTCATAGCGCGCATTGACGAGTTGGAAGAACAGATTTGCACCGCCCTGAGTGATGGGCAGGTAGCCGATTTCATCGACGATGAGCAAAGAGGAACGCGCGTAGAACCTGATCTTCTCAGCCAGTTGTCCTTGCCGCTCGGCCTTCGCCAGTACCTCGACTAATTCCGCGAGTGTCGCGCGATAGACCTGCATGCCGGCTTTGACGGCTGCCACACCAAGCGCCGTAGCCAGATGGCTTTTGCCGGTGCCGGGCGGTCCAAGAAAGTGGACGACCTCGGCGCGATGGATGAAGTCGAGCTGGGCAAGGGCCGCTATGCGCTCGCGGTCCAGTGAAGGCTGGAAGCTGAAGTCGAAGCTTTCTAACGTCTTGATCGGCAACAGCTTAGATGTGCGCAGCGCGATATCAATACGTCGGGTTTCGCGGGTGCTGTACTCCTCGCTGAGCAGGCTGTCGATGGCCTCAACCGCAGTGATCTCGCCTTGCTCCAGCTTTTGCATCGTATAATCAAGCGCCTCCAGCGCGCGGGGCATCTTCAGCCCAACCATCGCGCCTCTGATCCGGTCCAATACCTCCGTCATTGCGATGCCCCCTGTGCGGCCATGCGTTGGCCCACAGCGCCATAAAAGTCCAAGGACCTGCGTGCGATGCCCGGCTTTTTTTCGGGTCTTTTGCGTTGAACGGGCGGTACCTTTCGATGGGCAGGGTCAATCCGCCGCTGGTTCTTGCCTTCGAGGACAGGATGGCGCGCGACCAGCTGCCCGTCTTCAAATATCCGAACCTCATGGGTGTGGTTCTGCACCTCAAGCACGCGTTTACGCGTTGTATCCGGCACGCTGTAGGAATTGCCCGCGACCGAGACCATGCCCTCGTGGCTCACCCGGCGTTCAACGGTGAGGACGGCATCATACGGGATTGCAGGAAGTGGCTTCAGACTGGGCCGCTCTTCAGCAAATGCCTCATCGACAACGCGCAAGGTCGTCGCGTGCACGCGCGGGTTCGCAACGCCTGTGCACCACAGATCAAACTGTGCGTTCAGGTCGTCGATATTGCGGAACGTGCGCGCCAGAAAGAAGTCTTGCCGGATATACCGAAACGGCCGCTCAACCTTTCCTTTGGTCTTGGCCCGATAAGGCTGACAGGCGCGCGGAACTGTGCCGTAGTGATTGAGCAGAGCGACGAGGGACGTGTTGTAGGTGACTACGCCACTCTCATCTTCGCCGATCACCGCCGTCTTCATCCGATCATAGAGGATGTGCTCTGGCGACCCACCCATCGCTTCAAACGCTGCAATATGACAGCGCATCACCGATTGTAGGTTCTGGCTCGACACAAACCGGCCCCAGAGCCAGCGTGAATGCCCGAGAACCATAGAGAACAACCACACTTTCCGGGTGACACCGGGCTCATCCGTGAACTCAACGGTGAATTCCGCAAAATCCACCTGCGCCTGTTGACCGGGCGGCGTTTCAAAACGGCGTTCGAACAGTGTCTGCTTTGGCGGACGCACGTCCCGCAGAAAATCCGTCACAGCCGTATAGCTGCCCTCATATCCCATAGACCGGATCTCGCGCAAAAGACGCGCGCCGCTCAAATCGGGAAAGGCAAGAACGCGGTCACGCAGAAACCCCTCAAACGGGCCTATCAAACGCTCACGTGGTGCGCGCGGACCATAAACGGGCGCCTCCAAACCCCGCTCCAAATACTTGCGAACGGTCTTACGATCGCAGCCAACCTTCCGCGCGATGGCTGAGATGCTCAAGCCCTGTTTGTGTAAATCATTGATCAAAACGATCTCCTTAATTCCCTGCACTCGATTGCCCCAGTTCTTCTCCATTGGGACCATCAAGCTGGCTTCACGCGGCCACGCCAATTTTCGAATACTTGAGGTTCGAAAATCAGCGCAGCCCCTCAGGTTGGGGAATTTTCAAACGGCGGTTTTGGGGAGATTACGTCCGGCACTCATAATTGGTTCTTCAGCACAATGAAGAGGATGTTTTACGGTCAGTGGAACTGGCCCTCGAAGCAGGCGTGCCCACCAAAACGCATATCCTGAACCTGCTGCACCGATTGATTGACCGCAAACCGACAGAGCACCCCGAAGTCGATCCACCAAAGGCGCTGGCATTACAAACTACGCCGGAGGCCAACGTGGATCGCTATGACGGTCTGAGACAGGCTGGGGAGAAGCGCCATGCGTCATGACCCAGCCGGAGCCTCTATCGTGATCATGCTGCGCAGCCTCAAGCTCTATGGCATGGCAAATGCGGTCGATGATCTGGTCGCCCAAGGTGCCCCCGCTTTTGAAGCCGC
>JBCBBY010000152.1:0-2761 GCA_038531195.1 Pseudomonadota bacterium
CATAATCTTTATGCTTGTAAAGGCCGCGTCGAGCCCGGAGACTCAGGGGGAATTGTCTACTCAGGCGATCAGGCGGTAGGTATGATTGTTGCCAAAGCCGACGACGATTGGGTCTTCATCCATGCGCTCTCGGACGCGATCGCTTTTCTGGCAGCGGCCGCATCAATCGACATTGAGGTGTTTTAGTTCACTATTTATCGCTAAGTGGTCCGCCGGATATTTAGAGGCTGAGAAGTCGCTGCGGGGCAAACCAGACTAAGGAAACGGTTGATCTCGAAAGATGGCTGAGCGGAACGCACAAGAAGAACTGATCTTCCAAGCCCAAGCCCTCACCGAGGGCATTGAACTCCTGTCGCGATATGAAGAAATATTGCAAGGCTTGGTCGATGATCCAGCGGATGAAGATCTGCAGTCAGACTACCAAAGTTTGAGTCAGCGTACAGCAGACCTGCAGTCGAGGTTCGAGCCGCATTTGAGCTTGATCGGTATCTTCGCGGCGCAAATGGCACATTTCAGCGCGAGATTAGAAGAAACGCCTGAAGCGCCTGGTCAGGGAGAATTGTCCGCTGTTTCGAATACGCTGGCAAACCTGCAATCCCAATTGCGTAAAACGCATAGCGATATCGAGGCGTTCGACAAATGGGTTGCGGCAGATCGAGACGATCTTGTCGTTGAAATTGCAGCGCTCTCGGAAGCGCTCTTAAATGTTCAGCGCATTTTCGAGTTTTCAAATTCCTTGAGACGTGAAGATCCCCAATCAGAGATTTTTCGTGAGACCGTTATCAAACTCCTCACAGCTGCCATTGAAGAACTCAAAGCCCCGGCTGTCAGCGCCAGTCGTCTACAGGGGATTACTGGCTTTTTGTCTCGTATTGTGAAGAAATCTGCCGAGAAAAAACTAGGAGAAGGCACCGATGCCGCGCTCAATGAAGCCCTCAAACAGTCTGGCAAAGTTGTCGAAATCGTAAAAGACCTTCCAGGGCTTGATGGGCTGCTCTAGACTCTTATTCTGCTAAGTTTATCGCTCGATCATCGTTGACTCTCAGGAACCGCTTTTGTCGTCGGCGCCAGCCTGGGGCATCACCGCGAATGCGAAAACGGCCTCTCAGTCGAGAGGCCGTTTCCAGCTCCGATGGCGCTAATCGCCTTCATTCTCATCCTGAAGCACCGAGTAAATTCGCTCGGCCGGACTGTAAAAGGCCTCAAACATGTCCAAACGGGTCGTCGTAAACACGCGCTGTAGCCAGCGATTTGCCCGGCCATTCTGATCGAACTTTGGTTCAAACGCGCCGCGTGCGTGCAAACTATATGTGTTTGGAACATAGACCAATCGACCTGGCGTGACTTCGATCTCAATTTTGAGCTTATCGAGCTCAACCCGAAAGGCTTCGAGCGCTTCTGCAAGCTCCGCTGTCGAAGCCGACATCATCGTTCCGTAGAATGCCGCTGTGACCGTTTCGAGGCCTTCTGGCCCGCTCAGAACGTGAGCCTTCAGCGCTTGCTTTGAGGCATCGCCTCGATGACGAACCGGAACCGCAAGATCAACTGGAACGTCTCTTAGGGTTCTATAGTGGTGGTCGGTCAGACGAGCGGCGGCTAACCGACCATTCGCCACCAAAGTCTTTGGACCGTTCATTTTCGGCGCCACGACACCGCTGAGCAATACGCCGCTTGGCGAGAGGTCCCGGTCACCAAACATAACTCGATGCCGACCGTTCTCGATATGCCAGGTCAGTGCCCGCTTGGAGCCGTTTCCAGTGAGTTTGAGGCGGTCTTCCAGAGACGGGATGAGATTGTTCACTAGATCTGATCCTTCCTCGGCGATGCTATAAGGCTCACCCAGGAGTGCCCCGACGACCGTGATGGTATTTTCGTTGACCGTGGTTGGTTTCATCGCTGCCGGTACTTCGTCAGCGCCTGGGGCGGCGACGACGTCATCACTTGGTAGGTTATCAATGACCAAACATGTGGGCTTACGAACGCCTGTCCGGATTTCGTCGAGAACCTTCAGCATTGAGGCGGGCAAAACACTGTGGGCGACTTGGCGCAGCGTGCGGACATATTCGTGATTGCCACTAAATTCGTCTACACGCATTGATGCGAACTGAGATCTCAGGTGCTCTCGAACGCTGGACTTAAGAGTAGCAGTCAAAGCGCCCGTTCGGGGATCCTCGCTCAGCGTGAGCCCCTCATAGACGGAAAAGATTTCATTAGCCATCGCGATAACTCCTTTTGTTGCGATGGCCGCTCGATTAGACACAATTCAGAGGTCATTTGCGGGGTGGGTCTCGCCAAAAACCGGAGATGAAAATGGCAAGTCCGAATGCAGCAGCTCAGTCGGTGCCTGTGCTGGGCGAAAAACTTAAACTGCTCTTCAGAGCGCCAAAGGGGCCGAGAAACCGCAAGCAGTTTGCAAATCGTTTTCCGGGGAAAAAAGATGGCGCTTCGATGAGCGAAGATGCAGTCCGCAAGTGGATCGATGGAGAAGGCAGCCGAGATCCAAACCATGTCCCTTACGCGCGGTTTGAACGATTTGTGGATATCTTTGCTGAAGCCCTACCGATCGACCTGCCAAGGGCCGAAGTGATCCGGTTGCTGGAGCATGCTTCCAAAGCACCGCTACAGAACGCTTTTTTGAATCAAAAACCGCGGAAAAGATGGCTGGAACAGGTACGCGCTGCGCCCGTTGCCAATGTGAAACTGTTGCCCGTAAGACGCAGGCCCTCTTTAGGTATGATTGCGCAAATCGGTTTGGATCCCG
>JBCBBY010000153.1:0-2745 GCA_038531195.1 Pseudomonadota bacterium
GCCATGCCCTGCCCCGTCGCCAAAACCCGGCTTCTTTACTTCCCGGCGCCGAAGGTGGCCTGCACCTCGATCAAACGAGCCGTTCTGACCCACAATGCGCGCATGGCGGGCGAAATAGATCCGGTGCTGCGCCAGGTGCACCAGATCTCCCCCACCACCAGCTTTCATCGGCTCTACCCGTACCGGCATCTGCTCAAGCGCTGGTTCTGTGTGGTGCGCGACCCGGTCAAGCGGGCGCTTTCGGCCTATTCCAACCGGATCCTGCACCATAATGAGCTGAAGGATCTGCCGGATGAGGTGCTGGCCGAGGCGGGCCTGTCGCGCCAGCCCGAACTGGACGAGTTCATAGCAAAGATGCCGGACTATAACCGGATCCATGCGGGCATCGACCACCATACCCGCCCCCTGACCTTCTTTCTGGGGGATGATCCCGGCCGCTATCACCGGATTTTCGATATGTCAGAACTCGGCACCCTGCCCGATTATCTGGCAGAGGCCGGCGCATCCGGCATAGAGCTTGGTCATGATCAGACCGGCGGGCCCAAGATCGCACTGGCGGATGTGCCCCCTGCAGCGCTCGAGACGTTACGCGCGTTCTATGCAGAGGATTACCGGATCTGGGGCGACCACCTCAAAAGCTGACCGCCGTCCGATGGGCCGCGTTCAAACAGATTCTCAAAAACCGCCAACTCTCCAAGCAATCCCGGCGAAATATTAGACAGAATCGGGAAACAGTTCGGTAAAATAAAAAGTTGAAACTTAGTGTAAACGAACTAGCCGTGGTTGACGCAAAGTCGCCCAAGTCCAAGACCGGCTCATAAGCCAATTCCAGCCTATTTGGCCGAGAATTATGGCGAAATGCCCGGATTATTACGAAATCCGCCACATTCTCTCCTTAAGATCTGCGCAACATTGCGAGACACCGCAGATTGTAAACACAACGTGAACTCTATTTTGCGTTGTATGGTGAGAGTGAAAGGGTCTGCCTGCCGACGTGAACAAGGGTGGCCTGCTGTTTATTGCCCATAATGCTGGCAACGGCCTGGTGCCCTTGCGTTGTTTCTCGAAACAATGCTGATGGGCGCGGGGATAACTATGAGCACTAATTTCCGGGCGAATAGCTTGGTTGCGCGAGGAGAGAAATGTCAAAAGTCTATTTTGCACAAGCTGCCGCCGCTGCGGATAATGGACCTAAAACGATCGTCGTCCGGAACAAAGCGGAGTTGCATGAAGCATTGGCGAATGCAACTGGTGGCGAAGAGATTCAGTTGGCCTACAGTGATGAGCCGTACAATCTCCATCTTGTGCAGAATGCAGGCAGTATCGCAAATGTCACGATAACCTCCCTGAACCCCAATAAGCCGGCAGTGTTCGGTTGGGTTCGGCTGGAAGATGTCGAAAATCTTACGTTCGATAATGTAAAATTTAAGTCTCATTTTGACGGTGAGGCCGTCGCGACCAACCAGCTTTTCTTTGATGGCACGAAGAATGTCACGATAGAGAACTCGACCTTTGAAGGCAGCGCCCAGGGTATGCGGGGCAGTGGCGAGGATGACATTCTCGTCGGGATCAAGATGGCGGACATTCGGAACTCCGAAGGGTTCCAGTTTCTGGATAACGACGTGACGGGCTATAATCATGGCCTCGCCCTGCGGAACCTGAAGAACACCGTCGTGGCGGGCAACGATATTTCCGAGCTGCAAGGCGATGCCATCCGCATGGTCGATATCGACAATATGGTGATCGAGGAAAACCATATTCACGATCTCATCGGATCGGTTGCGAACATCAATCACATGGACATGATCCAGCTTTGGTCGACGGGTGCGCAGTCCGCGTCCAAAAACATCTTCATTCGGTCCAACATATTGGATTCCGGGGATGGTGTGGGCACGCAGACCATCCATATGCGAAACGAACTGGTGGATAAGGGCCTTCGCGGCAGCGACTTCTACTACGAGAACATTGTCATCGAGGACAATGTCATCAAGAACGGCCATATCAACGGGATCCGTGTGGGCGAAGTCAACGGTCTTCAGATCAAAAACAACTCTCTTGAGTTGAATGATACCCCAGTTGTGCGGTCCGTCACCGATGATGGCTTTGATTATGGGCAACTCGCTCAGCCGAGGATCTTTGTCAGCAAGTCTTCGAGCGATGTGGTTTTCGTCAATCAATCGGATGATGTCCGATTGGCGCCGGATTCGGCGATCTTCACCGAAGGCAACAGCGACGAGGCGCCAATTGACGATGTATTGCCGGTGATTATCGACGATACGCCGGACGAGCCTGAAGAGGACGATACCGAGATCGACAGACATGTCGGAAGCGAAGGTAATGATCGGCTCTTTTCCGACCGGGATGGCAGCATTCTAAACGGAAAAGGCGGTGATGACAGCTTGGTCGGATATGGCGGCGATGATCGCCTTGTCGGTGGGGACGGATCGGATACAATTCGCGGTGGCGCCGGAAATGATACCCTGGTTATCGATGAATTAGATCTCTGGCTTCAGGGCGGGAAGGGCGAAGATACGGCAATCTTCAAAGGCGATGGAAGCTTCAACTTAAGCAAAGGCTTTTTCCATTCGATTGAGAATTTCGATATGGACAACGATGAGGCCAATACCTTGAGATTGGATTTCGGTGATTTACGGGCTGCGGGTGGTGAATTCACCGAAATCCAATCTCAAGGTATTGGTCTCATCGTTGTCCATATCGAAATTCTCAATCGAATGGAAAAAGCCT
>JBCBBY010000154.1:0-2728 GCA_038531195.1 Pseudomonadota bacterium
CTGCGACTCCACGTTTCGGCAATCTCGGCGATCCTGCTGCCACGGTGGACCAGGCGCTCGACGCTAAGGACCCGGTGACGGCCTTGATCTCGTTCGCGCTCGAACCGCGGGCTGAAGGCGAAGACCCTTGCGGCGGTCCGCTCAAAATCTTTGATGGACGACAACTCACGCATTTACACCTGACCAATCACGGTATGACATCGGTGAAATCTGAAGCTTGGTCGGGCGAAGCGTTTGAGTGCCATATCCGAATGGATAAGGTGGCTGGCTATAAAGCTGGCGAGGCGGACAAAGACAATTTGTCGGGCATTGATGGCCCATTGCGGATGTGGCTGGCGCCGCTTCCAAACGGCTCGCACGTCCCGGTTCGGATCGAAGCCGAGACCGATGATATCGGCACGGTGACTTTGCAAGCGGCCAAGCTCAACTTCACACCGCTTGAAAAATAAAGAAAAAAACTTGCCGAGTTGTGTAATTGCCTTATTGTGCAACTCGAGCGGGCGTTCCTCCCCTTGAGTTGCCTGCTCCTCTACGCACACATACCCAGACGTGTGAGCGCCCGGACGTCCCATAACGCCCGGGCGCGTTGACGACTCAGGTTTGCCTGCCTAAGCGGGCGGGATGACCCGATCTCAATTGAAACTGGTAAGCTGGAACATTAACTCGATCCGCTTGCGATTGCCCAATGTCGAAGCCTTTGTGGCCGAGGAAAACCCGGACATTTTGTGTTTCCAGGAAATCAAATGTCAGACGGCCGAATTTCCGGAAAAAGCGTTCAAGCAGATGGGCTTCAAGCATCTTTGTGTGCATGGCCAGCGCGGCGGGCATCACGGTGTGGCGATTGCCAGCCGCAAACCGATTGAGATCCTCGACACGCCGGCGCTTTGCCGGGAAGGGCATGCGCGGGTGAATGCAATCCGCGTCGCCGGTCTGGAAGTGCATAATATCTACCTCCCGGCTGGCGGCGACACGCCGGATCCGGACGAGAACCCGAAATTCGCGCACAAGCTCGACTTCGTGAAGCGGCTCGGCCGTCATTATGGCAAACTGGCCAAGGATGGCGTCCCGCGCGTGCTGGTTGGGGATTTGAACATTGCGCCGCATCCGAATGATGTCTGGTCACACAAGCAGCTTTTGAAGATTGTCTCGCACACGCCAGTTGAAACGGAAAGCCTTGAAAAAGCACGTAAAAAAGGTGGGTTCACGGACATCGCCCGGCACGTTCATGACGAAGATCAGCGGCTTTACTCCTGGTGGAGCTATCGCGCCCGCGATTGGGCCGCCTCGAACAAAGGGCGTCGGCTCGATCATATTTGGACGACTCCAGCCGCGACCGATTTGACGGATATGGACAGTTACCGCGTGCATTTAGCCTGGCGCGGCGGCTGGAAACCGTCGGATCATGCGCCGATTAGTGTTCGGATCAAAAAGCCTTAAGCGGCGTTGCGTCGAGGCTCCGACATCGGGGTGTCGAGCCGCGATATCATATCGCCCACCGTGACGATTTCAGCGCCTGATGCTGCGACGGCATCTAGAAGGTGCGCATAGTCATCCGGCGTAACACCCCATGGCGATGGGGATGATCTTACATCATGCGTGAAGATGATCAGCCAGCCATCTTTCACGCTGAGCGATTCTAGCGCCCGCAACGCGCGCTGTGTCCCGCCTTTGTCGTCTTGAAGACCGCACGCTTTGAGCATGTGGAGGTCGATCGTATCGGTATTGATCCCGGCCTGGATGCTGCGCAAGCCGATATTCGCGCCCGCCAATTGACGCTTCGCTGACGGACTGACCGCACCAAACGGGTAGGCGAACGAACGCGCTATTATGTCGTGTTCTTTGAAAAATGCTTCGCTCATCCGCATTTGCGCGTCGATCTCCGCCGCGTCTGCTGTGCGGCAATCGATATGATCGTGCGTGTGAAAGCCAAAATCATGACCGTTCTCGCGCAGCATTTGCAGATCTGACGCTTCGAACATTTTACCGAATTCGGGCGTCGTTTGCCCCATAAACTGTCCGGCCACATACCAAGTGGCCCGCCAACCCTGCTGTTCAATCATCGGCGCGGCGGTGTGAGCGCTCGATTGCGGGAAATCGTCAAAACACAAGCTCACATACTTACCAGCCGGCAAAGCGCATGCGCGCGCGTCGAACGTTTCACACAAGATTTTATCGACAGCGCCGCCGATTCTTTTGGGCAGTTGAGCGAGCTCAATCATAAAGCACCTGTGGGTGGGCCAAAAATTCGTCACCAAAGGCGCTGCAAGATATATTCCACTGAAAATGGTCAAATCCCGCCTGTTTGCATGGCTAGAGCAGGTATTTGATTAAAACGCTTGCTAGATCTTGCGGCACGTTCGATTTCGCGCATGCAACATTCAGACTAAGAATTCTCTTATCAGGCGAATTTTTAGTCGCGTTGCGCGTCGTGCCTCCGTGTTTAAGCGAAGAATCAGGGGAGCGATTCCCTAACGAGGCGTATATGACGCGATTTCGGCCCGATTCTTGTGCAAGCCTGATTGTCACGGAAGATTCATCGAATGAAGCACCCCTAAATGCCAATAAAAACGGGGCGTCTTCAGAATCGCATAGCTGCATTTCCCAAACTCTCTTGTTAGGCGAGCCATTTTCAAGGATTTGTTGCAGCGCAACATGAATGCAAAAGGGTCATGTCCGAGTTCTGGCCGGACGCACTCAATAGGCTCAAAGACACATGATGTTGCGGGAG
>JBCBBY010000155.1:0-2684 GCA_038531195.1 Pseudomonadota bacterium
CTTCGATATCTGACACAACTTGTGTTGCCGACGTTGAACTGATTGGGACAATCGCAAAGGACATGCCCTTTAGCCAATCAACGTCGAAGATTTCGAAGAGGTTCTAGGACAAGACGGCACGCCTTTCGCTAATCTTGTTCGGTTGGTTCCGAACGACCGTTTGAAATCTGTCGTCGTGATCTCCCCGCAACCGGAATATATCGATCAAGCCGAAGCCTGGATTAAGCGATTTGATCGACAAGCCTCTGCCACCGATCGCGAACTGTTTGTCTACAATGTCCAATATTCAACCGCGGAAGAACTCGCGAGCGTTGTGCAGAGTGTCCTGACCGGACGATCGAACCCTACAAGCCGAGTGAGTACGGTTGCTCCGGGGCTCGATCCAGCTACGGTGACACGAGATGGAGTGATTGACCCACCTGCTCCAGTTATTCAGTCCTTTGGAAGTCAGGGACGCCCAGGTAGCGGCCTCAGCAGTCTCTCGAACGTTCAAATCTACCCATACGAGACAAAAAACGCGCTGGTGATCGTCGCGACGCAAGACGAATACGCCCGCGTCCTTAAAATGTTAGAATCGCTCGATGTGGTTTCCAACCAGGTACTTTTAGAGGCGACGATCGTCGAAGTATCGCTGCGCGATGAGCTAAGCCGCGGCATCCAATGGTTCTTCAATTCTGGAAACTACGATGTCACCTTCTCTGACGCGACGAATGGCGCTGTAGGGTCAGTGTTTCCTGGATTCTCATTTGTGTTTGATGATGGGGATGCCCAGGCTGCCCTGAACGCTCTTGCTAGCCTCACCGATGTGAAAGTCTTGTCATCGCCCAGCATCATGGTCCTCGACAATCACACCGCGACTTTGCAAGTCGGTGATCAGGTACCCGTGACGACCCAATCAGCATCGTCCATCGATGCGATTAATACTGCCATCGTCAATTCTGTGAGCTTCAGAGACACGGGCGTCATTCTCACCATAACGCCCCGCGTCAATGAGAACGGCCTAGTCCGCCTCGATATCGAACAAGAGGTCAGCGATGTGGTTGAAACCGTCAGCTCGGGCATCGACTCCCCAACTATTCAGCAAAGACGGATCTCGACCACAGTTGCGGTTCATGATGGCGATAGTTTAGCGCTTGGAGGATTGATCGAAGACTCCACCACCGTCACAGATACCGCAGTGCCTTACATCTCAGCCGTGCCGCTTGTTGGAGAACTGTTCAAGTCTACGAATGAGATCGAAGACCGGACAGAGCTTATGATCCTGATCAAACCGCGCGTGATCCGAAATCGCGGTGAAGCCCAAGCTGCGACTGAAGAGTATCGGAGCCGATTGCGAGGCTTAGACCGATTTAATGATGCCCTTGAGCTTGAGCCTTTGGACGATGCAGGGGAATGAACGCTGGTCTCATGAACGCGGCGCGTCGCTCGTCTCGGTGCTTATTCTATTAGCACTGCTATCAGGTATTACGGTCGTATTCTTGTATGCTAACCGAGACCATGTGCAAACGGCGTCAAATGACGTAGAATTGGCAAAAAGCCGCTCTATTGCCACCTCAGCAATCGACTGGACCTTATTCGAACTCGCAAGCCCTGAAGCTCGAACAGGTCGCCAGCGTGGATTGGTAAAATCCTGCACGATTGATGGTTGGTTTGTTTTCATTGAGCTTGAAGATGAAGCCGGAAAAATCGACCTCAACGCTGATCCGGGCGACCAATTACTCTCCTTGCTCCTAACAAGCTATTCTGAGCCTGAAGCCCTCTCCGCGAGGGACCGGATTCTCGACTTTCGAGACGGTGACAGTGATCCCAGGCCCTATGGGGCAGAGGCTGATGACTATGATCTAGAAGCGCTGCCTTTCGGTATAAAGAACGGCCTTTTCTCATCGATCAACGACCTCGACCAAGTCGCTGGCTTACCGCCCGAAATGGTGCAGTCTCTCCTAGCCGACGTGACGGTTCATAATCGCGGGGGCCGCATGCAACTAAATCAGGCCTCCGCGCGCGTTCAACAAGCGCTGTCAGAGACGGGGAACGCCAATCAAACAATACCTGCCGCCATTACAGGGCGGGTGTTCACCGTCAAAGCTCATGTTCTAAAACCGTCATCGAGCCGCATTAGTCTTCGGGTGATTGCTGAATTCATGACCGAAAACGCGCATCCAATCATTCATGAGTGGAATACTGAAAGAACTCCGACTTGGATTGATGAAACTCTCGAAAATGAAGAATTTTTGCCTTGCATCGCCTCGATAGGTGATTTTTGATTGCACCAGTTCGAACCTAATTGGGTGGGTATAGAATGATAACTTCGAAGCAAAAGAATCAATGGAACTCGCAAGCCGGCATGACGCTTGTTGAGTTGTTGGTGGTTTTAGTGGTTATCTCATTGATTGCGGCGATCGCTGCTCCACGATTGCTTCGCTATGTAGGCGGTGCCAAGTCATCGACAGCGGAAACTCAGATTGAAAACCTCGTCAGTGCGGTCGAACTCTTTTTTCTCGAAACAGGTCGGTATCCAACGGAAGAAGAAGGCCTATCTATTCTTGTTTCGCCGCCTTCGAGCGGCGCAGCGTGGAACGGTCCGTATCTTCGCAAGGCTAATGGCATCACTGACCCTTGGGGCGAACCGTATAAATACAGAGTGCCAGGACGCTTCGTGGAGTTCGAAGTATATTCGTATGGCG
>JBCBBY010000156.1:0-2634 GCA_038531195.1 Pseudomonadota bacterium
AAAAAACTTTTGCTCCAGCAACGATTATGAAGATCATCGCAGTGGTCTTTAGCGAGTCGTTCACGGCCTCCCGCAGCTTGGCAAAGTCCATCCGTCCCATGGCAATGGTCATGACCATAGCAATCACGAATCCAACACCTGCGCTTTCCGATGGCGTGGCGATACCTGCGTAGATTGAACCGATGATTGCAATCGCCAGCACCACCGTCGGCAATGCGTAGAGCGTCACAGACAGACGGTCGCGTAACGGCAAGCGTTTGGCCTTTAAGTCTTCCTTGCCGCGCGAATAAATCATGGCATAGATTATGAAAAGCGTCGCCAGGAAGAGGCCAGGCCCGATCCCCGCCAGGAAAAGTGTTGGTATCGAAGTTTCGGTAATGACGCCGTAGATAATCAGTGGGATCGACGGTGGAATGAGGATGCCCAGTGTTCCGCCCGCCGCGAGTTGCCCCATGATAAACGGACGGTCATAACCGCGTTCTTCCATTTCGGGGATGGCGACGGTCCCAATTGTTGCCGCGGTCGCCACGGAAGACCCCGAAATGGCGGAGAACAGCGTACAGCTTTTGATTGTGGCAACGCCCAATCCACCGGGCCAATGCCCGACCCAGGCCTGCACACTGGCGAACAGATCACGTCCTACGCCCCCTTTGAGCAGCACATTCGACATCAACAAAAACAGCGGCACGGCGAGCAATTCGAAGCTGTCCATGGTGCCAAACAGGCGCTGTGGCACGGCGATCAGCGGAAAACCCTTGAGCCACAGCAGGACAACGCCGAGCGACCCCAGGGCGAAGGCAACCGGAACCCGCAAAAACAGAAGCGCCAGCAGGGCGCAGACAATCAGAATGGATTCCATCGCTCAGTGCCCCCCCAGCTCCGAACGTTCCAGGTTCGCTTGGCCCGTCCAGACTTTGTAGATCTCTACCAAAGCTTGCAGCGTCAACAGGCCAAAGCCGAACCAGATGGCGGACTGTATAAAGGTCTTGGGCACTGCGAGATAGCTGTCTGTCGTATGACCCCCGAGCGTTGATTTCAGCCAGATGTCCCAGCCGAATTTCGCGACGATGGTGCCGAAGACAACAATGACCAACAGCGAAAAAGTCTCAATGATACGGCGTTGCAACGACTGCGCATCCCGGAACACTAGGTCGATGACAATGTGCTGACGGTGCTTGAGCACATAGGCCGTGGCGCCAAAGGTGCCCCAGATCTGAAAAATCCGGGCAATCTCATCCACCCAGACTGTCGGGCTCGTCAGGGCGTATCGCATGAAGACTTCGTAAGCGACGAAGAGCCCCACGGCAAAGAACATCCAACCCGCAATGATGCCCAAGACTTCGGACGCCCCGTCGACGATCTTGACCAGAGTCTGCATTTTTGCCTTACCTGCCTCAGAAAACGTTTCAACCGGGCTGTGCCAACCCGGTTGCTTTGGCCATTAGGTGGTTACCCACCGGTTACGGCTGAAACCACTTCTGCGGCGGTTTCGCCCGCGTCGTCGACAAAGCGCTGAACCACGCTCTTGGTTGCGTCGACCCACTGCTGCCGCTCTTCGTCGGTCAGATCCACAACGGTCATCTGGTCGCGCAGTGCGGCGACAGACTCAGCTTCTTCACTGTAGATGGCATCGCGCAGCTTCTGCTCGACCTCGGCAGAGGCCTCCAGAATGATCTGCTGATGTTCCGGGGACAGGCTGTTGAAGAAGTCGTTGTTGATGATGGCCACAAACTCGATGGCACTGTCGAAAGACAGAGTCATATGGTCCATCACTTCGTACAGCTTGCGCGATTCCACCGCTGCGGCGCCGGTCATGCCTACGTCAACCGCACCCTGCTGATAGGCCAGGAACTGCTTGGATCCCGACATCAAAGTCGGCGCGCCGCCTAGAGCCTCGACCGTCCAGCCAAGTACCTTGCCGTACGTGCGGACCTTTTTGTTTTCCATATCCGCGGGCGTGCGAACGGCTTCGCCATTCGACAGATACACGTTGCGGCCAAAAGCCTGCCACCAGAGCACCTTGGACCCGGTTTCCTCAAGGATCGCCTGGTCGAGGATCTCCCGCATGGGCGAGCCTGTGGCAACCGCCGCGCGCAGATGGGCTTCATCTTTGAAGAAGAACGGCAAATTCACCACGTCGACCGCCGGAACCGCGCCGGTAAAACGGCCAAGAAAGGCAGAGCCCGCCTCAATTGCGCCGCTCCCCACGGCTTCGGGCACTTCTTTGTCCGTGAAGAGCTGGGCCGATGGGAACAGCTGCATGGTCAGCTCGCCACCGGATTTTTCTTCGATGATCTTTTGGAAGTCGTTCCAGTTTTCGCCGACGAAATGGGTCTCCGGCAGCTGCAAAGTAACCCGGATGGTTGTTTCCGCCTGGGCCACCAAAGGTGCCGCCATAACAAAAGTCGCGGCCAGAGCCGCCTGAATAGTCCTACGCATGTTTCCTCCCTAGCGTTTTTTGCAGTTCGCGACTTTGTCTTGATCGTCGACCTCGCGATTCAGCCTTAGCGTTTCTAGAAGTTTTCCTCCCATATGTGGCGCAAACGGCCCTCCATCCGTACCGCCGACCTTGTGAAAGCTGGCATTGCATTCTACGAAATGAGCCTCGATTATCGCGCACCTCTTACTGGTTTC
>JBCBBY010000157.1:0-2564 GCA_038531195.1 Pseudomonadota bacterium
GCTGGAGGCGTTGGCGGTAATTGTCAGAGTACCAACAGGTTGTTCAACGCGCCGGTTGATCGCGGCAAGACCTTCTTGCGCCGCTAGCGTCATGCGTTGACTGGCGGCGAGCAAATCACGACCCGCGTCGGTCAGCGACATGCGTCGGGTCGACCGATAAAGAAGCGGCAAGCCGAGCTGATCTTCAAGCTGGGTGATGTGGTGACTGATCACCGACGGAGACAAGTTCAGTTTGCTTGCAGCCCCCCGAAAGGAGCCTAACTCAGCGACCGTTTGAAAAATCGCCATCGAACGTAGCTGATCGATCATTGTTCGATCCTATCGAATTATAAAGCGAATAATGCCCACCTTATCCCACAGTAGGATTTGCGCAATCCTTGCTACAGTCGCGAACACGTGACGGTTCACACAGAAAAAGGAAGCAAGATCATGACCCTGATGGTTTCAGTCGCTCGCATCTCTCACAAACCAGACGCAGCAGACCTTCAAGCATTTCACGCCGAACAAAACGCACTGTTGGGAGACTACGCCGGACCGGCAAAAGTCTTGGATGATCCAAATGATCCAAACCAAATCGCTATTGTGGTCGATGTGCACGACCTCGAAGGTCTGCGAAAGGCAACGCGCACCCCAGAAGGTGACGCGATGATGCGAAAATACGGGTTCCTTGAACAACTCTCATACTTCCTTGAGACCGAAGGGACACAGGTATGAAGTGTCTGACGTCAGCGCCTACCGGACAAGTTTAGGGGTTTGAACAACGGAGGATTTCTGGTTCATCGAAGCCATTATGGAGCGAAGATGAACAAGAAATCCGGAACATCGAAGGATGCTGCTGACAAGTTGGTCAGGGGGATTAAACGGAAGACACGCAAGCATTACTCGGCTGAAGAGAAGATCAGGATCGTCCTGGTAGGCCTTCGGGGCGAGGAGAGTATCGCTGGGCTGTGCCGCCGCGAGGGAATTGCGGAAAGCCTTTATTACTCTTGGTCAAAGGAATTCCTCGAAGCTGGGAAAAATCGGCTGGCGGGTGACACGGCGCGACAAGCGACATCACCCGAAGTCAAGGAACTGCGATCGGAATCGGCGGCCCTGAAGGAAGTGGTTGCCGAGCTGACGCTTGAGAACCGTCTGCTCAAAAAAAGCATGATCGGAGATGGGGAGTTCGAAGAATGAGATACCCCGCTTCAGAGAAGCTTGAGATCATCCGCACGGTGGAAGCCTCGCACCTGCCGGTGAAGCAGACGCTGACGATGATTGGCATCCCCAGCAGCACCTACTACGATTGGTATACGCGTTGGGTCGAAGGCGGGATCGATGCGCTTGCTGATCGTTCGCCACGGCCCGGATCCGTCTGGAACCGCATCCCAGGTGATGTCCGCGAAGCCTTTATCGAGTTCGCGCTGGACCATGAAGATCTGACACCGCGCGAACTGGCGGTCAAATACACCGACGAGAAGCGGTATTTTATCTCGGAATCTTCAGCGTATCGCCTGCTCAAGGCCGAAGACCTGATCACGGCACCAGCCCATGTGGTGATATGCGCGGCCGACGAGTTCCGTGACAAGACAACCAGGCCGAACGAGCTATGGCAGACCGACTTCACCTATCTCAAGGTCATCGGTTGGGGCTGGTTTTATCTGTCCACGATCCTCGATGATTACAGCCGCTACATCATCGCTTGGAAGCTCTGCACTACGATGAAGGCCAGGGATGTCACCGACACGCTGGACTTGGCGTTGGAAGCCTCGGGCTGTGATCAGGCCAAGGTCGTGCATAAGCCACGACTACTCAGCGACAACGGCTCGTCCTACGTGGCCGCCGATCTCGCCGACTATCTTGAGGGTAAAGGCATGGATCACGTTCGCGGTGCGCCACACCATCCGCAAACCCAGGGCAAAATCGAGCGATGGCATCAGACCATGAAAAACCGGGTTTTGCTGGAAAATTACTTCCTGCCCAGTGATCTGGAACGCCAGATCGGCACCTTCATCGACCACTACAACAACCATCGCTACCACGAGAGCTTGAACAATCTAACACCTGCCGATGTCTACAACGGCCGCGGTGCAAAGATCCTGAAAATGCGAGAGGAGATCAAGAAACAGACAATCAAAAAACGCCGGTTGCAGCACCAATCCGCTGCCGCCTAAACTCAAACAGAAACTGAACCAGAGCCTCCGTTACGAAATCGCCTCAGCATTCCGAAATACTCTGACGACGGACACGTCAGTGTGAACTCACGGTGAAGTGCAGTTTCTGATATGTTTTTCTATTCCAATCGGTTCTGGATTTCCATCAGCTTGGTTTCGAAGATCTCGGCAGGCGTCCACCAGCCGAGACACTTGCGCGGCGTGGAATTGAGGCGGTGGCAAATCGACCTCAAGTATCGATTTGTCAGCGCCGTCGGTTCGGTTGATCTGGGGAGATAGCGGCGCAGCCTGTTGTTCGTATTCTCGACGGTGCCTTTCTGATACGGCGCTTGCGGATCGCAGAACCACGCGTCCGCTCCGATCCCTGCTTTCAGATGCTTCCAGGCGGAGAACTCGGTGCCGCGATCAAAA
>JBCBBY010000158.1:0-2527 GCA_038531195.1 Pseudomonadota bacterium
CGCTCAACCGGAACTCGGCCCGATGTGGGACGATGATGCAACAGCCGCCGCTGAAGCCGAACGCGAGCCCGTCGAATGGGATCTCACGCGATTGTTTCCAGACGTGGACGCCTGGGATGCGGCGCGCCTGGAAATCCTGGAGCGGATCGAACCTGTGAAAGCCGCTGGCGAGGATTTCTCTCCAAGCGCCGCAGCCTTCGCGGATCTGTTCGATCAGACCTCTGATATCGCGCGCGACGCCCTTCGCGTCTCGACTTATGCGTTCCTAGATTCAGACACCAATCTCCGCGACGGGGAAAAACTGGCGCGCCGGGGGCAAGCGCAGGCTATGTTCGCGGCTTATGGCGAAGCGGTGGCTTGGATCAATCCAATGGTCCAGTCTGTCGGCGAGACACAGATTGAAGCCTGGATCGCTTCAGATCCGCGCTTGGAAAAGCACGCTTTTGGATTGCGTGAGACCCTCCGCGCGACGCCCCATACGCTCTCAGCTGAAGGCGAAGCGCTCATGGCCGCCGCGAGTGTTGCCTTAGGCGGCGCGCAGCGGATCTACACACAGCTGAAAAACTCAGACATTCCATGGCCCACCGTCACGCTCAGCACCGGCGAAGAATTGCGGCTCGATGCGGCGGGCTATGTCAAAGGTCGCGCAGCGGAAAATCGCGAGGACCGGCTGAAAGTCTTCAACGCTTATTTCGAGACTTATCAACAATTTGAAAGCTCACTCGGCGAAGCCCTTGGCAGCCATGTCCAACGGCAAGTCTTCAATGCCTCGCAGCGCAAATATGACTCAGCGCTCGAAGCTGCGCTCGCCGACGATAATATTCCGCGCGAGGTCTACGATACGCTGCTCAGCGAGGTGAATGCCGCCCTGCCGACGCTGCATCGTTATTTCAAACTGCGCGCGCGCATTATGGGCGTCGAGGATTTTGCGTTTCACGATATCTATCCGAACTTGGTCGAGACGGATGAGGTTTTCGATCTCACCCGCTCGGCGCAAATTGCTGCCTCAGCCTCCGAGCCATTCGGCAATGATTATGTTCAAAACCTTTGCCTGGCGATGACGGGCGGCTGGAGTCATGCCTATCCCAGCCAAGGCAAGCGGAGCGGCGCTTATATGTCTGGCAGCGTTTATGATGTCGGCCCGTTTGTGCTGCTCAACCACCAAGACACATATGACAGCGCCTCGACCTTCATTCACGAATGGGGGCACGCCATGCACACCATTCTGGCCAATGAAGCCCAGCCGTTTGAAACCGCGCGCTACTCGATCTTCATTGCTGAGACCGCGGCCATAACTAAAGAAGTTCTGGCGCAAGAAAAAATGCTCGACGCGGCGCAAACCGATGCCGAGCGCCTCTTCTATCTTGGGTATGCCCTCGAGCAGATGCGTGGGACCTATTTCCGGCAGACCCAGTTTGCTGAATTTGAAGCAGCGATCCATGAAGCAGTGGAAAACGGTGAAAGCCTGACGGGATCGCGGATGACAGAGATTTATCGCGACATCTTTGATCGCTATTACGGCGTCGAAGCGGGCGTCACGGTTGTCCCAGACGCGTACAATCTTGAATGGGCCTACATCCCGCACTTCTTCTATGATTTCTATGTCTATCAATATTCCACATCGCTCGCCGCTGCGGTCTATTTCGCCGAAGAGATCCGCGAGGGTGATGAGGATGCCATCGCCGCTTATCTCGAAATGCTCGAAGCGGGCGGGTCGGCTCACCCCTATGACCTGAAGGTCAAAGCCGGCTTGGATATGGCGAGCCCTGCTCCGTATCAGGCGGTCGAAGCGCGGATGAACCGGATCATGGATGAAATCGAAGCGATCTTGGACCGCCAAGACAGCGGCGCCGCGGCCCCTGCCCGGCAAGTTACAGCGCTGTCTGACCCGTGCGGCGTGGGTGAGAGCTAAGCGCGCGCGCTTGCCCCGCCGTAGCGATCGTGGCTGAATGGCGCGGTTCGATTAGGACTGCGTCATGAAACACCACATTATGATCTCCCTTGGTCTGTTGATGGCTGTGGTGTTTTCGTTTCGCCTCGCCCATGCCTTGTTGCAGCCGGGATGGGGATTTTCAGAACTCTATTTGTTCGGCGGCATCGTCATCGCGGCCATCCTGATTTTTGCCGGGCTTCAAGAGCACCGCCAGGCGCGAGATACCCCGCAAGATCAAGACGAATAGACCAAAACGATCACGTGCACCGTTCCACCTTGAGTCCCGCCATTGCTGCGGTACAAACAATGAAAAGATTCAGGGAGGGCTCAACGTGGCCGACAAAAAAACCACCGATGCTAAAGGCTATTGGGCCGCGACCATCCGCTTGACCCTCAGTTTGCTCGCGATCTGGTTCATCGTCTCTTATGGGGCCGGAATCCTGTTTCGGGACTTTTTAGACCAGTTCGCCATTGGCGGGGCGCCGCTTGGGTTTTGGTTCGCCCAACAAGGATCAATCTATGTCTTCGTTGGTCTGATCTTCTATTATTGCTTCGCGATGGCCCGTCTCGACGCCGTATTTGCGCTCGAGACGG
>JBCBBY010000159.1:0-2328 GCA_038531195.1 Pseudomonadota bacterium
CTCCGATCTCCCTTGCCGTCCATGCTGATCTTAATCTTTGCATCGGTCAGCACGTCGATCCAAGCACCACTGGTGAACTGGCTGCCTTGATCGCTGTTGAAGATTTCAGGTGTGCCATATTTTGCGATGGCCTCTTTCAAAGCTTCCACGCAGAAGTCCGCGTCCATGCTGTTTGACAGACGCCACGACAGAACCTTGCGGCTGTACCAATCCATGATAGCGATCAAATATAGGAAGCCACGCCGCATCGGGATGTAGGTGATGTCTGCGCACCAAACCCGATTGGGACGATCAATCACCATGTTGCGCAGCAGGTATGGCCAAACCTTGTGCTGGGGATGCGTCTTGCTGGTGTTTGGCTCCTGGTAGATCGGCACCAGCCTCATAAGACGCATCAACCGCCGTACGCGATGCCGACCACATCGATGCCCGTTCCGCTTCATGTACCGGGCCATCTGGCGCGATCCATACCACGGGGTTTCTAAGAACTGCTTGTCGATTACTTCCATGAAGCGCAGGTTTTCTGCGCTTTCACCTACCGGCTGATAGTAGAGCCGCGACCGTGATAGCTGCAACAGTTCGCACTGTTTACGAAGGCTTAACTTGTGATCCCGGCTCACCATTTTTTGCCTCGCGTCCCGAGAAGTTGATGCGAGGCTTCCGCTAAAAAATCTCGTTCCACCACCAGCTGGCCAATCTTCGAATGCAACTTGTCGACGTCGGCGGCGCTAACCTGCTCGGGGGCCGAACCCCGGCGGGTAAAGGCCGTCGCCATGTTCTCAATCGCGGCCCGTTTCCAGGTCCCGATCTGCGTCGGATGTACTCCGTATTTCTTGGATAACTCCGCCAGTGTCATCTCCTCGCGGATCGCTTCAAGCGCAACTTTGGCCTTAAACTCTGGCGAATGGTTCTTGCGTTTCTTCATTTCGGATCACGTCTTTCGTCATGTGATCCACCTTAACCACTGGTCCGAATTTCCGCGACCACCTCTCCCGTTTCCCCCTTGAGCAGTTATTTTGGTGGATGCAATCCGAGCAACGCATGCCCGAGATTACACAACCCAAATTTACGATTTGCCCCGCGTTTCGCTGGTCTGATCAGATTGCCGCGAAAGGTCATTATGGGTTCCAGCACTAAAACAGTCTGCAATGACCGCTCTCACGACATAGATCACATGCAGAGATGATCGTGCTGCAAGCGAGAATAAATGCTGCGTCAGCAATAGCCGCATGTGCGCAAGTCTGCAAAGTCCGCACCTTTCGTGTTGGCCGGCGACCTAGTGAACGGCTTCGGTAGCGTCGTCCGGTCCTTCGCTCAAGGCGCGGCGAACCAACCTGAAGAGCCCAACCCGGTCACTGCCACTTCTCGCTGCGCGCGCATGCAGCACAAAAATCGCTGCAAGTGCGCCCTGATTGGCGCCGCCTCGCGGCAGAAAAACCGGCCATTCGTCTAGAACGCAGCGACGTTTGTCCGGGCAAATCACAGGTCGCGGACTTGGACGAAGCCGCTGCCGCGGCAGGGGCGCCTGTGGTGAGGGCGGCGCGGTGATCTGAGCGCCGAGATTTTGGGAATGGGCGTGTCTGTCTGACGATTGGGGTCTCTCAATCAAAAGACAGGAGGGTCCCATGGCGGACACCAAGACCACACCGCTGCGCGCGCGGATGATCGAAGATATGCGGATCAAAGGGCTCGGGGAGAGCTCTCAGAAGGCCCACATCCGAGCGGTTCGATACTTTGCAGAGTTCCTTGGGCGGTCGCCGGACACCGCGATGGAGGAAGACTTACGGGCCTACCAGCTGCACATGGTCGACACGAACGTCACCCCTTCGACCTACAACGTGCGGCTTGTTGGGTTGCGGTTTTTCTTTGAGACGACGTGCAAGCGTCCAGAGATGAAGAAGTGTATGCATTTCCGCACGGCGCCCCGGAAGCTCCCGGTCGTGTTCAGCGCCGAAGAGGTGCTGGAGATCCTCAGGGTGGCGCCGGGACCCGGATTAAAGTACCGGGCTGCACTCAGCATTTCCTATGGTACCGGCCTGAGGGCGTCGGAGGTTTGCAATCTCAAGGTCACCGATATCGATAGCGACCGGATGCTGATCCATGTCGAGCGAGGGAAAGGCGGGAAGGATCGCAAGGTGATGCTGTCGCCTGGCCTGCTGGCGCTTTTGCGTGACTATTGGCGCGAGGCGCGTCCCGATGGCTGGCTCTTTCCCATTGCCCGGCAGGCGATTGCGAAGCAATCTGCCGAGAGGGGGAAAGCCCCGGATCAACCCACTCTCGCCGCGTCAGTTGCATCGCGCTTTTAGCGCGGCCAAACATCTGGCTGGG
>JBCBBY010000160.1:0-2352 GCA_038531195.1 Pseudomonadota bacterium
TCCGCCAATCTTTGGATCGTTACGCCGGAGAATGTGCTGGTGACGCGTGATCTTTCATCGGCGCTCTTGCCGGGCATTACACGCAGCCGCGTTCTTTCCTTGATGGAGGGCCAGTCGGTCACTCTGGAGGAGCGGGCCTTCACATTAGACGAACTGCGCAGCGCCAAAGAAGCGTTCACCAGTTCCACCGGCGTCGTGATCGCTCCCGTCTTGAGTATTGATGGAAGCGTTATTGGCAATGGAAAGCCGGGCCCCGTGACGCGGCAGGTGCAAGCGAGCTATTACAATTATATTGGCGCCGACCTTTCGGCGTTTGATTGGCTATGAAGCGCGGGGGTCATCAGGGTCAATAATTTCACCCTCGACGGTGAAGGTATCATCATCAGGTTGCGCAGATGCTTGACCTGTTTGCATTTGCGAGAACGCCGTCTGCATTTGGCCCATCATGCTCGCCATTTGACTGAGACCCAATCGTGCCGAGAGCCAAGCACCAAGCAGAGCTATGAGAGCTGGAACCAGCGCAAGCCATATATCCTGCGTACGAATTTGAGGTTCGAATTCGGTCGATTGAAAAAGCGCGGCGATCCAGGCCGACAGCGCAAATACGATCGCGTAGCCAACCATACCTATCGCGAACCGGCGCCCCATTCCACGAAATGGACTCTCTGGTTGCGTGTCCGCTTCAGGGCTTAGCATCGCTTTCAGCTCAACAGCGGGCGACGGCGTAAATTTTCGGATCAGGATCGTGGTAATTGTGGCGGCGAGGGCAAGAAAAGGCACGACCATAACGCTACGATTCATCACGCCCGCCGTAGCCGTCGCACTCAGGAAGGCCAGTGGTCCGGCAATGCGTAGGAGGATCGGAAAAAGTAAAGCGGCGGGCATAGTAGACTAAATAAGTTTGGACGACCTATGCCCTAGCCTGATCATGCCCCGGCTGGCAATCGCTGGTGTCTTGCACCTGTGACGGCGCGAACCTTCAGCACGAGGATCGTTGCAGCAAAAGCCAGCGTAATGGCATTCGCCAAGATTACCGGCAAACTGCCCGTCAGCAGTCCATAGGCCAGCCACCCCGCAACGCCGCTGGTAAATAGCGCATACATGCACAAAGAGATCCCATCGGTTCGTCCGGTGCGGATCACCATTAGCGTTTGGGGCAAGAACGAAATCGTCGTCAGCATCGCTGCGACCAAGCCAATCATATCCGTCATGTCGAGAAAAACTCCAGAAAGAGAGAGCTTGAGATATAGCAGATTGCGGCAAAACTTCACCGCATACCTCAGCATTCGTTGAATGCAAAAATGCATGTGTGGAGTAACCATCGGGAAAGCTTGCTTCAGACGGATACTTCGCTCATCTTGCGAAAAAATCGCGGAGGATCCCATTGGCGGACACTGAGTATCAACATGCCCCAGACCGGCCATGGATTTTCCGAACCTATGCAGGTCACTCGACGGCTGAAAAGTCAAACGCGCTCTATCGAAGTAATCTTGCGAAAGGGCAAACTGGGCTCTCTATCGCTTTCGACCTGCCGACCCAGACCGCATATGATGCGGATCATATTCTAGCGCGCGGTGAAGTGGGCAAAGTCGGCGTGCCCATCGGGCACCTTGGCGATATGCGTACGCTTTTTGAGTCGCTTCCGCTCGAAGAAATGAACACGTCGATGACGATTAATGCGCCGGCGGCATGGTTATTGGCGCTTTATGTGGCGTTGGCGGATGAACGCGGTGACGACCGAAGCAAACTTCGGGGCACAACGCAGAATGATATCATCAAAGAGTATCTCTCGCGTGGAACCTATGTGTTTCCGCCGCAACCAAGCATGCGCTTGATCAGCGATATGATCAGCTGGTGCTATACCGAGGTGCCGAAGTGGAACCCGATGAATGTCTGTTCCTATCATTTGCAGGAAGCGGGCGCGACGCCGGAGCAGGAGCTGGCTTACGCCCTGGCGACGGCATGCGCGGTTTTGGACGCCGTGAAAGCGGGCGGCCAAGTGCCCGAGGCCGACTTTCCGACCGTCTTTGGGCGTATTTCCTTTTTCGTGAATGCGGGTGTCCGCTTCGTCACGGAACTCTGCAAAATGCGGGCATTCGTAGATCTGTGGGAAGAAATTGGACGCGATCGTTATGGCGTAACAGAGGAAAAGGCCCTGCGGTTTCGCTATGGAGTTCAAGTGAACTCGCTTGGTCTGACGGAACCTCAGCCCGAGAACAATGTATATCGCATCCTACTCGAAGCGCTCGCGGTGACGCTTTCTAAGCGCGCGCGATGCCGCGCTTTGCAACTGCCCGCGTGGAACGAGGCGCTCGGCCTACCACGCCCGTAGCGACCATTGCTGATCCCACG
>JBCBBY010000161.1:0-2267 GCA_038531195.1 Pseudomonadota bacterium
GAGACACTATTGTGCTGACTTATGATACAACATATCATAGTCAAGGACTGAAGCTCAAAAAGGTGCGATTGCCAAGTGACTCTCACCCTGACCAATACCCTCAGTGGCCAACGCGAGACGTTTGTCCCGACCGATCCTGATCACGTGACGCTCTACGTGTGTGGCCCAACGGTCTACAATTACGCGCATGTCGGCAACGCTCGCCCCGCGGTCGTGTTCGATGTTTTGTATCGGGTGCTGCGGCGCAGCTATCCGCGCGTGACCTATGCGCGCAACTTCACCGATATCGATGACAAGATTAACGCGGCTGCAGAAGAGGCGGGCGTGCCCATTGGCACAATAACCACCAAATATATCGAAGCCTATCACGAAGACATGGCGGCTCTTGGCGTGCTGACGCCTGGCATTGAACCGCGCGTGACGGATCACGTGCCCGACATCATCGCAATGATCGAAGCGTTGATCGACAATGGGCACGCCTATGCAGCCGAGGGCCATGTGCTTTTCGATGTGTTCAGCTTCGAGGATTACGGTAAACTCTCAGGGCGGAGCGTTGATGAGATGCGAGCGGGAGCCCGTGTGGACGTCGCGCCGTTCAAGCGAGACCCGGCTGATTTTGTGCTTTGGAAGCCATCTTCCGATGATCAACCCGGATGGGACAGCCCTTGGGGCCGCGGTCGACCGGGCTGGCATATCGAATGCTCGGCCATGATTGGTCAGCATTTGGGCAAATCAATCGACATCCACGGAGGCGGACAGGACCTGATCTTTCCGCATCATGAAAATGAGATCGCACAAGGCACATGCGCATGGCCGGGTACTCAATATTGTCGGTATTGGGTGCACAATGGTTTTGTGACCATCGATGGTGCCAAAATGTCGAAGTCGCTCGGCAATGTCCGTTTGGTGCGTGAACTGCTGGACGAAGTGCCGGGCGAGGCGATCCGCTTTGCCTTGCTGTCAGCGCATTATCGCAGCCCTCTCGACCTATCAGAGCGCAGTCTCAACGATGCGCGACGCGGCCTCGACCGGCTTTATGGCGCTTTGCGTGAACTTTCTGATGTCGAGCCGAACGCAGCTGAGGAAAGCCTTGGCACATTCCACAAGGCATTAGAGGATGACCTCAACACACCTGCCGCCCTCGCGGAGCTGTTTGGTCTCGCAAAGGCTGCGCATAAGGCGGCTTCTGCTGACGAGCGAAGCCATATCAAGGCAGCGATCCTTGAGGCTGGTGCAACGCTTGGACTGCTCGGAGCTGATCCAGAAAGTTGGTTTGCAGGTGCAAACGACAATGAAGCTGATGCGGCGGAAATTGTGCGACTAGTTACCGAGCGCGAAACTGCTCGATCAGCTCGAGATTTTGCCGAGGCAGATCGTCTGCGTGAGATACTTACCAAGATGGGTATTCAATTGGACGACACCCCAGGCGGTACCGCTTGGAGGCGGATGGCATGACGCGGCTACTGATTGCACTTATTGGCGTGTATCAACGCTGGCTCTCTCCACTCACCGGACCAAGCTGTCGGTTCCAACCAAGTTGCTCCGCCTATGCCGCCGAAGCGCTGGCGCGTCATGGGCTCATTCGCGGTGTAGCCCTGTCAGTCTGGCGGCTGCTGCGGTGCAACCCCTGGGGCGGATCGGGATATGACCCAGTTCCACCCTTGCGAGCGAAAGGCCTCAACACTGAGTAACAGCGACCACCTCTTGGCGCACACGGATGCCGACAAAGAAGACTATTGAGACAAAGGCGACCACGGTCGAAACGGAATATGACACAAACGACAACACTCTTTGCTCCGCGGACGAGCGTTGAGCAGGTAGAACTGGGTGATGAGCTTGCCCCCCGATTTGATGCAGATGGCTTGCTTCCCGCGATAGTGATCAACACGCAGGACCAATCAGTGCTGATGCTTGGATATATGAACCAGGAGGCGCTGGAGTTGACACTGCGCACGAAGCAAGCGCACTTCTGGTCGCGCAGCCGCGAGGCTCTTTGGCGTAAAGGCGAACATAGTGGATTCACTCAAACCGTTGAGCGCATTCTCATGGATGATGATCAGGATGCCCTGATTCTCTACGTGCGCGTTGACGGCCCCGGAAGCTGCCATGTTGGTTTTAAGTCCTGCTTCTATCGGGAAGTTGATTTGGATGCGGTCGAGAGCGCCAATACAGTTAAGCTGAAGGCTATAGAAACGGAGCGTGCGTTTGATGCAGACGCGGTTTATGCGGGCCTGCCAAATCCGACAAAGCTCTGATCATGGTCGAGC
>JBCBBY010000162.1:0-2201 GCA_038531195.1 Pseudomonadota bacterium
CTTTGAAAGATCAACTTTTAGGGGACATAATCGTTAAAGGGACATAATCGTTTCATCGGTCGTGGTGGCCCTTTTTCAGAAATGGGAGACGAGTAACCTGTATCGGGACGGAGCTTCCACGCTCAGAAGGCCACTATTTGAACGTCTTGCCGAGTGTCCATGTCAACATCGACCTGAGCGACGATGTAAAGCTTCGCTTCTCAGGAACGACCGGCATCAGCCGACCGAACTATGCGGAGCTCCGTGCGTCACAAGACATCGATCCAATTGAGCGAGAGCTTTCCGGTGGTAACCCCTTCCTGGACCCTGAAGAATCGATTGGTTTCGACGCGTCGCTCGAATGGTATTTCGACGAGGCCAGCATCCTCTCCGTCGGAGCGTTCTATCGCAGCATCGACAATGTGATCTATGAAGGCGCCACTCTTGTGGACGGATCTCAATTCTCCGATTTCTTCAATCCAGGTGAGCAGGTTCTCGCCAGCACCTTCTTGAACGGTGAAGACGGGGAACTCTCGGGCTTGGAGATCAATTTCCTTGGCCAAGCTACTTTCTTGCCAGAGCCGTTTGATGGGTTTGGTGTGTCGGGCAATGCGACCTTCCTTGACAGTGAGTTCTTCGCGCCGACCGCGAATGGCGGTCAGGGCGAAACGCTGGCCATCCCAGGAACCTCGGAGCTGATCTACAATGCTTCGATTTTCTATGAAAAGTTTGGCCTGTCCGCGCGTCTCGCCTATCAGTATCGCGACGAATGGTTGACCACGACAGAAGCCGGTCCTGGCGAGCCGCTCTTCTGGGGCGAAACTGAACGCGTTGATGCTAAGATCCAGTACGAACTGCCCTTTGAGTTTGGCGGTGGCACAACTGTTGTCTTCGCAGAAGCCAATAATCTTAGTGACTTCAAAGATGAGCGTTATGTTGGTGAGCCGCAATTTGCCGACCAAATTGAAGGCTATGGTCGCTTCTTCATGTTCGGGATCAGCTACGACTACTAATATCCATATCTAAATGGGGTCGGCGAAAGATCATTCAGATGAATGTGTCGTTCGCCGACGCCAATTCATAGACGTCGTGTGGCGCGCCCAGTGACCGTCGCACCCGCACTAAAGTCCACCAAGGGAGGTCTGTATGTCCATGTTTCATATTCGGTTTGGCGTTTTGGTTTCATCGCTCGGTTTGCTTGCCGCCTGTGGTAAGAGCACGCCTGTACAAGAGCCAAAGCCAACCGCAACCGTATTGAGCGCTGAAGTGACCCACGGCGAAACGGCAAACGATTACCGCATCGCCTGGGAAACCGAACCGAGTGACGCGGCGGTGACGATTGAGTGGTCGGACACGCCAACGTTTGAACCTGGCAGCGGTATGGCGATTGACGTGAACGCGGGCGCGTCTGAACTCTCATGGACGGCCGATGGCGAGCCCCAGCGACGTTACTTCTCCATCACACCCGAAAACGGTGAATCGGTCCTAGTCGCCGCTCGGTTGCTGCCCCTCGAGGGCGGACGCAACTTCCGCGACCTTGGCGGGTACGAAACTGAAGATGGCCGCATGGTGAAATGGGGTCATGTTTTTAGGTCAGGCAGAATGTCAGCTCTAACAGACAATGATTACGACTATCTCGCAGACCTTGGCATTACCACGATTTGCGATTTTCGCGATTCAGATGAACGCGTCGAAGACCCGACGGTCTGGGCAGCAGGCGATATTGACTATCAAGTTTTCACAGACGCCCCAGAGAGCGATCCAAGCGAAAACTCCATGTTCACCGCACTGCTTGACCCAAATTCAACACCGGAAGACGTCAAGAATTCGATGGCTGAAGGATATTGGGAGATCGCATTTGGTGAAGCAGAAGGCTACACTAAAATGTTCGATGATCTTGCCGTTGGTCGTATTCCGCTCGCATTCAATTGTTCAGCGGGAAAAGACAGAGCTGGCACCGCAGCCGCACTTATTTTGACGGCGCTCGGAGTCCCGCGAGAAACAGTGGTCCACGATTATTCGCTGTCGGATGACTATGTCGACTATATGGGCGAGTTCTTGGGGCCCGAAGCGCGGGCCGCGGCGGCGGAAAACCCAGACTCTCCTTATGGGTTCTTGTTCCAGTTGCCGCCCGAAAAAGTGGCGCCCCTTATGGCCTCTCATCCAATCTATATCGAATTTGTTCGAGCTCATTGTCGGTTACGTCTAATTCCGACTGAATG
>JBCBBY010000163.1:0-2145 GCA_038531195.1 Pseudomonadota bacterium
ATTTAATTCAACAAGTGCTCGCGAGCGCACAGACCAGTTTGACAGCCCAAGCCGATGGAAGCGCGCCCCTCAATCGGCAATCAGGTCAAGTCCTCTTCGGGCGCACGCTTGCCGAGGCATTGATGGCGACCCTGGACGTCGCAACCTCGCATGCGCGTCAGCTCGCAACGGAAGACGGTCAAAACTCGCTGCAATTGTTCATTGAACAACTCAATCAAATGGCGATGACGCAAACCGCTGAACAGCTGTCGTCACAAGACTGGCTCTATGCCTTCCGCTGGTTCCTCAGCGACGTCGTCGCCAATGGCCAAGCCAGTGTGTCATCTGAAATGATCATGGGCGCCGTCGACACAATGCGCAAAGGTCGCGCGGCGCAAGCGAGCAGTCCTGTCGATCCCTTCGAATTCGACCATATTCGCACCCCCTCAGGAGATCCTGAGGTCTATTACCAACCCGTCTCACCGCAAGGAGCTGAAGGATGAAACAGTTCGGGCAAATCGCAATCGCTAGTTTAGGCCTCGTTGTGCTCAATGCCTGCGAAACGACGGCCACGGGCGGTCCCTCTCCGGAATCCATGGTAAGCGATATCAACGTCGCTAAAGTCTCCACCGGCGATGCGACGGCGACCGTTGCGTCGTTGAATGAGTATTTATCTGCCGCAGAGGCCAAGATGGCCGAAACAGCTGGTAAGCCGGCGCTCAATATGGCTTGGACCTTTACCGCCATGACGGCGGCGGAGGCCCTCACCGCCATACCGGGCCAATCGCCGGAGGGGTTCTCTGAAGCGGCCGGTAAAACGCTTCAATATGCCGATAGTGTCAGCACCGCTTGCTTGGATATGGGTACGTCCGGGATCGATGCCCGTCAGGGCAATTTCTGCGGAATGGCGCTCGCGGTTCGACGCTTGAATGACAGCTCAAAAGCCGTCGAGGCTTTTTCCTCTGCGACAAGTGCGGGCGATTGGGCGGGCAGCGCGGCGGCATCTGAAGGCTTCGCTGCGCAAGTCGCAACCAACTGGATCGCGTATGCCGCTGAAGCCGAGCAATTGGCCTTATCGGAGCAAAACCAAACACCTTTCAAGCGCCTAGCACTGCAGGAAGCCTGCGAATTTCAAAGCGCTCAAGGTCAGGCGAACTTACTCGGCAATCCATCAATGGATGAAGCCGTGCTCGGCGCTCAGGATGCGTACTGGACGGCGATGGCGAGCGCAGCGTCTTTCTTGGATATTGAATCCTCAGCTTCTGTTTGCGAAAGTGCGCCAGATGGTCTGGCTTGCAAACGCGAAACGGAGATTAAGGTCGCCGAGACCTGCCAAGCACTCTGACGCCTCGACGGCAATCTTGCCTCTCGAGAGGTCTTCAGAAACAATAGCCGGATGCAAGACCGCCTAAGACAATTGCCTAAAGTGCAAGCCGTACTGGAATCGGAGTTGGCCATCCAACTGATCCAATCCTTTGGCTATGACGATGTCGCAAATGCGGTACGATCGAAAATTCAGTTGGCGCGCGACAGTCTGCTTGAAGGCCAGACTGAACCCAAGACTGACGCCACTCATCATGCGTTGCTTAGCGAAATCCATGAAGAGTTGCGCGACCAACGCGCCCCGAGCTTGCGCCCCGCGATCAATGCGACGGGCATCATCATTCACACCAATCTCGGTCGCGCTCGGCTCGCCCCAGAAGCAGTCGACGCAATGCGCGCGGTGGCAGAAAACTACTCCAACCTTGAATTGGATTTGCAAACCGGCAAACGCGGGTCTCGTCATCAGCATGTCGAAGCTTTAATTTGCCAGCTCACCGGCGCAGAGGCAGCTATCGTCGTAAACAATTGCGCTGCCGCGATCTTGTCGTGCCTGACAGCCTTAGGGGCCGGCAAACCGGTTGTCGCATCGCGGGGTGAAATGGTTGAAATTGGTGGCTCTTTTCGGATGCCAGATGTGATTGCACAAAGCGGTGCGATCCTGCGCGAGGTAGGAACGACGAACAAGACACATCTCAGCGATTATGCAAATGCAACATGTTCGGACACAGCGTTGTTACTGAAGAGCCATACAAGCAATTACAAAGTCGTCGGTTTCACTTCGACACCATCTCGAACAGACCTTGCTTCCTTAGCGCGGGACAAAGGGACCATATTGGTCGAGTA
>JBCBBY010000164.1:0-2139 GCA_038531195.1 Pseudomonadota bacterium
CGACCCGGAAAAATCGGCCGCACCTCCGGTATGTATTAACGAAAGGAACCACCATGAACACCCAGGTAGAAACAGTAGACGTTGCGGATGGCGTGCAGGCGTCCATCCAAATCGACAGCCGGCCTGCTCTCGACCGAAATATCGCCCAACGCAATGCTATAAAGTAAGCCGATTTGATCGGGGCACCGCGACCTATGAGGTCGACAACATGTTGTTTTTATTCAGTGGGTCACAAGACTCGGCCGACAACACGGTGTTTAACGCCGAGTTGGAAATTCGGTTCTGACCTGACGCCAAAACCACGATTTGCGGGCATCTCCTACCGGAGTGCCCGTTTCGTATCCGCTACTTCAGCCGAGAGATCGTTGTATTGCTTCGCCTTCACCATCTTTCCCAACTTTTCGTTGAACTTCGCTTCGTAGTCGTAAGTTCCGATATTGCAGGCGGCTTCTTTGAAGGCGTCTAGTTGGGTTTTACAAGAAGATCATATTTCTCCCCGACGCCCCAAACGAGAAGAAGTGAGCCTCCCCAACTGAACTGGTCCACTGCTATGTATAGCCAACGGAGGACCGAGAATGGCAAACAAGAGACCGAAGCCGGAAGAGGTTGTCTCGAAGTTACGACAGGTTGAAGTTCTGATGGGGCAAGGCATGTCCCGTCTGGATGCGATCAGACAGATCAGCGTGACTGAACAAACCTAATACCGTTGGAAGAAGAAGTATGGCGGAATGGGCACGGAACAACTCAAGGAACTGAAGCGTCTGCAGAAGGAAAACGAGCAGCTAAGGCGAGCCGTGTCTGACCTGACGCTCGACAAGTTGATCCTGAAGGAAGCTGCGAAGGGAAACTTCTGAGCCCCGCTCGTCGTCGCGCTTGCATCGATCACGTTCGAAGCCAGTTCAATGTATCGGAACGCAGGGCCTGTCGAGTTCTTGGGCAGCATCGCTCCACACAAAGGCATATCCCGAAAGGCCGTGCCGATGAGGATCGTTTGGTCGCCGACATGATCGAACTGGCAAGGCAGTTTGGCCGATATGGTTATCGCCGGATTGCTGCCTTGCTGAGAGATGCTGGTTGGTCTGTCAGCGATGGGCGTGTCGAACGGCTATGGCGGCGAGAGGGGCTGAAGGTTCCACAGAAACAACCAAAGAAAGGACGGCTGTGGCTGAATGATGGATCATGTGTTCGGTTGAGGCCCGAGTATTGGAACCATGTCTGGAGCTATGACTTCGTGCATTGTCGGACAGATGATCGAAAGGTCTTCCGGACGCTGAACATCATTGATGAGCACAGCCGGGAATGTCTGGCAATCAAGGTGAAGCGCAAGCTGAACTCGACAGACGTGATCGATGTTCTGACAGACCTGTTCATCCTGCGGGGAGCTCCTGCTTTCATCAGATCGGACAATGGCCCTGAGTTCGTTGCGCAGGCCGTTCGGGACTGGATCGCCGCCGTCGGCGCGAAGACCGCTTACATCGAGCCAGGGTCACCCTGGGAAAACGGATATTGCGAAAGCTTCAACGGGCGGATGCGAGATGAACTGCTCAACGGAGAGATCTTCTACAGCTTGCGCGAGGCCCAAATCCTGATCGAACAATGGAGGAAACACTACAACACCAAGAGACCACACAGTGCATTAGGTTATCGCCCACCAGCCCCGGAAACCATCATCCCAATGGATCAGAGGCCGACAATGCACTAACAATCAAACTGGACCAGTCAGATGAGGCTGCTCAACCCACGCCGCGACCAAGTCAAAGACGGATAACGCCAGGAAGGCGACGGCCAGCACGATCAAGTAGTCCGCACGAAACCGGTAAGCCAGCATCACGAAGACCAAGGCGACGGCTTGGTTCACGGCCATGATCGCCAGGGCGGGTGGCCCGACAGATTCGGCCAGCAGCTCCACAAGCAGCCAGAACGGGACATGAGAGATCGTTGCGGCAATCGCAGGCACAAGAGAATCCCGCGGGACAGCAGAAGCCCTCCTAAGGCCGCGTAGAGCGTCGCCATGAAATAGTCACCCTGTATCGGTTGCCCCTTGTTGTTGCTTGGAACGTGGGGCGGCGCGATCTTTTGGGCATCCTGCACTGTTGGTGCGTTCTTTTTCCCACATATGCCGCCTGTTACCCGACAGGT
>JBCBBY010000165.1:0-526 GCA_038531195.1 Pseudomonadota bacterium
GCGTTGCAATTTTGGCAGCTCCCTAGTGGCAACGAATCGGCCATCAAGGAGGCAACGACCGGAAACTACAACACAGACGGGAACTTCGCCTGGGACACGACTCCTTTTATCGATACCGCAGAATTCACAGACAGTGACAGTCAAACATTCACGCTCGACAACGGAGGTGCATACCTTTCGTTCGCAACACTGAGTCAGCTGGAGCGCGATTCTGTTCAGCGCGCGGTGCCGCTGCTTCGCCTGGAGGTTGATGGCGGGCTGTCTGAGGTGGGGATTGCCGACGCGTATCATCGAAACTCGGGCGGAACAGGCAGGATATCGATAAATGCAGCGGGGGCGTTCTTCGCAGAGTCAGGACAAACCCTCCGGACCAACATCACCGTCACAGCTGCATCGGGCACTCTCACGAACGATAGTGGTCAGTGGTCGGTACTGCACCTCGACAGCATTTTTGGCGCCTACACTCCCCCGCCGATCATTTCCGACGTCGACGGCGACAATCAGGTCCTTATCACATCTCAGAACG
>JBCBBY010000165.1:536-2077 GCA_038531195.1 Pseudomonadota bacterium
GGAGCTTGAGATTTGGTCCGATACTTCGGGAACCATCAGGGTCTCTCAGACCATCGACATTTGGTCCGATACCGCGATTCAGTTCGATTTTGTTCAGGGATCGTTGACAAACGAAGCGACCGTCTATGCCGTAGTCACGAACGATAGCGGAGATTCCTCTGCACCATTCTCCGTGTATTTGGGCGTGCCTGCGCTTGACGACTACTTCACCGTGGTGAGCGCTACGAACCCCGACCATTGGTGGCGTTTCGATAACGATGGTTACGCGGACCAGGTTGGCGCGCGGCCATTCACGGCCATCGTCTTTGGTGATGGAGGCTCGTTCTCCGCTGATCCCATCTGTGAGCAGAACACGCATTCCTGGCTACTTAACGACCAGCCCGGCGGAGGCCGGAGGGAATGTGCGAACTCGGCACTCATGAACGCCGCGACTCTACAGACCCGCACCATGGCTGGTTGGGTCCGGTTCAATCAAATCGATACAGCGTTGTCCTGCGTTTACGAGGAAGGCGGTGGCGTTAACAACGTCTGCGTTCTCATTGGCCTAGGTGGAATTCTAATCGCTTCGTATGCGGATACCAACGATGACAACGCGCAAGCGTTCTCCGACTTCCGCCTCGAAGCCGGCCGTGACTATCACATCGCTTGGCTGTTCGATCACACGGGGGAAAACGAGTTTCTTCTCTATATCGATGGTGTGAAGCAGTCAGTCACCACGGGAAATCCTCTTACGTCAGGCAACCTAGACAGCCACACCGGTGACATCACCATGGGCGGACAGGGATCGAGCCTTGAGGTTGGCGGCACCGATGTGACCTTCCAATCGCAGCTCGATACAAACTACGCGAACTGGGCGAGCTGGACCGAGAGGATCTCGGACGCGTCCCTGTTAGAGCTGTTCCAACGTGGAGCCCGTCCACAGGACACCATCGCTTCGGACACTCAAGCGAACATGCAAGCCGCTGTTGATGCGCTGGCGACGGCAAGAGACAATCGATCGATGGATATCAGGGTCTTTGAGCCGTCTACCGGGCTTGAATCCAATTTGGCTTTGGACTTCGACGGGATCACATTCGACCCCAGCACAAGCATTCAGCTTGAGTGGCGAGGCGCCGGGGTCTTAACCGTCACAAATCTCAACGGCGCCAATCTGGACCCATCGAAGTGCCTCGCGACTCGCGGAGGAAGCATCGTCGTCGTCAACCCGGCTCAGCTCACACTGAGCGGCCTGCAAAACCCGACGGAAGTACGGGTTTATGAGGCGGGCACACAAACCGAAGTGGCGGGGCAAGAAAACGTTACGAGCGGGACCTTCACGGCGACCATTCAGACCTCGTCGGTCGATATCGTCATAGCTGCCCTTGAGTATCAGAACATTCGGCTGTCAGGCGTCGACACGACGTCAGATATTTCGCTTCCGATTCAGCAGCGTTTCGATCGCAACTACAGCAACCCGTAGCGCTCTAGATTGAGAACCTCTAGATGCCAGACATTGTTAGCTTTGATGGCGCAAATCGAATCATCACCGAGCTGGACACCGG
>JBCBBY010000166.1:0-2073 GCA_038531195.1 Pseudomonadota bacterium
GCAAGACAGCTTGGCCGCGCTGAATAAACTGCGCCTGGTTCCAGCCTTGCGCACCGACAGGCCGGGGGCAGCCCAAGCGCTGCGCCGGTCGATTTCATGGGAAATGCTGGCTGTTGTCCTGATCCTGCTCGCGACCGCAACGATCACCAGCGTGACAACGCCGCCGGTTAATCTTTGACCGCTTATCCGCGCGCCTTGTCGAGCAGCTCAAGCAATTCAGTGAACTTGGCACGCTGGTCTTCGCGATCACCCGAAGCGAGCGCATCTTCGATGCAATGCGTGGCGTGATCATCGATCACGAGCTTCTCAACACCCTTCAACGCGGCGCGCACCGCTGCGATCTGCGTCAGAACATCCACGCAATAGCGGTCCTCCTCGACCATCCGGGCGATCCCTCGGACCTGTCCTTCAAGGCGTTTGAGGCGTTTCAACGTGGCGTCGCGGTTCTCGTGCATGGATCTCTTCTCGCATGGGGGGAATGGCAATGTCGAGTGCCAGGCAGTTCAGGATTTGATCTCTTGAACATATACCCCATGGGGGTATATAAGGCTGGCACTGATTATACAACCTTTGCCCCAGAACCCCGCATCGTAACGGAGAAACCAATGCCCAAGGACACCCGCGATGTTGCTGACATCGACACCCATCCGGCCCAAGCGGCCTCCGGCAAAACGGCTGTTCTCTATCGGATGGCCTTGCCCGACCACCTGTGCCCTTCCGGGCAAAAGGCGCGCTGGCTTCTTGAACGGCAGGGCTATGACGTGGATGACCGCCTGTTCCGCACCCGCGCCGAAGTTGACGCGTTCAAGGCCGAGCACAACGTGCAAACCACTCCGCAGGCCTGGATCGAGGGTGAACTTGTTGGCGGCTACACCGATCTACGTGAGAAACTGACGGGCTGGGACCCCAAAGCGACGACCTATCGTCCAGTCATGTACCTCTTCGCCGTCGCGGCTCTCACGGCAATCGCGCTCTCCATCGGGTTCCTTGGCGCAATCACCTGGCAGACGCTCGGCTGGTTCATTTCAGTCTCCATGATCCTTCTGGGCATGCAGAAACTGCGCGATATCGAGGGTTTCTCCACGATGTTCCTCAACTACGACCTGCTTGCGCGGAAGTGGGTGCCTTACGCCTATGTCTATCCGTTCGTAGAATCCGGCGCGGGTATCTTGATGACCGGGATGATGCTGACCTGGCTGTCTGCCCCCGCCGCGCTTTTCGTTTCAACCATCGGCGCTGTCAGCGTCTTCAAAGCGGTCTACGTGGACAAACGAGAGCTGAAATGCGCTTGCGTTGGCGGAAACTCGAACGTCCCGCTAGGGTTCGTCAGCCTGACCGAGAACCTGATGATGATGGGAATGTCTGTCGTAATGCTGATCCTGTTGGTGACCTGATGGAGGGGGCAACACATTGGAAGCGACGGGCCGCGCTGGCAGGCGGTGCTCTTGCCGTAGTGGGATGGGTAAAGGGTGTTCCCTATCTTGCGTCGCTCGGACAGCCAGATTTTGAGTTTGAAGAGATACCGGGTTTATCGCCGTTCCGACGGTTGGGCGGCGCAGGTGCATCCACGCCGGGCGCGGCAATATTTGCCGGTCTCGAATCTGGTCCTGCGGAAACCGAGGCCGATATCGAACTGAAAGCGTTCGTCAGATCAAATCCCTGCGCCGCCTTCTTCGGGGCAGACCCATCTGAAACAGTTCCGGTCGCAATGTTTTCCGATTTCGCCTGTCCGATCTGCCGCGTTATGGATGATCGGCTTGTGGATCTCGAAGAAAGCCATCCTGGGATGTTCCACATTGTACGCCACCAGCTTCCCCTTTTGGGCGTCGCATCCGAAGTCGCCAGCCGCGCCGTCCTCGCCGCAGATATCCAGGGCGAGTATCGAAAGATGCACGCGCGTCTTATGCGAACGCCTGCTGTGACAGATGAACGCTTTGTCGCTTCCATCGCTAAAAGCCTTGATCTCGACGCAGACAAGCTGCTCGAAGACATGCAGTCTGATGCTATCCTACGCCGACTGAAATTGAGTGCAGCCATTGCACAAGTCTTTGGCTTTTTCGGAACCCCGGCATT
>JBCBBY010000167.1:0-2061 GCA_038531195.1 Pseudomonadota bacterium
TTGCCGGTGAGGTGGGCATGAGCGCGTCGACCTTTCACACCCATTTTAAGACGTTGACCGGTACAACCCCGCTACAATACCAAAAGGATCTGCGCCTGATCCGATCCCGAGACCTTATCGAAAGTGGCGCGCATTCTGTCTCATCCACGGCATTCGCGCTCGGCTATGAAAGCCCAACTCATTTCAGCCGCGATTACAAAAGGAAGTTTGGACACAATCCAAGCGCGGCCAGGCGCCGATCTGAGCAAGAGAGACCAGAGGTTCATGTGGGGTGACCAGGAGTGACGGTTTCAAATCGATCAGATTCGGCCAGATGACTTCGCGACTTTTCTCAAGCAGGGCAGGTCCGCTCTTCCCCGCCGCACCGCAGCAAAAGCAGGTAGTGGTCAATGGCTGCTTCTCTAATTGGGCGTTTGGGTCAAGCTCGTTTTCCTTGTTTCTTTGGGATCGTTGTCGCTCATCCGGGTCACGCTTCTCTTCGCAGTCTGTGTGATGCCGCGTGGGGCATCGCTGCACGCATGTGTCGGATTGGTTGTGGAGAGCCTCGCTTTGAGACGCGCTTGATGGCGCAGCAGACATTTTCGGCTTCATCCACGAACCTCGTCCGGTGAGGACGATCCCGTTCAGATTGGTGTCAGGTGCTCAGATCATGCCATGCCCTCCACTTTTTCTGAACGGAACTCGGTGCCATCCGCCCACATCCGGTGAAGCAGGACGGCCAGTTTTCGGGCGACGGCGACAACCGCGCGGCGGCGGCCCTTGGTGCGCATCAAGCGCATGCCCCATGACTTGATCTGCGATCCCGCCATAGTTCGCATCAGCAAGGCGTTGGCGGCAGCATAGAGCGTTGCCCGCACATCGCGATCCCCAGCCTTCGATATCCGGCCCGGGTTGTCGTGTTCACCAGATTGGTATCGTCGGGGCGTCAGGCCAAAGTGAGCGGCCACAGTGCGAGACCGTTTGAACCGCGCGGGGTCATCGACCGCCGCCTTGAAAGTCAAAGCCGCGATTGGACCGACTCCGGGAACCGTCATCATCCGCATGCAGACCTGATCCTGACTGGCGGCGCGCTTGACCCTCCGATCCAATTCCAGGAAGTGCTGATACAGAACCAGCCGGGCATCGAGCAGCGGCAACATGGCATGGGCAAGAACGTCGTCCATCTCGACCATCGGCCGGACGACGCCATCGAAGCTGCCATGCTTCACCGTCTTCGGCAGGCGAATGCCGAATATCTTCAGCAATCCGCGCACTTCGTTGGCTAGATCGATGGTCTTGTTTAGCAGCGCCTTGCGCGTGCTCAGCAGGGCTCGAACCCCATGCGCTTCCCGGCTCTTCATGTGAACAGGGCTGAACCAACCCGTCCTCAAGATTTGAGCGATGCCGCGGGCGTCGTTGCGATCCGTCTTGTTCCGCATCGCGGACAGCGCGGCGTTCACTTGGCGCGCCTCCATGCACACGACGCCGAACCCTTCGTGCTTCAACCCGTAGAACAAGTGCTGGCTCAAGGTGCCAGACTCAAAGCCAATGCGTTCGATTGGAATGGAAAGTGCAGTCAAGTAGCCCGCAATCTCTTCGATCTCGCACGGCAGGTCTCGTTCATGCAGAACCGTGCCCTTGCCGTCGACAACACAAATCGCGCAGGATCGCAGCGACACATCCAACCCAGCATAATATTCCATTCAAAGTCTCCCTTGTTCACAGTTGTCCTGTAATCCTATCGGGAGCTCGACCTCGGTTCAGAGTCAGCCCAATTACGCATGCTTCGAGCCGATTCCGTTGAAAAACTCTTCCTTGATCGGGTTGCCAGCGCCTGATTCAATTCTCTCAGCAAGTGGGAGGTTTTGCGATGATGGGACCGAGGAAAGAGGCGCAAGCAGCCTTGTTCTACGAGTTCTCGCTAGAAAATCACGTTCCCCAAGATCATCTGCTGCGGTCGATTGATCGGTTTGTTGATCTCGGTAGCATCCGCGCCCACTTCCGCTGTTTTAACGGACCGGCTGGCCTCTACATCGACGATGATCCCGTGATCTGTGTCGATCAGGTAGTTGTCTGAATAGG
>JBCBBY010000168.1:0-2025 GCA_038531195.1 Pseudomonadota bacterium
GCGATGATGGAAGCTCTGCGCAACCAACGCGTTCCGTGAGTCTCAGCTGCATACGCGTTACGCTGCTAATGTGGCGTTCGCGTTTGATTGCAAGAAGTTAAGTTTCTTCGTGTGCAAACTGTGTGCAACCTGAAATCGCCTTCTGGCGCACCCTGTCGAGCGTTTGACGATTTTGCGGACTTGGTCAAACTGACGCGCATTGGAACCAGAACGACAAAAAGGGCCTCCCCAAGCTTGCAATGGGACATGGCTATTTGGCCTCCAGTACGGCCATCACGGTTACGTGTGTTGCAGGTTGGTTTGGGGCAGGGCGCAACAGCGGGTTTGCTCGTCGGTTTTGCACCACGGTTTGACACACGACTGATCGAGTCCCCTTCAAAAGCCGACCTTCGCTGCGCTCGACGCAGATGTCTCAGGTGCGGACTTTGCCGCCGTTTGTCATCCGCTTGCGAATGACTGGTTACGTTGGTGTCCCCGTGCTTCCTTTACCGCGCAGTCGATCCCCAATCCGTCCATCAATCGCTAGCAGGCCAATGCCGATGAGGCCCATTCCGACATAATGCCGTCCGGCCAACTCTTCTCCCAAAAAGAGGGTGCCGAGCAGGATGGCGCTGACCGGAACGAGAAGCGTGACAAGCGCGACGTTCACCGCTCCGGCAGATGCAAGGATGTGGAAGAAGATCACGTAGGCCAAAGCCGTTGAAACGATAGCCAGCGCCAGCACCGATGCGATCACCGCGAAACCGGGCATCGGCAAGGTCCAGGGCCTGTCGATTATGGAAATAATCGGCACCATCATGAGCGTCGTCGCAACTAGCTGTCCGAATGCCACCTGTGTTGCCGTCAGGTCCATAGCCTTGAACCTGCGCCCGTAGACCCCTGCAAAGCCATAGGCCAGCGCCGCCCCCAGACAGGCGAGCATACCCAGCGAAGCGATGCTGGCTCCATTCAGTAGATCGCCGCCTAGCAGAACGACCACGCCAAGGAAGCCGAACAGGATTCCGATGGCCTTGTTGGCCGCCATGCGCTCGTCCACCAAAAGGAAGTGCGCTACCATGATCGAGAAGATCGGTGTTGTCGCGTTCAGGATCGAAGCTAGGCCGCTTGGGATCATAGTTTGAGCCCAGAAAAGAAGGCTAAAGGGTGCGAGATTGTTCAAGAACCCCATGACGAAGAAGGCACCGATTGCTCCTTTCGCGAAGGGAAAAGCCTCTCGTCGCAGGCGCAGGATCAAAACGAGGGCGAGTGCGGCAATGCCCGTCCGCAGCGCAACAACCGTTAGTGGTGGCAATTCCCCGACCGCGACTGCGACGAAGAAAAACGATCCGCCCCAGAGGATGGATAACAGAAAAAGCAGCGCCCAATCCTGTAATGTTATTCGCATGGCATATGTCCGTGATTCATCGAATTGCCAGATACCTACGGATTTCCATGCCACAGCACTGGCCGTTTTCGGACATCATCACCTGAGCGCCCTCGTATCGTCTCGATTCCGGTCTTAAACTCCTGGCATGCTTGATTTCGACACTTGCAACGAAGCGCGGTTAAGGCGCGATCCGGCCTATGATGGCAAATTCTTCACGGCCGTCCGGACGACCAAAATCTATTGCCGACCAGTCTGTCCGGTGAAGCAGCCTCTCACGAAGAATGTCAGCTACTATCCGACCGCCGCTGCCGCTGAGCGTGCGGGCTATCGTCCCTGTCTGCGCTGCCGACCGGAAACGGCCCCTTTCTGCGCGGCTTGGAAAGGAACCCGAACAACGGTGGAACGTGCGCTGAAATTAGTCGAAGACGGCGCACTGGATACTGGCAGCGTGGAAGAGCTGGCCGAGCGCCTGGGTATCGGCGCAAGGCACCTGTCACGGCTTTTCGCGGAACACGTTGGCGCATCGCCGCTTCAGACGGCGCAGACTCTGCGCATCGGACGCGCAAAACGTCTGCTGGATGAAACGAACCTGCCGATCACAGATGTCGCGTTCAAGGCGGGTTTCGGCAGCGTCAGGCGGTTCAACGCGGCGTTTCAGA
>JBCBBY010000169.1:0-1966 GCA_038531195.1 Pseudomonadota bacterium
GATTTGAATGAGCAGCGCAATGATCGAGACAAGCTCGACATTGAAACGGCTCGCGCGGCTCGGCTCGACAAGCGTGTCGATCAAGCCTTGGATGCGGTCACGTTCCGCGATCGGATCCGCAATAAGCATTTCCAGTGTAGACGCTCGAGTGATCTCTTTACCGTGACCGAAGTTATCGCGGTGCTTTTTGATCTCAGCTTTTTGATCGTCGCGCTGGGTGACGAGGTCGAGCTTGTGTGCGTTGAACTTTTCCAGCTCGGTCAAGTACGCACGCTCGGACATGTCTTTATCCAGTCCGAGGAAACCGCCCGAGGTGCCGACCGTGTCAACGGCACCAAAGGCCACGCAAACAATCATGAGGCCGAAGAATGCACCGCCCTTGGCGTGCACAAGCTTCGGCGCGACTGCCGGTGTTACCGCGGCGGAGCTGATAAACAGCAACGCGACAAATGCGGCCAGCTCTTTCTCGCCGGCCTCATAGAGCGGGAATGCCCAATAATAGACGGCGAAAGCTGCAAAGAGCATTGATGCAGCGACGAGCGCTGCGCGGGACACAAACCACACTTGCTTGCGTGGGCGACGGTGGTTCGTTGTTTTGAATGAGAATTTCATTTTATAGTCCTAAATGGCGGGATCGAAATCCCTGGGTTTCGCTCTGCTATGAGCTCATCAGCGAGGCAGCATCAGCCTCGGACCTTCCTCCCTCACCATCCGCCGCCGCGGTGATTTCCCTGTTCCGATGGGGCGTCCCGTGAGGGGCCATCTAAGGGCGGGCTGTTTGTTTTATGCCGTTCCGGTTAGCCTTCCGGAGTGAGTGGGACCGAAGTCCTCTAAGGATCAATATATACAGGACGCATACTTTTGCAACCCCGGAACGGCACTTTTTTTATTTTTTTTCTTAGAGCTGTAAATGCTTGTGATCGACGCCGATGCTCTCCGCTTTATCTCGAGCGTCAAGCCACATATCCAAGGCGTGATCGAGAGCTCTTTGTGCGGAGGTTGCTGCGCCGACGAGGTTCTTTTTCTTCACGATCTCCGAGAAGACCAAGCAGTCACGGTAATGCGTGCGTGCGTCGATAACTTCTTGAGTTACTGCCGCAATGCGGGCTCCGCGAATGTGCTCGGTGGTCTGGTCTTCATTATCAACAATCAAAAATGTCATGGCTTTTTCTTTCGTGTGACGAGATGCATAATGCATACAACACACCTAGGCGCAACTCGTAAATAATAAGTTATCCACATAAGAAAGAATATGCGATGTTGACTAACGAGGATGCACGGGGCATGTCTCTCTGCATGAAAAAGAAACGTAAATTAACGCCGACCGACAACGAGGTCTCTCGCTTTCAGGCCCTATGGGGAACCTATAAAGCGTTTCAGCTCGATGTCGTGGTTGAGGGTGAGCCGGTGCACAAACAAACGGTGCAGGCTTGGCGTGTACGCAATTCAATTCCGCCAGAATATGACTGGATCATATCCGAGGCGGCAACGAAGCGCGGACTATTTCGAACACAGCTTGCAGCGCTTAGGGCGCTCAACGAATTGCCGGGACGTCTGAGACGATCGGCAGGGGAAGGGCAATGAAAATGTTGCCTATCAACCGGGGCGAAGGTAGTCGTCGGCAACCACTCAAACTCGATAAGCTTACGATCGAGGGTTTCCGACGACGCCTGACCGCGATCGCCGACCACTACGGCGAGTGTTGGGTCGCTCGGGATCCGTCCTCAAGAGTTATAGAAATTCTCAATACCATGTTTGCTGAGGGATTGGTTATTCCTATACCTCGCGTCGCCAAGCAGCCGAAACACCTGTCGCGCTGGCAGGTCACTGGTAAGGCCGTGGAGCTCTACAATGAACATCCCGGTTGAGATTGGTCACATGATCCTCGTTCAAACATACCGCGCCCCGACACCTGCCAGCGCGACAGGTGTTTCGGCTGCTTGGCGACGCGAGGTATAGGAATAAC
>JBCBBY010000170.1:0-1913 GCA_038531195.1 Pseudomonadota bacterium
ATGGGCACGACTGTCTGACGATTGGGTCTCTCAATCAACAGACAGGAGGGTCCCATGGTGGACACCAAGACCACACCGCTGCGCGCGCGGATGATCGAAGATATGCGGATTAAGGGGCTGGGCGAGAGTTCCCAGAAAGCGCACATCAGAGCAGTCAGGTACCTTGCCGAGTTCCTTGGGCGGTCGCCGGATACAGCCACGGTCGAAGACTTGCGCGCCTATCAGCTTCACATGGTCGATACGAACGTCACGCCATCGACCTATAACGCGCGCCTTGTCGGTCTGCGGTTCTTTTTCAAGACAACGTGCAAGCGGCCTGAGATAAAGGACTGCCTGCACTTCCGCACCGAACCGCGCAAGCTGCCCGTAGTCTTCAGCGCCGAAGAGGTCTTCGAGATCCTCAGGGTCGCGCCGGGGCCAGGGCTGAAGTATCGCGCTGCGCTCAGCATTTCCTATGGCACCGGGCTTCGCGCGTCAGAAGTCTGTAATCTCAAGGTCGCCGATATAGATAGCGACCGAATGCTCATCCATGTCGAGAAGGGGAAAGGCGGGAAAGACCGCAAGGTGATGCTGTCGCCCGGCCTTCTGGAGCTTTTGCGTGACTATTGGCGTGAGGCCCGGCCTGACGGCTGGCTGTTCCCGGGAAAGCCTCGGATCAACCCGCTGTCACCGCGCCAATTGCATCGTGCGTTCAGCGCAGCCAAACATCTGGCGGGGATCAAGAAGCCGAGGAGCACGCTGCACTCTTTGCGCCACAGCTTTGCGACCCATCTCCTTGAGGCTGGGACGGATGTCAGGGTCATTCAGGTTTTGCTGGGGCATGCCAAGCTGAGCACAACGGCGCAATACACCCATGTCGCCACCAAATTGATCCGGGACACCGATAGCCCCTACGAGGTGCTGGCGCAGCTGCGGGATCGAAGGTCGGAGTGAAAGCTGCGGGCGTTGCCGCGCCCATGGCTGGAGGTTGCTGACATCTTTCGGACGCATGGCCCCGCTTATCGGCGGGCCAATGCTGGGCATCTGAACCTCAGCCAACTGCGGGTCATGTCAGCGATTGAAGCCTGCCGAACGGAGGCGCTCGGCGGGCATGTGGCCGCCTGCACCAAGTGCAACCATCAGCACATTGCCTACAACAGCTGCAAGAACCGGCATTGCCCGAAGTGCCAGGCACCGGCGGCGCGCGACTGGATGGCCGCGCGCGCCGAGGACCTTCTGCCGGTCGAGTACTTCCACGTTGTCTTCACTCTGCCAGCCGAGATCGCGCGGATCGCCCTGTGGAACAAGCGGGCGGTCTATGGACTGCTGTTCAAAGCATCGGCTGAGACCGTGGCGACTATCGCCGCCGATCCAAAACGCCTTGGGGCACGCGTCGGCATGACCAGCGTGCTGCATACCTGGGGATCAGCACTGACCCATCACCCCCACATCCACATGATTGTTCCAGGCGGAGGTCTCTCGCTGGACGGCACCAAATGGTTCAGCTGTAGGCCTGGGTTCTTTCTGCATGTGCGCGTGCTGTCGCGGCTATTCCGGCGTTTATTTCTGGAAGGGTTGGCCGCTCTACATCATGCAGGACAGCTGAGGTTCTTTGGCGAGCTCACCGCGTTGGCAGATGCCGATGCCTTCGCCGAATGGCTCGCCCCTTTCCGCAAAACCGAGTGGGTGGTTTACGCCAAGCCACCCTTCGGCGGACCGGAGGCCGTGCTGGCCTACCTCAGCCGCTACACCCACCGCGTTGCCATCTCGAACCATCGGCTCGTCAGCACTGATGCCGGCACTGTGTCTTTCAAATGGAAGGATTACAGGATCAAGCGCGGGGATCGTATGAAGGTCATGCACCTGCCGACCTTCGAGTTCATCCGCCGCTTCCTCATGCATGTTCTCCCGGATGCGGTGGAACCGATCCGGGA
>JBCBBY010000171.1:0-1868 GCA_038531195.1 Pseudomonadota bacterium
CGACTTGGGCCGCGAGACGAGGGCTAGGGAGGTGACTTTTATCTGTGTTTTTCATCATGGTTTAACTGGTACTGGGGACCGACGGTTTGATAGTTGGCCGCTTATTGTCGTTTCATCGGAGAAGCAATTTATGAGTTTGACCCTGCAAGAGCTACGTTCGCAGATACGCGAAGAGATTGCTGCGATAACGTCATTCGACAGCATTGAGAAGGCTGTTATCGCTGACGCTCTTGATTGGGTTGATAGTGGTGTTGAACTGTTTAGGGTCGAGAAACCCGCAACACCGCCCAAACACTTGGTCTCTTATTTCTTGTTGATCGATGGTGATGACTTCCTACTGGTCGATCACATCAAATCGGGTCTGTGGTTACCTTCTGGCGGTCATGTTGAACCCGGTGAACATCCCCGAACCACAGTAGAAAGAGAAATCATCGAAGAACTGGGCATCAGTGCAGAGTTCGTCTTTCCAGAACCACAGTTCATCACAGCCACGACGACAGTGGGCCAAACTGCTGGTCATATCGATGTCTCTCTATGGTATCTGGTTCGCGGCCACCGCTCCCAAAGGCTAGATTTTGATCACGATGAATTCACCCAAGTGCAGTGGTTTTCGCGACATGACGCTCCCTATGAACGCGTCGAGCCGGAGCTAGGCCGCTTTCTTGCAAAGTTAGAAGGGTTAGTCCGCAAGGCATGAATAATCTCAAGATGCAGTTTGACTGTCGAGGCAGCGCGCTCCCCTAAAGCCGCCCTTGGCGCAGCCGCAGCGAAAGTTCATTAAGTTGAGCGTCTGGATAGTCTATCGCCCCCGCAGCGAACAGGCGTGAACTTCGTCCCTGTTCCCGGACATCGGGGTAATTTACCCCTGTCCACGAAAGGAGCATTGAATGGGACAATCAAGACGGACCTTCACAGATCAGTTCAAGGCGGCTGCCGTTAACCGACTTTACGAACCTGGCGCGACGCAGAGCGGTGTTGCCAAAGAACTGGGTGTGACGAGTTCGCAGTTGAAGAGTTGGCGGTTGGAGATTGAAGCGGCAGGATCAATGGCAGCGATGCGCAGACAGCAGGCGGATGCGGCGGAACTGGATCGTCTGCGGAAGGAAAACAAACGCTTGAAGCTGGAGAATGAAATCCTCGAGAAAGCTTCCGCTTTTTTCGCCTCAAGGGCAGCGAAGACATGAACGCGAAGCGTGAATTCATCCCTAGCCGGCAGTGCATTCGTGAAACGAATGTCACGAGAGGGTTGCCCACAAGACTGTTTATCCGATTGCTCAGCTCTGTCGCATTGTTGGGGTTGCACGCAGCTGGTTTTACGGCTTTGTCCAGTCGCAACCTGCCCGAGATCAGCGGCAAAAGCTGCGTACCGAGCGGGACGCCGAGTTGCTGCCTCAGATCAAAGAAGCGTTTTCTCACAGCAAGAAGCGGTATGGTTCAAAGCGGGTCCATCAAGATCTGAAAGCCGCTGGCGAGGACGTCTCGGAGCGGCGTGTGGCCAGAATAATGCGGCAGAACAAGATCTCACCACGGCTGCACAAGCGACGCAAGCCGCGCACCACAGATAGTAATCACAGCCTCAAACCGTCGCCCAATCTGCTGGAACAGCAGTTCGATTGCATAATCCCTGACCGAGTTTGGCTCGCTGACATTACTTACGTCGATACGGGCGAGGGCTGGCTCTACGTTGCCGCCGTCAAAGACATGGCCACGCGTGAAATCGTAGGGTGGGCCATGGACGATCATCTGCGATCTGAACTGTGCTGCGATGCCCTGAACATGGCCCTGGGGCGCCGTGGCCCAGTTCCCGGTCTCATCCATCATTCGGACCGCGGCGTTCAAGGCGGATTCAACCGGTCGTCGCAACACCT
>JBCBBY010000172.1:0-1829 GCA_038531195.1 Pseudomonadota bacterium
GGATGGGATGTTCGATCTGTCGGTTGCCAAACGCTGCGAACGAATGATCGCGTATCAGTGGGCGATCTACAAAAACCCTAGATATCTGGCGATCTGGGATATTATCCTCGGAGCGCGGACTGAAGATCTGATACAGAACGAAATTCGCGAATGGCAATACTCGGGAACGCGGGCCTTCGAGCGAGCTATCGAGAAGGCGTTTCCGGATCAAAACCTTGCGCCGACTGATGTCTCGGCTGTCCAGTACTTTTTGAACGGCCATCTGCGGGGTCTAGCGCTCCTCCGAACCGTGCAAGATGAACCCAAGATAATCAAACAGCAATTAGACATGCTTGTCACGTTCCTAACAGAGTACATTCAGAGCCGATAAGCGAGCAAAAGAAGACATTAGCTCAGCGACTTAAGCAGCTGGGCTTATGTCCGGTTTTGCTCGCTTTTCGGAATTCCTCAGAGTCCGATCTGGGGCGAGTTTAAGCCGCTTAGATTTCATTTCTTTTGGCTCGCCAAGGCTGTTTAGCTTTAGTTGGCGCTTCGGAATGCTCTAAAGCGTTTGGCAAATTGCGGGCGTCGGTGTCTCAGTGCAAAAATCTGGTGGGCCGTGCAGGCGCCAATAGTCCACATAGCCAAGGCGCTGGACGATCTGCTCAAACGCTTCGGTTTGGCGCGGTTCCGGAAAGTATGGGTCAAACATCACGATGGATAAATGAAATTGACCGGTATCTGCCTCACGCGAGGCGATTTCCATCGCCATCCCGGCCGCGCCGAGGTGATCCAGCAACACATATGCAAACCATCCTGGAAGACCATTTGAATAAGCAGCCAAAACACGGGCCGCCATCGCGTCTTTTGTGGGTCGGCTGCCATCGCGCATCGCCTCCAAAAAATCACTCAACAGGTCAGAATCTATCGGCAATGGAGACTTTTCGAGCCAGGCCTCAGCCGCATCATATTTGCCTTGTCGAACATGAATATGCCAAATGCCGAACCAGCTTATGGGCGACTTGATGCCCTGCTCATCCCATAGATACTGAAGGGTCTCCTGACCCGCGGCAAAATCATCTGTGATATGCTGGTTCATGGCTAAAGCAATTTGGATTGGAGGCGAGTTGGGATCCCGCGCGAGCGCGTCTTCAAGCTGCGCTCTGTTCTGTTTTATCAATCCAAGATCCCGGTAAATCTCGGCCCGCCACAGCATGAGCATTGTATTGTCCGGCGCTTTTGCAATGGCGTCATCATAAATTCGCCGTGCCTCGATCCAATCACCTCGCATTTTTGCCACACCGGCCATGACAGAATTGGCTTCAACTAGACGATCATCGAGACGAAGCGCTCGGTCTGCCGCATAGAGAGCTTCGGCAAACGTTTGGTTAGGGTCCTTGTCATTTGAATAAGTCGGCAGAGTCATCCATGCCGACGCGAGCGCTTGCCACGCCTCGGCATAGTCTTCGTCGAGCGCAACGGCCTCTTCAAGGAGTTTTATGGCGCGCTTGTTTGGCCCTTCTCCACGTTCCAGCCAGAGCGTGCGACCACGTTCATACAAACCAACGGCGACAGGATTACGCGATCCGGCGTTATCCTCCGGTCGGTCCGAATACAGCACCCGAAATCCCAGAATGCTAAAAAACCCGATCGCGATTAAGGCACCGACGAGCAGGCCTGTTTTGTAACCGCTAAAACCAGAAGGCGCGGACGTGGCTGGCGATCCAGTCGGGCAGCGTCTGCGTCCAACTCGCCTCCACATAGGTGTAGTTCGATGCGCCCAATGCTGCGACGAAGATTTGCGCCGTTCTGACCTCGCCGGTCTCAGGGCAGATGACATCGACGGCATG
>JBCBBY010000173.1:0-1611 GCA_038531195.1 Pseudomonadota bacterium
GAGAAGCGTTGCAAGACAAAGGGATACGCCCCTGTATCCCCGGGAGAAGGCAACGAAAGACGACCGTCAAATACGACAAACGCCGTTACAAGCGGCGCAATCGCATCGAGATCATGTTCGGCAGGCTAAAAGATTGGAGGCGCGTCGCGACCCGCTACGACCGATGTCCCAAGGTGTTCCTCTCAGCCATCGCTCTCGCCGCCGCCGTCATCTTCTGGTTATGAATACTGACCCTAGGTGTTTAGTCCCAAGCTGTACTGGTGCGGATCGCTGTGGAAGATATCCGGGTTTCTTTTGAATGTCTCATATATCTTTTCCGCAGGTGTCATCCACTTCAGCGCTTTGAGTTTTCGTGCGTGATTATACGCGCGTAGGAATGCGTGCAGGTGCTGATTGAACGCCTGTTCTGTGTCGTAGTGATAGGTGGATACAGTCGCGTCTTTCAGCGTTCTATTCATGCGCTCGACCTGGCCGTTTGTCCAAGGATGGTTCGGCTTTGTAAGGCGATGCTCAATGTTCATTTCGGCGCAAACCGTATCAAAGGGATGTGTTTTGTTTTTTGGCGGCTTTGCCAAGGCGCGGTAAGTGAACTGGATGCCATTATCCGAAAGCACCGTGTGGATGCGATAAGGAACCGCCAATGCAAGATTGCGCATGAACCGAGCGGCAGCGCTTGTCGTGGCTGAACTGTACACCTCTGCAAAGACAAATTTCGACGTCCGGTCCACACCAACAAAGAGATAACGCTTGCCCTCGGCGATCCGTACTTCGCAGATATCCACGTGCATGTAGCCGATCTCATAGCTCTTGAACGCCTTCTTCGCAGGCTTTTCTGGTTTGGGGAGACGGCTTAAACCATGCCGCTGTAAGCAGCGATGCAGGTTCGAGCGCGTCAAGGGCGGAATCTGGTCCTGCAGCGCCAACAGACAGTCATCGAGTGGCAATTCGGTCTTGCGACGAAAGGCGCAAATCAATGCCTCGTCCTGCTCGCTAAGAACAGTGTTAGGGCGTTTTGCGCCCATCGGAGCGTCCTCGACAGTGTCTCGTTTCTTCCACTTCGCCACCGTCTTGGGGTTCACTCCGAACTGGCGGGACAGACTTTGGATCGAAGCCGACGATCGCTGTATCTCAGCTCGGATTGCGTGCGTCGTCGTGGCGCGCTTGTGAAGTACCTGGCCCATAGTCCCTCATACGGTGGCGTCTCATAAAACTGTAGACCAGTACAGCTTTGGACTAAACACCTAGGGGCTCCCCGAAAAAGAGCTTGTAAATCCCTTGGTCCAGAGCGGACCCGAACGGAGTTGCACTAGCGATAGGCTGACCCAACCGGCTGACCTTCGTCCATACGTTCATAGGCCGCGGCCAATGCCGGCGGCAATTCAGTGATACCTTCTGCGTTTGTGGCCGCAGCGGCGAAGGCAAGGCCTGCTTACGGCGGTTGTACTTACAAGCGAGAAGCCGGGGCGAAGGAAATCAAGGACGCCGTTGTTCGTCGCATCGAGCCCTGTGGTTGAGGTGCTGAGAAGTACAATTACCATGGTTCATTGTTCTTTCTTTTGTCTTTTTGCATATCGGGTTGCGGGACATCTGCAGCTGAGTCGGACTTGTGTG
>JBCBBY010000174.1:0-1596 GCA_038531195.1 Pseudomonadota bacterium
ATCAATGATGGTAGCGTCGTCCATGGTGGTGCGTCCTTGAATGGTTGGCTGGATGTGTAGCAACGCCATTCCAACCAGATGCACCGCCGTCATTCAAACCGCCCGGACACATGGTGTGAGTGCGGCGGCTCTGCAGAGGCAGATCGTGTCCTGTATGTTGATCGCACGATAACCATATGGAGAAGAACCGTGACATACTATGCAGGCTTGGACGTATCGCTCAGAGAAGTTTCTGTTTGCGTGATTGACGATGACGGACAGATCAAGGCGCGGGGGACGATGCCGGCGGATCCAATGGCTGTCGCCAGTTGGTTCGAGACCCGAGACCTTCACCCTAAGGTTATCGTCCATGAAAGTGGCCAGCTGTCGATCTGGCTTCAACGGGGTTTTCTAGCACTTGATCTGCCCGCGGTTTGCATTGATGCGAGACGGGCGCACAAAAGCCTGTCTGCGCGGATCAACAAGTCTGATGCCTCTGATGCAGAAGGCTTGGCACAGCTTGCCCGAACGGGCTGGTTCACACCTGTTTACATCAGATCCATCGACGCAGACCGAGTGCGCACGCTGGTCGCGGCGCGCGAGCGGATGATCCGTCTGCGCAAGGACCTGGAGGGGCATGTCCGGGGCGTGCTCAAGACATTCGGCATTCGCATGAGCGGTATCACGAAGGGCAAGTTGCGTCAGAATTTCCGTGATCAGCTCGCGGCGGCAGGAGAGAAAGATCCGATATTGCATACGTTGGCGGACAGCTTCATAGACATCCACGCAAGGCTTTGCCAAGCAGCCATCGATCTGGAAAAGGCGTTGAAAGCCAAGGCCGCTGCGCACCCTATAGCTAAACGTCTCATGACAATTCCCGGCGTCGGCCCGCTGGTGTCGCTGAGTTTTATCGCGCTTGTCGAAGACCCTGGAAGATTCACCAAATCTTCCGATGTCGGTGCCTTCCTCGGGCTGACGCCGAAGCGGTTCCAATCCGGTGAAGTTGATTGGTCCGGGCGCATTTCGAAACAGGGTGACACAGCGATGCGCTCACTGCTGGTTGATGCTGCCGCGACATTGATCCAGAACGTAAAGCGAATGTCAGCTCTGAAATCCTGGGCTATCCGTTTGGCGGGCCGAAAAGGGTTCCGCAAAGCCGCCGTGGCAACGGCCCGAAAAATTGCTGTGTTGATGCTGGCATTGTGGAAGCAAGGCACCGAATTCAAATCTACAATGAATGCGACCGCCTAATTCGAATTCCGCCGTTAGTTGAAGCGGAACACTTGTCCGGAAGGGACGGAAGCTGATCGATCTCGCGAATCTGGATGAGACCAAGATCTCGCTGGACACATTTGATGACGATCTGCCCCCGAAAACCATAATGAAGCGCCAACATCGCGACTTCGCAGAGAACCATGACCCCCGATGGCCACCACAATACTCTTGACAGATGCCGCACTCAGAGAACCAGATTCACTCATAGCTCATTTTTCGCCCGGCTAGTTCATTCCGTGTCCACTGCCGCGCGCCCCTCGCGGTCAAATCGCTTACGAAGCTCTAAGAGCTTTATGTTGGATGGCACGCCGTGGAACGTTGGTCGGATCTTCGCTTTCGTCG
>JBCBBY010000175.1:0-1574 GCA_038531195.1 Pseudomonadota bacterium
CCAGAGGCGTCTCCGACCAGGGCCTGAGCGGCTTCATTATAGCCCCAATATTCTTGCGAAATACGAGACGCCGGACAGAACCCATCTGCGCCCGTTTCTTCGAGACGGATAAACAAGCCAGATGTGGTGACGCCGGTAATCCGGCCTTCGAACTCTGCGCCGACCCGATCGACGAGGAAATGGGCGAGATAGCGGTCTGTCGCATCTCGTTCAGCCGCCATGGACCTGCGCTCTGTGCGAACCAGGTGCTCGGCAATCTCATCGAGCTGCGCAGCCTGCTTGTCCGGTAGCCCATCAGGGCCAAACTTGAGCGATGAAATCAGTGCGCGGTGAACAATCAAGTCGCTATAGCGCCGGATCGGGCTGGTGAAATGCGCATATTTTTTCAAGTTGAGACCAAAGTGGCCGATATTCTCCGGGCTGTAGATGGCTTGGCTCTGGGTGCGCAAAACGATCTCAGATATGGCTTCGGCATTGTCGCTGTCCTCAAAATCAGAGAGCAGGCGATTGAATCGATGCGTTTGGGTCCGCTCGCCAAGCGACCATTTCACGTCCAGCGTTCTCAAAAACTCCGATAGCGCCGCGATCTTCGCATCGGACGGCGCGTCATGAATCCGATAGAGGAGAGGTGTTTTGTGCCGTTCGAGCTCCTCAGCGGCACAAACATTGGCTTGGATCATCAATTCTTCGATCAGTTTGTGCGCATCAAATCGTTCTTTTGTCCGAATGCCCGCGACTGACCCGTCTTCCGCCATTTCGACTTTGCGTTCTGGAAGGTCGAGTTCAAGCGGCCCGCGTTTTTCGCGGGCTTTCGACAGCGCGGCATAGGCGGCCCAAAGGGGCTTTAGCACAGGCTCAAGCAAACCCGCCGCGCGATTGGTTGGGCGACCATCGATTGCTTGCTGGGCTTCTTCATAGGACAGCGCGCCGGCGGACTTCATCACGGCGCGCATGAATGTGTGTGACCGTTTCGTGCCGGAGCGATCGAAATTCATTTCGACCGCGATGCATTGGCGATCTTTGCCTTCCTTCAGCGAACACGCGTCGGCGCTCAGCTCAAACGGCAACATCGGCACCACACGATCGGGGAAGTAAGTCGAGTTCCCGCGCTTGATCGCCTCGCGGTCCAGCGCCGTGTCCGGCGTGACGAAAGCCGCGACATCCGCAATCGCGACAATGATGCGAAAGCCATCATCAAGCGCTTCCGCGAACACAGCGTCGTCATGGTCGCGTGCATCCGCGGGGTCGATGGTGATGAGAGGTGTCTCGCGAAGGTCTGTGCGTTTCAACTTTGCCGGTTCTGCCGTGGTGGCTTGATCGATAACGGCTGCCGGAAACTCCGTCGGAATATCATGCGCCGCAATCGCCAGAAGCGAGGCCGCGCGCGGATCTTCTTGGCGACCAAGGATTTCTGTAATCGTCGCACGCACCGGGCCATACCCGCGTTGTGGGAAAGGGGTGGCCAAGACCAGATCCCCATCTTCCGCGCCGTTTCGGTCGTCTTCTCGGACGTGTAGCTCATGCTTCACTTTGCGGCTTGCGGGTTTAACCCGCCCGCCGCGGGCCGTGCTCAG
>JBCBBY010000176.1:0-1417 GCA_038531195.1 Pseudomonadota bacterium
TCCAGGTCCAAGGCCGCTGGTTCGGTTTCCTCGGATTGGACATCGTCATCATAGAAATCGTGAATGATCCGAACCGATGGACCACATTCACAGTCATCGTCGGGTCGGTGGTGGTCAGCCCCACTTGAGTGGTCCAACTTGATTGTTAGTGCATGACCGGCCTTGGGTCCATCTGGACGATGGTTTCCGGTGCCGGTGGGCGGTAGCCCAGAGCGCTGTGAGGTCGTTTCGTGTTGTAGTGTTTCCTCCATTCTTCGATCAGGATTTGCGCCTCGCGCAGGCTGTAGAAGATTTCGCCATTCAAGACTTCATCGCGGAAACGGGCGTTGAAGCTTTCGCAGTACCCGTTCTCCCATGGACTGCCTGGTTCGATGTAGGCTGTCCTTGCGCCGACAGCCTTGATCCAGTCCTGCACGGCTTGCGCAACGAACTCAGGGCCATTGTCCGAACGGATGAACGACGGGATGCCGCGCAGGATGAACAGGTCGCTCAGCACATCGATGACATTGCCTGAGTTCAGCTTGCGATCCACGCGTATGGCCAGGCATTCCCGACTGTATTCGTCGATGATGTTGCGCGTCCGGAACACTTTCCCGTCGTCGGTGCGGCAATGCACAAAGTCGTATGACCAGACATGATCGCGATGCTCCGGTCGCAGCCGTACGCATGATCCATCGTTCAGCCAGAGCCGACCCTTCTTCGGTTGCTTCATCGGCACTTTCAGCCCCTCCCGCCGCCAAAGTCGCTCAACGCGTTTGTCGTTAACCTGCCAGCCAGCATCTCTCAGCAACGCGGCGATCCGACGATAGCCGTAGCGGCCATACTGCCGGGTCAATTCGATCATATCGGCCACCAAGCGTTCTTCGTCTTGGCGACCAACTGGTACCCTCCGCTGCGTAGATCGGTGCTGCCTGAGAACGCGACATGCTCGGCGCTCCGAGACATTCAGTTCAGCACGAACACGATCAATGCAGGCCCCCTCTCGGCAGATTGCTTCGCAATCGCCTGCCGGGCAACGGGACGACGAGCGGGGCTTAGAAGTTTCCCTTTGCTGCCTCCGCCAAAATCAGTTTGTCCAGCGTCAGATCCGATACGGCCCTTCTCAGCCGCGCGTTCTCTTTCTGTAGACGCTTGAGTTCCTTCAATTGATCCGTGCCCATTCCACCGTACTTCTTCTTCCAGCGGTCGAACGTTTGTTCAGTCACACCAATTTGGCGGATCGCATCCAGACGCGGCATCCCTTGCCCCGTCAGAACCTCAACCCGCCGTAACTTCGTGACAATCTCTTCGGGCTTCGGTCGCTTGTTGGCCATGTGTTTCCTCCGTTTTTCTAAACATAGCGGAGGACCAATTCACGGCGGGAAGACCAAAGGCGATGCCGGCGATGCGACGGTAGCGGACGAAGATGTCGACTTCC
>JBCBBY010000177.1:0-1405 GCA_038531195.1 Pseudomonadota bacterium
CGTCAATGGAGTTGCGGATGACAAAAACAGGCAGACGAAAGTCCGAACGTTCGACCCGGAACAAATTAAACTCTCCAGGAAGGCCGCCAGTGTGGCAACGTGAGAATCTATGCCGGTTCTGGCGGGCGGTTGCAGAGGGGCTATCCAGTGAGGATGCCGCCGTTGAAGCCGGTGTTTCTGCTCCTGTCGGAACCCGATGGTTTCGGAGTTCTGGTGGAATGCCTCCCACACATCTCGCGCCACGGGCGCCCTTACCGACGAACCGTTGCCTATCCTTCGCAGAACGTGAGGAAATAGCTTTGGAGTGTGCGAGAGGCACAGGTGTCCGTGCCATCGCCAGGAAGCTTAAGAGATCACCCAGCACGATCTCCCGAGAGATCAGGCGTAACTCGGCAACCCGGGGTGGAGACTTCGACTATCGCGCGATCAACGCACAATGGCATGCTGATCGTGCTGCGAAGCGGCCAAAAGCGAGCAAGCTCACGCTGAATCCGGCCCTGCGCGACTATGTACAAGATCGGCTGTCCGGTCTCATCGCTACACCGGACGGCATCGCCTTCGATGGGCCTGTTGTGGTATGGAAAGGGCGGCGGGCCGTTCACCGGCAAAGCCGTCGCTGGTCGTCAGCCTGGAGTCCGGAGCAGATCTCGCAACGACTGAAGGTGGACTTCCCCGAGGATCCGACGATGCGCATCAGCCACGAGGCCATTTACCAGGCTCTCTACATTCAGGGACGCGGTGCGCTGAAGCGAGAGCTCTCTGCGTGTCTACGGTCAGGCCGTGCTCTCAGATTGCCGCGCGAACGCGGACGCAATCGCGGCAAATCCTTTCTCGCGGATGCGTTGATGATCAGCGACCGCCCGGCAGAGATCAGTGATAGAGCGGTTCCGGGCCATTGGGAGGGAGACCTCATTCTCGGCCTCGGCAGCTCGGCGATCGGCACGCTGGTTGAACGCTCAACCCGCTTCACTATGCTCCTGCACCTGCCACGCATGAAGGGGCACGGCACAGGCAAGCCAGTCAAGAATGGACCAGCCCTCGCGGGTCACGGTGCAGAAGCCGTCCGCGATGCCATCGCCGAAACGATCAGTAACTTGCCTGCTCAACTGCGTCGCTCGCTGACCTGGGACCAAGGTGCCGAGATGGCCCAACACGCGCAGCTGCGGATCGATACCGGTCTCGAAATCTACTTCTGCGACCCTCAAAGCCCATGGCAGCGAGGCAGCAATGAGAACACCAACGGTTTGCTTCGCCAGTACTTCCCAAAGGGCACGGACCTCAGCCAACACGGTGTTGATGAGTTGAGCGCCGTTGCCCACGCGCTGAATACGCGCCCTCGAAAAACACTGGGCTGGCAAACACCGGCAGAAGCTCTCGACCGCTTGCTCAAAAAGGGTATGGTTGA
>JBCBBY010000178.1:0-1059 GCA_038531195.1 Pseudomonadota bacterium
CTGGTTCTCCGCGAAATCTATTGAGGTAGAGCGTCAGATTTATGCCGATGGGGGTAGAGCACTGGATGGGCTAGGGCTGCGCGAGCGGTACCAAACCTAACCAAACTCCGAATACCAATGAGTCTAGTCTGGCAGACAGACGGCGGGTGCTAAGGTCCGTCGTCAAAAGGGAAACAGCCCTAACCTACAGCTAAGGTCCCCAAGTCATATCTAAGTGGGAAAGCATGTGGGAATCCCAAAACAACCAGGAGGTTGGCTTAGAAGCAGCCATCCTTTAAAGAAAGCGTAACAGCTCACTGGTCTAAATAAGGGTTCCTGCGGCGAAGATGTAACGGGGCTAAAGATATGCACCGAAGCTTAGGGTTGCAGTTTACTGCAGCGGTAGCGGAGCGTTCCGTAAGTTGATGAAGCCGAAGGGTAACCGACGGTGGAGATATCGGAAGTGCGAATGCTGACATGAGTAGCGATAAAGAGGGTGAGATGCCCTCTCGCCGAAAGACCAAGGGTTCCTGCTTAAAGCTAATCTGAGCAGGGTAAGCCGGCTTCACTGAAAGCTCCAAATATCCTCCAAGGCGATCCGAGGATCGCTAAAGAGGATAGGAACTATGTCACACTACGCTCTGCTACCATGCCTTACGGCATCCTAAGCTTCGGCTCATGGCTTGAGCCCCGTTACATCTTCGCCGCAGGACAACTTATTTAGACCAGTGAGCTGTTACGCTATCTTTAAAGGATGGCTGCTTCTAAGCCAACCTCCTGGTTGTTTTGGTCGTCCCACCTGCTTTCCCACTTAGCCATGAATTAGGGGCCTTAGCTGGAGGTCAGGGTTGTTTCCCTCTCCACGACGGACGTTAGCATCCGCCGTGTGTCTGCCATCTAGTACTCCCGGGTATTCGGAGTTTGGTTAGGATCAGTAAGCCTGTGGGGCCCCATTACCCATCCAGTGCTCTACCCCCCGGGGTATTCGGATGACGCTCTACCTAAATAGATTTCGCAGAGAACCAGCTATCTCCGAGTTTGATTGGCCTTTCACCCCTAGGCACAACTCATCCCAGATCG
>JBCBBY010000179.1:0-934 GCA_038531195.1 Pseudomonadota bacterium
TTCGGGCTTGGGGGAACTTCTGCGAGTTCTCGGCGTTCAAGCGCTGTGACATGGCTAATCGTCAAGTGGTCAGAGCCGTCTGAGATCAAAATTGTATCGTTTTCAGACGATGGAACCGTTTTTAGAATAGGCGCCATCAATTCTGAAAGTTCGTTCACCCACCATTTAAAGGCAGGCGCAACTTTCTGAAAAAGGCGCTCAGCGACCATAATAATAACCACCCTTTATTCTTGGGGTGATGCTAGCACCTTGGTTTGATTGTGCATATGACGATCTATAGAAAGATTTATTCATTTGATCCCGAACAGAGCTGAGCCTAGTATTGCGGGCAAGTGGGGCATTTATAGGCCTATGCAGGAACTCGGCGATTATCTTGTAGATCATGGCGTTTTGGGCGCCGACGACGCCGCGCGTGTTCGCGAAGCGGCAACGCTTTCTGGTGAACCGATCCATATCGTTGCGAGCAAACTTGGGCTGGCTGCAGAAGACGGGCTTGCTGACGCCGTCGCAAGTTTTTTCCAACTTGATCGGATCGGGCGGGCTGAGTTTCCGCAGGCCGCTATCTTGCCGGAGCGCTTCAAGGAAGCATTTTTGCGGTCTGCGCGAGTGTTACCGGTCGAAGAAACAGAAGATTCTCTGATCCTGGCAGCTGCTGACCCGATGAATGAAACGGCGATCAAGTCAATCGGCTTCGCAATTGATAAAAAAGTTGAACTCAAAGTTGCGGCGATCTCGGACATCGATGTTGGGATTGAGCAACTGTACCGGGCGCTCCAAGAAGAGACTGTTGAGACAAACGGCGCGCTTGGATCAACCGACCTTGAACGCCTCCTCGAGCTTGCAGCCGTCTCGATCATTCTATTCACATAACGAATGACCGGCTTTTCCGCAGCAAGCTCGAGGAGGCGTTCAAGGTCGGTTGATCCAAGCGCGC
>JBCBBY010000180.1:0-767 GCA_038531195.1 Pseudomonadota bacterium
AAAATTGCGTCCCGCAACGTTGCCGCGTCGCCGCGAACATCATCTGGCTTGAGCAATTGATCGATCTCCAGAGATGCCCGTATTTCGGCGTCGAGCGCATCAAAGGCTTCTGCATCGAACGGCAAAGGCTCAACTGTTCCGGGAACTCCCAGAGAGGCTTGCTTCGCGTTGACGAGGATCAGCAAGGGCTCATGAGCCGGGTTCGCCCGCGACCAAGTCGCGATTTCGGCCAAACAGTCGGTAAATAGAAGACAAGACGAGCGCGCATCCACGTCTTGGACATGGATGGCCTTGAAGCCCTGCTCTTCCAACCCTGTCCGATCGTACGCCACGCCGGACAGTTTTGGACCAATCGGATCCGCGAACCGGCCGCCGTCCGGATCATAAAAGACATCCAACTCCAACTGACGCATGCCGAGATCGAGCTGTTCGGACAGAGACACATGCCCATAGTCCAAAGCGACCGCCCAGTCCGGGGATTGCGCCTCAATCAAAGCCAGCTCTTCGGGCGGCAAGCTCAGCTTATACGAATTGTGCGATCCGATCATCTGCAGGTGATTGAGGCGGGCGTCGCAGACCGATGCGCCATCAACGCTTACACAACCTGCCAAGATCGAGGCGGCAAAAAGCGCCCCTCCTACAAACTTCCGCTGCATCCACCCACTCCGTCTCTAACCTTGGTCTGCTTACCGCAGTTATAGGGCAATTGCGACAGAGCGTTAAACCAGACGACTTTGCGTCACCGCCGCGCCGATAAAGCTGGCAAA
>JBCBBY010000183.1:0-642 GCA_038531195.1 Pseudomonadota bacterium
TGCTGACCGATGACGACCTGCGCGCGGGTCTGCGCCATATGATGACGCTGCGCACCTTTGATGCGCGGATGATGCTTGCACAGCGACAGGGCAAGACCAGCTTTTACATGCAGCATCTGGGGGAAGAGGCGGTGTCCTGCGCTTTCCGCAAAGCGCTGGATCCCGGCGATATGAATTTCCCAACATACCGTCAGGCGGGACTATTGATCGCGAATGACTTCCCGCTGACCAAGATGATGAACCAGATCTACTCCAACGACGGGGACAGCGCACGGGGGCGTCAGCTGCCGGTGTTCTATTCGTCCAAGGAGCATGGGTTTTTCTCGATCTCCGGCAATCTGGCGACGCAGTACATTCAGGCCGTGGGCTGGTCGATGGCCTCTGCCATCAAGGGCGATACCAAGATCGCTGCGGCTTGGATCGGCGATGGTTCGACGGCTGAAAGTGACTTTCACGCCTCTCTCGTCTTTGCATCCACTTACAAGGCGCCTGTGGTGCTGAATGTGGTTAACAATCAATGGGCGATTTCTACGTTCCAGGGCATAGCCAAGGGCGGTTCTGGCACCTTCGCTGCGCGCGGGCTTGGCTTTGGCATCCCGGCGCTCCGGGTGGATGGCAATGACTATCTCGCCGTCTATGCCG
>JBCBBY010000184.1:0-560 GCA_038531195.1 Pseudomonadota bacterium
GATCGAGCGGGGAAAGACACCGGAAGAAGCTGTTCGTGAAGTGCTACCTCGCTTGAGGGGGGCTTTTGGTCTCGCAATTGCGTTCCGTTCCTATCCCGATTTGCTGATCGGAGCACGCTTGGGTTCGCCACTGGTGGTCGGACACGGCGATGGCGAGATGTATTTCGGTTCTGATGCGCTCGCCCTCGCACCGCTGACTCAGCGTATCACATATCTGGAAGAGGGCGACTGGGCTGTCATCCGTCATGATCGAGCGCAGATTTTCGACGCTGAAGGACGCGAAACCTTCCGCCCCGTTCAAGCCTCTGGAGCATCGGCAGCTGCAGTGGAAAAGGGCAATTATCGCCACTTCATGCAGAAAGAGATATTCGATCAGCCGACTGTGGTCGCTCAAACTCTGGCATCATATTTGCGCCGTGAAGACAATTCTGTCGCTTTGCCGCAGTTCGATTTCGATATTTCAGCTGTACGTCGCCTCACCATCGTTGCCTGCGGGACATCGTATTATGCCGGGATGGTAGCGAAATACTGGTTTGAGCATTTCGCCAGAGTGCCTGTCG
>JBCBBY010000185.1:0-553 GCA_038531195.1 Pseudomonadota bacterium
TTACCTTCTGATCGAATCCACCGGGATTTCGGAACCGCTCCCCGTCGCGGCCACCTTCGATTTCCGTGATGAAGCGGGTGAAAGCCTCTCTGACGTCGCTCGCCTTGATACGATGGTCACAGTGGTCGACGCCGTCAACTTGTTGAACGACTACGCGTCTCACGATTTCCTCAGCGACCGGGGCGAGACGATGGGCGAAGAAGACGAACGTACCCTCGTCCATTTGCTGACCGATCAAATCGAGTTTGCGGATGTTGTAATCTTGAACAAAGCCACGGATGCTGGCCCCGACAAAGTCAACGCGGCCAAGAAAATCATCCGCAGTCTGAACGCAGATGCGGAGATCATTGAGACGGATCAGTCTAACGTTGCCGCCGACAAGATCCTCGATACCGGCATGTTCGATTTCCAAAAGGCGCATGAACACCCGATGTGGGCCAAAGAGCTCTATGGTTTCGCCGATCACGTGCCTGAAACCGAAGAATGCGGCGTAACATCATATGTTTATCGGGCGCGCCTGCCGTTCATCCCCTAGAAAATCCTCGACGTGCTC
>JBCBBY010000186.1:0-551 GCA_038531195.1 Pseudomonadota bacterium
GGTGAGAGTGCCAATCATCGTTTCAACCATTTGAAAGGTCATCAATCATGGCATTTCGTCCACTGCACGACCGCGTTCTGGTCCGTCGCATCGAAGCCGACACGAAAACCGCTGGCGGCATTATCATTCCTGATTCCGCTCAAGAAAAGCCAAGCGAAGGCGAAGTCGTCTCCGTAGGCGAAGGCACCCGCGATGACAGCGGTGCTCGCGTAGCTCTCGACGTCAAAACAGGCGACCGTGTCCTGTTCGGCAAATGGGGCGGCACCGAAGTCAAGATCGACGGCGAAGACCTGCTGATCATGAAGGAAAGCGACATCATGGGGATCGTTGGCTGAACAGCTGACCCCCAACGCTTTTCTTAAAACCAAAGAATTTCAGGAGAAACAATCATGGCTGCCAAGGACGTATTGTTCGGCCGCGATGCCCGCGAAGGCATCCTCAAGGGCGTCGACACGCTCGCCAACGCTGTAAAAGTGACGCTCGGCCCAAAGGGTCGTAACGTCGTAATCGACAAAAGCTTCGGCGCACCGCGCATCACCAAGGATGGTGTG
>JBCBBY010000187.1:0-550 GCA_038531195.1 Pseudomonadota bacterium
GAAGAACAGAACGTCGGTGCCGGATGCGTCGCGGAACTGTTCCGCCAGCGTCAGACCGGTCATGCCACACGGGCACGCGCACCGGGAGGCTCGTTCATCTGGCCATAGACCAGCGCCACTTGGCTTTCTTCGAGGTTGTCAGGCTTGATCACGTTGGATTCGATCATCTCGTGGTAAAGGTCGTTGCCCTCACGGGTCCGCTCGCCCACACCCGCAAACACCGACAAGCCCGAGTGCACCTTGGCGATGTTGTTGATCAGTTCCATGATCAGAACGGTCTTGCCCACGCCCGCACCGCCAAAGAGGCCGATCTTGCCGCCTTTTGCATAGGGCGCCAGCAGGTCCACAACCTTGATGCCGGTCACGAGGATCTCGGATTCGGTCGACTGTTCGGCGAATTCCGGGGCGGGTTGGTGGATGGCGCGTTTCTCTTCCGCCTCAACCGGGCCGCCTTCGTCCACGGGCTCGCCCACGACGTTCAGGATACGGCCAAGCGTTGCCTTGCCCACGGGCACCGAGATCGGGCCGCCGGTGTCGGTGACCGGCTGGC
>JBCBBY010000188.1:0-544 GCA_038531195.1 Pseudomonadota bacterium
GCCCAAACTCAAATGGACATCGGGAACATAAGCCAGCGCTTTCCCCATAGCGCCGCTTAGCGGGCCTTACGCGCTATCTGCTCCATGTCATTTGATAAACTGCGTATTTTTCGATCGCTCGCGAATAGCAGACCTTGGCTGGATCGCTTTGTCTAAGATTTTTTGATGCGGGCCATTGCGTTAGGTTTGGTCTTGGTGGGATGGCCCGCGTTGACAAATCTGACAAGGTGGAAGCCGCGGGACGCTTGTGCTGCGCTATGGGGAAAGCACTGGCTTATGTTCCCGATGTCGGTTTGAGTTTGGGCAGGTCGTCGGGTTTTGAAGGGTCGGTTGCGCGGTCTTTGGGGTATAATCGGGCGTCTTTGTAAGTCTTTTGGCTTTGGTAAGGTTCGCGTCGCGGCGCATGGATGGCATTGAAGCAATACCACCTATTGACCAGCGCGGTGAGCGCCGGGCTGGGGAACAGTCGGAAGATGGGCGTTTCATCATGCGGCCTGCTTTCTGGGTGGCGCTCGGGTTCGGGGTTTCTGTCCGCGCCGGAAGG
>JBCBBY010000189.1:0-535 GCA_038531195.1 Pseudomonadota bacterium
GGTCGAGGTGCAAAACCATACGCACGAAATCCAGATCTTCGAAGACGGTCGCTTGATCGCCAGCCATCCTGTGCTTGAGGGCCGCAACCAGCGCCGGGTCGATCCCACTCATCGAAAGGCACCGCCGCCGCGGCCACCAGCGCCACCATCTCCTGGCGTGCCTCAAAGACCGCTCGCCTTTTATGAAGCTGTCGGGCAGCGATTGGCGGCGGGGGACAGATCATGACCGATGTTCTCGACCGCATTCGTGGTGCCCTCGTTGGGCTGAAGATGCCCCGCGCTCTGGAGGCGCTCGACCACACAATGCAACGTCTCGAGCAGGGCGAAATCTCTGGCGTCGAAGCCATCGACGCGCTGCTTTGCGAAGAGTTCACCATACGTGAGAGCCGACGGATCGAGATCGCGCTTCGTACCGCAAAGCTCATGCCAATCAAAACCTTGGAGAGCTTCGACTTCTCATTCCAACCATCTCTGGATCGCGAACGGATCGCCGCCTTGGCCCAACTCGACTTCATCCGTCGTGCTGAAGTTGTCC
>JBCBBY010000190.1:0-530 GCA_038531195.1 Pseudomonadota bacterium
GGGCAGGGCTGTCAACGATCCCGCACCATGGTCTTCGTTCAGCTTGGCAGACCGTTCCAGGAGGCGGGAGTGAAGATAGAAAACGTCGCCGGGATAAGCTTCGCGCCCTGGTGGGCGGCGCAGCAGCAGCGACATCTGACGATATGACACGGCCTGTTTGGACAAGTCATCATAGATGATCAGTGCGTGGCGACCGTTGTCACGGAAATGCTCTGCCATCGCAGTTGCGGCATAAGGTGCCAAGAACTGCATGGGTGCAGGGTCGGATGCGGTTGCAGCGACGACGATGGAGTATTCAATCGCGCCGGTTTCTTCCAGCTTCTTCACCAGCTGCGCCACAGTGGAGCGTTTCTGACCCACGGCGACGTAGATGCAGTAGAGCTTCTGGCTCTCATCCGCTGCGGCGTCGTTATAGGTCTTCTGGTTCAGGATCGTGTCGAGCGCCACAGCGGTTTTACCGGTCTGACGGTCACCAATGATCAGCTCGCGCTGGCCACGGCCAATTGGGATCATCGCGTCCACGGATTTAA
>JBCBBY010000191.1:0-528 GCA_038531195.1 Pseudomonadota bacterium
CAGCGTAGCTCCGGTTTCCGCTCAAAGGTCTTTTCGGCATAGGCCAGAGCGACCAATGCTGAAAATCCCGAGCACCACACTAAGGCCAGCTTTGTTCAGTTCGAATTCGGGCCACGGCCCGCAAAAAAAGGTTGTCTGCCGGTTGGACAGTCAAAATCATGTCTCAGACAAATGTCTGATATATTTCATATATTTTTGGTGCGGGTGGAGGGACTTGAACCCCCACGCCTTGCGGCGCCAGAACCTAAATCTGGTGCGTCTACCAATTCCGCCACACCCGCGATGATCAAAAGGGGCAGGTTTTTCAGGGCCTGCCCCTTTTGTTTGGCGCTCTCTATCAAAGCTCTGCGTCGGATGCGAGCGGAAAAATCATCCCAAAAAGGGCCTGACCGCAACGTATTCTTGCCTCAATTCCGGCCCAAGCATGGCAACGTCAAAAAAAAGCAATAGGGGATATTGCGATGCGCCTAAGCACAAACGAATTCATGACGTCCGAAGCGGTCACCGCACCAGCCGTCACTGGTATTT
>JBCBBY010000192.1:0-524 GCA_038531195.1 Pseudomonadota bacterium
CTTCGTAGTTGCGGCCTTCAACCTTTTTCTGCGCCGTTTCGATCGCCTTGGAGAGCCACTTGGAGCCGATCGCTTCGCCGTCTTCGAGGTTTGAGTTCATCATCTTGGCGAACAGAGTGTCCGGGCCGAAAATGCGCAGCAGGTCGTCTTCAAGGCACAGATAAAAACGCGACAGACCCGGATCACCCTGGCGGCCAGAACGGCCACGCAGCTGGTTATCGATCCGGCGGCTTTCATGGCGTTCGGTGCCTAGGACAAACAGTCCGCCTGCTTCAAGAACTTTGGCTTTCTCCGCTTTTATTTCTTCCTTAAGTTTAGCCAGAGCCTCATCCTTGGCAGAGCCCTCTTCCATCTCGCCCAGTTCATCATCGGTGCGGAAATCGAGATTGCCGCCAAGCTGAATGTCGGTACCGCGGCCTGCCATATTGGTGGCGATAGTCACCGCGCCTAGGCGGCCAGCCTGCGCCACAATATGCGCCTCACGCTCGTGCTGACGCGCGTTGAGAACTGCGTGTTTTACGCCC
>JBCBBY010000193.1:0-521 GCA_038531195.1 Pseudomonadota bacterium
TGAACTGTGCTGCGATGCCCTGAACATGGCCCTGGGGCGCCGTGGCCCGGTTCCAGGTCTCATTCATCATTCGGATCGCGGCGTCCAATATGCTGGAAGTGAGTACCGTGCCTTGCTGCGTTCTGCAAAAATCACTCAGTCGATGAGCCGCACAGGCCAGTGCCTCGACAATGCACCGATGGAGAGCTTCTTTGCTTCGCTGAAAAAGGAGCTCGTGCATCAATCGCAGTTCAAAACCCGAGCTCAGGCAAAAACAGCGATATTCGAATACATTGAGGTCTTCTATAATCGACAGAGGCGGCACTCAGCCATCGGCTACCAAACACCTGCGCAAGCGTACGAAACCATGACTTGGATAAACGCTGCATAGGGTCAATTATCATACTGTCCGGGAACAGGGACGAAGTTCACTTCCTTGGAAACTGGCGTTCCCGCAGCCTCTGCCAATGCCACTAGGACCGAAAGCTCCCGGCGAGGCACCTCAATCACCGTGCCCTCGTCCAAAAGCTGCGGTGCTTAAT
>JBCBBY010000194.1:0-515 GCA_038531195.1 Pseudomonadota bacterium
GGTAAAGGCGGCCCTTTGCGGACCTTGGACACGACGACTGGATGCTGCGGTGGCAGCCCGCTTTCCGGTCATTCGCTGCAAGCGCCAAATCGCGACACGGTCGAACTCACGGGTTTCTCCCAACAAAGGTACGTAATGCGACATAGGATTGTCGGCAAAGCGTTGAGCTGATTTGCTTTTCTGTGTTTCTGGTGCTCCTGTTTTCATGTCGTCTCTAGGCGGCCTTTTTCGGGGGCAGAACGCCGAGGGTGTCGCGGAGTTTTTCTTCAGAGAAATCGTATTCGCCGAGCATGTTGATGTGTGCCCATGACATAGGTGAATGGGCTGCGATCAGGCGCAGCAAATTTTCACGGGCCTCAGGATCGGGGCGCCTTCTCGACTTGTCTGGCGAGGTAGAGATAATTCCAGCAGATGATGGTGTTCCGGATCAGCCGATTGCAGGCCTCTGCGATCTCCTGTTCTTCCTTTTCGGTCTGAGCGCACCCAATCCGGCCTAGCACGCGCAAAAGCATCAG
>JBCBBY010000195.1:0-508 GCA_038531195.1 Pseudomonadota bacterium
AGACCACTCGGCCACACTACCAATGTAGGAAGAAGGGCTGGGTGGCAGACACTTTAAAGATATAGCTTTGTGAAAAAAAGGTGGAGATGCGGGGAGTCAAACCCCGGACCTTTCACATGCGAAGCGAACGCTCTACCACTGAGCTACATCCCCTACACAGCATTTTTAGACAATCATTCCTCCAGTTTCCGGGGTAAAAAAATAAATCACTTTCATCTGTTTTCATCCATTATCAACATGGCCGGTTAGCTCAGTTGGTTAGAGCGTGGTGCTAATAACGCCAAGGTCGCGGGTTCGATCCCCACACTGGCCATAAGATTTTTTTTTCTTAGCTAAATATATTCCCATCCTCTTCAAAAAAATCGACCTTGCCAGGATTCGAACCTGGAATCTTCTGATCCGTAGTCAGACGCGTTATCCATTGCGCCACAAGGCCTCAGATAACATCCCTCCAACCCAAAACAAGGGTAATGCTAAATTCATTTTTGCACAAAACATATCAGAAAAG